>NZ_LBIX01000176.1:0-708336 GCF_028128655.1 Bradyrhizobium sp. CCBAU 45394 | reverse complement strand
GTGACGATGTGGAAGCCGCGAGCCCTCGATCTTGCACCTGCCTCACCCCGGACCTGTCGCAGAACTGCGACAGGTCCGCTCCGCCATCGCTCCTATCAGGGCTGACAGGAAACGCCTCCCGCATCATCGTCGGCGCAAGTCGCGACCAGCGACGAATTGCGCAAACAGCAAACATCGGGAGTGATCAATGAACAAGGTGGAATTCCTCAGCGTCACCAAAGTTCCCTTCGCCGAACGCTACGACAACTTCATCGGCGGCAAGTTCGTCGCGCCGATCTCGGGCAAATATTTCGACAATGCCTCGCCGGTGAACGGACAGATCGTCTGCAAGATCGCACGCTCCGACGCGCAGGACGTCGAAGCTGCGCTCGACGCGGCGCATGCCGCCAAGGCCGGTTGGGGGAGCACCAGCGTCGCCGAGCGCGCCGCGATCCTGAACAAGATCGCCGACCGCATGGAAGAGAATCTCGAGCGCCTCGCGATCGCCGAGACCTGGGACAACGGCAAGCCGATCCGCGAGACTCGCGCCGCCGACATCCCGCTCGCCATCGACCACTTCCGCTATTTCGCCGGCGTCGTCCGCGCCCAGGAAGGCTCGATCGGCGAGATCGACCACGATACCATCGCCTATCATTTCCACGAGCCGCTCGGTGTGGTCGGCCAGATCATCCCCTGGAACTTCCCGCTGCTGATGGCCTGCTGGAAACTCGCCCCGGCGCTCGCCGCCGGCAATTGCGTCGTGCTCAAGCCCGCCGAGCAGACCCCGGCCTCGATCATGGTCTGGGCCGAGATCATCGGCGACCTGCTGCCGCCCGGCGTCCTCAACATCGTCAACGGCTTTGGCCTCGAAGCCGGCAAGCCGCTGGCCTCGAGCCCGCGCATTGCCAAGATCGCCTTCACCGGCGAGACCTCGACGGGCCGGCTGATCATGCAATATGCCAGCCAGAACCTGATCCCGGTCACGCTGGAGCTCGGCGGCAAGTCGCCGAACATCTTCTTCAAGGACGTCACCGCCGAGGACGACGACTTCTTCGACAAGGCGATCGAAGGCTTCGTCATGTTCGCGCTGAACCAGGGCGAGGTCTGCACCTGCCCGAGCCGGGCGCTGGTCCACGCCGACATCTATGACCGCTTCATGGAGCGGGCGCTGAAGCGCGTCGCCGCGATCAAGCAGGGCGACCCGCGTGCGGCCGACACCATGATCGGTGCACAGGCCTCGGGTGAGCAGCTCGCCAAGATCCTCTCCTATATCGACATCGGCAAGCAGGAGGGCGCCAAGGTGCTGGCGGGCGGTGGTCGTGCCGAGCTCGGCGGCGATCTTTCGGGCGGCTTCTACGTCCAGCCGACGGTGTTCGAGGGCCACAACAAGATGCGAATCTTCCAGGAGGAGATCTTTGGTCCCGTCGTCTCGGTCACGACCTTCAAGACCGACGAGGAGGCGCTCGCGATCGCCAACGACACGCTCTACGGTCTCGGCGCCGGTGTCTGGAGCCGCGATGCCAACCGCTGCTACCGCTTCGGCCGGGCGATCCAGGCCGGCCGGGTCTGGACCAATTGCTACCATGCCTATCCCGCGCATGCGGCGTTCGGTGGCTACAAGCAGTCGGGCGTCGGTCGCGAGACCCACAAGATGATGCTCGATCACTACCAGCAGACCAAGAATCTCCTGGTCAGCTACAGCCCGAAGAAGCTCGGCTTCTTCTGATCGGAACAGGAGCGGGCGGCGCCGTTCTGGCGCCGCTCGTTCCGGTAAACGGGACCTGGCCCGCACGGCGTTAGATTTGTTGCCTGATCAGCGCCAAAGATTTTCCAATATTTCGATCACGTTGCAGTGCGGCATAATGAATGTCGTGTCATGCCGCCGCGGTGCTTTCCAAGGGTGTTTGACTTGGGTTAGAGAGGACGAAAGTTTTCTCTGACCCGGAATTCCCATGGCCGCACCCAAGAAAGCCGCCGCAAGCGCTCCACAGGACAAGACCAACGGCGGTTCGCCCCCGGAATTCACCAGGGAGCAGGAGCTCAAGGCGCTCCGCGACATGCTCCTGATCCGCAGGTTCGAGGAAAAGGCCGGCCAGCTCTACGGCATGGGCGCGATCGGCGGCTTCTGCCACCTCTATATCGGCCAGGAGGCCGTGGTGGTCGGCATGCAGATGGCTCTCAAGGAGGGCGATCAGGTCATCACCGGCTATCGCGACCACGGTCACATGCTCGCGACCGGCATGGACGCCAACGGCGTCATGGCCGAGCTCACGGGACGCCGCGGCGGCTATTCCAAGGGCAAGGGCGGCTCCATGCACATGTTCAGCAAGGAGAAGCACTTTTACGGCGGCCACGGCATCGTCGGTGCCCAGGTCTCGCTCGGCACGGGTCTGGCCTTCGCCAACAACTATCGCGGCAACGGCAATGTCAGCGTCACCTATTTCGGCGACGGCGCGGCCAACCAGGGCCAGGTCTATGAGAGCTTCAACATGGCGGAGCTCTGGAAGCTGCCGGTGATCTATGTCATCGAGAACAACCGCTACGCCATGGGCACCGCGGTCTCGCGCGCTTCCGCGCAGCAGGACTTCTCCAAGCGCGGCGCGTCCTTCAACATCCCCGGCCTGCAAGTCGACGGCATGGACGTCCGTGCGGTGAAGGCTGCGGGCGACGAGGCCGCCGCCTGGTGCCGCGCCGGCAAGGGGCCGATGATCCTGGAAATGCAGACCTACCGCTATCGCGGCCACTCGATGTCCGACCCTGCAAAATACCGCACGCGCGAGGAGGTCGAGAAGGTCCGCCACGATCAGGACCCGATCGAGCAGGTGCGCAACCGCCTGTTGACCGCCAAGGTCAGCGAGGCCGATCTCAAGGCGATCGACGCCGAGGTGCGCGATATCGTCAACGCGTCTGCCGACTTTGCCCAGCATGATCCCGAGCCGGATGCCGCCGAGCTCTGGACCGACGTTTACCGCTGAACGCGCGCAAGCTTTCTTTTGGAGCCGATATGCCAATTCAAGTGCTGATGCCCGCGTTGTCGCCCACGATGGAAAAGGGCAACCTCGCCAAATGGCTGAAAAAAGAGGGTGAGGCCATCAAGTCCGGCGATGTCATCGCCGAGATCGAGACCGACAAGGCGACCATGGAGGTCGAGGCGACCGACGAGGGCACGCTCGGCAAGATCCTGATCCCCGAAGGCACCGCCGACGTCGCCGTCAACACGCCGATCGCGACGATTCTTGCCGACGGTGAGAGCGCCGCTGATCTCGCAAAGGCGCCCGCGCCGGCCCCGCAGCCGAAGGCCGCCGAATCCGCAGCCCCTGCCGCCGCAAAGGCCGAGGCACCCGCGCCCAGGGCTGCGCCGTCCGCACCGCAAGCCGTCGCCGAGCCCGATCCGGAAGTGCCCGCCGGCACCGAGATGGTGACGCAGACCATCCGCGAAGCGCTGCGCGATGCCATGGCCGAAGAGATGCGCCGCGACGCCGACGTCTTCGTGATGGGCGAAGAGGTTGCCGAGTATCAGGGCGCCTACAAGGTCACCCAGGGCCTGCTCCAGGAATTCGGCGCCAAGCGCGTGATCGACACGCCGATCACCGAGCACGGCTTTGCCGGCATCGGCGTCGGCGCCGCGATGACCGGGCTGAAGCCGGTCGTCGAGTTCATGACCTTCAACTTCGCGATGCAGGCGATCGACCAGATCATCAACTCCGCCGCCAAGACGCTCTATATGTCCGGCGGCCAGATGGGGTGCTCGATCGTGTTCCGCGGCCCGAACGGCGCCGCCGCGCGCGTCGCCGCGCAGCACAGCCAGGACTATTCATCCTGGTATTCGAACGTTCCGGGTCTCAAGGTCGTCGCGCCGTTCTCGGCCGCGGATTACAAGGGCCTGCTCAAGGCCGCGATCCGCGATCCCAATCCGGTGATCTTCCTCGAGAACGAGGTGCTCTACGGCCACACCGGCGAAGTGCCAAAGCTCGACGACTTCGTGATCCCGATCGGCAAGGCGCGCATCGTGCGCTCCGGCAGCCACGTCACAATCATCTCCTGGTCGAACGGCATGACCTATGCGCTCAAGGCCGCCGACGAGCTCGCCAAGGACGGCATCGAGGCCGAGGTGATCGACCTGCGCACGCTGCGCCCGATGGACACCGAGACCATCGTCAACTCGGTCAAGAAGACGGGGCGCGCCGTCACGGTGGAAGAGGGCTGGGCCCAGAGCGGCGTCGGCGCCGAGATCGCCGCACGGATCATGGAGAACGCCTTCGACTATCTGGACGCGCCCGTTGCGCGCGTCTCCGGCAAGGACGTGCCGATGCCCTATGCCGCGAATCTGGAGAAGCTCGCGCTGCCGTCGGCGGCGGAAGTCGTCGAGGCCGCCAAAGCCGTCTGCTACAGGTAGACCATGGCGGGCCCGAAGGAGCAGCCACTGCCACCCGACGTCATGACCCGCGAGGACGCGGTCGAGATCCTGCGCGTGTTCGTGCTGGACGGCGGGCTGTCGATGGCGTTCCAGCGCGCCTTCGAGGAACCCGACATGTGGGGCCTCTTGCTCGTCGATCTTGCCCGTCACGCCGCGCGCGCCTATGCGCGCGAGAGCGAATATACCGAGGAGGACGCGTTGAGCCGGATCCTCGAGATGTTCCAGGCCGAGATCGAGCGCCCCACGGACACCGGCACCACGACGCCGCGCGGGAAGGGGCACTGACAGTGGCGATCGAATCCTATCACTTCGATTTCATGCTGGAGGCGATCCGCGAGGCGGAGGCCTCGATCGCGCAGGGCGGCCTGCCGATCGGCGCCGTGCTGACGCGCGACAACCAGATCATCGCCCGCGGTCACAACAACCGCGTGCAGGAGAACAACGTGATCCTGCACGGCGAGATGAGCTGCCTGCGCGAGGCCGGCGCGATCACATTCCACGACACCGTCATGTACACCACGCTGTCGCCATGCTCGATGTGTGCCGGCGCGCTCGCATTGTTCAAGGTGAAGCTGGTGGTGATCGGGGAATCCGTCACCTTTCCGGGCTCCAAGGACATCCTCGACAAGTTCGGCATCCCCTGGATCGACCTTGCCGACGACCGCTCCATCACCATGATGAAGAATTGGCGTTCCATCCCTGCCAATGAGCGCCTCTGGCAGGGCGACATCGGCAACTAAACCTGGTCTGTTCGTCTTCGCTGTCGGAGACGACGTTTTGCAAAGTTCTTCTTGAGGTCAGCATGCCCATCAACATCCTGATGCCCGCTCTCTCGCCGACGATGGAGAAGGGCAACCTCGCCAAGTGGCTGAAGAAGGAAGGCGACAAGGTCAAATCCGGCGATGTCATCGCCGAGATCGAGACCGACAAGGCGACCATGGAGGTCGAGGCCATCGACGAGGGCACGATCGCCAAGATCCTGGTGCCCGAAGGCACGCAGGACGTCCCGGTCAACGACGTCATCGCCGTGCTGGCCGGTGAGGGCGAGGATGTGAAGGCCGCTGGTGCCGCCAAGCCCAGCGCCTCCGCCGCGCCGCCGAAAGCCACGGATGCTCCCGCTGCTGCGCCAGCTCCCGCGACAGCACCTGCTGCGCCCAAGGCTGCACCGCCGCCCGCCGCCGCACCCGCGCCGCAGGCTGCCGCACCGGCTGCTCAGAGCAACGGCCATGGCGGCCGCGTGTTCTCATCGCCGCTGGCGCGACGTCTGGCCAAGGACGCCGGCATCGACGTGTCGATGGTGACAGGCACCGGCCCGCACGGCCGCGTCGTCGCCCGCGACGTCGAGCAGGCCAAGTCCGGCAAGGGCCTCAAGGCGCCCGCCGCGGCGCCGTCATCCGCGCCCTCGATCGCGCCGACCATGTCGGACAAGCAGATCCTGTCGCTGTTCGAGCCCGGCTCCTACGACATCGTCCCGCACGACGGCATGCGCCGCACGATCGCGCAGCGCCTGACTGCGTCGATCCAGAACGTCCCGCATTTCTACCTCACCATCGACTGCGACATCGGCAAGCTGCTCGCCGCGCGCGAGGAGATCAATGCGGCGGCTCCCAAGGACAAGGAGAAGAAGCCGCTCTACAAGATCTCGGTCAACGACTTCGTCATCAAGGCGATGGCGGTCGCGCTCCAGAAGATCCCGAACTGCAATGTGAGCTGGACCGAAAGCGGCATGGTCAAGCATCACCATTCCGACGTCGGCGTTGCCGTGGCGATGCCCGGTGGCCTGATCACGCCGATCATCCGGAAAGCGGAGACCAAGACGCTCTCCACCATCTCCAACGAGATGAAGGACTTTGCCGCGCGCGCCCGCTCGCGCAAGCTCAAGCCCGAGGAATACCAGGGCGGCACCACCGCCGTGTCCAACCTCGGCATGTACGGCATCAGCCACTTCACCGCCGTGATCAACCCGCCGCATGCCACCATCCTCGCGGTCGGCACCAGCGAAGAACGGCCCGTGGTGCGGAATGGCAAGATCGAGATCGCGCACATGATGAGCGTGACCTTGTCGTGCGATCACCGCGCCATCGACGGCGCGCTCGGCGCCGAGCTGATCGGCGCGTTCAAGCAGCTCATCGAAAATCCGGTCATGATGATGGTCTGAGATGGCGCATGCGGACGCGCTGGCCCTGGATCTCAATGGTGATCTCGCTGGTGTTGACGCTCAGCCCGATCGGCCGCGACATCATTGAATCTGCCTTCTTTGCCGGAGAGAGACTGTCGCGCGACATCTGGAGACCCATTGCGCTGGTGATCATCGCCGTCATGGCGGCGGTCATCCTCGCGGAATGGCTGATCAGAACTTACATCCTCAATCGCCGCGCCCGCGGCGCAACGACCGCTTGAGTTGAACGGGAGCCGCCATGGCCGATACATCCTTCGACATCATCATCATCGGCTCCGGTCCCGGCGGCTATGTCACCGCGATCCGCGCCGCCCAGCTCGGCTTCAAGGTCGCGATCGTCGAAAAGTCCTACCTCGGCGGCATCTGCCTGAACTGGGGCTGCATCCCGACCAAGGCGCTGCTGCGCTCCGCCGAGATCTATCACTACATGCAGCACGCCAAGGATTACGGCCTGTCGGCCGAGAAGGTCTCGTTCGACCCGAAGGCTGTGGTGCAGCGTTCGCGTGGCGTCTCGAAGCGGCTGAATGACGGCGTCGGCTTCCTGATGAAGAAGAACAAGGTGACCGTAATCTGGGGCGCTGCCTCGATCGACGCGCCCGGCAAGGTCACCGTGAAGAAGTCCGACGTCGAAGCGCCGAAGGGCGCGCTGGGCGAGGGGACCTACCAGGCCAAGCACATCATCGTCGCGACCGGCGCGCGGCCGCGCGTGCTGCCGGGGCTCGAGCCCGACAAGAAGCTGATCTGGACCTATTTCGAGGCGATGGTGCCGGAGCGGATGCCGAAGTCGCTGCTGGTCGTCGGCTCCGGCGCGATCGGCATCGAATTCGCCTCGTTCTTCCACACCATGGGCTCTGACGTCACCGTGGTCGAGGTGCTGCCGCAGATCCTGCCGGTCGAGGACGCCGAGATCGCCGGCCTTGCGCGCAAGCGTTTCGAAAAGCAGGGCATCAAGATCCTGTCCTCGACCAAGGTGACGAAGCTCGAGAAGAAGGCCGACAGCGTCGTCGCCACCATCGACGACGGCAAGGGCAAGCCTGTGACCACCGAGTTCGAGCGCGTGATCTCGGCGGTCGGCGTCGTTGGCAACATCGAGAGCCTCGGCCTCGAAAAGCTCGGTGTCAAAACCGATCGCGGCTGCATCGTGATCGACGGTTACGGCAAGACCAACGTCCCCGGCATCTACGCCATTGGCGACGTCGCGGGCCCCCCGATGCTGGCGCACAAGGCCGAGCATGAAGGCGTGATCTGCGTCGAGGCGATCAAGGGCCTGCATCCGCATCCCATGGACAAGAACCTGATCCCGGGCTGCACCTATTGCCAGCCGCAGGTCGCCTCGGTCGGCCTCACCGAAGCCAAGGCCAAGGAGAACGGCCGCGAGATCCGCGTCGGCCGCTTCCCCTTCGTCGGCAACGGCAAGGCGATTGCGCTGGGCGAGGACCAGGGCCTGGTCAAGGTGATCTTCGACAAGAAGACCGGTCAGCTCCTCGGCGCCCACATGGTCGGCGCGGAGGTCACCGAGCTGATCCAGGGCTATGTCGTCGCCATGAATCTGGAGACGACGGAAGAAGAGCTGATGCACACCGTGTTCCCGCATCCGACGCTGTCGGAGATGATGAAGGAAGCCGTGCTGGATGCTTATGGGCGAGTGTTGAATATTTGAGGGAAGGGGGACTGCGGCGTCGGGGGCGCTCTGAGCAGTCCCGTCATCCTGAGGTGTGAGGCCGGCGGTGCGGAGCACCGTTGGCCGAGCCTCGAAGGATGAGCGGCCGAGATGCAGCCGGTCTCGTCGCCCTTCGAGGCTCACCATACGGCGCGATGCGCCGCATGGCTCGCGCCTCAAGGTGACGGATCACGTAATGAACGGAACAGAACAAGAAGAGGGCCAACCCATGCACGACAACGACAACCTCACCATCGAACGCCCGACCTTCGTCACCCATCTCGAATGCGCGATGGAAGGCGATCACTACGCGGCCGACCAGGTCCACAACCTCTCGAAAGCCGGCAAGCCGCTGCTGGTGCGCTACGACCTCGCGGGCGTGAAGAAGGCGCTGACCAAGGATGCGCTCAAGGAACGCCCCGCTGACATGTGGCGCTATCGCGAGCTGCTGCCGGTGCGCAAATGCAAGGACATCGTCTCGCTCGGCGAGGTGACGACGCCGCTGATCCGGCTGCCGAAGCTCGGAAAAAAGCTGGGCGGCGGTGAGATCATCGTGAAGGATGAGGGACGCCTGCCGACCGGCTCGTTCAAGGCGCGCGGTCTGGTGATGGCGGTGTCGATGGGCAAGGCGCTCGGCATCAAGCACATGGCGATGCCGACCAACGGCAATGCCGGTGCGGCGCTCGCGGCTTACGCGACCTCCTGCGGCATCAAGACCACGATCTTCTGCCCGGCCGATACGCCGGAAGTGAACGTCAGCGAGATCGAGCTCCAGGGTGCGACCGTCTACCGCGTCAACGGCTATATCGACGATTGCGGCAAGATCGTCGGCGAGGGCAAGGCGAAGGTCGGCTGGTTCGACACCTCCACGCTGAAGGAGCCGTACCGCATCGAAGGCAAGAAGACGATGGGCCTCGAACTCGCCGAGCAGCTCGGCTGGGACGTGCCCGACGTGATCTTCTATCCGACTGGCGGCGGCACTGGCCTGATCGGCATGTGGAAGGCCTTTGACGAGCTCGAGAAGATCGGCTTCATCGGTTCGAAGCGCCCGCGCATGGTCGCGGTGCAAGCCTCCGGGTGCGCGCCGATGGTGCGCGCCTTCGATGCCGGCACCGAGCATGCGACGCGCTGGGAGGACGCCCACACCATCGCGTCCGGCATCCGCGTGCCGCAGGCGATCGGCGATTTCCTGATCCTGCGCGCGGTGCGCGAGAGCAAGGGCTTTGCCATCGCGGTCGACGACGACAAGATCTCGGCGGCGCTGAACGAGGTCGCGCGCGAGGAGGGGCTTTTGCTGTGCCCCGAGGGCGCCGCGACCTACGCCGCTTACAAGGAAAGCCTGGCCGACGGCCGCGTCAGCAAGACCGACCGCGTGATGTTGTTCAACTGCGCGACCGGCCTGAAATACCCGCTGCCGCCGGTCACCCGCACGCTCGATCGTCACAAGCCGATCGACTTCTCGCAGTTCTAGAAATCTCTCCCTCTCCCCGTTCTTACGGGGGCGCGACGAGCTTCGCTCGCGCTGGGAGGGTTGGGGTGAGAGGCCTGCTTCCGCGCGAACACGGTGGCAGATGGGCTCGCGGAGGCTCCCGCTGACCCATTTGCTTCGCAATTCGACCTCTCCCCGCAAGCGGGGCGAGGTAAAGAAAAACAACAATGACATTGCTGGGGAGAACACAATGACGAAGGCCGTCTGGGCCGGGCTGATCGGTATTCTCGCTCTCACCGGCGCTGCGCGCGCCGACGACTATCCCTCGCATCCTATCACCATCATCGTTCCCTTCGCGGCCGGCGGCCCGTCGGATGCGATGGCGCGCGTGCTCGCCGAACGGATGCGGACGACGCTCGGCCAGCCCCTGGTGATCGAGAACGTCACCGGCGCCGGCGGTTCGATCGGCGTCGGTCGCGCCGTGCATTCGCCGGCAGACGGCTACACCATCTCGTTTGGCCATCTCGGCACCCATGTGGCCAACGGCGCCGTCTACAAGCTCAACTACGATCTCGTCGCCGATCTCGAACCGGTGGTGTTGTTGCCGAGTAACCCGATGATCGTCGTCAGCAAGAACGCGGTCCCGGCGACGTCGCTGAAAGAGCTTTTGGACTGGCTCAAGTCGCGGCCGTCGGCGGCAACCGCCGGCACGGCCGGTGCGGGCTCCGGCAGCCACATCGCCGGGGTCTATTTTGAGAGTGTCAGCGGCATCAAGCTGCAATACGTGCCGTATCGCGGCACTGCGCCCGCGCTGAACGATCTCATCGCGGGCCAGATCGACGTCATCGTCGACCAGACCTCCAACTCCATCAACCAGGTCCGCGCCGGCACCATCCGTGCCTACGCCGTCACCGACGACAAGCGCCTGTCCTCGGCGCCGGACGTCCCGACCGCGGAGGAGGCGGGCCTGAAAGGCTTCCACATGACGCTGTGGTCGGGGATGTGGGTGCCGAAGGGCACGCCGAAGGAGATCGTGACCAAGCTCAACGCCGCCGCCGTGGAGGCCCTGAACGATCCCGCCGTGAAGAAGCAGCTCGAAAGCCAGGGCCTGGAGATGACGCCGCAGGATCAGCTCACCCCTGAAGCCCTCGGCACCCGCCAGAAGGCGGAGATCGCAAAATGGTGGCCAATCATCAAGGCGGCGAATATCAAGGTGGATTAGAGCACCTTGCCGCTTCGTATGTCGCCACGACGACGAGTAGCCGCGGCCTGAGGGGCAGGCGCGGCCGCGTTACAACTTGGCTTCATCCGCCCCCGTCAGGGCCGCCTCCAGACATTGAAGCAGCTTCGGCGTGGAAAACGGCTTCGCGAGAAAGCAGGTCGCGCCGGCCTTCAGCGCGCGGTCGCGCACGGCCTCGTCGGGAAAAGCCGTCATGAAGATGAAGGGCGTGATGCGCCCGAGGCTGCGCATATGCGTCAACAGCTCGACACCGCTCATGGCCAACATCTGCACGTCGGCGATTACGCAGGAGGTCGTGTCCAGTTCGGCGGATTGAAGAAATTCGTGAGCGGAACCAAAGGTGTGGACCGTGTATCCGCGCGACGTCAGGAGGTTGTTCGTCGCAAGGCGAACGGAGGGATCATCATCAATGACGGAAATGATCGAGGGCACTGACAATATGATCGCTCCTGAACGGGGAGCCGCCGGGCACGGTTCAGCCGCTTACGGAAAGTGGGCCCCCGGAGCGGGATTGGAAAGCATACTTAGGTTTGCAGGTGACCCCTGTTGCGCGGGATTCCGAGCGCGTCGGTCATTCTGACGAGATCGGCCAATGACTTCGCCCCCATTTTCCGCATGATCTGCCCGCGATAGATCTTCACGGTGATCTCGGCCAATCCAAGTTCGGCGGCGACCTGTTTGTTCATCAGGCCGGATGCAACCAGGGCGAGCACGTCGCGCTCGCGCGCTGTCAGCCCCTCGAAACGGGATCGCACGCCCGAGATCGACTTCTCGGCATCGCGCCGCCTGCGATCCCGTTCGATCGCTGCCTGCACCGCATCCAGCATGTCCTGGTCGCGCACCGGCTTGGTCAGAAAATCGACGGCACCGCTCTTCATGGCTCTCACGGTCATGGGAATATCGCCATGACCGGTGATGAAGATAATGGGCGTGTGAATATTGGCCTTGGCGAGGTCCGCCTGGAGGTCGAGGCCGCTCGATCCTGGCAGACGGATGTCGAGCACGAGGCAACTGGGGACCGCAGGCGGTTGGGCTTCCATGATCTCCGCCGCCGAACTGAAGGCCTCGACCTTAAGGCCGACCGATTGAAAGAGATTGGTCAGCGCGCGGCGCATCGACGGATCATCATCGACGATCCGGACGATCGGGTCACCTGCGCTCGCCTGGGCCTGCTTGGCATTGTCGGTCACGACGTGTCCTTGTGCGGCAAGGGCAGGGCGATCTGGAATGTTGCACCGCTCCCCTCATTTTGAAAGGCCGAAAGCCGGCCCGCGTGAGCCTCGATGATCGATCGGCAGATCGAGAGTCCCATCCCCAGACCGCCCGACTTCGTCGTGAAGAAGGGGGTGAAGATGCGCTCCTTTACGTCTTTGCCGAGGCCGACACCGCGATCCGTCACGGTGAGGAGCAGGCGGTCGTCATCGTCGTCGTCGTCCGTCAGGCTCGAGCGGATCGCCAGTTCGCGCGGGTGGTCAACATTGGCTTGCATGGCTTCGATGCCGTTCATCACCAGGTTGATCAGCACCTGCTGGAGCTGGATCCGGTCGCCGCAAATCCTCGGCAGGTCGGACGCCAACTCCATCCGCACCGACACCCCATGGGTCGCGAGCTCGCGCCGAACGAGCGCCACCGCCTCCCGGACGACTTGGTTGATGTCGAGTGAAACCACTTCGATCTCGGTTTTCTTCGCGAGCGCCCTGATCCGGCGGATCACCTCGCTGGCCCGATTGGCGTCCTCGACAATCCATTCTGCGGAACGGCGCGCGGCCTTCAAGTCGGCGGGTTCGCGATCGAGCCAAGCGATGCAGGCGTCCGCATTGGAGATCACGGCGGCAAGAGGCTGGGTGATTTCGTGGGCAATCGAGGCGGTAAGTTCGCCAAGCGTCGTGACGCGCGTGACATGGGCGAGCTCGGCTTGTGCCTTGCGCAGCGCATCTTCAGCCTGCTCCGCGCGGATCGCCGCCGTTACATCGCTGCTGACGCCTCGATAGCCGAGAAAATGACCGTCCGCGTCATGCAAGGGCTTGCCGCTGGTGCGCACGTAAATTGGAGAGCCGTTGCGATCCCTGCCGCGGTAAACCAGATCGCGGAACGGGAGGTGGGCGTCGAGCGTCGCGCGATGCTGCTCCCACTTTCCGGGCTCGAGCTCGGCATCGGGCGGAATGTCCCACCGCGTCAGGCCGATCAAGGCCGTCGGCGCAGCACTGGCCGGATCGGAGTGTTCCGATATCTTCGTGATACGGTGATCCGGCCCGGTCTCCCAAAACCAGTCCGATGCGGTTTCAGCATAGTCGCGGAATCGCTGCTCGGATGCCTTGAGCTCGTCAAATGCCCTTTGAAGTGCTTCTTTTGCGGCGACCTGCTCGGTGACGTCCACGTGGGTACCGATAATTTCCGTCACTTCGCCGTCGCTGCCGACGACGGGATGTCCCTCGGTATGAACTCGTCGTATCGAGCCGTCCGGGCGCGCAATGCGAAAGTCAATTTCGAAGGGCTTCCTTCGCCGGAGGGCCTGACGTTCCACCTCGATGATCCGCTGGAAATCCTCGGGGAGGATGCGTTCCTGGAAAGCCCGTGCCGGTACATCGATCTGGTTCGGCTCAAATCCGAACAGGCGGTAGAGTTCAGCCGAACGGTATGCAAACTCCTGACGGCGCACATCCCAGGCCCAGCTGCTTGTATGGCTGAGCCGCTGGGCCTCGGCCAGATAGGCCTCGCTGCGACGCAGCCGCTGTTCGGCCTCCTTTGCAACCGTGACATCAGTGACGCCCCCGACAAGCTCGATGCACCCGGATCCGTGTCTCAGCGCGCGCGCCACGGAATGGAGATATTTGATTGATCCATCCGGCATCAGCAGGCGATACTCATGGTCGAAATCTTCTGCTCGTCGGGCGGCCCGATCGAGCGTCCTGCTGACCGCATCGCGATCTTCCGGATGGATGCGCTGGAAGACGAAATCCAAGGTCGGCTTCACCGCCGGGTCGCACTGGAAGATGCGAAAGGTTTGCCTTGACCAGACGATCGCGCCTGTCGCGACGTCCAGGCCGAAGCTGCCGGTGCGGCTCAGTTCCTGCGCCTCTGCGAGGTAGGCTTCGCTCTGCCGCAGCGCATCCTCCGCTTCCTTGCGCTGGGTGATATTTTCGCAGGCGACCAGCACGATCGGCGTTCCATCGCCGCGCAGCATCGCCTTGGCGTTCTCACGGACCCAAAGGACTGAGCCGTCCTTCCGGAACTTGCGAATCTCCCAGGTATGCGACTGGTCCAGGGTTTCCAGGCACAACGCTACGCATCGACGGACGGCGTCGTGGTCCTCCTCGAAGAAGACGTTGAGCACGGACTGGCCAATCAGCTCGGCCGGCGTGTAGCCCAGTTGTGCGGCGCCGAACGTATTGACGTTGAGCACTGTTCCGGCCGGATCGACCATGAAATACATGACCGGATTGTGCTCGAATACCTCACGCCACTGCTTCACGGCGTCGCGTAGATCGGCGGTGTCTTGCTGCGAGTCATCTGCGACCGCGGACGCGTCCTTCTCGCCGTTGCCGAACGATCGAAGCGCGGCAAGGCCGCCGAGCAGGAGTTGTGCTGCCGAATTCCCAAATTTCGCGATCTGGCCAGGCATCATCGCAGGCGTCCCGGCTCGCTGAGGCCAAAGCAAGTAGAGCACTTTGCAACAAGGGGAGCAATTCCTTCCGACTAAAGTGGAATCCGCCCGCCGAAACTCGCGGTTGCCGTGCAGCCAGCAGGCTTTGCCTCGTCTAATTGAAGGCGAAGGGCCGGAAAACTACGGGACAAACCTACGTATAGCTCGCGCATTCCTAATCATAGCGCACATTTACCTCCGTACAATTGAGCGGTCCGTTGCGTGCGGACTAGTCTCACGACCAATCGAGGGGACGCGATGTGCAAGGCACAAGCCAGCGATTTGCGCGATGTGCTGCTCATAGAACCAAGCTCTGCGTCCGTTGCCCCGAGTTGCCGCATGATTGGCGGGTCGTGATTGAGAGGCCGCATTTTCAAAAAACGAGCGTGGATGGCCGTGCACCAGCGTACGAGCGCAGCCACGATCATGAGAGACAGGAGGAGAGCATGATGTGCGATAGGCCTGAACACTCCGAGCGCGGTCATGATGTAAAGGGCTGCGCTGTCTGCAACGGCAAGTTTGGCCTGATCCGATATTATTCCTGGCGAACGCCGCTGTGCTCCAGAAAGTGTCTCGATCGCTTCAGGGCGCGCCGCGAGCGCGACCGCCGATGGTTGTTTCGATTTCAGGCGGCGTGAATTCCGCAATTCTGAACGGGAGGCTGTGTGCTGAACCGTGCTTGCAAGCTCCTCTTGACGATCGCGCTGTCGCTTCCGTCGATGACCGGCGTGGAGGCCGAGGAGTTTGGACAGGATGGTGCGCATCGTCATCATCCGCCCCAGGATCAGCTCCTGCACGAGAAGTTCTATTCGAACTGGCACATGCCCGACAATCCGGTGCTGAGTTGCTGCAACAGCGCGGATTGCTATCCGACAGAGGTACGGTACGTCGAAGGCAGGATCTACGCACGGCGCCGGGAAGACGGGAAGTACATCCTCATTCCGTCCCAGAAGGTGGAACGAAACAGGGATAATCCCGACGGCCGCAACCATCTTTGCGCCCCGCCGCCGTCCGCCTCTCTGGTCGACACGGTCTACTGCTTCGCGCTCGGAGGTGCCACGTGAGGTTCATACTGGTGAACGGCCGAACCCCTTTCCGCAAGACGTTCTGCCTATGGTGCTGCGAGGAGATCAGCGGCAGCTACTTGCGCGATGTCAGGACGCTGCTGCCCTACTGCGGCTACGAATGCTACGCGCTTCAGCACGAAAGGGCACCGTTGATCGAGGAACGTACGCGCGCGGCGTCTTGAGCAGACAGGCGAACGAGACGCATCGGCGGGTAGGCCTGCCGGCAGGAGAGGACACGGCATTGCGATTCATGCTCGTCAATCAGGAACGTCCCTGCCACGGCGCCGTCTGCAGCGCGTGCGCCCGGCCGCTGGGTTCGAGCTACGTCCGGCACGTGTCCAAGCAAGAGCGTTATTGCGACCAGGATTGCTACCGTCGAGATCAGCAGACCGCCATGGAACTGCTGTGGCCCTACCGCAGCTCGCTCGAGGTGATCGCGGTGCTGGCGGCGATCTCGAGCTGGAGCTGGATGATACAGATGGGCGCGCTCTCGCGCTCGCTGACCGAGGCATATCTGCGCGCCCACGACCTTCTGACCACGGAAGGAGGTGACGGCTAGCTGAACGACGCAGGCCGCGCAGAGTCGTCGGCCGCAGTCACCGCGTCAAGCCCCGCGCCGCGTCCAGCCCCGGCGGTCGCGAGGCTAGGGCGAGGGGGCTGCGGCCGATACCGTTGGTGCCGCGCTCACTTCCTGCGTCGTGACGCGCTGCTCGGATTTCGCGGCGACCATGCCGCTGCTCTCGAACCGCGCGCGGTAGACCAGCACGTTCTCGATCACACGCTGGACGTAATTGCGCGTCTCCGACAGCGGGATGCGCTCGACCCAGTCGACCGGATCGACCTTGGGATCCCTGGGGTCGCCGCGCGCCTGCACCCATTCGCGCACGCGGCCGCGGCCGGCATTGTAGCCGGCGAACGTCATGATCTGGTTGCCGCGATATTCCGACAGCAGCGCGCTGAGCTCGGCCGCCCCCATCTGCGTGTTGTAGACGGGATCGGAAACCATCCTGTCCCAGTCATAGGTCAGGCCGAAGCGCTTTGCGGTGTCGCGGCCCGCTTCCGGCGTCACCTGCATCAGCCCGACCGCGTTGGCAGCCGACCTGTCGCGCTGGTCGAACGAGCTCTCGGTGCGCGCCACCGAATAGATCACGCTGGTCTCGATCGCGGGTGCGACCTGCTTGTGCTCTGGGATGCCGATGGTCGGGAAGGCGTAATGGTCGAGCGCGAGCCCGCGCGCCAGCGCCGACTTGCCCACCTCCAGCATCACGCGGGCATCGTTGCGCTGTCCGGCCAGCTCGCCGAGGCCTTCGAGCGCGGCGACGTCGGTGCTCTCCTTGGCAAGATCCTCGGCGTAGTAGAACACCGTGTCGCGCTCGCCGATGCCATAGAGCATGTCGGCTGCGCGCACGCGCTCGTCCAGGGCTTGCGGGTCGGCTGCGGCCAGCACGGGCGAGGGCGGGCGCAGCTCGATGCGGTCGAGGCCGAGCTTGGCGCGGGCGAGCTGACCGTAATAGGCGGTCGGGTAGCGCGCCGCCGCTTGATAGCTCTGGCGCGCATCGGCCGGCGCCCCCATCGCTTCCGCGGCACGGCCGCGCCAGTAATGGGCGCGCGACAGCGCGAGTGGATTGGCCGAGCCTTCGTCGATCGCGGCGAAGTGCATCATCGCCGTCCTGGGATCGTCGAGATAGCGCAGCGCGATCCAGCCGCACATGAAGTGGTAGTCGACGCGGTAGACCTCCATCGCCGGCACGGCCGCAGCGCGCACCACGTCGTAAGCGGTCTTGAACTTGCCTTGGTCGAGCAGTTTTCGCGCGAGCAAACGGCGCTCGCGCCACCAGGCGTCGGTGTCCTGCGCCGCCATGGCGTCGGGTGCGGCGGCCAAAATCACCTCGGCCGCATCGTCGATGCGGTCCTTCTGGAGATGCCATTGCGCGCGGCACAGCACATAGCCGAGATCGCGGCGCGCCTCGGTCGAAACGTCATCGAGATAGTCCTTGGCCTTGTTGGCCTTGCCGGTGACGGCGGCGCAGGCCTTGACGATCGCGAGCGCATCCTCGCCGAGCCGTTTTGCCGCGCGCCTTGCGCCGGCATAGTCCTTGGCGCCGAGCCGCTTGTCCATGCGGGCGCGGTGGTCGTCGGCGGTGAGGAGATCGCGGAACGCCTCGTAGGAATCTTCCTCGCTGCGCTCCGACAATTCGTCCGTGCGCCAGGCCTCGCGGACGAGCCGCGTGGCCCTGTCGCTGTCGCCCTCAGTGAGCAGCACGCGGGCGAGCGCGAACTTGCCCTTGGCGCTGCTCGGGCGGTCCATGGTGAATTTGTGCACGGTGGCCGCGTCGGTCTTCTCCTGCCACAGCCGCGCCTCGGCGCGCCGGCGCAAAAGCGCGCTGCTCGGCCAGTCAGGATTGGCGGCGAGGAAGGCGGCATAGCGCTTGAAATTCGCGGTACTCTCGGAATGGCGCAGCATGAACCAGTCGGCGAGCTTCTGCCCGGCGGGATCCGCGATGCGGTCGCGCGCCGCGCTCGCGTCATCGGTCTTGCCCTTGCGCGCGAGATCGATCGCGTCCTTCAGCGCGGCGAGGTCGCCGGTCAGCGGCGGCGCTGCCGGCTTGTCTGACGGCTCGTCGTCCTGCTTCTTCGGCTTGCGCTTCGCCTCGGCGTGCTTGCCATGGCGCGATTTCGCCGCGGCGTGGCGCTGCTTGCCGGCTTTCGCCTCATGCGTCTTCTTCGACGCGGACGGTTTGTGACTGCTTTTCGCCGCCAGCTCCGTCGGAAGGAGAGCCAAGGCGGCCACGGCAACGACACACGCGAGCGAGCGTAGGCACTGGTTCATTCCGTGGTCCCCCCTGCGAAACCAGTACAAACCAAAGTCCGCGACGACATGCGGCTCGAGAATCAAAGTGACGCCGAAAACGATGCCACGGCATCGTTTCGCATTTGTCACGCTGTCGCAACAATGCGGCAAAATACGGATGGAAGGCGGGAACTCTTGCAACGGTGAATAGAATAGGCCCTTTAACCTTTGTTAACGAATAAGGCTCCGGCGACGGTTGCGCACCGTCCAGGGCGCCGTGAAGGGCCAGATTGCGCGTATTCCCGGGCTGAAATCCGGTGTATTGAGTTCCCTGACCCGTCCTTTCAGCCTTTGCCCCGCACCTATGCCGATTTTCAACCAGTCGATCCGGCGCAAGATCGTCGGCATCGCCCTCGGATTGATCGTCCTGATGCTGGTCACCTCGATCCTGTCGATGGTGATGTCGAGCCAGGTCGGCGTCCTCCTGGACGAGCTGACCAACCGCTACATCCCGGCCTATGGCGATCTGGCGCGCGCCAATATCCGCTCGTTGGAGCGGTCGGTGGCGCTGCGGCGCATGGTCATGATGAAGATGCAGGCGTCCTCGGACGAGGAGGCCTATGCGGCGCGCCTGCGCGAGTTCGAGGAAGCGGACCGCAAGATCGAGGAGGAGGCCGAGGGCGCACGCAAGCTCATCAACGCGATCATCGACGACCCGAGGACGCCGTCCGACAATGCCGCGCTGGCGCGGATCGAGATCCGCATCGAGACTGCCGTCACCGAGCTGCGCCGCGACCTGAACGAGGACCACGCAAAGCTGCTCAAGCAGGTCGACGCCAAGCAGATGGCAGAAGCCCGCAGTACGCTGGAGCATATCGACGCCATCCGCGACCAGTTCAATCGGAAGTTCGATGCGATCCGTGCCGACATGCTGACACAGGTCTTCGCTTCGACATCGCAGGTGATGAGCCACCAGCGCCAGGCCATCATCGTGTCGGGCATCGTGACCCTGCTCGCCGCGATCGTCGGATTTGCCTTCGCTCTGCTGGTGTCCGGCGGCATCACGCGGCCGGTGCGGCTGTTGCTGGCCGGCACCCGCGAGGTCGAGGCGGGGCGGTTCGACAAGACCATCGCCGTCTCGACCCAGGACGAGATCGGCGAGCTCGCGGCCGCCTTCAACCGCATGATCGAGCAGTTGCGCCACAACGAGCGCATCCGCGAGACGTTTGGCCGCTACATCGATCCCAAGGTGGTGCAGGGCCTGATCGAACGGCCCGAGGTCGCCATCGACGGCCAGCGCCGGGTGATGACCATCATGTTCTGCGACATGAGTGGCTTCACCTCGATGAGTGAGGGCATGACCCCGCGCGGCCTCGTAAAAGTGATGAACCACTATTTTACGGTGATGTCGGCCCCGATCAGGAGCAATCGCGGCGTCATCGACAAATATATCGGCGATGCCATCATGGCCTATTGGGGCCCGCCCTTCATCGAGGAGGATGAGCCGGCACTCCTTGCCGGCTGTGCCGCCATCGACATGGCCGACCAGGTGCCCGCGCTGCAGAAGCAATTGCCCGATCTGCTCGGCATCCGCGCCATGCCCGTGCCCTGCGACCTGCGCATCGGCATCGCCACCGGCGAGGTCCTCACCGGCAGCATCGGCTCCGAGCTGATGATGAGCTTCACCGTGATGGGCGATGCCGTGAACCTCGCTTCGCGGCTCGAGGCCGTCAACAAGGTCTACGGCACCCGCATCCTGATCTCGCAGACGACGGCGGATGCGGTCGGTGAGCGCCTCGAATTGCGCGAGATCGATCGTCTAGCGGTCGCCGGCCAGAGCGCGCCCCAGGCGATCTTCGAGGTGATGGCGAGGGCCGGCGTGCTCACCGCCGCGCAGGACGGCTTGCGCACGCTCTATGCCGAAGGTCTTGCCGCCTATCGCGCCCGCCGCTTCGACGAGGCCCGCGCCGCCTTCAACGCGGCGCTCGAAGCCGTCCCCGGCGACGGTCCCTCGCGCGCGCTGCTCGCCCGCATCGCGCAGTTCGAGGTCAATCCGCCGGACGAGAGGTGGGACGGTGCCTGGCGGCTGGAGCAGAAGTAAGCCGCCGCGGGAAAAATTGTTTCTACTCGATAACGATGTTCGCCGTGACCTATTTCCCAGGCTTAGGTTGATCGTCCTTGAGGCGTTTGATGGGGACACGCCGATGACAGAACTTGAGGACAGGCTGGAACGGTTCGAGACGCTCACGGCCGAATGCGAGCTGATCGCCAAGCTCGCCACCGACAGCACCAAGCGCGAATTCTATCTCAAGCTCGCCGAGCACTATTATCAGCTTGCGCGCGAGACGCGGGCTGCGGTCGCGACCAGCGCTGCGGCCTGAAGGCGGCTGCAATCCGTTCTTAACATTTGGCACGCATCCTTTGACGGGAGCGAGCGTCGCGATTCGCGATGGCTCGCAGTGGGAATGCCGGGACTCGCTGCAATGCAACGTGTCTCGCTGATGTTGCTTTGCCGGTGCTTTTTCGGGGCAATCCCATGCGTCTGCTTGCGGTCCTCATCCTCGCGCTCATGACAGCGGCCTGCAACCAGGAGCAGGACATCACCGGCTCGACCGCAGCCTGCCCCGTGCGGAACTACAGCTCCTACAACCCCCGCGACATGAACCAGTGCGTGGCCGCCTGCAAGGCATGCGACCATGGCAACACGGTCACCTGCACCACGTCCTGCACGCTCAAGGGCGCGCACTGAGCGGCCAGCGGTTTGCAGAAGCTTGGGGGCCGGGATCGCCGGCCCTCTTGGGCATTGAGGGGTTGACGGTGTCGGGGCACCGGAACGATTCACCTGACATAATCATTGGTAGGAGCAGGCAGGACGCGGAGTCGGATGGAATGGGTATGCTCGATCCCGGCCGGTTTCTGGTGTCGTGCTCGCAGTGCGACGCGTGGCCGATGGCGGCCAACGTCAAACGCTCGAGCTGGTCGACGTCCCCGAGCGAGGTCCGCTTCGTGTGTCCGCGCTGTCGCCGCGAGGAGACCGCGATCATCTCCGCTTCGGGCGAATTGACGCCGATCCGGCGCATCGACATCCCGCCGCGCGACGTCACGGTGGCCTGGGCTCAGGCACAGCGCCAGAGAGGGCGGGCGTAGGCGGCCGCTCTATTGCGCGATCCCGTGTCGGAACACGGGCGATCGTCGGGCGTTTCCGCCCCAACATCACGTATCGAGGCCGGGCGAATGATCAGCGCGCATTTCGACACCCGTACACGGATCAACATGAAGCTGGCGCTGGATCGGATTTGCCGCAATCGGCCCAGGGGCGAGGATCATGGGTTCCGCAGGTCGGTCGCCGAGAACATCGTCCGCTGCGCGCTCGCGGGCCGAACCGGCATCGGTCAGCTTGTCGATGCCGGTGAGCGGGCGGTGGTCACGACGCGCGCGGTGCCGAAGCCTGACTGATTGTGTTTGCCTCGCGTTTGCAGCTCATCGTTCAACCGGTCGATTGACTCTCCGTACGGCCGCCTCGTAGATTGATCGGTGACGGTTCTCCGCACGGAGATCAAAAGGGAACGTGGTGCGAGATTGTCCCAACGCCGGGATTGTCCCAACGCCACGGCTGCCCCCGCAACTGTAAGCGGTGAATCTTTCGTCATATGCCACTGGGAATCTCGGTCCTGGGAAGGCGACGTAAGGTAACGACCCGCGAGCCAGGAGACCTGCCGTCAGCCGTGGTCACACGCGAAGATGTCGGTCGGGGAGTACAGGCATTAGCTTCACCGGAGCAATCGATTGCTCCGCCGTAAAGCCTCGTTCGCTGTGACGTGCCACTGACGTCATGCCGAGGTTACAACTGTGTCCCGTATTGTCTCTGCCGCCAGGCGCCTTCGCGCCGGCATCGTTGCTGCCGTTTTCCTCCATGCGATCGATCTCCCCACAGCTTTCGCGCAGCAAGCCGCCGCCGAGCAGCTGCCGCCGGTCGAAGTGACCAGGCCCGACGATCAGAACCGCACACGCGCCAGGGCGATCGGCGATGGCGACACGGCGAGGCTGCGAGCCCCGAGCGGAGCGCCGGCAGGCAATGGCGCCGGCTCGTCCGGCTCCGGCGACGAGGCGGTCGCCGGCAACGGAGGCATCGTCGGGGCCGCCGCGACCGTCATCACGGCCGCGGATATCGCACATGCGCCCTCGCAGACGCTTGCCGAGATCATCGCGACGCAAGTCCCGGGTGCCCAGATCACGACGCTCTATGGCGGCCAGATCGGCGCGAAGACCAGCGTCGACCTGCGCGGCTTCGGCGCGTTTGCCACTGCCAATTCGCTGGTGCTGATCAACGGGCGGCGGCTGAACGACATCGACATCGCGCAGGTGGACCTCTCCACTGTCCCGCTCAATTCCATTGAGCGTATCGAGATCACGCGCGGCAATGCCGGCGCGGTGCTCTATGGGGACAATGCGGTCGGCGGCGTGATCAACATCATCACCAGGAACGGCGTCGGCGGGCCGCCCGTTGCCGCGCGCATCGAGGCCGGCTTCGGCTCGTTCGACACCAGGCTTGGCAATGTCTCGACGTCGCTCAATTCCGGTCCGTGGTCGACCTCGTTCTACGGCAATGCCGTCAAGACAGACGGCTACCGCGACAACAATCGCCTTGTCCAGGAGAATGGCGTCGGCAACCTGAACTACACGACATCAGACCTGACTGCTTTCGTCACCGTTACCGGCGACAATCAGGAGCTGCGATTGCCGGGCGGCCGCACCGTCGATCCGTCCATCGGCGTCGACGAGCTCGCGACCAACCGACGGGGCACCAGCACACCCTTCAACTACGCCAACCAGCAGGGCTTTGGCGCGACGGCCGGCTTCACGAACACCCTGGCCAACGGCATCGATCTCATCGTGGACGGCGGTGTGCGCGACAAGAAGCAGCAGAGCGCGTTCTTCTCCGGCCCAGCGCCGGTTCCCGCGTTGTTCACGTCCACCTATGTCGATGCCGATCTGACGACATGGTCGATCACGCCGCGGCTCAGCGTGAAGGGCTTGCTGCTGGGGATGCCGTCGCAACTGCTGACCGGCCTCGATTATTACGATGCGAGCTTTCAGCAGAACCGCGGCGCCGGCCAGGGGCTTGCGCCCTGGCACAATTACGATCTCAGGCAGCAGACGGTTGCGGGCTATTTTCAGCACACATTGGGTGTGGCGCCGACGACGGACGTCTCCTATGGCGTGCGGGTGCAGAGCGTCAGTCTCTCGGCGCGCGATCATTTTGACGCCGCAGCTCCGTTCAACACCGACATCGGCGCGCTCCCGCTCAGGAGCGACGAGACCCAATATGCGCTGCATCTCGGTGCCGAGCATCGCCTCAATGACATGGTCTCGCTGTTCGGCCGCGCTGCGCGCGCATTCCGCACGCCGGATGTCGATGAGCGTGTGTCGTCGGGGCCGTCCTTCGATCCCTTTACCTTCGCGCCGATCCCGCAAACCTTCCAGCTCAAGACCCAGACCTCGCAGGATGTTGAGGGCGGGCTGCGCATCAAGGGAGGCGGGCTGCAATTGCAGAGCAGCCTCTATCTGATGGACCTCGCCAACGAGATCCACTTCAGTCCGATCCTGTTCTACAACACCAACCTCGATCCGACCCGTCGTTACGGCTCGGAGACCAGCCTGTCCTATCGCGTCAACGGCTCTCTGCTCCTGCGCTCCGGCATGGCCTATACAAGGGCCGTGTTTCGCGAGGGCGTCTGGGCCGGCAACGACGTGCCGCTGGTGTCGCGCTACACCGCGAGTGCAGGCGTCACTTGGAACATCTGGCAGAACTATGTGGTGCTCGACGCCACCGCGCGCTTCTGGAGCGAGCGGCGCATGGACAATGACCAGGCGGGAACACAGCGGCCGATCCCAGCCAATGGCACGATCGACCTCAAGCTCAGCGGTCAGTACGAGCGCTACTTCTGGTCTTTGAGCGTCAACAACGTGCTGAACGCGCTCTACTACGACTATGCGATCGCAAGCACCTTCACGGACGGCCGCTTCAGTGCCTATCCGCTGCCCGGCCGCACCTATCTGCTCAAGGCCGGCGCCAATTTCTGATCAAGGCTCTGACCGCGACGGGGGCTGTCATAGGCCCCCGAATGGACTAGAATTCGAAAAGAAGGAGATCACTCATGGCTCTCAGCACCCTGCCGCCTTACGCCGACCGTTTCCGGCTCCATCCGGTCGCGCCGCGCCTTGCATCGATGTTCTGCTTTGCGCTGCTGGCGGTGTCATGCGCGCTCGCAAGTCTTGCGCTCGCCTGCGCAACGCCCTTTGCGGCCTTCGCGGTCGTCGCGGCCGCGATGTTGCCGCTGCGGCCGGCACTGCTCGTCGTCAGCGGCGCGTGGCTCGTGAACCAGAGCATCGGCTTCGGCGTGCTGCACTATCCCGTTGCCGGCAGCACGATCGCCTGGGGCATTGTCATTGGCGCTGCTGCACTCGTCGCGACCGCGGCCTCCTCCGCCGCGCTCCGTGCGCTGGCGCATGGCCGCACGCCCCTGATGCTGGCGATCACATTCGTCCTCGCCTACGCGGCCTATGAGCTCGTGCTGCTCGCTGCGACGCCGGTCCTCGGCGGAGAGGGCGCCTTCACCGCGGCCATCGTGGCGCGGATTGGACTGACCGGCGCCGTCTGGCTCGCCGGCCTCGTCGCCGCCTGCGAGATCGTCCGCCTGGTCGATCCGTTCGGGCGCAAGGGCGCGATGTCGGCCTGAGCGGCCCTCTGAAAGCCCCGGATGGGAGCGCAGTGAAATCCGGGCTACGAGATCTTGCGTTGCCCGACGGGCAAAACACCCCCGCGGTCGGTCAATCCGCTTGCGCAAAAATATTCCACTTTGCCGAAATTCTGATTTGCCGTATGTGTTGCCCATCCCGGCTTGATCTTGAGGGGCGATCTTGTGTCGTCACGTGTCGCGAGCCGGGCTTGCGGTGGACGCGGCAGCGTCGGGTACGAGAGGCCAAGGGCAGGGCGGATTGCTCTCCGTGAGCCCAGGACTTCGTGCTGGATGAGCGACGCTGTCAGGTTCGTCTCGCCTGTAAGTTTCCGGCTCCGTCGACAGGGCTGGGAAAACTGCGGCGAAATGGCGGGCCGTGCGTACGGCAAAACCGTGGGGTCCTGGCCGGCGTTGCTACGGTCAAGCTCTTGCGGATGCGGCAGTCGCGTCAACCGGCGCGGTGCCGGCGACTTTCGCGAGAGTGAGGGAGGCCAGAACGAACTCGGCTCCCGGGAGAGCACGGCATAAGCCGTCCAACCACTGCGCAGGGAAGGCCGAGGGATTGGCTACACCTGTATGCTGCTGTGCGGTTTCTCTGCGCTTGCTTTCGCGCAGCAGACCGCGGGTGCCGTCGGGCACCCGGCCTTCCCTGCGCCCTCTCGATTGGGAGTGTGGAGCGATCAAGCAAAGCTCGGGCGAAATCCGCCGCGAGGATGCGAAGGCGTGTCTGCGATTTACGATGCGAGTTGGAGGATGACGCCGATGCATCTCGCTCCGTCATTGCGAGCGCAGCGAGGCAATCCAGAATCCGTCAGCGGAAAGACTCTGGACTGCTTCGCTGCGCTCGCCACGACCATGTGGAGAGTGCGTGTCCACTGCCGGGGATGGCGGGCTTGGTGATGTCGACAGCGACTCACTCCAAGGTGTGGTGCGTGATCGGGCGCGTCGTACCCGCCTGGAAATCTCAGGTTGTGGATTGTCATCTTCGCGGGGGTATCCCAGTAGGCCGATCCGTGTCTTCCCGGTAACGAATGTGCCATCCACGCAACACTCCTTCCGGATTAAGCCCTCATCGTCAGCCGTTCGCATCACCGCCGCTTTTTAGCCACACCCGAACATGAATAAAATTGCTCGAATGTTTTAGGGGCAGCGGCGGTCCTCGAGGCGAACGGGAAATCCCAAGGTCGATTCAAATCTTGGGTCTGATTTTTCGGGTCTGAAAGGGTTGGCCGGGGAAACTGGTTTGCGATGAACGCAAAGACCAACATCAAGCAGAGGCTGCCGAGCCGTCACGTGACGGAAGGCCCTGCGCGCGCGCCCCATCGGTCCTACTTCTACGCCATGGGTCTGACGACGGAGCAGATCCACCAGCCCTTCGTCGGCGTCGCCTCCTGCTGGAACGAGGCCGCGCCCTGCAACATCGCTTTGATGCGCCAGGCGCAGGCGGTGAAGAAGGGCGTCGCGCATGCCGGCGGCACACCCCGCGAATTCTGCACCATCACCGTGACCGACGGCATCGCCATGGGCCATGACGGCATGCGCTCCTCGCTGCCGTCGCGCGAATGCATCGCCGATTCCGTCGAGCTGACCGTCCGCGGCCATGCCTATGACGCCCTCGTCGGCCTTGCCGGCTGCGACAAGTCGCTGCCGGGCATGATGATGGCGATGGTTCGCCTCAACGTGCCCTCGATCTTCATCTATGGCGGCTCGATCCTGCCCGGCAACTTCCGCGGGCAGCAGGTCACCGTGCAGGACATGTTCGAGGCCGTCGGCAAGCACTCGGTCGGCGCCATGTCGGACGAGGATCTCGACGAGATCGAGCGCGTGGCGTGCCCCTCGGCGGGTGCCTGCGGCGCGCAGTTCACGGCCAACACCATGGCGACCGTCTCGGAAGCCATCGGCCTTGCGCTGCCTTACTCGGCCGGTGCTCCGGCACCGTATGAAATCCGCGACGCCTTCTGCATGACCGCGGGCGAGAAGGTGATGGAGCTGATCGCCCAGAACATCCGGCCGCGCGACATCGTCACCCGCAAGGCGCTGGAGAATGCCGCAGCCGTTGTCGCGGCTTCCGGCGGCTCGACCAATGCTGCGCTGCACCTGCCGGCGATCGCGCACGAGTGCGGCATCAAGTTCGATCTGTTTGACGTCGCCGAAATCTTCAAAAAGACACCTTATGTCGCGGATTTGAAGCCGGGCGGCCGTTATGTCGCCAAAGACATGTTTGAAGTAGGTGGCATCCCGCTTCTGATGAAGACGCTGCTCGACAACGGATTTCTCCACGGCGACTGCATTACGGTCACCGGTCGAACGATCGCCGAAAACCTCAAGAGCGTGAAGTGGAATCCGCACCAGGATGTGGTGCACCCGGCAGACAAGCCGATCACCGTCACCGGTGGTGTGGTGGGTCTGAAGGGCAATTTGGCGCCAGAAGGTGCGATCGTGAAAGTCGCGGGAATGTCCAACCTGAGGTTTACCGGTCCGGCACGCTGCTTCGACCGGGAAGAGGACGCCTTCGAGGCCGTCCAGAACCGCACATACCGCGAAGGCGAAGTCATCGTGATCCGCTACGAGGGCCCCAAGGGCGGCCCCGGCATGCGGGAAATGCTCCAGACCACCGCGGCGCTGACCGGGCAGGGCATGGGCGGCAAGATCGCGCTCATCACTGACGGCCGCTTCTCCGGCGCCACCCGCGGCTTCTGCATCGGCCATGTCGGGCCGGAAGCCGCCATCGGCGGCCCGATCGGGCTGCTCGAGGATGGCGACATCATCGAGATCGACGCGGTCGCCGGCACCCTTAACGTAAAATTGAGCGACCAGGAGCTTGCCCAGCGCAAGACCAAATGGAGCGCTCGCGCGACTAACCACACGACGGGCGCGCTCTGGAAATATGCTCAGCAGGTTGGACCAGCGGTCGGGGGGGCGGTCACCCATCCGGGCGGTGCGCACGAGAAACAGTGCTATGCGGACATCTAGGCGTGCCATTGTTGCGTTTGTGTTGGGGGTCAGTGCGCTGGCCGTGCCGGCGCTCGCCTTCGACGGCGCGCCGGTCAACCAGAAGGACGCGACCATCCCGGTCGTGACCACCTTGCCGGGGGCCGCGGGTGCGGTGCGCAGCAAGGTGCCGCCAGCGACCCAGGAAACCTCGCTCAGCGCCCTGCAATATGCTGCCGAGGGCGGCCATCCGATCGCGCAGTGGAAACTTGGCCGCATGTACGCCAATGGCGACGGCGTGGCCCAGGACGACGTGCGCGCCTTCGAATATTTCAGCCGGATCGCCAACGCGCATGCGGAGGACAGTCCCTCGGCGCCTCAGGCGCAGATCGTGGCCAATGCCTTCGTCGCGCTCGGCCGCTACTACCTCAGCGGCATCCCGAATTCGAAGATCAAGCCGGACCAGGACCGGGCGCGGGAGATGTTCTCCTATGCCGCCTCCTATTTCGGCAATGCGGACGCGCAGTACGATCTTGCCCGGCTGTATCTGAAGACGCCGGACGCCTCGCGCGAGGATTTCCGCTATGGCGCGCGCTGGCTCGGGCTCGCCGCGCAGAAGGGCCAGCACGAGGCACAGGCGCTGCTCGGCCAGATGCTGTTCAACGGCGACCGCCTGCCGCGGCAGGCCGCCCGCGGCCTGATGTGGCTGACGCTGGCGCGCGACAGCGCCGGCAGCGAAGAGACCTGGATCAAGGAAAGCTACAATCGCGCCTTCGCGAAGGCCTCGGACGACGACCGCGCCATGTGCCTGCAAATGCTGGAACAGTGGGTGCAGGGCCGCCGGGAGTGATCCCGAAGAGGCGG
This sequence comes from Bradyrhizobium sp. CCBAU 45394, assembly GCF_028128655.1. Taxonomy (NCBI): domain Bacteria; kingdom Pseudomonadati; phylum Pseudomonadota; class Alphaproteobacteria; order Hyphomicrobiales; family Nitrobacteraceae; genus Bradyrhizobium; species Bradyrhizobium sp. CCBAU 45394. The sequence goes on along the minus strand of NZ_LBIX01000176.1, from coordinate 679,396 downwards.
CGTTACGCCGCCTCGAGATCCAGATCCGCCCATACCGGCACGTGGTCCGACGGCTTCTCCCAAGCCCGCACATAGCTGTCGATGCCGACATTGGCGAGCCGGTCGCTGGCCTGCGGCGACAGCAGCAGGTGGTCGATGCGCAGGCCATGGTTCTTCTGCCAGGCGCCGGCCTGGTAGTCCCAGAAGGTGTAGAGGCCCGGCTCGTCGGTGACGGCCCGCAAGGCATCGGTCAGGCCGAGGCCGAGCAGGGACTGAAAGCTCTCCCGCGTCTCCGTCTTGAACAGGGCGTCCTCGGTCCATGCCGCCGGATTGTGGACGTCGCGGGCATGCGGGATGACGTTGAAGTCGCCTGCGAGGATCAGCGGCTCCTCGGTCTTGAGGCGCTCCTTCGAATATTCAAGAAGTCGCGACATCCATTTGAGCTTATAGGGATATTTCTCGGTCCCGACCGGGTTGCCGTTGGGCAGATAGAGGCAGGCTATGCGCAGCACCCCGTGCTTGAGCGTCACCACGCCCTCGAGGAAGCGGGCATGGCTGTCCTCGTCGTCGCCGGCCAGCCCCGACTTGGTCTCGTCGAAGCGGAGCTTCGAGAGCAGGGCGACGCCGTTGAACGTCTTCTGCCCGTGCGTGACCACGTTGTAGCCGAGCGCCTCGATCTCCAGGCGCGGGAAGGCCTCATCGACGCATTTGATCTCCTGGAGGCAGACGATGTCCGGCTGGCACTCCTTCAGCCAGGTCAGGAGCAGGTCGATCCGCTGCCGGACCGAGTTGACGTTCCAGGTGGCTACTCTGATGGGCATTTCGACGGCTCCGGGCAGGGGCACCCGTTAGAACAAAATGCAAACGCCCCCGTCAAGGACGCCGCAAAATCTCCCACAAAATTAACCCGGCTTAAGCGGACCGCAGGCCATTGATACGGAAAAGGTTCCACGGATGGGATGGCGGGTCGAAACTTCACAACAGGCTGAACCGCGCGACGGACTGGTCGGCGCGTTCCTGTATTGGCTCGGCGGCTTCGAGATCGAGGACGGCCTGACCGCCGATCTCAGCGAGCGTGAGTTCGGCCGAATCCGCGCCAAGCAGATCGACGCGGTGACGCAGCTGATCCCGGTGACGATGGCCGTCACCATGCTCAACGTCGCCATTGTGCTGATCCTGTTCTGGGGCAGGGGCTGGAACGGCTTCCTCGCGATCTGGGGCCTGACGCTGGCCGCCACCGCCTCGCTCGCGGTACGTTCGTGGCGGCGGTCGCATCGGAACCCGCCGCAGGAGGCTTCGCCCCGCGCCGCACGGCACATGCTGCGGCAGGCCTTCTTCCTCGCCGCGATCTGGGGCACGCTGCCACTCGCGGTGTTCAGCCACATCGAGCCGACCAGTCAGCTGATCCTGGCCTGCCTGATGGTCGGCGTGATGTCCGGCGGCGCCTTCACGCTCTCGACCTTCCCGCGCGCCGGCCTCGTCTATCTCGCCACCATGACGGTCGGCTGCGCCGGCGCGCTGCTTTTGTGCGGCGCCGGGCCGTATCTGGTGACCGCGGGGTTCCTGCTGCTGTTCGCGTTCTTCATGGCGCGCAACATCGTCTCGCAAGGCAACCTGTTCCTCGGCAATCTCAAGGCCCAGCTCGAGCTCGAGCGTCAGACCGAGATCATCTCGCTGCTGCTGAAGGATTTCCAGGAGAACGCCAGCGACTGGCTGTGGCAGACCGACGCCGAGGGACACCTGGTTGACGTGCCCGAGCGCTTCGCCGATGTGGCGCAGCTGCCGCTTCCGCTGCTGAAGGGCTCGCATTTCGCTGACGTGCTCGACATGCTCTGCCCCGAGGACAAGAGCGCGGCCTACAACATCGTCGGCCTGATGGAACATGCCGAGCCGCTGCACGAAATGAACCTCAAGGTCGTTGCCGGCGGCGAGGCGCGGCTGTGGTCGCTGACGGCGAAGCCGGCCTACGACCGCGACGGCCAGTTCCTCGGCTATCGCGGCTTCGGCCGCGACGTGACCGAGCGCTGGCGCGCGGAAAAGGCCGAGGCCGAGAGCCGCGCCAAGTCCGACTTCCTCGCCGTGATGAGCCATGAGATCCGTACGCCCATGAACGGCGTGCTCGGGCTCGCCAGCATGCTGCTCGAGACCAAGCTCGATCCGGAGCAGCGCGAGGCCGTCGCCACGATCCGCGAGTCCGGCGACAACCTGCAGCGCATCCTCAACGACATCCTCGATCTGTCCAAGCTGGAGGCCGGCCGCTTCGCATTCGAGGCGATCGACTTCGCACCGCAGGCGCTGGTCGAGACGGTCGCGACCGTCGTGCGCGCGAGCGCAAAGAGCAAGGGGCTCACGGTCAAGGTCGAGCTCGATCCGAACCTGCCGCCGACGCTGCGCGGCGACGTCGCGCGCATCCGGCAGGTGCTGTTCAACCTCGCGTCCAACGCGGTGAAGTTCACCGACGACGGCGAGGTGACGATCTCGGCCACCTGCCAGACGCGGCGCGACCTTCTGGCGACCGTCGAATGGACCGTCAAGGACAGCGGCATCGGCATCGCGCCCGAAAAACTCGGCCTGCTCTTCAGCGATTTCGCCCAGGCCGACGCCTCGATCAGCCGCCGCTTCGGCGGCACCGGGCTTGGCCTTGCGATCTCCCGGCGCATCATCGAGCAGATGGGCGGCACGATCGGCGTCACCTCGACGCCGGGCGAGGGCTCAACCTTCCGCTTCACGCTGGTGCTGCCCTGGAGCCAGGCGCCGGCATCCGACCAGGCGGCCGGCCGCGACGAGGCCGACGAGCTCAAGGCGCATATCGCCGAGCTCGACCGGCCACTGAAGGTACTGGTCGCCGAGGACGATGCCGTCAACCGCCTGGTCGTGAGCAAGATGCTCGGTGCCTTCGATGTCGAGCTGCGCGTCGTCACCGACGGCGTCGAGGCCGTCGCGGCGGCCTCGGAGGGGGACTACGATGTCGTTCTGATGGACGTGCGCATGCCCGACATGGACGGCCTTGCCGCAACCCGGGCGATCCGCGCGCAAGGCGGCCGCTTCGAGGCCCTGCCGATCATCGCGCTCACCGCCAACGCCTTCCCCGAAGACGTCAAGATCTGCCGCGAGGCGGGCATGTCGGACTTTTTGGCAAAGCCGCTGCGCAAGCCCGCGCTGGTCGCGGCGTTGCTGCGGGCGCTGAACCACGTGGCATCGGACGACGCGCCGCTTCAGCCGGAGCTGATGCCGGTCGAGGTCGAGTGGACAGAGGAAGAAAGGCAGATCACCGGCGCGTAAGCGCTCAGATCGAGAAGCTGGTCCCGCAGCCGCAGGACGCCGTCGCGTTGGGATTGTTGACGCGGAACGAGGCGCCGATCAGGTCGTCCACGAAATCGACCTGCGATCCCGCCAGGAAAGGCTGGGAGGCGGAATCGACCAGCACCACCGCATTGTCCTGCTCGATCACGAGATCGTCGTCGGTGCGGTCGCGGTCGATGTCGAACTTGTACTGAAAGCCGGAACAGCCGCCGCCCTCGACCGAGATGCGCAGCATCGCGCCTGACCCTTCGCCCTTGAGGATCTCCCCAATCCGGCGTGCGGCCCGGTCACTGATGGTCACGGCAGTCGTCATCTCAGGTCTCCGATCGTCGGTGGCGTCATACCAAGGTTACTCGCCCAATTCATTTGGTATCCCGCGTCCGGCATAGTTAAGTGCCACCATACGCAGAATCAAATGGATAGGGACTAAATTCGCCGTGTCCGTCGGAATGGCAGCCCCCCACGCGCCCTATGCCTGCGACCCCGATCGCAGCCGCGGCCGGCTGGTCGCCGAGCCCCCGAGCCGGACCCGCAGCCCGTTCCGCCGGGATTGCGACCGGGTGATCCACTCCACAGCGTTCCGCCGCCTGAAGTACAAGACCCAGGTCTTCGTGTTCCACGAGGGCGACCACTACCGCACCCGGCTGACCCATTCGCTGGAGGTGGCGCAGATCGCTCGCGCCCTGGCCCGGCAGCTCGGGCTCGACGAGGACCTCACCGAAACCCTGGCGCTCGCACACGATCTCGGCCATCCGCCGTTCGGGCACGCCGGGGAGCGGGCGCTGGATGCGTGCCTGAAGGAATTTGGCGGCTTCGACCATAATGCCCAGGCCTTGCGCGTCGTCGCGGCGCTGGAGCACCGCTACCCCGAATTCGACGGGCTGAACCTGACCTGGGAATCGCTGGAGGGCATCGTCAAGCACAACGGCCCGCTGACCGATCGCAGCGGTGCGCCGGTCGGACACTATCGCGAGCATGGCATTCCCGTCGGCATCGCCGACTACATCAAGGTCTACGATCTCGAATTGTGGAGCTTCGCCTCGCTGGAGGCGCAGGTCGCCGCGATCGCCGACGACATCGCCTATGACGCCCACGACATCGACGACGGCCTGCGTGCCGGCCTGTTCGACCTCGACGATCTCAAGGCGATGCCGCTCACAGCTGCGATCATCGCCGAAACCTCAGCGCATTATCCCGATCTCGAAGATGTCAGGCGCGGCGCCGAGCTGGTGCGCGAGCTGATCTCGCATCTGATCGGTGCGGTGTTTGCGGAGGCGCAGAAGAACCTTGCCGCCACCAAGCCGCAATCGGCCCAGGACGTGCGCCAACAGAGCCGGGCGCTGATCGCGTTCCCCGCTGACGTCGCCGAGGAGGAGGCCGCCATCAAGCGCTTCCTCTACCAGCACATGTACCGTCACAAGCGGGTGATGCGGGTGATGGGGGAGGCCGAACAGATCCTGTTCGACCTGTTCGCGAAATACCTGAAATCGCCGGCCGAGCTGCCGCCGGAATGGCTCACGGGGGCGGAGGCGGACAATGAGGGCGACCGGGCCCGGCGGATCGGCAATTTCATTGCCGGAATGACCGACCGTTTCGCCCTGACCGAGCACCAGCGGCTCTTTGACTCGACCCCGGATTTGCGTTAGGCGGCGGCCATGCCCGACACATCCTCATCCCTGCACCTGTTCGCTGACGTGCTCGCACGCGTGCACGCCGCCTGCCGCGCGCTCGCGGCGGATGCCAGCTGGCCCGAGGGCATCGATTTCTCGCGCGTGGTGGTCGAGCCGCCGCGCGATGTCTCCCATGGCGACATGGCGACCAACGCCGCGATGGTGCTTGCGAAAGAGGCAAAGGCGAAGCCCCGCGATCTCGCCGAGCAGATCGCCGAGCGGCTGCGTGCCGACGCGCTGATCGCCAAGGTCGATGTCGCCGGTCCCGGCTTCATCAATCTGACGCTGAAGCCGGCTGCCTGGGCGGAAGCGCTGCGCACCGTGCTGCGCGAGGGCGCCGATTACGGCCGCGTCCGCGGCGGCTCGAAGGTCAACGTCGAATACGTCTCGGCCAATCCGACCGGACCGATGCATGTCGGTCATTGCCGCGGCGCCGTGTTCGGCGACGCGCTGGCAAGCCTGCTCCAGTTCGGCGGCCACGACGTCACGCGCGAATATTACATCAACGATGCCGGCGCGCAGGTCGACGTGCTCGCGCGCTCCGCTTTCCTCAGGTATCGCGAGGCGCTGGGCGAGGATATCGGCGCGATTCCGGAGGGCCTCTATCCCGGTGACTATTTGAAGCCGGTTGGGCAGGCGCTGGCGAAGGAGCATGGCGACAAGCTGCGGACGATGAGCAAAGCCGAATGGCTGCCGACCGTGCGCGCCAAGGCGATCGCGATGATGATTGACGAGATCAAGGACGATCTCGCCGCCCTCAACATCCGCCACGACGTGTTCTTCTCGGAGCGCTCGCTGATCGAGAGCGGCAACAACAAGGTTGCCGAGACCATCGATTTCCTGAAGGCCAAGGGCGACATCTACGAGGGGCGCCTGCCGCCGCCGAAGGGCGCGCCGGTCGAGGATTGGGAAGACCGCGAGCAGCTGCTGTTCAAGGCGACCGCCTATGGCGACGACGTCGATCGTCCGCTGATCAAGTCGGACAATTCCTATACCTACTTCGCCTCCGACATCGCCTACCACAAGAACAAGTTCGACCGTGGTTTTGCGGAGATGATCGACGTCTGGGGCGCCGACCATGGTGGCTACATCAAGCGCATGCAGGCGGCAGTGAAGGCGACGACCTCCGGCAAGGGCGCGCTCGACGTCAAGATCGTCCAGCTCGTGAAGCTGCTGCGCAACGGCGAGCCGGTGAAAATGTCGAAGCGGAGCGGGGACTTCGTCACCTTGCGTGAGGTGGTGGATGAAGTCGGCCAGGACGCCGTCCGCTTCATGATGTTGTATCGCAAGAACGACGCGGTGCTCGACTTCGACCTCGCCAAGGTCATGGAACAGTCGCGCGACAACCCGGTGTTCTACGTCCAGTACGGCCACGCCCGCGGTCACTCGATCTTCCGCAACGCGCGGGCCGAGGTGTTCCCGGACCTGCCGGATGATACCGCCAAGCGCATCGCCTGGCTCAGTGAGTCGGCGGTGGAGCGGCTGTCGGACCCGGTGGAGCTCGACCTTCTCAAGCGTCTCGCAATTTATCCGCGGATGCTGGAAGCCGCCGCCGCGGCCCATGAGCCGCACCGGATTGCCTTTTATCTCTATGACTTAGCGAGCGAATTTCACGCACTTTGGACGAAGGGGCGCGATTTGCCCTATTTACGCTTCATTATCAATAATGATGCAGATCTTACAAAGGCGCGACTGGCCATGGTCCAGGGCGTCGTCTCGGTCCTGGCATCGGGCCTCGCCATCCTCGGCGTCCATGCCCCGGACGAGATGCGGTAGTTTGGGGCGAACTACTTAAGGGGAATTAGGGGGTAACCGGCAGAAGCCGGACCGCTTAGACTTGGTTGAAAGCCTTGTGGGTCGAAGGCCGTGCCTTGGTCGAGGGGCGCGCGGCTTTCCCGAAGGGACGCATCATCACGATGGCCGAACGATATCAGGACAGACCGTTTCCTTCCGATGACTATGGTCGCGGCGGCGATCAGCATGGGAAGGCGGAAAATGATCCCTTGGCCGAGCTCGCCCGTCTGATCGGACAGACCGATCCATTTGCAGCGCAGGGGCGGCCCACCGCGCGCCCGCCGGCCGCACCGGCGCCCGCCCAGAGCTATCAGGAAGACGACTATCGTCAGGACGATGACCAGCAGGACTATGCCGCGCAGGCGCCGTCGGCTCCGCCCGGGCCGCCCTCATGGATGCGGCGCGCCAACGTGCAGCCGCAGCCGGCACCCGCGCCGGAGCCTGACTACCCCGTCTCCGTGAACCCGGTTCATCCGTTGCATCGCTATTCAGCCCAGCCGACCGCGGCCGAGCCTGATTTCCATCAGCCGCAGGCCTATCAGGATCACGCTTATCAAGATCAGCCTCATCAGGCTCCGGCTTATCAGCAGGATCAAGCCTATCAGCAGGAGCAGGCCTACCAGGAGCCGTACGCGCAGCCCGATCCGTCGCGCTATGACGATGCGCTCTACGGCAAGCTGGAGGCGGGTGAGCAGGACTATCAGCGCGATCCGGCCTATCCGGACGATCCCTACGCATTCCAGAGCGACTATCCCGAGGCCGATCTCGACGAGCCGAAGAAGCAGCGCGGCGGGATGATGACGGTCGCGGCGATCCTGGCGCTTGCCGTGGTCGGCACTGGCGCGGCCTTCGCCTACAAGACCTATGTCGGCTCGCCCCGCAGCGGCGAGCCGCCGATCATCAAGGCCGACAACACGCCCACCAAGATCGTGCCCGCGCCGACGGATTCCTCGGCCAAGGTGCCCGATCGCATGGTCAGCGGCGATGGCACCGAGAAGATCGTGCCGCGCGAGGAAGCGCCTGTTGACGTCAACGCCAAGGCGGGCGGTCCCCGCGTGGTGTTCCCGCCGCTGAACCCGAATGCGAACCCGCCGCCGGTGGCGAGCGTGTCGCCGTCCACGATCCCGCCGCCGAGCGCGGGTCCGATTCCGAGCAACGGTACGCTGCCGAACAATTCGCCGCGCACGATCCGGACCGTGGCCGTGAGGGGCGATCAGACCGATAGCGCCACGCCGCAATCGGCCGCTGCTGCCAAGTCGGCTACTCCGCCGAAGCCGGTCGCTGCGCCGCCCGCGCCGCGCACGCCGCCGACCTCGGCCAATGCCAGCGCCAACCAGCCGCTCTCGCTGGCACCGCAATCGACGCCCGCAGCCGAGCCGCCGCAGCGGATGGCTGCGACCAATCCGACGCAGATCGCGCCCGCCAGCAGTGGCGGCGGTGGCTACATTGTGCAGGTCTCCTCGCAGCAGAGCGAGGACAGCGCCGCCGCGTCGTACCGGGTGCTTCAGAGCAAGTACGGCAGCGTGCTCGGATCGCGCTCGCCGGTGATCAAGCGGGTCGATCTCACCGACAAGGGCAAGGGCATCGTCTATCGCGCCTTCGCCGGTCCCTATGGCTCGGCCGAGGAGGCGACGCAGGCCTGCAACAGCCTGAAGTCCGCAGGCCTGTCCGCCTGCTTCGTCCAGAGGAATTAACGGCCGTTTCCTTGACCCCCTCGCGGGGCAGGGTTAATCGGCCCTTATGAGCACGCGGGCCTTCATTACCGGCGTATCCGGAACGGAACTGACCGCCGCCGAGCGGGAGTTTATCCGTGCGGAGCGCCCATGGGGCTTCATCCTCTTCAAGCGCAATATCGCCACGCCGGCTCAAGTTGCTGCATTGGTTGCAGAATTGCGCGCGGTTGCGAACGCGCCCGACGCCCCCGTCCTGATCGATCAGGAGGGTGGACGGGTGCAGCGGCTGGGTCCGCCGCACTGGCCCGTCTATCCGCCGGGCGCCGTATTCGCGAATCTGTACGACAGTGATTCGGCGCTTGGGCTCACCGCGGCACGCCTCAGCGCGCGGCTGATCGCGGCCGACCTCGCCGATCTCGGCATTACCGTGGATTGCTTGCCGCTGGCTGACGTGCCGGTTCAGGGCGCGGATGCCGTCATCGGGAACCGGGCCTACGGCACCGAACCTCGCAAGGTCGCTGCGATCGCGCGCGCGGTGACCAAGGGCCTGGAGCAGGGTGGCGTGCTGCCAGTCCTCAAGCACATTCCCGGCCACGGCCGCGCCACCGCCGATACCCATTTCAAGCTGCCGACCGTCGACACGCCCAGGGACGAGCTGGAGCGGACCGACTTCGCGGCGTTCAAGCCGCTGGCGGACCTGCCGATGGCCATGACTGCACATGTTGTGTTTAGCGCGGTCGACCCCGCCCATCCGGCGACGACATCTGCGACAATGATTGCTCAGGTGATTCGCGGCGCAATCGGGTTCCAGGGTTTGTTAATGAGTGATGACGTGTCGATGAACGCGCTGGAGGGAAGCATCGCCGATCGGACCCGCGCCATCTTCGCGGCCGGCTGCGACATGGCTCTGCATTGCAACGGCAACATCGAGGAGATGCGTGAGGTCGCCGGCCAGACGCCTGAACTGTCCGGCAAGGCGCTGGAGCGGGCGACAGCCGCGCTCGCGGCGCGCAAGGCGCCGCAGCCATTCGACCGGGCGGCCGCACGCGCCGAACTGGACGCATTGATCGTACGGGCAAACACGGCATCCGCATGACCGCAGAAATCCTATCGTTTGAAACCGGGCGGCCTGCAGAGCTCGCCGAGGGTGAGCCGGCGTTGGTGGTGGACGTCGAGGGCTATGAAGGCCCGCTCGACCTCCTGCTCGCGTTGGCGCGGCAGCAGAAGGTCGATCTCGCCAAGATCTCGATCCTGGCGCTGGCCGACCAGTATCTCCACTTCATCGAAGCCGCGCGAAAGATCCGGCTCGAGCTCGCCGCCGACTACCTCGTGATGGCCGCGTGGCTCGCCTTCCTGAAGTCGCGCCTGCTGCTGCCGGAGCCGCCGAGCGCGGAAGGGCCGAGCGCCGAGGAGATGGCGACCGCGCTTGCCAACCGCCTGCGCCGGCTGGAAGCCATTCGCGAAGCGGCCAACCGGCTGATGAACCGGCCGCAATTGCAGCGCGATATCTTCCCGCGCGGCGAGCCCGAACAGATCGCCGAGATCAAGCATCCGAAATACACCGCGACGCTGTACGACCTGCTCACCGCCTATGCCTCGCAGCGCCAGTCGCGCGTGTTGGCGAGCGTGCATCTGGCCAAGCGTACGGTGTGGTCGCTCGCCGAGGCGCGCGCCACGCTGGAGCGGCTGGTCGGCAGCATCAGCGAACAGGATGACTGGGGCGTGCTCGACGACTTCCTGATCCGGCACGTCGCCGATCCGACGCAGCGTGCCACGGTGTTCGCCTCGAGCTTCGCCGCCGCGCTGGAGCTGGTGCGCGAAGGTCAGCTCGAGCTGAACCAGAAAGAGGCGTTTGCGCCGATCTATTTCCGGAAGGGGCGTCCCAAACCGGTCCCTGACGCAGCTCCCGCGCCCGATGCGCCGGTCGCTTAAGTGCAAGAAGGAGAATCTGCCATGGCAAGCCTGGCTGAAGTGCGGGTAGACGAGGCCGAGCCGATGGAGAACGAATCCCAGGCACGTCCTGAAGAATTGCGGCTGCTGGAAGCGCTGCTGTTTGCGTCGAGTGAACCGCTGGATACCGCGACACTGGCCAAGCGCATGCCTGACGGCGTGGACGTCAAGGCCGCGCTCGAGCAGCTGCAGGCCGATTATGCCTCGCGTGGCGTGAACCTTGTGCGCGTCGCCAACAAATGGACCTTCCGCACCGCCGGCGATCTCGCCTGGCTGATGACGCGGGAGAGCACCGAGACCCGCCGCCTGTCGCGCGCGGCGATCGAGGTGCTGGCGATCATCGCCTATCACCAGCCTGTGACGCGCGCCGAGATCGAGGAGATCCGCGGTGTCGTCACCTCGAAGGGCACGCTCGACGTGCTGCTGGAGACCGGCTGGATCAAGCCGCGCGGCCGGCGCAAGACGCCGGGCCGTCCCTTGACCTTCGGAACCACCGAGGACTTCCTGTCGCAGTTCACCCTGGAACAGCTGGGCGATCTGCCGGGCCTGGAAGAGCTGAAGGGCACGGGCCTGCTGGATTCGCGCCTGCCGACCGGATTCAGCGTGCCGACGCCGTCCGATGACCCGCAATTGCGCGAAGACGAGGATCCGCTGGAACCGGGCGAGGACCTCGATCTCGCGCTGGCACCTGCGGTTGAGCCCGAGAGCCCGCCGGAAGGTGGCAATGAGGGCGGCGAGGGCGGCAGCGAGGACTAACCTCCCGGCCAATTACGGGCCCCCTGCGACCGGTTAACACTAGCAAGATTACGTAGCGCCAACAGCGAATTGGCGCCGGCTGGTCCTTGTTTTTGAGGCCTGCGGAGCCTACGTTCCGGTGAAGATCGGCCGGGTCCCCGGCCATGCGCGTTTGGAGGGTTGCAGGATGGGTTCACTCAGCATTTGGCACTGGATCTTGGTGATCGCAGTGGTCCTGCTGCTGTTCGGCCGCGGGAAGATTTCGGATCTGATGGGCGACGTGGCGCAGGGCATCAAGGCGTTCAAGAAGGGCATGCAGGACGACGACAAGCCCGCTGACAAGCCTGAGCCGGCCAAGTCCATCGAGCACAATGCCGCGCCGACCGCGGCACGCTCCGACGTCGGCAGCAAGGCCGTCTGAGCCAGAGAGCACGCGAGACGCGGGTAGCGGCCCCGATCCTGCGCGCGAGGGATTGGGCCGGCTTGCTGCTGGCGTGAACGGAAGACCTCATGTTCGACATCGGGTGGAGTGAACTGGTCCTGATCGGGGTCGTGGCCTTGATCGCCATCGGCCCGAAAGAGCTGCCGGGCGTTCTGCGCATGGTCGGGCAGTGGATGGGCAAGGCCCGCAAGATGGCCGCCGAATTCCAGGGCCAATTCCAGGAGGCGATGCGCGAGGCCGAGATGGCCGACCTCAAGAAGAGCTTCGACGAGGTCAAGGAAGCCGCCTCCGGCTTTGCCGGAAACAATCTGATGACCTCGCTCCAGAAGGACGTCAGCGACGCGCTTCGCGTCGATGCGCTCGACAAGCCAGCCGAGACGTCCTCAACAACTGCCATCGAAGCGCCGGCGACCTCAAGTGAGGCGCTGACGACTCCAACAACCCCGGAAGCCCCAACGCCGGAAACCTTCGTGGAAGCGGAAGCCCATGCCGCGGTGAACGAGCCGCTCGCCATCACCCGTGAGGTCGAGCAGGCGCCGGTCGTTGCGCAAGACACCGCGCCATCCGAAGCGATCAAGGACGCCAAAGCGTCATGAGCGACGCCGATATCGAGGCCAGCAAAGCCCCGCTGATGGACCATTTGATCGAGCTGCGCTCGCGGCTGATCAAGGCGCTGCTCGGCTTTGGCGTGGCCTTCATCTTCTGCTTCTTCTTCGCCAAGCAGATCTACAACGTGCTGGTCTGGCCCTTCGTGTGGGTCGCAGGACCCGAGAACTCGAAATTCATCTACACGGCGCTGCTGGAATATTTCATCACGCAGCTCAAGCTCGCGCTGTTCGGCGCCGGCTTCATCTCGTTCCCGATCGTGGCAACGCAGATCTACAAGTTCGTCGCGCCCGGGCTCTACAAGCACGAGAAGCAGGCCTTCTTGCCCTATCTGGTCGCGACCCCGTTCTTCTTCGTGCTGGGGGCGGCGCTGGTTTATTTCGTCGTGCTGCCGATGCTGGTCCGCTTCTCGCTTGGCATGCAGCAGGCCGGCAGCGACGAGACCGCCCAGATCCAGCTGCTGCCCAAGGTCGGCGAATATCTGTCGCTGATGATGTCGCTGATCTTCGCCTTCGGCATCGCCTTCCAGCTTCCGGTGATCCTGACGCTGCTCGGTCGCATCGGCATCGTCACCTCGAAGATGCTGCGCGAGAAGCGCCGCTATTTCATCGTGATCGCCTTCGTGATCGCGGCCGTGCTGACCCCGCCGGACGTGCTGAGCCAGTGCTCGCTCGCGATCCCCTTGCTGGCGCTCTACGAGGGCTCGATCATCGCGGTGGCGATGGTGGAGAAGAAGGCGGCGGCCGCGCAGGCCGCGACCGGAACCGACGTGTCGACGCCGGCCAATCCGGCAGAGTAGGGACGCGGTGTCATTCCCCGCCTTGTGCGCAATTGCGCACTGGAGCGGGGAATCCAGTACGCCGCGGCCTGTCGAGGAATCACGGTCGGCTCTGGAATACTGGATCGCCCGCTTTCGCGGGCGATGACAGCTGTGCTAGGGGGAAGCGCGCCAATGCAAACTTGCAACGTTTGCCGTTGTAGGTTTACGCGCTGATCCAGGACCACGGCCATGCACGACATCAAATCGATCCGCGACAATCCGCAAGCCTTCGACGCCGGTCTCGCCCGGCGTGGCCTGAAGCCGTTGTCGGCCGCGCTGCTCGCGATCGACGAGAGGCGGCGCGCAGCGATCCTGGCCTCCGAGCAGGCGCAGGCACGGCGCAATGCGGCCTCCAAGGAAATCGGCGACGCCAAGAAGGCCAAGGACGAGGCGCGCGCGGCCACGCTGATGGCCGAAGTCGCCGAGCTCAAGACCACGATGCCGCAGCTCGAGGCGGCCGCGAAGGCTGCCGACGAAGAATTGACGAAAGAGCTGTCCGCGATCCCGAACATTCCGTTCGATGAAGTGCCTGACGGTGTCGACGAGCACGGCAACGTGCAGCACCATGTGTTCGGCAACAAGCGCAACTACGGCTTCGCGCCGAAGCTGCATGACGATCTCGGCAACGCGCTCGGCTACATGGATTTCGAGGCGGCGGCAAAACTCTCCGGCGCGCGCTTCGTCGTGCTGAAGAAGGGACTGGCGCGCCTCGAGCGCGCGATCGGCCAGTTCATGCTCGACCTGCACACGACCGAGCACGGCTACACCGAGATCAACCCGCCGCTGCTGGTGCGCAACGAGGTGATGTTCGGCACCGGACAGCTGCCGAAGTTCGAGGACGACCAGTTCTGGGCGATCAAGGGCGAACTGCTCGCCTCACCCGACCATGAGCGGCTCAAGACAGAGCGCCTCGGTCTCATTCCGACCGCGGAAGTCTCGCTGACCAACCTCGCGCGTGAATCCATCCTCGACGAGAAGCAATTGCCGATGCGGCTCACCGCGCTGACGCCGTGTTTCCGTGCCGAGGCGGGCGCTGCCGGGCGCGACACCCGCGGCATGATCCGCCAGCATCAATTCACCAAGGTCGAGCTGGTCTCGATCACGACGCCGGAAACGAGCAAGGACGAGCTGGAGCGGATGCTGTCCTGCGCCGAGCAGGTGTTGCAGAAGCTCGACCTGCATTATCGCGTGATGACGCTCTGCGCAGGAGACATGGGCTTTTCGTCGCAAAAAACCTATGACATCGAGGTCTGGATGCCCGGGCAGGGCGACGGCGGCATGTTCCGCGAGATCTCGAGCTGCTCGGTCTGCGGCGACTTCCAGGCGCGCCGCATGGACGCGCGCTCGCGCGGGCCGGACGGCAAGCCGCGCTTCGTGCATACGCTGAACGGCTCCGGCACTGCGGTCGGCCGCGCGCTGATCGCCGTGATGGAGACTTATCAGCAGGAGGACGGCTCGATTGCGGTCCCCAGCGTGCTCCAGCCGTACATGGGTGGATTGAAGGTGATCTCGCGCGACTGAGGCGTATTGCTCGCTGAAACGCAGAAACGTTTGGTTGCGAAGATCAGGCGGGCGGTTATCCTGACGGCCACCCGTCAATGCGAACCCACCGTTCATGGCCTTGCACCGCGACATCTTCTGGGTTGGCAGACAATGGGCGGTGACGGGTTGCGGCATCCAGGCCGTCGATCAGCGCCTGCGCGGTGTGCTCGACATCGAGATCGCGCGGCTCTGGGACGAGGATCTCGTGCAGAGCCGGCGAGCCAAGCCCGGCGTCAATGCTGCGGATTTCGACAAGGCGCTGACAGTGGCACGCGAGCGTTTTCCGCAGACGCCGGCGCCGGATCCGATCGTTGCAGAGCTGGAGGCGCTCGGCGTGATTGAGACTCCGGTTGTCAGTCCGGTCGTACCGGCGATGAAGTTGTATGCCGAAGGCAGGCTCGCACGTTTCCTGCCGCAATGGCGCATCCGCCGCTAGCCTTGTACGGGCACCGGGCTCGAACAGGTGGGCGGCATCCGGAAGCAAGCGTCGGGAACCGAAGCCGGCCGCGTGCTGCGCTGCGGCAATAAGCGGGATCACAGATGAGATCTGCGCGGTGGCCGGTTTGCCTGATCGGTCCCAGCCGGATAAGACGGCTCAGACCCCTTCAGGAATCGACCTTTCGCATGCGCATTCTCTGTACCAATGACGACGGCATTCACGCTCCCGGCCTCAAGGTCGTGGAGGAGATCGCGCGGGCATTGTCCGACGACGTCTGGGTGGTGGCGCCCGAGCTCGACCAGTCCGGCGTGTCGCATTCGCTGTCGCTGAACGATCCCTTGCGCCTGCGCGAGGTCGGGCCGCGGCACTTCGCCGTGCGCGGCACCCCGACCGACTGCGTCATCATGGGCGCGCGCCATATCCTGGGCACCAAGCCGCCCGATCTCGTGCTGTCGGGCGTCAACAAGGGCCGCAACGTCGCCGAGGACGTGGTCTATTCCGGCACCATCGCCGGCGCGCTGGAGGGCACCATCCTGGGGCTGCCGTCGTTCGCGCTGTCGCAGGAGTTCAGCGTCGAGACCCGCGAGCGGCCGCCGTGGGACACCGCGCGCACGTTCGGCCCCGACATCCTGCGCAAGGTGATGGCCGCCGGCATCCCGAAGGAGACCGTCATCAACGTCAACTTCCCGTCCTGCGCGCCTGAGGATGTGCTCGGCATTCGCGTCACCCGCCAGGGCAAGCGCAATCTCGGCTTCCTCAGGATCGACGAGCGCAGGGACGGCCGCAACAATCCCTATTTCTGGATCGGATTCGAGCGCGCGGCGATGATGGATACGCCCGCCGAGGGCACTGATCTGGCGGCGCTGCGCGAGCGCTATGTCTCGGTCACGCCGCTCAGGCTCGACCGCACCAACGAAGCGTTTTCCGAAGCACTGGGTGCGGCCCTGAAGTAGCGGCTAGTCGCCGCGAAGGGCGGCCTCGATGGTCCTGCCGAGCGCATCGAGCTGGAACGGCTTCTGGAGCGCGGGCCGGTCGCGATACTGCTCGGGCAGGCCGGAGGAGCCGTAGCCGGTGGCGAAGATGAACGGGCAGCCCTTCGCCTTGATCAGGTCGGCGACCGGGGAGATCACCTTGCCGTTGACGTTGACGTCGAGGATAGCGATGTCGAACTGGGTGGCTTCGGCGAGCCGCATTGCTTCGGGGATATCGCCGGCTTCAGCTGCGACCTTGTAGCCGAGCTCTTCCAGCATGTCCGCGACCATCATCCTGATCATCACCTCGTCTTCGACGAGAAATACAGAGCGGCCGGAAAGCCCTGTCGCGGTCATTGTCGGTGAGTCCTTGCCCAATCAAGAAAACGTTCGCAGATAACGCGAATCGACGCAATGCGCGTTTCGGCCAACGGACACCTGAAAATGGCCTTCGTAGCCAGTCCGCTGCAAGCCAATTTGTGGTCAAATGCCTCGGCGAAAGGCTATCATGAGTTCCTGAGCCGGAACAGGATTCTTGCCCCAGCCCTTGAGCTCCGCAAGCGATGATCCGGACCCTGACGAGACAACACTGGCAGCAATGACCTCCCATCAGCACCCGCCGGAAAAGATGATGTTTCAGCTCACGCTGAGGCGTCGGGGCATCAGCGATCAGGCGGTGCTGCGAACCATGGAGGAGGTGCCGCGCGAGCTGTTCGTCGACGAGGCCGATCGCGACGTGGCCTATCGCGATAGCGCGCTGCCGATCGCGTGCGGGCAGACCATCAGCCAGCCCTTCGTCGTCGCCTACATGACCGAGCAGCTCCAGCTCCAGAAGCAGCACCGCGTGCTCGAGATCGGCACGGGCTCCGGCTATCAGGCCGCCGTGCTGTCGCGGCTCGCAGGCCAGGTGCTGACGGTCGAGCGCTACCGCAAACTCGCGGACGCAGCACGCGCCAGGCTTGAGAAGCTCGACTATCACAATGTCGAGGTGATGCTGGGCGACGGTCTCAACCTGCCTGCCAATATCGGCCCGTTCGACCGCATCATCGTCACCGCCGCCATGGAGCAGATTCCGGAGAACCTGGTCGATCGGCTCGAGGTGGGCGGCATCCTGATCGCGCCCGTCGGCCCGCATCAGGGGGTGCAGACGCTGATCCGTCTGACCCGCAGCGCGACCGGGATCGACCGCAAGGAACTCGTCGAGGTCCGTTTCGTGCCGGCACTGCCCGGCGTGGCGCGGGAGCTGTAGATTTCCGGATTGGCTGTGCGGCCAACATCTTATTGGGAGGGTTAAGCCGTTATTTACTCGGCGCGTGTTTACTTAAAAGACCAGTTCTGTTGCGTACGAGTGAGTAACCATGTCTGTCGTCGCCGAGTTGCTTTACTCGCGCCGCGTACCGCAGGTCGCGGTGCTGGCGCTGATCTCCTTCAGCTTCGCTGGGTGCAGCGCCGACATGTCGTCGCGGCTGTCCCAGTCGAACTTCTCCAATCCTTTTGCCTCCGATCAGACCGGTTCGGTGCAGCAGGCACCGCCGCCGCAGCGTGAGTTGCCGCAATATTCGCGGCCGCAGACGCAGCCCGGTTATTACCAGTCGCAGCCCTTGCCGCCGCCGGCGGTGTCCGCGCCGCAATCCTATCCGGTTGCGGCAGGCGGCGGGATGTCTGGTGGCGGGCGGGGCGTCGGCTCCTACGCGCCTCCGGCGCAGCCGCATCTGGAGACCACGGCCACCGTGCCGTCGCGCTCGGTCGCGGCCGCCCAGCCGGCCGGCGGGACCAAGATCATCGTCGGCACCAGCGACACGCTCGACGTGCTGGCCAAGCGTTATCACGTCACGCCGCAGGCGATCCTCGCCGCCAATGGCTACAAGGGGCCGCGTGCGCTCTCGCCCGGCCAGCAGCTGATCATCCCGCATCCGGGCGCGACCGCGGCTGCACCCGCGCCGGCGATGGCTCCCGTCGCCGCGGCTCCGGCGATGGCGCCGGCGGCGAAGCCGGTTGCGGCCCTCGCCGCGCCGCCGAGCATGCACTTCGTCAACCGCGGCGACACGCTCGCCAGCATCGCCCGCAAGAATCACATCTCGGCGGCTGAACTGGCCCGCGCCAACGGCCTCGATCCGTCGGCGAAGCTCAAGCTCGGCGCCAAGCTGACCGTTCCCGGCGCGAAGACCGCCGCCGTCGCTGCACCTGTTGCTGCGCCAGTCGGGGCAGCCCCGGTCGCCGGTACACTCCAGCCGGTTGCGGCCGCTCCGGCGCCTGCCACCAAGATGGCCGCTGTCGCCGCGCCGGTGCAGAGCGCGCGCCTGGCCCAGGCCACCGCCAATGTCGAAGAGAAGGCTGTCGAGGCACCTGCGAAAGCTGCGGAGACCACCAGCGCGCTGCCGACTTTCCGCTGGCCGGTGCGCGGCAAGGTGGTCACGACCTACGGCGCCAAGACCAACGGCAAGTCCAACGACGGCATCAATCTCGCTGTGCCCGAGGGTACGCCGGTCAAGGCGGCTGAAGACGGCGTCGTCGCCTATTCCGGCAACGAGCTGAAAGGTTACGGCAATCTGGTCCTGGTTCGGCACTCCAACGGCTACGTCACCGCATATGCCCATGCGAGTGAGCTGTTGGTGAAGCGCGGCGATACCATCAAGCGCGGTCAGGTCATTGCCAAGTCGGGTCAATCCGGAGAGGTGGCGTCGCCGCAGCTCCACTTCGAGATCCGCAAGGGATCGAGTCCGGTTGACCCGCTTCAATTCCTGAACGGGGCGTGAGGCGTAGGGCCTGAGGAGTAGGGCAGGCCATCGCCACAAGGAAACTGCCATCGCCCGCGAAAGCGGGCGATCCAGTATTGCATAGACAGCAGTCGCTAGGCCGAGACGCTGCCGTGAACTGTGGCGTAGATCAGCACGCAGCAAAATTCGGATTAATAAAAGTTTGGCGAATGCCGGAAGCAGATCGCGTTCATGCGATTTCGCTCCGGCGGAATGTTTGTGCTTGCTCCTTCTTTTCCGGCAAGCTCTCTGAATCCCGAACCATTCAAAATCGCTGAGTTCGTCGCGTACGATTCGAGGGTCCGGTGTCGGAGCCTGGAACGCGTTGGTCGCGAGACCGCTAAAGAGAATGAGATCAGGTTCGGCCTGAGGCTTTTGTGACCGGACGATCAAATTATCGAAGAACAACCCCATACAAAGTAGCCGATGGCTGCCGGTGCGATGTCCTAATGTTCTGAATCTGCTTCGGTTTTGATGGCGCAGCGGACATGGCAGGGCTTGCTGGCGATCCAGCGCTGTCGTGAATGACCCGACCGGGCTCCTTTGATCTAGATCAACCTGGAAGTCTGGCGTTCCGTGTCCGTAGCAGCGCAGGCCAACGACACACGGGGCGGAGACCGGCATGAAGCTGGCTGATACGAAATCGTCGCCTGATTCCGGACAATCGTACCAGCAACCAGCAGGTGAGGGGATGCTGTACGTGCCGGGCGGCACGTTTCGCATGGGTTCGGATCGGCACTATCCGGAGGAAGCGCCGGTTCACCGCGTCACCGTGGATGCGTTCTGGATGGATTGCCATCCAGTGACGAACCGGCAATTCAAGGCGTTCGCCAAGGCTACCGGCCACGTCACCGTTGCCGAGATCACGCCCGATCCAAAGGACTATCCCGGAATGCTCCCGCATATGATCTACGCGGGCTCGCTGGTGTTCTCTCCGCCCGCGCACCCGGTCAGTCTCCGGGACTTCAGCCAGTGGTGGACCTTCGCCAAGGGCGCGGACTGGCGACATCCCTACGGGCCGGGCAGCGACATCCGTGGGCTGGACGATCATCCCGTGGTGCATGTGGCCTTCAGCGATGCGCTCGCCTACGCAAAATGGGCCGACAAGGATTTGCCGACCGAAGCGGAATGGGAATTTGCGGCGCGCGGCGGGCTGGATGGCGCCGAGTTCGCGTGGGGAGATGTTTTTGCGCCGGACGGCCGACACATGGCCAACACCTGGCAGGGCGAATTTCCGCGCCAAAACACCAGGGACGATGGATACGAACGGACTTCGCCGGTCACCGCATTCCCGCCGAACGGACACGGGCTGCACGATATGATCGGCAACGTCTGGGAATGGACGTCAGACTGGTATTCGCCTCGGCATGTGGCCGACGCAGCAAAAGCCTGTTGCATTCCAGAGAACCCGCGCGGCGGCCGCGAGGCCGATAGCTACGACCCAAGAACGACCAACGTGAAGATTCCACGGAAGGTCATCAAAGGCGGCTCGCATTTGTGCGCGCCGAATTACTGCCGACGCTACCGGCCGGCTGCGCGGCATGCGGAGCCGATCGATACTTCCACGAGTCATCTCGGCTTTCGGTGCGTCAGGCGAGGAGCCTCTGACGCATAATAAACAGGAGAGCGTAACCATGTTGAGTACTATATTGCCCGACAAGTCACGCAAGACACCTGGTTGGCACAAGCGGTCCTGCGCATCGCTGCTTGGCGCGACGATGTTGATGTCGCTGTCCGGGGCAGCCAGCACGCCGGCGACCGCACAGCCGGCACAGAAACCCAATATCCTCTTCATCATGGGCGACGACATCGGCTGGATGCAGCCGAGCATCTACCACCGCGGCCTGATGGTCGGGGAAACGCCCAACATCGATCGCATCGGCAACGAAGGCGCGATCTTCATGCACTATTACGCCGAGCAGAGCTGCACGGCCGGCCGCAATGCCTTTCTCACCGGCATGAATCCGCTGCGCACCGGGATGATTCCTCCGCAACTGCCCGGCAGCCCGTCCTATCTGCGGCCCGGCACTCCATCGCTCGCCAAGTTCCTGCTCGATCTCGGCTACAACACCGGCGAGTTCGGCAAGAACCATCTCGGCGACCACACCGACGCGCTGCCGACCGCGCACGGCTTCCAGGAGTTCTGGGGTTATCTGTATCATCTCGATGCGATGCAGGGCGTGAGCTTCCCGGACATCAACAAGACCCCGACCCAGCAGACGGTTGTTCCGCCATGCAAGAATACGCCGATCCCCGGTATCCCGGAGGTACCGGGCGCGGTCGATCCGCAGACGACGGTTTGCCTGACGCCTCCGCGCAACGTGCTGGCGTGCAAGTCGGACGGTACATCCAGGACTCAGCAGTGTGTCGACCAGGGCCCGCTGACGCTCGAGCGATCGAAGGGTGTCGACGAGGAAATCTCGGCCAAGGTCATCGACTTCATCGATCGCAACGACCCGAAGACGACGGGCAAGCCTTTCTTCGTCTGGTACAACCCTGCGCGCATGCACGTCACGACCGTGCTGAACGACAAGTACATGGCAATGGTCGGCGAGCCGGGCGGCAAGGACTGGGGCGTCAACGAAGCCGGCATGAAGCAGATGGATGACAACATCGGCTATGTGCTGAAGAAGCTCCAGGACATGGGCCAGCTCGACAATACGATCGTGGTGTTCACCACCGACAACGGCGCCGAAACCTTCACCTTCCCCGACGGCGGCGTCACCCCGTTCAAGGGCTCGAAGATGAACACCTGGGAAGGCGGCATGCGCGCTCCGTGTGTCATTCGCTGGCCGGGCGTCATCAAGCCTGGAACGGTCAAGAACGACATCTTCGCGTCGCTCGACTGGCTGCCCACGCTTGTCGACATCGCCGGCGGAGCCAAGGGCGATGCGCTGAACAAGCGGATAATGGCCGGTGCCTATCCGGGCATCGTCAAGACCAAGCTCGATGGCGTCGATCAGACCGAGTACCTCTCGGGACGTTCGGAGAAGTCGGCGCGCGATACCTTCTTCTACTATTCCAGCAGCCACCCGTCGGCAGTGCGCTACAAGAATTGGAAGATGTATTTCGCGATCGCGCCCGAAACCGCGACGGGCTTCCTCTCGCCGGGAGTCCAGACCCAGTTCGCAGCCGGCATGGTTAACCTCAAGCGCGATCCATTCGAGACGTCGTGGGGCGATGAGAAAAAGGCGAGTTTCTGGTTCAGCGGCGCGCTCGCCGGGCCGGTCACGGCTTACATATACGACTGGAACCTGCTGCCCATCGGGCAGGTGCTGTGGCTGAAGGAGCTGGAATCTTACAAGGAGTTCCCACCCCTTCAGGATCCCGCGAGCTACAACCTGGATCAGGTCATGGAACAGCTCAAGAAGGGTCAGGGGCACCCGAGCCAGTAGCTCGGATGCTTGATGCGGGCGCCCGACATAGGGCGCCCGCCAACGGAATCGCGAGCAAAGTGATCAAGGAGGCCGCGCCGGACCGGTCGGCACCTCCACAAGCCACGTCCGCTTCCGATGCATCAAGCGAACAGAGCCAATTGCATAACAACAGGAGGAGCACGTCATGAGTAACAAGCGTCCCCCAGAAGAATCCCACGACGTTCCGCCGTAATCGGACGGCGGAATGAAACGCCGCGATCTGCTGCTGAGCGGAAGTTCGCTTGTGGCCGCTTCAATGTTGGCCAGTAGGGACCGCACGATCGAAACGGATCGACAATGAAACAGATCACGCGATCACGCCTTGACCGGCGCGCACTGCTCTCGTCTCTGGCGATGCTTCCGTTTCTATCTGCCGCTCTGCGTTCCACGTCCGCCATGGCCCAGACGCAAGCCGGTCCTCTGCCGTCCTGGAACGAGGGCCCGACGAAAGCCTCGATCGTCGACTTCGTCGCACGGGTCACGGAGAACGGTGGACCCTATTTCGTGCCCCCCGACCAACGCATCGCAACCTTCGACAACGACGGCACGCTTTGGATCGAACAGCCGATGTATGTGCAACTGGCGTTTGCGCTGGATCGCGTGAAGGTCCTTGCGCCTATGCATCCGGAATGGAAGGACAAGCAGCCCTTCGCGGCAGTGCTGAATGGCGACTTGAAGGCGCTCGCAGCTTTCGGGGAGAAGGGCGTGGCCGAGCTGCTGGCGGTAACTCACGCCGGCATGACGACGGCGGAGTTTGAGAAGATCGTCACAGACTGGCTTGCGACCGCGCGTGATGGCCGTTTCAAGCGTCCGTATACCGAACTTGTCTATCAGCCTATGCTCGAACTGCTCGCTTACCTCCGCACCAACGGCTTCAAGACCTTCATCGTGTCAGGTGGCGGCGTCGAATTCATGCGACCATGGACCGAGGCGATTTATGGCGTGCCTCCCGAGCAGGTCGTCGGATCGTCAATCAAGACCCGGTATGAGATGCGCGACAGCACGCCGGTTCTATTTCGCTTGCCGGATATCGATTTCATCGACGACAAGGCCGGCAAACCGATCGGGATCAATAGCCACATCGGCCGGCGTCCGATCGCCGCCTTCGGCAACTCCGATGGCGACCTCGAAATGCTGCAATGGGCGACGCTCGGTACCAGTGGCGCGCGGTTCGGCCTGATCGTCCACCATACCGATGCGGAACGCGAATATGCCTACGATCGCCAATCACATTTCGGCAAGCTCGATGTCGCTCTCGATGCTGCAGCGCTGAACAGGTGGACCGTTGTGGACATGAAGAACGACTGGAAGAGTATCTTTTCGTTTGATTAGAGGTGAAATCGTAAGATCCACGGCTGCGCGAATGCAGTGCGCAGCCAGCCATTGAGCTCAATGCACGCCGTTGGGCATAGCACCCGACTATATTTTTAGATGTGGCCAATTCACAACGGACATCGGGTCTGGAGCATGCCTTACTTACAGCCCGTAGACGAAACTCCGATTCCTTCGGTCTCGAGATAGGCTTAGGCCTGATGACGGGACCAGGTCTTAAAACGGAAGGTGGGTTCGCGACCGCCAAATCTCGATGCATCCGTCGAACCGCTAGGAGATTGCAGATGAAGCCCACGTTGGAATTTGCGGGTGCCTCTCAACCGACCCTGCTCAGCGCGGTTGTGGTTGCAGCTCTCACGTTTTCGCCGCAAATCGCGAGCGCCGACGAGAGCGGCATCTCGTTCTGGGTCCCGGGGCTGTTCGGCAGTCTGGCAGCGGCACCCACCGCCCCAGGCTGGTCCCTCGGGACGATCTATTACCACACCAGTGTGTCCGCCTCCGGTGCTGCCGCAGCGGCCCGAGAAGTTCAGATTGGCCGCTTCTCTCCGAACGTCAATGTCAACTTGAACGTAAATCTCAAAGCGCCGCCAGACCTGCTGTTTCTGGCTCCGACGTATACGTTCGCGACGCCGGTCCTCGGCGGGCAATTGTCCGTCGGTGTCATGGGCGTTTACGGCCGAAACAGCACGACCCTTGATGGCACGCTGACGACCGGGTTCGGTCCGATTTCGGCGACCCGCACGGGAAGCATATCGGACTCGCTCACCGGGTTCGGCGACCTCTATCCCATGGTCTCGATGAAGTGGCACGACGGCGTCCACAACTACATGACCTATGTGACCGGCGACATTCCAGTCGGCGCCTATGAACCCAGCCGCCTCTCCAACATCGGTATCGGTCATGGCGCCATCGACGCAGGCGGGGGTTACACTTACCTCAACCCGATGACGGGATATGAATTCTCCGGCGTCGGCGGCTTCACATACAACTTCAAGAACCCGGACACGCTGGTTCAGAGCGGCGTCGATTTCCACTTCGATTGGGGCGCGTCGAAATTTCTCTCAAAGCAGGCCTTCGTAGGTCTGGTCGGCTATGCCTATCAGCAGGTCTCCAACGATACCGGCGGACTGCCGGCCCTTGGCGGATTCAGGTCGCGAGTTTTCGGCATCGGTCCGCAGTTCGGCTATCTTTTTCCGATCGGCGGCATGCAGGGATATCTGAACATAAAGGGATATGGCGAATTCGAGGCGGCGAACCGGCCGTCGGGCTGGAATACCTGGCTGACCTTTGCGATTTCGCCCGCCGCACCTGAAAGCACCGTTGCGCCGACCCGGCACAGGGTGACGAAGTAGGGGATCAACTGGAGAAAGGCACAAACCGGCAACCCGCTCTAGCGGCACGTAGGGAATTGGTGCCGAGCTTGGTCGGAAGGTGGCCTATTGATCTGAGGGCAAAAAATGCTGAAGAGCAAAACCATCTGGCTCGGTTCGTTGGCATCAGTGGCCGCCATAGCGATTGCGAGCGCGCCTGCCGCAGCGCAGCAACCTAAGAATCCCAATATTGTCGTCATCCTCGCGGATAATCTGGGCTACGGCGAGTTGGGCGTATATGGCGGCGGTATCCTCCGCGGCGCGCCCACGCCACGTATTGACGCGCTCGCCGGTGAGGGCACCCGCCTCCTCAACTTCAATGTTGAAGCGCAGTGTACGCCGTCCCGATCGGCCCTGCTTACAGGACGCTTTGCCATCCGCTCCGGAACGTACGAAGTTCCGATCGGCGGCATCCCCGACGGATTAACACAGTGGGAGATCACGACCGCGGAGCTGTTGTCGGGGCAGGGCTACGCGACCGGGATGTGGGGCAAATGGCATCTCGGCAGCGCCGAAGACCGGATGCCTACCAATCAGGGCTTCGACGAGTGGTATGGCATCCCGCGCACGTATGACGAGGCGATGTGGCCGTCCCTGGACGAGACACGAAGCATGTGGCCGTCGGTCGGAAACAGGCAGGGTTGGAATGCGAAAGTCGTTCACCCTCAACATATCTATGAAGCACGCAAGGGCGATAAACCTCGACAGGTCGCCGTGCTGGATGTGGATCACCGCCGCACCATGGACGCGGAAATCACCAGCCGTGCGGTGGAGTTCATCAAGCGCAACGCGAGCTCAGGCAAGCCGTTCTATGCCTACGTCCCGTTCGCGCACGTTCACATGCCGACGCTTCCAAATCTTGAGTTCGCGGGTAGAACCGGCAACGGCGATTGGGCCGATTGCCTGGCCGAAATGGACTACCGCACCGGGCAAATCCTCGATGCCATCAAGCAAGCAGGAATCGAAAACGACACGCTTGTGATATTCGCCAGCGACAATGGCCCGGAGGCAACCAACCCCTGGGAGGGTGACAACGGACCTTGGCGCGGAACTTACTTCACGGCGATGGAAGGTTCACTGCGGGCACCGTTCATCATTCGCTGGGCCGGCAAGGTGCCGGCGGGCCGCGTCAGCAACGAAATCGTTCACATCGTCGACCTCTTCACGACGCTTGCGCGGGTCGGGGGCGCAGAGGTCCCTACGGATCGCGCGATTGACGGCGTGGATCAGCTAGATTTCTTTTTGGGCAAGCAGGAGACCTCTAACCGCGAAGGCTTCCCCGCCTATGTGGCCGACCGGCTGTCAGCCGTCAAATGGCGAAACTGGAAAGTCCATTTGATCTGGCAGGAAACTATGTACGCCACGCCGCAGAAATTGCCCTTGCCGAGAGTCATCAATCTACTGACCGACCGGAAGGAGGAGCGCGATGTTGCCGCGCAAAACTCCTGGGTCGCCGATCCCGCAGTGAGAATCATCGGAGAACTGGAAGCGAGCTTCAAGAAGTACCCTCCGATCAAACTTGGCACCCCAGATCCCTACACGCCGCCATAACCGGTTTTTATGCGCACGCGCCCTTGATTCCCCGCCTTCGGGGAAAGACAGCCGTAAGTGGGTTGCGATCCGACCGCTACTGCGCCGTGAGCTTCACGCCCAGTCGTCCCGCAAGCTCCTGCACGAACTGCCAGGCGACACGGCCCGAGCGCGAGCCGCGCGTGGTCGACCATTCCAGCGCCTCGCGCTCCAGCGCGTCATCATCGACCTTGATGCCGAAATGGCTGCAATAGCCGCGCACCATGGCGAGATATTCGTCCTGGCTGCATCGGTGGAAGCCGAGCCAGAGGCCGAAGCGATCCGACAGCGACACCTTCTCCTCGACCGCTTCGCCGGGATTGATCGCGGTCGAGCGCTCGTTCTCGATCATCTCGCGCGCGAGCAGATGGCGGCGGTTGGAGGTGGCGTAGAGGATGACGTTCTCGGGCCGGCCCTCGATGCCGCCTTCGAGCACGGCCTTGAGCGACTTGTACGAGGCGTCATTGCCGTCGAAGGAGAGGTCGTCGCAGAACACGATGAAGCGGAAGGACGAGGCGCGCAGCTGCTCCATCAGCGCGGGCAAAGTCTCGATGTCCTCGCGGTGAATCTCGATCAGCTTCAGCTTGTCGGCCGGTTTGCGGTCCGCATTGATGCTGGCATGCGCGGCCTTGACCAGCGACGACTTGCCCATGCCGCGCGCGCCCCAGAGCAGGGCGTTGTTGGCGGGCAGGCCGCCTGCGAAGCGCTCGGTGTTCTCCATCAGGATGTCGCGCATCCGGTCGACGCCCTTGAGGAGGAACAGCTCGACGCGGCTGACCCGCGGCACCGCCGAGAGGCGGCCATCCGGATGCCAGACATAGGCATCCGCCCGGCCGAATGACTCGGGTTCGGCGGCCGGCTTGCCCTGGGCGGAGAGGTGCGCCGCAATGGTCTCGAGGGCGAGGACGATCCGCTCCTGGTTGAGGTCAGGGGCTGCCTTGGAGATCGCCTTGGAGATTGGCTTGGAGGTCGCCTTGGGGGCTGCCGTGGGGCGTTTTGCCGCGACGCGGGCAGGCTTCCTGGCAGGGATATGGGGGCCTTTGCCGGCCGGGCTTTTGCTTGGTTTTTTGGGCATGTCCGAAGTTCCTGAGAATGCAGCCTTATCGGGCCTGACGGCGCGCCGCAAGGTGACCAAAAGGACGGTCTGGCAGCGTTGCAATTGGGGCGGTGGCCGCTATAGTCCGCGCGAATTTGACCGAGCCGGTCGCCTTTGAGGGCCTGACCGGCTTTCCCCCGTTGTCACGAGGATCGTCCGAATGCTGATTACCCCTGCGTATGCCCAGGCCGCGGGCGCCGGCGACACCAACAGCATGTTGATGTCGCTGCTGCCGTTCGCCCTGATCTTCGTGATCATGTACTTCCTGATTCTGCGTCCGCAGCAGAAGAAGGTCCGTGACCACGCCGACCTCGTGAAGAACATCCGTCGCGGCGACACCGTCGTGACCTCGGGCGGCCTCGTCGGCAAGGTCACCAAGGTCGTCGACGACGACCAGATCGAGTTCGAGATTTCCGACGGCGTCCGCGTCCGGCAGATGCGCCAGATGATCTCGGGCGTGCGCGCCAAGGGCGAGCCGGCGAAGGAATCCAAGGATAGTGCGAAGGAAACCGCCAAGGACGACGCCGCGTCGAAGTGAACGCTTCCGCGAGCATCTCAAGTCTCCTGATCTGACAGGTCCAGTCGATGTTGTATTTCACGCGGTGGAGGGCGCTGGGGATTATCCTGACGGCGCTGATCGTGTGCCTCTGCGCGGTCCCGAACTTCTTCCCCGAGGCACAGGTCAAGACCTGGCCCGCCTGGGCGCAGCGCCGGCTCGTGCTCGGCCTCGACCTCCAGGGCGGCTCCTATCTGCTGCTCGAGGTCGATTCCAACTATGTGAAGAAGGAGAGGCTGGACCAGGTCCGCGACGACGTTCGCCGGACGCTGCGCGATGCCAAGATCGGCTTCACCGGCGGCGTCACCGTGCGCAACGACGCGGCCGAGGTTCGCATCACCAAGGAAACCGATGTGCAGCCGGCGCTCGCCAAGCTGCGCGAATTGGCCCAGCCGCTCGGCGGTCTGATGGGCTCCAGCGGTCAACGCGACCTTGAAGTGACCGATGCCGGTGGCGGCGTGATCCGCCTGAGCATCCCGCAGGCCGCGATGCTCGACCGCATGCGCAAGACCATCGAGCAATCGATCCAGATCGTCGAGCGCCGCGTCAACGAGCTCGGCACCGTCGAGCCCGTCATCCAGCGCCAGGGCAACGACCGCATCCTGGTGCAGGTCCCCGGTCTTCAGGACCCGACCCGCCTGAAGGAACTGCTGGGCAAGACCGCGAAGATGGAATTCCGCATGGTCGACACCTCCGTGCCGCCGGATCAGGCGCAGCAGGGCAGGTTGCCGCCGGAATCCGATCTGCTGATGAGCGCCTCGCCACCGCCCACACCTTACGTGGTCAAGAAGCAGGTGCTGGTCGCCGGCGGCGACCTGACCGATGCCCAGGCGAGCTTCGACCAGCGCACGGGTGAGCCGGTCGTCAGCTTCAAGTTCAACACGTCGGGCGCGCGCAAGTTCTCGCAGGCCACGCAGGAAAACGTGGGGCTGCCGTTTGCGATCGTCCTCGACAACAAGGTGATCTCGGCGCCCGTCATCCGCGAGCCGATCACCGGCGGTCAGGGCCAGATCTCCGGCAATTTCACCGTGCAATCGGCCAACGATCTCGCGATCCTCCTGCGCGCCGGCGCGCTGCCGGCGCCGCTCACCGTGGTCGAGGAGCGCACCGTCGGTCCGGGCCTCGGCCAGGACTCGATCGAGAAGGGCGAGCTTGCGGCTTACGTCGGCTCGATCCTGGTCATCATCTTCATGCTCGTGACCTATCGGCTGTTCGGGGTGTTCGCCAACATCGCGGTGGCCATCAACGTCGCCATGATCTTCGGCCTGCTGTCGCTGCTCAACGCCACGCTGACGCTGCCCGGCATCGCCGGCATCGTGCTCACCGTCGGCATCGCCGTGGACTCCAACGTGCTGATCTACGAGCGCATCCGCGAGGAGCTGCGCGGCGGCCGTAACGCGATCTCGGCGATCGACGCCGGCTTCAAGCGGGCGCTCGCGACCATCCTCGATTCCAACATCACCACCTTCATTGCCGCCGCGGTGCTGTTCTACATCGGCACCGGCCCGGTGCGCGGCTTCGCCGTGACGCTCGGTATCGGCATCATCACCACGGTGTTCACCGCCTTCACCCTGACCCGGCTGATCGTCGCCGGGTGGGTGCGGTGGAAGCGGCCGCAGAGCGTGCCGATCTAGGAGCCTGATTGTGAATCACACCGTTCTCATCGGGCTCGGCGTCCTCATCACTATTCTCACCGTGGTCGCGGCCCTCGGCTTGCTGCCGTCGTTGCGCATCGTCCCGGACAACACGCATTTCGACTTCACGCGATTCCGCCGCATCAGCTTCCCGATCTCGGCGGCGCTGTCGATCGTCGCCATCACGCTGTTCTTCACCCACGGCCTGAACCTCGGTATCGACTTCAAGGGCGGCACGTTGCTGGAGGTGCGGGCCAAGTCCGGCGCCGCCGACATCGCGGCGATGCGCACGACGCTGGATGGCTTGCGTCTGGGCGAAGTCCAGCTCCAGCAGTTCGGCGGGCCCGAGAACGTCCTGATCCGCGTCGCGGAGCAGCCGGGCGGCGATACCGCCCAGCAGGAGGCCGTGCAGAAGGTCCGTACCGCGCTCGGCGATTCCATCGAGTACCGCCGCGTCGAGGTGCTCGGTCCGCGCGTCGCCGGTGAGCTCTTGGCCTACGGCATGCTCGGCCTGATGCTCGCGATCGTCGCGATCCTGATCTATCTCTGGTTCCGCTTCGAATGGCAGTTCGCGCTGGGCGCCATGATCGCCAAC
Source organism: Bradyrhizobium sp. CCBAU 45394 (assembly GCF_028128655.1). Classification (NCBI taxonomy): domain Bacteria; kingdom Pseudomonadati; phylum Pseudomonadota; class Alphaproteobacteria; order Hyphomicrobiales; family Nitrobacteraceae; genus Bradyrhizobium; species Bradyrhizobium sp. CCBAU 45394. Next base: position 649,148 of record NZ_LBIX01000176.1, on the reverse strand, counting down.
GTGCACGACATCGTGCTGACGATCGGCTTCATGTCGATCAGTCAGGTCGATTTCGACCTGACCAGCATCGCCGCGCTTCTGACCATTCTGGGCTATTCGCTCAACGACACGGTCGTCATCTACGACCGTATCCGTGAAATGCTGCGGCGCTACAAGAAGATGCCGATGCCGCAGCTGCTCAACGAGTCCATCAACTCGACGCTGTCGCGCTCGATCATCACCCACGTCACGGTGACGCTGGCGCTGCTCGCGCTGCTGCTGTTCGGCGGTCACGCCATCCACAGCTTCACCGCGGTGATGATGTTCGGCGTGGTGCTGGTCGGCACCTACACCTCGATCTTCATCGCGGCGCCGATCCTGATCTATCTCGGCGTCGGCGAGCATCGCGAAGATGCGCCGGATACGGCTACGCCGGCGAAGAAAAACAAGGCATGATCCGAACCGCACGCCCTCGCACGCGTTTGCGAGGGCAGTAAGCCCATTCGGACGAACCTCATGGCCGGCGATCCCAACGCACCGCATTTCCCGCGCTCGGCGCCGATCGAGGCCTATGGCAAGGGCGGCTTCGCCTTTGCCGGCATGTCGCATCGGGGATCGCTGCTCTGCCTGCCTGACGCGATCTGGGCCTGGGATGTGACGGACCCCGCGAAGATCGACCGCTATTCGCTGGATCGGGTCTTCGCGGCCGCCAACAGCATCGATACGCTCCTGATTGGCACCGGAACCGGGGTCTGGCTGCCGCCGCCGGCGCTGCGGCAGGCCCTGAAGGCGGTGAGGGTGGTGCTGGACACGATGCAGACCGGCCCGGCCGTGCGCACCTACAACATCATGATCGGCGAACGGCGCCGCGTTGCGGCCGCGCTGATCGCCGTGCCATGAGCAGCGCTGCACCTTCGCCCGATTCCGTCGCCTTCTGCGCCGATCTCGTGCGCAGCCACGATTTTCCGCGCTATGTCGCGACCCTGTTCGCGCCCGCCGCCGAGCGCCGTGCGCTGCTCGCGCTCTATGCCTTCAATGTCGAGATCGTCCGGGTCCGCGACCAGGTGAGCCAGCCCTTGCCCGGCGAGATCCGCCTGCAATGGTGGACCGACATGCTTGCCGGCCATGTCCATGGCAGCGCCGAGGGCAATCCGGTGGCGGCCGAGCTGCTGCGCGCGATCCGCGATTTCGACCTGCCGGTCGAGCCGTTGTCGCTGCTCGCCGACGAGCATCAGTTCGATCTCTACAACGATCCGATGCCGACCATGGCGGCGCTGGAAGGCTATCTGGCCGCGACCTCATCGGCGCTGTTCATGCTCGCGGGACGGATCATGGGGCCGCCGTCGGAGGCGGTCGAGCACCTTGCCCGTCATGCCGGGCTGGCGCAGGGCATCGTGCAGGTCATCGTCAACCTGCCGCGCGATGCCGCGCACCGGCAATTGTTCCTGCCGCAGCAGGTGCTGACGAGCCACAATTGCAACATGGAGGATGTGTTCGCCAGCAGGCAGACGCCCAACCTCCATGCGGTGCTCGAGCAGCTTGCGGGTGAAGCCCGGCAGCATGTGACGACGGCCTCGTCGCTGCTGGCGCAGGTGCCGTCGTCGGTGCGGCCGGCGTTCCTGCCGCTGAGCCAGGCGCAGGCCGACCTCAAGCGCCTGTCGCGTCCGGGACGCAATCCGTTCACGCCGCAGCCTTCGTCGCGGCTGCGCACGCTGTGGACGCTATGGCGGGCTTCACGTTCCCGGGAATTTACCAAATAGCGGTTGGCTTGTCGCCCGAGCCGGGCAAATGCTCTATGCTGTCCCATGGCTGACTTGTCCCAAACCACGTCCTCCGATCTCAGCGGCCTTCCGGTCGCGCCTGGTGACATTCAGGCAGCCGCCGAGACCATCCGCGGTGCCGTCGTCGAGACGCCCTGCAGCTACAGCCGCACGCTGAGCAACATCTGCGGCTGTGACATCTGGCTCAAATTCGAGAACCTCCAGTTCACCTCCTCGTTCAAGGAGCGCGGCGCGCTCAACCGCCTCACCGCGCTGACGCCGGAGGAGCGTATGCGCGGCGTCATCGCCATGTCGGCGGGTAACCACGCGCAGGGCGTCGCCTATCACGCCAGGCGGCTCGGCATTCCCGCCACCATCGTGATGCCGGTCGGCACGCCCATGGTGAAGGTCGAGAACACGAAGCACCACGGCGCGGAGGTGGTGGTGACGGGCGCGACGCTGGAGGAGGCGGCCGCGTTTGCGCGCAGCCACGGTGAAGCTCACGGCATGATCTTCGTCCACCCTTACGACGATCCGCTTGTGATCGCGGGGCAGGGCACCGTCGGGCTGGAGATGTTGAAGGCGGTGCCGGAGCTCGACACGCTGGTTGTCCCGATCGGCGGCGGCGGCCTGATCAGCGGGATCGGCATTGCCGCGAAATCGATCAAGCCATCGCTGCGGATTCTTGGCGTCGAGGCCTGGCTCTATCCCTCGATGTACAACGCCATCCATGACGGCAATCTGCCGGCGCGCGGCGATACGCTCGCCGAGGGCATCGCGGTGAAGTCGCCCGGCAAGATCACGACTGAAATCGTCCGGCGCCTCGTCGACGACATCGCGCTGGTCAACGAGGCCGAGCTCGAGCGCGCGGTCGCGACCCTGATCTCGATCGAGAAGACGGTCGTCGAGGGCGCCGGCGCCGCCGGCCTTGCCGCGCTGATGTCCGACCCGTCCCGCTTTGCCGGCCAGAAGGTCGGCCTGGTGCTGAGCGGCGGCAATATCGATACGCGGCTGATCGCCTCCGTCCTGACCCGCGAACTGGCGCGCGAGGGACGGCTGACCCGGTTGTCCCTCGACATTCCTGACCGGCCCGGGCAGCTGGCGGCGGTGGCTGCGCTGCTGGCCGAGGCTGGCGCCAACATCATCGAGGTCTCGCATCAGCGGACCTTCTCCGACCTGCCGGCCAAGGCGACGCTGCTGCAACTCGTGATCGAGACCCGCGACAGCGCCCATCTCGACGAGGTCATGGCGAGGCTTAGTGCATCCGGATTGAGCGCGCGCTGTACCTGAGCGGCGCGGCCGTCCCGCTATCGCGGCGTCAGGCCTGCGAGGTGGCCGATCAGCCGGTCGATCTCGGCTTCGGTGTTGTAGTAATGCGGGGAGGCGCGCACGAGCGGTGGCAACGCCCGGATCTCGGCGTCGATGCGGGTGCTCGACGGATGTGAAGCACCGATGGTGATGCCGGCGGCAGCGGCACCACTGACAATCGCGTCCGCCTCATACCCGTCCATCGTGAAGCTGACGATGGCGCCTGGTTTGCGTCCGAGGTCGCGAATGGTGATGCCGCGAACGGAAGCGAGGCCGCCCCGCAGGCGGTCCGCCAGCAGGCGGCAGCGCTGCTCGATAGGACTCATGCCGATAGCGAGCGCGTAGTCGACGGCAGCGCCGAGCCCGAGCCGCGCTGCGTAGTTGTTCTCCCAGGTCTCGAAACGGCGCGCATCGTCACGGAGCCGATATTGATTGCGCGAGACCCAGGGCGCCGCGAAGTGATCGATCATCGGCGGCTCGAGCCGTTGCAGCAGAGCTCGGCGAACGTAGAGAAAGCCGGTGCCGCGCGGGCCACGCAGGAATTTGCGGCCCGTGGCCGACAGCATGTCACAGCCGATGGCTTCGACGTCGACGGCCATCTGGCCGACCGCCTGGCAGGCGTCGAGCAGATAGGGAATGCCGTGCGCCCGTGCGATCTTGCCGACGGCCGCTGCGGGATTGACCAGCCCGCCATTGGTCGGAATCCAGGTGATGGCGATGAGCTTCACGCGCTCGTCGATCATGCGTTCGAGCGCGTGGATGTCGAGCTCGCCGCTGGCATTGCTCGGCACGACCTCGATGATCGCGCCCGTGCGCTTTGCGACTTGAAGAAACGCAACATAGTTGGCGGCGTATTCCGCCTCGGCGGTCAGGATTCGATCGCCCTTGCGAAACGAAAGCGCATAGAATGCCATCTGCCAGGCAACTGTCGCGTTCTCCAGAAGCGCGATCTCGTTGGGCGCGGCATTCAGCAGCCGGCCTACCGAGCTGTAGACTGAATCAAGCCGGCGCGCCTCGCGGTCGGCGGCGGCATAGCCCCCGATCTCGCTCTCGAGGTCGATATGCTCCTTCATCGCCGCGACGACGGGCGCCGGCATGAGCGCCGCGCCTGCGTTGTGCAGATAGGCGATCCGCTCAGCGGCCGGTGTGTCGATGCGTATTTGGTCGATGTCGATCAAACGGGGCTCTCGCGCTTTGGCCGCGTCAATGCGGCATCTCTTCGAACTGCGGCAGGTGGAGCGGCGTATTCCACGGCAGGCGACGTTTGGTGAACATCTCGAGCTTCGGTGCGACCAGGTCGGGCCGGTCGAGGCTTCCCAACTGAACGAAGACCGTTTTGGGGAAACTGTCGAGGTTCGAGCTGAACACCCGCGAGCCGCATTCGGGGCAGAAGTTGCGGTCGAGGCCTTTGCCGGAGTTCGCGACGTAGTGAAAGGCCTTCGGCTTGCCGCTGAGCAGCGTGAAGTCATCCTCCGGCACGGCAAAGAAAGTTGCCATCTCGCCGCCCGAGGCGCGCTTGCAGTCGTTGCAATGACAATTGGCGATGAAGGACGGATCGGTGTCGAATTCGAACTTGATGGCGCCACAGGCGCATTGAGCGGTGTATTTTTTGGCCATTGATCGCCTCGAATTGGTCCAAGACAGCGGCATGGCATATTGGCCGGCCGGGGGAGCGCACGCAACAGTGGTTGCCGCGCAGCGTGTCGTCTCAGATGCAGAGGCTGAGCAGCTTGATGTGGCACTCGCTGGATTTTGGCTTCTTCGCGGGCGCGGCCTCGCGCTTCACGGCAACCAGCGGCTCCCCGTCCTTCTTGCCTTTGCCTTTGCCTTTGCCCTTCGGCTCGTAGTCGCCTGCGATCACCATGGCCCAATAGGTTCGCTTGCCGCTGGCATTCTTGGCGCTGGCGATGCCGACGCGGGAGGCGTTGTGCAGCAACAGGTTCTTGCGGTGTCCGGACGAGTCGATCCACTGTCCGAGCGTCTTCTCGAAATTGTCGTAGCCATAGGCGATGTTCTCGGCGGCGCGCCCCGCGCCGGCCGGTGCGACGCGGCGGTTGAACGGTCCGAGAGCGTCGTGGCTGAGGTCGTCCTTCGCCGCCATCGCGCGCGCCTGGTCCATGGCGATGCGGTCGAGGGTTGAATCGCGGAGGACGCGAACTTCACCGTGCTTGAGGCGGAAGCTGGAGATCAGCTCGGCCGGGGTTTCGGCCATTGCGGGCGTCGCTGCCAACAGCAGAAGGCCGGCGATCATGCCGCCGACCACGCGATGCCTCATCGTCCCCCGAGTGCTCATGACCCCGCCACGCCTGCGTTATCCGACTGCTTCTCTATCGCCAATGTGGACGCTTCAAGGCGCATTGCTTCCGTCAGCCCGCGGGCAGGTCCGCCTCGAAATTGAAGCGGTCGCGCAGGTTCTTGCGCTGCTCCAGAATGTCCTTGAGGAAAGCGCGGTCCTGGTCGTTCTTCATCATCGGCTCGATCAGGTCGAGCTGGTTCATGGCGACCAGTTGCAGGATCTCGGTGCGCGGCTTGCCACTGGTGTCGCGCGGCAGTGCATGCACCACCTGGATGTGTTCCGGCGGTTTCGGCCCTTTGGCGGCCGTGAGCTCGCTGCGGAGCTGGCCTTCGAGCGTGGCCTGATCGGCTTCGACGAAGGCATAGAGCCCGACGCCGGAACGGCGGTCGGCAAAGGCGACGATGGCGGTGTCGCGCACGGCGGGATTCTTGCGGATCAGCTCCGCCAGCACCGGCGCGTCGTTGACGAGGCGGCGCCCACCGCCCTCGCGATCGGTGAAATTGAACAGGCCGCGCGTGATCGCCCGGTAGACCTTCTTGCCGGTGGCGAGCCACAGGCTCGCGGCAAATGATTTCTTCGCCAGGATCTTGCGCTCGCGCGGCGTCAGCGCCTCGGGCGCGTAGGAGCGCTTGTGCTTGAGCAGGTGCCGGAGGTCTTCATAAGCGAGGATGCGATACAGCCGGCCGCGGCGCGCAAAGCAGGCGGCGAGCTGGAAGTCGGTCACATAGGCGCGGCCGTCGCGGCCGACCAGCCAGTTCTGCTCCTTGGCAAGATCGTTGTGGCAGATGCCGGCGCGGCGCAGCCGGCGCAGCGCCGCCTTGGCCGAGCGGAAATAGGCGAGGTCGCCATGCGGTTTTGCCAGATGCAGCGCGACGCCGTCGACGAAGCCGCGCACCAGCGCCCGGCGTCCGGCCCACAGCAGCTCGGGACCGACGTTCAGGCCCTTGGCGAGGGCGAGCGCATGCTTCTCGCGCGCGAACAGATGGCGGGCCAGCAGGAACGACCACCACGGCACCTCGTCGAGCCGGCGCAGCACCGCATCGACCTCGCCGGTGTCGGCACGAAAGCGGCCGCGCTCGACGGTCGAGAACACGTCGCGCTTGAGCAGCACGCCCTCGGTCCAGCGCGCCGAGAGCGTTGCGGCGTCGTCTTTGGGAAGGCTCATCGACAACTCACGCTGCTGCGGCGATGCGCAGGTGATCGGCGATCCAGCGATCGAGATCGGCAAGCGCCAGTGCGCTCATCGCCTGCTTCTTGGCCACCGTCTTCTCGTTACCGCGCAGGCGCGTGCCGTCGGGCTTCTTCGTCGGGGCGCTCGCAAGCGGCGGGAACAGGCCGAAATTGATGTTCATCGGCTGGAACGAGCGCGTGCCGGGCTCGATGGTCTCGATATGGCCGCCGGTGATGTGGCCGAGCAGCGATCCCAGCGCGGTCGTAGCAGGCGGGCTCGCCAGCGTCTCGCCGCGGGCATCGGCTGCTGCGTAAAGGCCGGCGATCAGGCCGACGCTGGCGGATTCCACATAGCCCTCGCAGCCCGTCATCTGTCCAGCAAAGCGCAGCCGCGGTTGCACACGCAGCCGCAGCTGGCCGTCGAGCAGCTTTGGCGAGTTGAGGAAGGTGTTGCGATGCAGGCCGCCGAGGCGGGCGAACTCGGCCTTCTCCAGCCCGGGGATGGTGCGGAAGATGCGCTGCTGTTCGCCGTATTTCAGCTTCGTCTGGAAGCCGACGATGTTGTAGAGCGTGCCGAGCTTGTTGTCCTGGCGCAGCTGCACGATCGCGTAGGCCTTCGTTGTCGGATCGTGCGGATTGGTGAGGCCGACCGGCTTCATCGGGCCATGGCGCAGCGTCTCGGGGCCGCGTTCCGCCATCACCTCGATCGGCAGGCAGCCGTCGAAATAGGGCGTGTTGGTCTCCCACTCCTTGAACTCGGTCTTCTCGCCGGCGATCAGCGCGGCGACGAAGCCCTCATACTGCTCCTTGGTCATCGGGCAGTTGATGTAGTCGGCGCCGTTGCCGCCGGGGCCGACCTTGTCATAGCGAGACTGGAACCAGGCCACCGACATGTCGATGGATTCGCGGTGCACGATCGGCGCGATCGCGTCGAAGAAGGCGAGCGCGTTCTCGTCGGTCAGTTCGCGGATGGCGTCGGCCAGCGGTGCGGAGGTGAGGGGCCCGGTCGCAACGATGACGTTGCCCCAGTCGGCCGGCGGAAGGCCTGCGATCTCGCCACGGGCGATCTCGATCAGGGGGTGGTCGTTCAGCGCCTTGGTGACGGCCGCCGAAAAACCGTCGCGATCGACCGCCAGCGCACCGCCGGCGGGAACCTGGTTGGCATCGGCCGCGCGCATGATCAGCGAACCGAGGCGGCGCATCTCCGCATGGAGCAGGCCGACGGCGTTGTTGGCGGCGTCGTCCGAGCGGAACGAATTGGAGCAGACGAGCTCGGCGAGTCCGTCGGTGCGGTGCGCCTCGGTCATGCGGTCCGGCCGCATCTCGTGAAGCACCACGGGCACGCCGGCTTTGGCGACCTGCCAGGCGGCTTCTGAGCCAGCAAGGCCCGCGCCGATCACGTGCACAATATTGGAATGGGGTCCTGTCATGGGGCGGACAGGTAGCGCTTTTCGGCGGTCAGTGGAATCGCCGAGATCGAGTTTTCTGCCTTCAGAAACGACAACGCCCGCACGAGGCGGGCGCTATCGGTTCGTCCGGTGAAGGGCTGAACGATATCAGCCCTGATACTGACCGGCGGCAACGCGCGGGATGTCCGAGCGATCAAGGCCGATGTCGGCCAGTTCGCGATCGCTGAGCTGGGACAGCTCGGCAACATTGCGCTGATAGTCCCGGAAAGCCTGGATCATGCGGATGAGCGAGAGCAGCATTGGTAGTCTCCTGTAGTTCGATTCAGCCCTTGCCCGGGCGTCATCGTTGAAATGAATATAGGTGAGAGTGGTGCACTGCGAAAGTTCCAATGTTGCGATGCAGCTAAGCGAAGGACGCATGGCATCGGTAAGGGGCGATTAACCTCTTGGCAGTCCCGCCCAAGAGCTGGGCGCCAGCCGTTGTAGATTGCAATAAATCTCCGTGAGATCACGGGTTTATGCCGACCAATGCGGTTCCCGTGACGATGGAAATATGTTGCATTCCGGTGACCTGCAAGGCGATGTGGCAGCTTGTAAGCCCAAGTCTCGCATGCGCGAATCGCATGAAGCGAGATGATGTAGAAATGAATAAATATTCATATCATTTGTGGATTACGCCGGCCTGACGGAGTCCGCCGACGCCGGGGGATGGGAGCGGCGATTTGCTCGATCCTGCCACTGGGGCCGCCGAACGGCTTGCGGCGAAGCCGGATATCGAGCGCCGGTCGCCCGGGAGCCGAGCGCGTTCGTCGTTGATGCGGTGCACACACGCCAAGGGTGTGAGCGCTTGATTACAAGGTTGTAATGAAAATCAGAATTTCCGCATGCGGCTCTGCGCCGCGCGCAACATCACGCAATTCTCGCGGGGAATTTATTGCGGCAAGTTGCCGCGTCGGCAGCAAAGTCGTGTCGCAGATTCCGGCAATGTCGCTGGGTCTGTCCCAAGAAGAAGAGAAGGAAAGTAACATCATGACGAAGTTACTCGGGGTTATCGCCATTGCTGCCGTCGCGTTCGCCGTCGCGCCGGCCCAGGCCGCCAAGCACGCCATGGGCGGCTGCAGCGGATCCAATCTGGAGAAGACGGAGACCGCGATCGAGAACATGGCCGACGGCGACAGCAAGTTCGTCGCGCAGAAGGAGATCGCGGCGGCGCAGGACTCGCTGCTCAACGGCAAAATGGGTGCGTGCGGCGCGCATCTGAACAAGGCGATGCACGCCACCATGGGCAAGTAAACGCTTCAAGAGAGGGCCGGTCGCCGGGCGATCGGCCCTACGCTTTTATCAGGGGATCTTAAGGGGCGCGCGCGAGCTGGGTGGCGAAATAGGCGACGGTCTTGGAATAGACCTCGCTCTTGTTCCACTGCTGTAGCACCGCGAAATTCGGGCTTCCCGGCTGCCAATCCTTGCCACGCTGCCAGCCATAGCCGGCGAGGTAATTGGCGGTGGAGGCGAGCACGTCGGGCGCGTTGTGCAGGAGATCGCGCTTGCCGTTGCCGTCGAAATCGACGGCGTATTTCATCCAGGACGAGGGCATGAACTGGGTCTGGCCGAGCTCGCCCGCCCAGGCGCCCTTCATGTCGGCGGGTGCGAGATCGCCGCGCTGGACGATGCGCAGCGCATCCATCAGTTCGCCGCGGAACTGCTCGGCGCGCCGGCAGTCATAGGCCAGCGTCGCCAGCGAGCGGATGGTTGCGAACTTGCCGGTGTTGACGCCGAAATCGGTTTCCAGGCCCCAGATCGCGACGAGCACCTCGCCTGGGACGCCGTAGGTCTGCTCGATGCGGGACAGCACCGAGCCGTATTGCTTCATCATGTTGGAACCGCGCGTCATGCGCGGCGGCACCATGCGGCCGGAAAACTCCTCGAAGGTCTGGGTGAAGACCTTTTGCGAGCGGTCGCGGTTGAGCACGCTCTGATCGAGCGTCACGCCGGCGAGCCCGGCAGCAATGGCCTGCTGTGAGATGCCTTTGGCCGCGGCGTCGGTCTTGAAGTCAGCAAGCCATGCGTCGAAATTGCCCGAGCCGCAGGCAACGGCGGCGAGCGCTGGCTGGGCGGAGAGGATTGACGTGGTGAGGGCTAAGGCTGCGAGAGCGAGACGAGAAATCGTCGGGGTCATCAGATGAAATGGATTCCGTGAAGTGATCTGACCGGCGAGGTGCAATCTCGGTCGGAACCGCGGCCAAAGCAAGGCGCATGACGGGGGCCGGTCCCGCCCGGAGCCGGGCAGGACCGGATGTCACGAGATCGTTAGGCGTCTGTCCGATTCCGCCACGGGAAGAGGTTGGCGGGGAAGTCGGCGGCGGGCTTGCGCGGACGATGCGGCGGAGGCGGCACAGGCCGGGCACCGGGATCGGACACGATCACCTTGCGGTAGAGATGCCAGGTGGCATGGCCGAGCAGGGGGATCACCACGGCGAGCCCCAGGAACGCCGGGATCGTGCCGAGCGCCAACAACACCGCCACGATCAGGCCCCAGGCCGCCATCGGCACCGGGTTTTTTGCGACAACGCGCAGTGAGGTGACCATGGCCTCGAACGCGCCGGCATGGCGGTCGAGCATCAAGGGGAACGACACGGCGCTGATGCAGAGCGCGGCGAGCGCGAACAGGAATCCGGTGCCGCAGCCGACCACGATCAGCCACCAGCCCTGCCGGGTCGTCAGCACGCGCGTAACGAAATCCGAGATCCCGGTCACGCCCTCATAGCCGAAGGCTGCGACATAAATCGCCTGTGCGGTTGCAACCCAGGTCACGAACAGGGCGAGCAGCAATGTGCCGAGACCGAGCATGGCACCGAACGAGGGCGAGCGCAGCACCTCCATGGCATCCCAGGCGCTGGCCTCTTCATGGCGTTCGCGACGGCTCGAGAGCTCGTAGAGACCCAAGGCAGCGAAGGGCCCGATCAACGCGAAGCCCGCAGCCAGCGGAAACAACAGCGGCAGCACCGAATAGCCCATCACCACGCGGGCGAGCACGAGGCCCAGCACCGGATAGATCACGCAGAGGATAATGGCGTGGCTCGGAACCGCCTTGAAATCCTCCCAGCCGCGCCTCAGCGCGTCATGCAGGTCGGATAGCTGGATGGTCCGGATGGTTGGTCCCGCCGCATCAGCGGGCGGGGCCATTGTGGGCACATTGCCCTGGTAGAGTGTGGCCATGGTCGCTAGCTCCCTTGCCATGCGGCCGCATCCAGCGCCGGCAAACGGCGCAAGCGGCCGCTCTTCTTGGATGATCGCGATCCCAACCAGGCGCGAATTCCGGAAGGCATCGCGAGCTGAATAGAAACCGTACTCTCAATTCCGAGTCCTGTCCCTCACGCTTGGGTGAGATTCGATGCCGCACCGCAACCTCGACGATGTCATTCGGCCGTCATTTCGCCGCAGATAAGCTGATGCTGGTTGTCGGTTCGCATGATCCGCGGGCGCAACGCAGAAACTTCGTCTATAAGTGCCACTCAAGGCCCTTCCAACGGATCCTTTTCGGGGAGAAGACATGAGCATTTTCGGGAAAATCATGAGCGCGATCTTCGGTAGCCAACCGGCTTCCGCCGCGCCTGCCGGTGGCGCAGCGCCGGCCGGTGCCCCCGCAGGGGCCGCGCCGGGCGCATCGGCGCCGGCAGCCGCGCCCATGGCGTCCGTCGACGTCGCCGCCATCGTCGACAAGGCGGTCGCCGCGCACAAGGGCGAGAAGCTGGAATGGCGCACCTCGATCGTCGATCTCATGAAGGCGCTCGACATCGACTCGAGCCTCGCCGCGCGCAAGGATCTCGCCCGGGAGCTCGGCTACAGCGGCGACACCAACGATTCCGCGAGCATGAACGTCTGGCTGCACAAGCAGGTGATGTCCAAGCTCGCTGCCAATGGCGGCAAGCTGCCGCCTGAGATCAAGCACTGACCGATCGCTCGGACGCAGCCAAGGGCCCGCGAGATCGCGGGCCCATTTGCGTTCAGGCAACGAGGTCCGCGTCCTCCGGATGCTTGTCGAGATAGTCGACGACGAAGCCGCAGCCGGCGATCACCTTCCTGCCGTCGCGGCGGATCAGCTCCAGCGCGCCCTTGACCAGCTCGGAGGCTATGCCGCGGCCGCGCAGCGCGCGCGGCGTCTCGGTATGGGTGATGATCACCGCCGACGGCGTCAGCCGGTAATTGGCGAAGGCGATGTCACTGCCGACATCGAGCTCGAAGCGGCTCCTGTCTTTGTTGTCGCGTACCGATGCCGCCATGCGTAATCCTTCCGAAGCGATGTCTGCGCTCTGATCTAGGCGCCTGAACCCGCCCTTGCCAAGGTGCGACCAAGGGAGGTTGCCGCAGGGGAGATACCCGAAAAATGCGCGTCCCGCTCAGCATCATGGCGTTGCTCGCTGCGCTCGCCTCGACGGCGCCAGCGCCGGCGTCGGCCGAAGGCGGTCCGGCCTGGGACGCCTGCGTCGGATTGACGAGCACGCCGGACGAACGGGTCGCGGCCTGCTCGAGCGTCATTGACACGAAGAGCGAGACCGGCCGCAGGCTCGCCGGCGCCTATTGCAACCGCGGCCATGGCCTCACCGAGAAACGCGAGCTCGATGCCGCGCTGTCCGATCTCGACGAGGCGGTCAGGCTCGATCCGGCCTACGCCTGCGCCTACAACAACCGCGGCCGCGTCTACAGCTTCAAGCGCGACTATGATCGCGCCATCGCCGATTACGACGAGGCTATCAAGCTCGATCCGTCGCTGGCGCTCGCCTACAGCAATCGCGGCGAGTCGCGCTTCAACAAGGGCGACCTCGACGGTGCCATTGCGGATTTTGACGCGGCGATCAAGCGCGATCCCAACTATGCCACCGCCTACGCCAATCGGGGCTTCGTCTACGCCCGCAAGCACGACACGGCGCATGCGCTCGCCGACTACACCATGCGGATCAAGCTTGCGCCCGATCTGCTCGCCTATATCGACCGCGGCAACGTGTATCGCGACAACGAGCAGCTCGACCGCGCCGCCGCCGACTATGGCGAGGCGATCCGCATCGCACCGACAGATGCGCGCGGCTGGCGCAATCGCGGCATGATCCGTCTCTTCCAGGGCGACAACAAGGGCGGCCTCGCCGACTACGACAAGGCGCTGCAATACGATCCGTCCGACGTGTTCTCATGGAGCAACCGCGGGCAGGCCCGCTTGCGGCTCGGCGACAAGCAGGGCGCGATTGCAGATTTCCGGAAGGCGCTGGAGTTGCGGCCCGGACTGCCCGTCGCGCATGATGCACTGCGAAAGCTTGGGGCGCTGTAGCCGGTGTGAATTCTTGACCCGTTGGACGTCACGTGGCGACCGCAAAAAATCCTCAGTGTCGCTCTTGCAAGTTCCACCGCGGTTCCCACGTCCTTGAGAGGACATACGCCCGAATGCGGCCGGCACGGTCGCTAGACATTCGGAGTGTCGTGATCGCCAGCCGCAGACGTATGCCTCTTTTGCAGGAGGTTACGATGTCGGACTTTGGTTTCTTGAATACTCATCGAACATGGGAAGACTGGTGCGGGATGCTGCTCGGTGCGCTGATTGCTGCGTCGCCGTGGTTCCCAATCCAGGATAGCTCGGGGATTGCCGGACACGACACGATGGTCCTGAACACGGTCGCAGTCGGCCTCGTCGTATTTGGCCTCAGCCAGCTCGAATATGTCGCCTTGCAGCGCTGGCAGGAGGTGGCGACCATCCTGGTCGGGCTGTGGCTCATTGTCTCGCCCCTGGTGCTTGGCTATTCCGGCGAAGGTTTTCTCCGGATCTACCACACCAGTCTGGGCGCAGTGGCGGTGATCCTGGGCGTACTCCAGTTGTGGCAGGACTGGGACATGAGTGACCAGGATTTACTGAAGCATGGGCAATAGGCTGCGGATTTCGGCAGGCCCGCCGCGCGATCGGTGGGCCTGCGCTCGCTCATCTCTTCACCAGATCCGCATAGTCCGGGTGCTTCTCGATCCACGCCTTCACGAACGGGCATTGCGGGATCAGCTTCAAGCCGGCGGCGCGGACCTGATCGAGCGCGCCTTGCACTAGTTTCGAGCCGACGCCCTTGCCGCCGAGCTCCTTCGGTACGTCCGTGTGCTCGAACGTGATGACGTTGCCGTCGAGCTTGTAATGTTCGGTCGCAAGATATCCCTCCACCTCCAGCTCGAAACGGTGATGGGCCTTGTTGTCGATGACGTCGCTCATGTCGTCTCCGGTCAGCTCTTCAGCGAGTCCGTCAGCATCTTGCGGATCGACCAGGCTTCGCCGTCGGAGGAGCCCTTGATGTCGTCGATCCGCCAGCTCCCAGCCTCGCGCACGAAGTCGTAACGCACGATCAGGTCGGCGGGTTTGCGGTCGTTGCGGTGCCCAGTGATGGTCACCGCAAGTATCGCCTTGTCGGCCTCCATCTTCTCGGCGTCAACCTTGAACGACTTCACGTCCGGTTCCTGCGAGTTGGTGACGGGATCGAAATCGACCGGTCCGACGTCGCCCTTGCGCGTATGCGCATCGGCCTTGGCCCACAGCGCGACCAGGGCCTTGGAGAGATATTTGGCCTTGGCCGCCTTGTTCTCGATGATGAAGGCACCGCCGCCATCGCCCTTGCCCTTGGCGGCGCGGGTGTAGATCGCAGTCAGAATAGCGAGCGGTTCACTGGTTGCGGGAGCCTGGGCGAGGGCGGGGCCGACGCCGGCGAGGAGGACAGTAGCGATGAGGCTGCGACGGGTGAGCATGGAGTGTCCTGGTTGGGGTGCGCACGTCAGTAGAGCTTGATTGCGCCCGGCAGGTTCAAACGCGAAGGCCGATCAGAGCGGCTCTGATCGGCCTCGGCCATGCGTGCACGGGTCGGCGGACCCAGGGCGTCTTGATCAGTATTTGGCGACGACGGGGCCGGCCGAGAAATGATAGTTGACGCCGACCCGGGCGATCTGCTCGCGGAACGGGGTCGATGTCGTGAACACGATGGCCGGAACGGTGGAGGAGGCGACGTTCAGCGTCCGCCGGCCAAGGTCGACGTAAAGGTACTCGGCCTTGAAGCTCCAGTTCGGCGCGAACATCACTTCGGTGCCGGCGCCGGCGGTCCAGCCGGTGCTCGTCCCCGAGGAGGCGCCGCTGGCGCAGATGGTCGCGCCCACGATGCATCCGCCGGTCACGTCGGTGGTGCTGAACGAGGATTTGGTGCGGCCATAGGCGAAGCCGCCGGTGCCGTAGAGCAGCCATTGCGGCGCTACCAGCACGCCGACCCGGCCACGCACGGTGCCGAACCAGTCGATGCCCTTGCTGACCGTCGTCGAGGTGGCATCGAAGCCGACCGGTGCGAGCGCCTGGGTGGTCGTGCCCTTGACGTCCGCGCCCTGGAAGTCGGCCTCGAGGCCGACCAGCCATTGCGGGGCGACCTGCCAGTTGTAGCCGGCCTGGACGCCGCCGATCACGCCTTTCGCCGACGGCGACAGCGCGGTCGGAAATGAACCGGCCGCAACCAGCGCGGCGAGCGGGGCCGCCAGTGCCGGATCGGTCGACAGGACGGAAATACCCGTGGAGCCCGTGCTCCAGTCGTAGCCGACATTGCCGCCGACATAGAAGCCATTCCAGGTCTGAACCGGGGCGATCGCCTTCACCGGCATTTTATAGGTCGGGGCAAGATCCGCGGCATGTGCCGTCCCCCAAGCCGCCCCGACAGCCACGACGCCCGCAAGCACAAGTTTCTCGAAATTTTTCATTGGCCCAATTCCCCGATTCCGACGTGGTTTTACGCTACATGGCGGCTGAACGCTGTGACCAATTGGCAACTCCGGGTCGGGATCGGAGCGCCTTCAGGCTGGATCGCACTCAAACCAGATGGAAATTGGCCGAGGTCAGGCTTGCCAACGCGGTGTTGGTGATGGTGACCACGTGAGTAGCGTCGAGCGTGAGCACGGTGTCCGCCCCAACCTGATGCAGGTCCGCGAAGACGTTGGCGAGACTTCCGAACTGCGACGCCTGCAGCTGAATGTCGTTCAGGGCCGTATGGAAGTTGTTGATGGTGTTGTGACCGAAATCGCCGGCGAACACGAACGTATCCCGGCCGTAATTGCCGGCAATCAGCGTGTCGCCGGGGCCGCCGATCAGGATCTCGTGGGCGTTGAAGGTCGAGGCGGCCGTGATGGTGGCGCCGCCAGCGCTGCCGTCGAGGACGGTATTGCCATAACCGGTGGTGGCGGATCCGCCGGCGGGAACGAGCACGAAGTTCTGGTTGCCGCCGATCACCTGGACGGTCAGCGTCGATGTCGAGGGCGCCGCATGGCCGTTGCTCGCGGTGTAGGTGAAGTTGTCGTAGGCGACGCCGGTGACGCCGCCGCTGGCAGCGTAGGAATAGCTGCCGTCGGCATGCACCGTGAGGCTGCCATAGGCGCCTGCGATGCTGTGATCGACGGCGCCGGCGAGCCCGTTGACGGCGCTGACCACGACGTGATCGGCGGGGTTGGTGTCGGTGTCGTTGGCGAGCAGGCCGTGCGCGGCATCGGCGGTGACGGTCTGGCCGGCGACGACACGGTTGCTGTCTGCGTGCGCCGTGACGAGTGAATCGATCACGGCAAGTCCGGTGAATGTCGTGGCGATATTGCCGAGATTGGCGGCGTTGCCGGCGAGGTCGCCGATCGCTCCGCCGTGCAGATCTATGCCCGTGACCGCCAGCGCAGATGTGAGCGTGTCGCCGGCTCCCACCGTGTAGTTGAACACGAGCTTGCTGGAATCATGCAAGGCCGCGGTCGCAGCCGCATCGAAGGTGGCGATGCCGTTATCGTTGAGCGAGAGGGTGGGCGCACCGCCCGACAAGGTCACGGCTTCGGCGAGAGCGACCGTGATCGTGACAGACTGGCCGGCTCCGACCGCGCCGCTCGCGGGCGATGCGCTGACGGCGACGATATCCGGCGCGTGCGTGTCGATCTGCAAGATCCCGGCGGGGTTGACGGTGCCGCCCGGCAAGGTGAGATCGTTTCCGGCGAGGTCGCGGATGGTCCCTGCATTGAGCAGGATCTGGTTGACCGAAAGATCGCTCGTGTTCTCACCCGCAGCCACGAGATAGCTGAAGGTCAGCACGCTGCTGCCGCTGCCGCCCGCATAGGTCGCGACGCCGCCATCGTTGAGCTGCATGGTCGGCGTGCCGCCGGTCAGATCGACGTTGACCGCTTCGCTGAGATTGAGCGTCAGGATGACGCTATGGCCGGCGTTGAGATCGCCGCTGCCTGCGACGATGCCCGCGCCCGAGGTCGCGATCGACATCACCGTCGGCGCGATCGAATCCACCCGAACGCCGGCGGTCGAGCCGACATTGTTCAGCGTGAGCACGGCGGCGTTGCCGACCGCGTCCTTGATCGTGCCGCCATTGAGAACGATCGCACTGCCGAGCGCGACGCCATTGGCATCGCTCTCGCCGGCAGCCACCGTGTAGCGGAAGGTCAGCGAGGAGGCGCTGCCTTGGCCGACATATTGGGCTTCGACGAGGCCACCGGTGTCGAGCATGATCGCGACTTCCGGGGTGCCCGTCACCGACACCGCCTCGCTGAAATTGACCGTGAAGTCGAGATTCTGACCGGCGACGTAGGTACCGTTCGCGGGCACGCTCACCGACGTCACGGCCGGGGCCGTATGCTGAACGGTGTAGACGTCGCCACCGGTGAATCCGTTCGCCACGGCGTTGCCGGCGGCATCGGCAATGCCGGTGCCTGAAGCGTTCAGGTCGAGGCGCAGCGTGCCGTCGCCGGTCACGCCGTTGACGGTCACGGTATAGACGTTGCCGCTGACGGGCGTCACGACGATGCCGGTGTCGGTGACACTGCCGGTGCGGGTCGCCGTGAAGTCGCTCGCATCGACGCCGGTGACGTCTTCCGAGAACGTCACCGTGAACTGATCGCTTCCGGCATTGTTCGGGTTCGAGCCGTTCGCGACGATCGACGAAACGCTCGGAGCGGTATGTCGAATGGTGTAGACGTCGCCGCTCGAGAAGCCCGCGCTGGCGCCATTGCCGGCAGTGTCGGTGACGCCGCTCGAGCCGCTCTTGAAATCGAGGCGCACGGTGCCGTCGCCGGTGACGCCGCCGACAGTCACCGTGTAGGTCTTCCCGTCGGCGGAGGTGATCTGGCTGATGCCGGTGGTGGAGAGGGCGATACCACCCGGTGTGTTGGTCGTGGTCAGGGTGAAATCGGTGGCGGTCAGGCCGCTGACGCTCTCCGAGAAGGTCACCGTGAACTGTTCGGTGCCGGCGTTGTTCGGGCTGGCGCCCGACGCGGCAATCGACGTCACGGTCGGAGCGGTGTGATCGATCGTGTAGGTCTGTCCGGTGAAGCCGGCAAATATGGCATTGCCGGCGCGATCGGCGATGCCGGTGCCGGACGCGTTGAGCTTGAGGCCTAGCGTGCCATCGCCCGTGACGCCGGTGACCGTCACCGTATAGACGCTGCCGCTGAAGGGCAGCACGACCATCCCGCCATATGAGACGGACCCGCCGGTGACGATAGTGAAGTCACTCGCGTCGACCGCGCTCACGATTTCGGAGAAGGTGACGGTGAAGGTATCGCTGGTCGCGTTGCTCGGATTGCTGCCGGCGGTATTGATCGACGAGACCACAGGTGCGGCGGTGTCGATCGTCAGGTGCAGGTCGGTGGCTGTGCCGGCCAGCACGGCATCGTTGCCCGAGCCGTCCTTGATGGTGCCGCCGTTCAGGAGAAGGTTCTGCACCTGCAGATCACTGCTGCTGTCGCCGGCCTGCACCGTGTAGCTGAACGTCAGCGCGGTGCCGCCGCTGCCGCCTTGATAGGTCGCGATCACATTGTCGCTGAGCTGGAGCTCTGGCGCGCCGGTGACATTCACCGGGTCGGTGAAGGCCACCGTAATGGTGACGACCTTGCCGGCATTGAGATCGGTCGCATTGCCCGTCGTCGCCGCCGTGACCGAGCTGACGAGCGGAACGTGGAGCAGATTGACCGTGCTGGTCGCGGTGTTGCTGGTCCCGTTGCTGGAGGAGCCGTCGGTCACGGTCCATTCGATGGTCCGGGAGCCGGGCGCGGTCGATCCGGGGGCGCTGAACGCGATCGATTCCAGCACGGTCTGGTAATGATCGAGCGTGTCGGTGCCGCTCAGCGTGAGCAGGCCGGTAGCGGCGTTGTAACTGCCGGTGATGTTGTTCTGGCTGATGAAGCTCAACGCATCGCCGCTGACGAAGCCGCTGGCAATCTTGATGGTCGCGCCGGTCAGATTGCCGCCACTGTCGGGGTCGGCGACGATCAACGTGCTGTCGAGCAGGGCTGCCACACTGCCGACCGGATAGTTCAGGCTGGCACCTGCGGTGACGGTCGGCGCGGTATGGACGACGCCGAGCACGCTCGCCGTCAGAGGCACCTCGCTCGAGATGAGCGTTGTGGAGGCGGTGCCGTATTGCTCGCCGAGCTCGACCTGATTGCCCTGGGAGTTCGTGCCCACGCTCGCGACGGCGCGACCGGTCAGGTCCGGGAGGGCGAAGGTGGACTGGCCGTCGCCGCCATAGGTCGTTCCGATGAGCGCAAACAGGACCTGGTTCTGTGAGATCGACAGTAGCTGGCCCTGGCACTCGGCCCAGCCGTGCGCCAGCATATAGTCGAGGTCCGTGCCGTTTCCGGCGTAGGAAATGATCTCGCCGACCCATGGAGCGGAGTCCGAGTACGAGCCGCTCTGGGAGGGAAATATTCCTTCGAGAGAGATCAGACAGTGCAGAGCGATGGAAGGCTGGTAGTTGCTGAAGTCGGCTGAAGCCCCGACTGGATGGGGCAGGTTCAACGTCGAGAGCGTGGTCGTGTCCTGGCCGATGACCGTGCCAAGTTGGAAATCGCCGATCGAGTTCGTTCCGACCCCGATGATGGTGCGGCCGGTGAGGTCCGGCAGCGCGAACGTCGTGACACCATCGCCGCCATACGTCGTGCCGATGGCGTTATAGAGGTTCGGATAGTCGGCGATGTTCAGCACCTGGCCAGCCGCCAGCAGATATCCTGTCGGCGCAAAATTGCTGAGAAACGGGACAATTTCGCCGGCTACGTCGAGCCAGTTCGAGGCTGAGCTCGCGCCCGGTCCGCCGGTGTTGATGAGATAGTTGATGGTCAGCGAAGGCTGGTCGTTGGTGAAAGCCTGCCCCGCGCCGAAGCCCGAGGGCAAGTTCTGGGTCCCCAGCGTGACCGTGTCCGTGCCGTAATTGGCTCCGAGCGAAAGATTCGCGCTGTTCTCGGAGCCGACCGTGAGCTTGGCCTGGAGGTTGGGTAGCTCGAAGGTCGTCTGTCCGTTGCCGCCATAGGTCGTGCCGAACAGCGAGAACAGGGCGGTGTTCTGGGCGATCGACAGCAGCTGCCCGCTGGCAAGCGCCGTGTGGTTGGGAGCAAGGCTTCCGGCGAAGGTCCTGATGGACCCGAGATCGATGGTGCCGGGATCGGACGTGCCGTCTCCATGCGAGGGATAGGTGCCTTGAAGCGGGATCAGCTGGGTCAGCCCGAGTGAGGGCTGATCGTTGTTGATCGGGGATGCCGTGATGTTCGTGTTCGTCCCGTCCGACACCTGCCAGGTAATATCGCGAACCTGGTGCGTGCCGCCGTCGGTCGGATCGCCGTTCCCCGAAAAACTGTAGGTGATCGAGCGCAGCGCATCCTGATAGTCGGCGACCGTATCGCTCCCGCTCAGGGTGAGGATGCCGTGCGCGGCGTCGTAGCTGCCGTGAATGTTGTTCTGGTCCGTGAAGTTCAGCGTGTCGCCCGCGACGAAGCCGACGAGACTCACCACGGCCGATGAGAGTGTTGAGGAGGCGCTGTCCGTTACGATCAGGTTCGGTGCGATGGACACGGCGGCGCCACCGCCGTGGAACGTCGCTGACGTGCCGGGGGTCAGGCCGATGATGCCGAGCGTCGTGCTGAAATTTGCAAGCGCCTGCTCCGCGAAGGGCGCGCTAACGGCAGCCGCTGCCGGGGTGGTCGAGACGTCGAGCGTCCAGCTTGCGGGATCGGCATTGCCGATCACATGCGTCGCCCCGTCGACGGTGACGCCGCCGGCATAGGCGGAGAGGTCGGCGATGAACTGGCTTCCGGTCGCGCCCGCGGCCGTGTCGCAGGCATAGAGGGCGAGAGCTCCGTCGGATGCGAGCGAGGCGCCGATCGCGGAGAGTACGGCGGCATCGTTCGCGAGGTCCGCGTCGTGGATGACGGATGAGCCGATCTCAATCTCGCCCGGAGCGCCGTGACCGACGATCGAGATCGACGCGAGCCCGGTCAGGCCGTTGTTCTTGAGGATGGTTGCGATCTGGGCGAAGCCGTCGCTGGCGCCGTTGAGGACAAAGGCCTGTTCGTCCGGGGCCAGCCCGTCCAGCAAGGCATCGATGTCGGAAACGCGGGAATCAATGAAAACAACTCTTCCCATACTCACCACATTCCACGCCGAAACGGCGCATATCCACCCGGGAGCCAGCCGCCGGGCCAGCCAAACAAATGCATTAAGCAGCGATTAACTAGCGTGAAGCTTGCGCCGGAACAAGCCTGCGCGCGGCACATGCAACCGGAGCGCGACCGCCGTCCTGCGAGGCAAATGTCGCGTTTTTCCGCGTTTTTTGGCGATAGTTGTTTGAAAACGAGACATCGCGCAGGGCGCAGCGCTTCGCCGTAGATCAATGGCGGTTGATCATTGCGCGCACGATCGCACCGATCCGTGTCGGCGCGCGTGACCGGCTCGTTGCCCACCGGCTCCGGCGCGGCGGTCTCCCGGCCTGGCTCGGCCGCTTCAATCCGGTGTGTTTCAGTCCGCGGCCTTGGCCACGCGCGTGTCCTCGCTCGGCTGTTGGCGGACGCAGCCCTGGCAGATGACGAGGGCGCGGTTGACCCTGGCGTCCTGCTCGGCCTCGATACCGTCCTGCGCCTGCCACCATTCCTTCGAATAGGGCTGAAGTCCGGCTTGCGAACTGTTGCGCTCGGATACCGCGGCGGATCGCGTTGTTCGCGATGGCCCCGAGGCGGGGCGCTGCTGATTGGGATCTTCGCCCGCACCATCCCAGGCAAAGCGGGCAGGCTTGAAGGCCGGATCGGAAGCGAGATGCGCCTGCGGCGCGACGGCACATCCGGCAAGCGCCAGCGACAACAGGAGGAAGGCGGGCGCTTTGACCATGATGCGGCACTCTGTACGCGAGAACTGGCTGAGGTTGCGCCGATCATGTTTAAAAATCCCTGAACGCCTGCGGCATCGCCGACGACCAATGCGCATGCGCTGTTTCATCCTCCTGCTCGCTCTGCTCGTCACCGCTGCGCGCGCCGACGACGCAAGACCATTCAACCCGGCCGACTATCCAGCCGGTGTGCAGAAGGCGCTGCGCTACGCCAACGAGGAATGCGACAGCCAGGACGGTGGCGCGGTAACCTTTGCGCCGGACACGGTGCGCCGGATCGACCTGACCGGTGACGGCCGCGACGACTACATCGTCGATTTCCGCGACACAAAATGCGGGGAGCGCGAGACCACTTATTGCGGAACCGGCGGCTGCGTCATGGACATCCTGGTGACGCTGCCGGACGGCAGCGTGCGCCCCGTGTTCGACGGCTATGTCCGCAGCTACAAGATCGTGACGTCGCCGGTGAAGCGCGGCGCCGCGCGCACCATCCGGTTCGATCTGCATGGCAGCTATTGCGGTGGTTTTGGCGCGCAGGCCTGCGTCAAGGAGAAGACGATCACGGCGACGCCGTTCGCGTTCAAGCAGCCGTAGAGCAGGTGCGCGGCCGGCGGCCTTGCGGGGGTGCGGGCGTTGGCGATAAATGGGCAGCAAGGAGCGGGCGGCTTGCGCGCCGTCCGCAGTCGAAGAGGAAGCCCCATGCAGCCCCTGCGCATGTCCCGCCGCGTCATGAATCTCGCTCACATGCTGACCCAGAATGCGCGGCGGCATGGATCGCGTCCCGGTTTCGTCTGGGGTGACAGGTCCTGGACCTGGCGCGAGATCGACGCCCAGGTCTCGGCACTGGCGGCGGCGCTCGCCGCGCGCGGCATCGCGAAGGGCGACCGCATCCTCGTCCATTCCAAGAATGGCGACGAGATGTTCTTCTCGATGTTCGCGGCGTTCAGGCTCGGTGCGGTCTGGGTGCCCACCAATTTCCGCCTGATGCCGGACGAGGTCTCCTACCTGGCCCAGGCCTCCGGCGCGAAGGCGTTTCTGTGCCACGTCGATTTTCCCGAGCACGCGGCGGCCGTGAGCGGCGGCGCGCTTGCGTTTACCTGGAGCATTGACGGCAAGGGCGCGTTCGGTGAGACGTCGGTTGCAGATGCCATCGCATCGCATGCGGGGCACGTGGTCGAGAACGTCGCTGTCGAGCACGACGATCCCTGCTGGTTCTTCTTCACCTCCGGCACCACGGGCCGCTCCAAGGCCGCGGTGCTGACCCACGGCCAGATGGGCTTTGTCGTCACCAACCATCTCGCCGACCTGACGCCTGGGGTCACCGAGGACGACGCCTCGCTGGTGGTGGCGCCGCTCTCGCATGGCGCCGGCGTGCATCAGCTGGTGCAGACCGCGCGAGGTGTACGCACCGTGCTGCTGCCGACCGAGAAATTCGACATCGACGAGGCGTTCCGCCTGATCGAAAAGCATCGGGTCAGCAATCTCTTCACCGTGCCAACCATTCTGAAGATGATGGTCGAGCATCCCGCCGCCGACAAATACGATCACTCCTCGCTGCGTCACGTGATCTATGCCGGCGCGCCGATGTATCGCGAGGACCAGAAGGCCGCGCTGAAGAAGCTCGGCAAGGTCATCGTGCAGTATTTTGGACTGGGCGAGGTCACCGGCAACATCACCGTGCTGCCGGCGGCGCTGCACGACCCCGAGGACGGCCCGCATGCGAAGATCGGCACTTGCGGCTTCGAGCGCACCGGTATGCAGGTCTCGATCCAGGACGACGAGGGCCGCGAGCTCGGGTCGAACCAGAGCGGCGAGATCTGCGTGATCGGTCCTGCGGTGCTCGCCGGCTATTACGACAACCCCGAGGCCAATGCGAAGGCGTTCCGCAACGGCTGGTTCCGCACAGGCGATCTCGGCCACATGGACGAGGAGGGGTTCGTCTACATCACCGGCCGTGCTTCCGACATGTACATCTCCGGCGGCTCCAACATCTATCCGCGCGAGATCGAGGAGAAGATATTGACGCATCCCGCGGTCGGCGAGGTTGCCGTGCTCGGCGTGCCCGATGCGACCTGGGGCGAGGTCGGCGTGGCCGTCTGTGTTGCGCGCGAGGGTGCGACGGCCGTGACTGAAGCGGAGATGGCGGCGTTCCTGTCGCCAAAAGTGCCGCGCTACAAGATGCCGAAGCGGTTCTTCTTCTGGGAGGCGCTGCCGAAGTCCGGTTATGGCAAGGTGCCGAAGCGCATGGTGCGTGACGAGCTCGAGGCGCGCGGATTGCTCGACCTCGACAAGACGAAAACAGGCTGAGCGAGGGTCATGCGCAGCATCAAGCAGCCGGGCGCACCTGGCGCGGAACGCATCCAATGGGTGGAGGCGAGGGGACGCGCTTTCACGTTCATGCTTGAGGCAGGCGTGCCGCTGCTGGAAGCCGCACGCCGCGGCTTTGCGGGGGAGGGTTTTGCCGGCGGCGTGCTGAACTTCGGCCGCGGCACGCTCGGGCCGTTTGCCTATGTGATGCCGGCGCTGTCGAAGACCGGCGAGAACGCCGCTTTCTACAGCGAGACGTTCCGGCCCGAGGGCGTGACGCGCACGAAGCTCGGCCGCATGACGCTCGGCACGCGGGACGGCGCGCCGTTCTTTCATTGCCATGGGCTGTGGACCGAGGCAGACGGCAAGGCAAGTGGCGGCCATATGCTGCCGGACGAGACGATGGTGACTGAGCCGTTCGAGGTCGAGGCCTTCGGCCTCGACGGCGCGATGTTCACGGCCGAGCCCGATCCCGAGACCAATTTCAAGCTGTTCGGACCGGTTGCGGCTGCGAGCACTGGTGCGCGCGCGACGAGTCGCGCCTTCGCGCTGCGGCTGCGCCCCAACCAGGACTTCGCTTTCTGCCTCGAAGGCTTTTGCCGCGCGCACGGCATTGCGCGCGCGAAGATTCATGGCGGCGTCGGCTCGACCGTCGGCGCGCGCTTCACCCATGGCGGCGTGACCGAGCCGTTTGCGACGGAGCTTGCGGTGACTGCGGGGGCGATCGCACCGGGCCCTTCGGGCGCACTCGAAGCGGCGCTCGATGTCGCGCTGATCGACTACACCGGCGGTATCGCGGAAGGCCGCCTGATCCGTGGCGACAATCCCGTGCTGATGACCATGGAATTGGTGCTCGAGGTGTTGAGCTAATCTCGGCGAGCGATCGTCAGTGAGAACGTAGCTTGGCAATGGCCAAGTACGTAGAGTCACTTAGCCCCGAGCCGGATCCCTGAAAGAGATTGAGCAAGGGGGATTGTCCCTGACCGATGCTCTGGCCGTTTTTGACGTCATACATGGCGGAGAAACGGCCCAGCAGCTTTTCGACCTTCGCGGGATCGGAAAGATCTTTGATCTTCATGAATTTGTCCACGAACTTGGCCTGCTGGTCGATTGGCATCGCCGCCATCGAGTCAGGCAAATTGAAGGTGGTCCTGAACACCTCCGAAAGAGCCTTGTCGGCAAGGATGTCGTATGCGGACGTGATCTCCCCCGCCTTTCGCTGGAAATAGAGCGCTAGGCGCACGCCGGGATTCGTATCCCCCTGCTGCTGCTCGAGGCTTTGCTGGAGATAGTTCGCCTGTGTTTCCCGCAGCTGGACTTGCTTCTGAGGACCAACCATCGCAAGGCGCGCGACATTGCCCTTGCTGTCGAAATTGAACGACGCCGCGATCTCGGCAAAGCGATGATCGCTCTCGGTGTTCGCGAAGCTCTTTGGATTGTTCAGATCGGACGCGAATATCTTCTTCAGATATTCGGTGCTGACCTTCTTGGGGTCCAGGCCCTTGGCGACGAGAATGAAATCGACCATCTTCCGGTTCGCAAGCAGCTCAGAAACGCTGTCGATGCCTGCGATGGCCTCCTGATAGGACGTCGCGTCTTTCTGGGCCTGTTCCCGAACCGCTTTCTGCTGCTCAGGGCTTGCCTGTTTCAGCACTGCAATGACGTAGTCCTTCGCGGTCTGGAGGACTTTTGCCGAGTCCTGAGCCACCAAGGGGGTCGTCAGATTGCCCTTTGCGTCGAAGTTGAAGGCGCGCGCGAGCTCGACGTATCGGTTGTCCTTGAGCGTATAGACGAAGCTCTTGGGATCGCTGAGATCGCTTTCGAGGGCCGCCTTGACGGTGGCCTGCGAGACCTCTGCAGGATCGAGGCCGACGGCGCCCAGCGCAAAATCATACACGGCTGGAGTCGATACGAACGCCTGGACTGAATCGATCTTGCCGATCGCGTTTCTGAATTGAACGGTTGCGAAGGCCTCATTCAGGGGACTTGCCGCCGCATAGACGTCGGACTTGCTGTCGTCGAACCGCTTTGTCGTGAGCGTGACGTTTGCAGCAGTCTGCGCGGGCACACCCGACGGCAGCGACCCGTCAGCCGAAAACTCGAACGCGCCGGCCAAGTCTACAAAGCCACCTATCGTCGCGATCTGGTCGTTGAGGCTGGAAATGCTCTTCGTGTACGACTCCAGGTGATATTTTTCGACCAGGATCTGGACGTTCAACTGAGCCACGTCGGCGCCCGGTTGCGAGAGTTGGGCCGTGTAGTCGGCGATCTTCGTATTGGTGGCGCTCACGTCCGATTTGGCTTGAGCGAGCTGGGCGTTGAGGCCGGTCAACTGAGACGCGAAGGCGGTGTTGACGTAGCTGTTCGGATCGGATGGGTCGCTGCGCAGGACCTGGCTTATCGTGTCGGGCGGCCACTTGCTTTGATCGATCCCGAATGCCGAATAGACATAGTTGCGGAGACGATCGTTGTTCAGCAGCTGATCAGCACTGCTGATGCTGCCGATCTGGGCGCTGTAGTATTTCGTATCGTCCGCAAGTGCGTCGACCTGGCTCTTCTTGGTCGCCGTGTACAGACCGATCGTCTCGTCGGTCTGGTTCTCCGATTGCGCAACCGGCGTCGCAGTGCCGTTGAAGGAAAATGCCGCGGCAAACTCCCGGTAACGCTTGTCGACCAGCTTGTTGACAAAGCTCTTTGCGTCGGAGAGGTCGCTCTCCAGCACCTTTCTCATGAAAGCCTTGGCGTAGGCCATGTCTTCCAGGCCATACGCCTTCAGTGCGTAATGATACAGGCGATAATCCTTCATGAGATCATCGACGGTCTTCACCTTGCCGATGTTGGCCTTGTAATAGGCGGCCTCTCGCGCGACGTCGGTCTGCTGTTCGACCCGCGTCAGGGATTGCTTGAGATGGTGCGAAATGTAGTTGTAGCTGAAATACGTTGATACCATCGCGCATTCCTCGCGGCTTCTTACGGTCCTGGACGTCCGTCAATCATTGCCGGGTCGCGAGGTGGGGGCTGGCCTCATGCCAACAGATTGTCTCACAGCAACGTCTTCTTAAGGCGATTCTAGAGTACAATCTTAAGTTTTAGTTTGCGTCCAAGTGACGCGTGCCGAGTTTTGTTGCTGTATGTTTCTCAGATGCAGCTTTCGCGAAGATTGTGTTCCTGATATGTTCCGGCCGAAATATCGACCGGAGTGGGTTGGAAGCCGGACATGAGCCGAAGAAGCAATCGCATGATCAACCTGCCGGCGCCGTATCTGAAGCGGATCTGGCTCGATTCGTCTCAAGTTCGCGATCGCGAGGCTTATCCGTTTTGCCTGCCCATCTTCCCGGATGATTTCGAGCTTAGCTTCGACGCCGCCATCACGATCATCGTCGGAGAGAATGGCACCGGGAAGTCGACGATCCTCGAGGGTATCGCGGCGCTTGCCGGCTATGACGATGCCGGTGGCGGCAAGGGCTACATGCCGGTCGATCATTCCGACGCGCGGGAGAAGATGGGTGGCCAGCTTTCCAAGGCGTTGCGCGCAAGCTGGCTGCCGAAGATCACCAACGGCTGGTTTTTCCGCGCCGAGAGTTTTTTCTCGGTGGCGCGATATCTCGACAAGGCCGCACGTGATGCCGGCCAGGTCGGACCCGATTTTCTGTCGCATTCCCATGGCGAAGGTTTTCTGCGCTTCTTCGAAGAGCGCTGCCAGCGCCAGGGCATCTTCATCTTCGACGAGCCGGAATCGGCGCTGTCGCCGGGGCGTCAGATCGAATTCCTGAAGCTCTTGCGACGCATGGACGACTCCCGCATCTGCCAGGTCATCATGGCGACCCATTCGCCGATGCTGATGGCCTATCCCAATGCGAAGCTGCTGCGGCTCGGGAAATACGGGCTGGAGCCGGTGACGGTGGAGGAGACCGACCATTACCGGTTGATGCGGGAGTTTTGTGACGACCCGCGGGGCTTCGTGGAGGCGACGCTGGCGGAATGATTGGGGGACGTCTGCCGCTTCAATGAGGCACGCGCATTGTTTTTCCACTCGCATCTGAATCGCGAACACACCTTCGCGGCCCCGCGGCATGAACTGCCCGGGCCTTGCTGTCGTCACCGCCCTCGAAAGTGCCGAGGGCGCAGGGAAGGCCGGGTGCCGGCTGGCACCCGCGGTCCGCTGTGCGCGAAATGCGCTGGAAGCAGATGCACAGCGGCATACAGGTGAAGCCGAACATCCGGCCTTCCCTGCGCAGTGGTTTTACGGCTTATGTCGTGATCTCCCCGGGGAGCGATGCACTATTGCCCCCGTCGCCTTGCGGATGGCTGACGCGCCCGCTCGGTCGGGCAGCACGTGTCACCGCAAGACTTGGCACACAGACCCCGGATGCCAGGACCACACGATTTTGCCGTACGCAGGCTGCACCGGTCGTGTGCGCGCGGGTCGTTGCTCACGGCGCGAGCCGCCCTGCAAACCACCTTCGCGCCGACGCCGCCTGCGTCCACCACGTCCCATCCCGCGTGTCGTGACGATCGCGATACGCCCCTCGGACCGGGCTAGGATGGCCGAAACATGCGACATTTCCGAATTCGCGTAAAGCGAATTATTTTGATCGGAACGGATTGACCCCGGCCTTGTGTGTTTTGCCCGTCGGGCAACGCAAGGGATGGCGTGGATGCGGGAGCGATCCCCGCCACAGCCGTGCCACGAACCGGTCTCCCCACGGCCCGAAAATGCGCTACGATGATCGCAGCGCGCCTCAAGTCGCGCAGCTCCAGGAGTGAGGAAACGGTATGAGGATGAGAAGCGGAACGGCGGTCGCCGGGGTGGCGGCGCTGGCGGTGGCGGGGATGGCTCTGACGGCCGCATTTGAGCCGGTTTGGGCACACGGGCCGACCCGGCAGAAGGTGCGCGAATCCATCGAGATCAACGCAGCCCCGGCCAAGGTGTGGGCGGTGATCGGCAATTTCCAGGACATGAGCTGGCTCCCGCCCGTCACCAAGACCGAGGGCGAGAAGGGCAACGAGATCGGCGCGACGCGGCGGCTGACCCTGACCGGCGGGGCGACCGTGGACGAGGAGCTCTACAAGTTCGACGCGGCCGCGATGACCTATTCCTACCGGATCACCGCCGTGGACGTGAAGGTGCTGCCGGTCACCAACTATTCCTCGACGCTGACGGTGACGCCGAGCGCCGACGGCAAGGGCGCGACGCTGGAGTGGGCCGGCGCGTTCTACCGCGGGTTTCCCAACAACGATCCGCCGCCGGAGCTGAGCGACGAGGCCGCCAAGACTGCGGTGAGCGGGCTCTACAAGGCCGGCCTCGAGGCACTGAAGAAGAAGATCGAGAGCGGAAGCTGACCGTGCGCGTGCTGGTCCTGGCGGCGATCGCCGCCAGCCTTGCCTGCCTCGGCAGCGCGTCCGCCGAGGAGGCCTTCGTCACCAACCAGCTCAGCGACGATCTGATGGTCGTCGACCTTGCCACCGCACGTGCGGTGGCAACCATCCCGATCGGCGGCAAGCCAGCGGGTATCGCCGTCAGCGGCGACGGCCGCTTTGCCTATGTCACCAGCCCGGATGCCAAGGCGGTGACGGTGGTGGACGCGGCAACGCGGCAGGTGACGGGGCGGATCGAGGTCGGCGGCGGCCCGCTCGGTATTGCCGTGGCGCCCGACGGCCGCACCGTCTATGTCGCCGACTGGTACGCCGCGGCGGTGCGGGTGATCGACGCGGCGAGCCGCAGCGTCACGGCCAGCATCGTGGTGGGCGCCTCGCCATCGGGCCTTGCGGTAACGCCTGACGGCAAGCTGCTGCTCTCGGCGGACCGCGACGACGACAGCGTCTCGGTGGTGGACACGGCGACGCGCGCGCGCAAGGCGGTCATCAAGGTCGGCACGCGCCCGTTCGGCGTCACCATCGATACCGATGGAAAACGCGCCTACACCGCCAATGTCGGCTCCAACGACGTCTCCGTGATCGACATCGCCACTGGGTCCGAGATCGGCCGCGTGCCGGTCGGGATGCGGCCCTATGCGGTGGCGCTGGCGCAGGGGCGCGGCTTCGTCACGGACCAGTATGGCGGCACCGTCAGTGTGTTCGATCTGGCGACGCTGAAGCCGGTGAAGCGCATCAATGTCGGCGACTACCCCGAAGGCATCAATGCAACGGTCGACGGCAAGCGCATCATCGTCGCCTGCTGGGAGAGCAACACGCTTGATATCATCGACGCCGCGGAGCTGAAGGTGATCGGCGAAGTCAAGACCGGCGACGGCCCGCGCGCGTTCGGGGCGTTTTTGCGGAGGACGGAGTAGGGCGGGTAGGGTGGGCAAAGGCGCAGCGCGCCGTGCCCACCATCTCTCCGCCGTCTCGGCACGCTATGGTGGGCACGCTTCCGCCTTCGCTCTTCGAGCTACGGCGGACAAGTCGCTTTGCCCACCCTACGGCACTTTCGACGCGGTGAAATCCCGCAGCTTCAGGAAGAAGTCCTTCAGGATCGGGTTGCGATCCACGTAGGTCACGTAGCGGATCGGATGCCGCCTGCGGTCGATGCTCCACGTCATCTGGTCCGTGAGGATCGGAGCGGGGATGATCACGCTCGGCGCCCACATGGGGTTCAGCAGCCAGCCGACCGGCGCCATGTCCCAGATCTCCTTGGCCCAGCCCATGTGATCGGACGAATACTCCTTGAACCGCATCGCGAGGAATGCGCCGATGCTGCCATGCGGTTCGACGTAGCGCTCGATCTCCGGCACCGTGCTGTGGAGGCGCGAGGTGACGCCCCTGCACGGCACCAGCACGAGCGGCACGCCGCTGTCGAGCAGCACCTGCGCACCGCCGACATCCTGCTTGAGGTTGAATTCGATGGTGTCGGGCCATTCCAGCGCATGGCCGCCGAGCCAGACCACGACGATACGGTCGATGATGTCGGGTGCCTTCAGAAGGGCGGAGGCGACGTTGCTGATAGCGCCGATGGCGATGACGTAGAGCGGATTGTCCTGCGTACCCGCGCGTGCCCGGGCCACGAGGTCGTCGACGGCGGGTGCCGCCTGCGCCGTCTTAGCCGGACCGACATAGTCGGTGACGCCGCGATGAACCAGGCCTTCCGGCGCGACGCTCAGGCGCTCCAGCAGGCGAAGGATTTCCTGATAGCTCAGCTCCATGCCGTGGCCGGGACTGTCCGCGCGCGCATTGAAGAACGGCGCGGCGTAGATCGCCTCGACGTCGAAGCGTTCCGGCGACAGCAGCATCTGCACCAGCGCGAACTGGTCGTCGATCTCGTTGTAGGTGTCGGTGTCGAGCACGACCCGCAACCGGCCGACCGGCGGTTCCAGGAGCTTGAGGCGCACTGCGTCCGTGAGTGTCATCGCCGTCTCCCTGGGCCGTGCGTGGCGATTGCGGATCAGGCTCTCTGCGGAATCCGGCAGACCACTTCGGCAATGTCCTCCATCTGCGCGAACATGTGATCCGGCGCAAGCGCCCGCAACGCCGCTGGGGCCGCATAGCCCCAGCTGACCGCGCCGCAGGCGATGCCGACCGCGCGCGCCGCCTCGATGTCGCGCACTTCGTCGCCGATCGCGATGACACGGTCGAGCTCCACGCTGGCGCGCCGGATGACGCGGCGGAATTTCGCGGGCTTGCCGAAGATCGACGCAGAGCAGTCGAAATGCGCGAACAGCGCCGCGGCCTCGCCGAGCTTCTCGCGCGCATTGGCTTCGCTGTCGGAGGTCACCAGCGCGAGCTGCACACCGTTCCCGGCCAGCGTCCGCAGCATCGTCTCGACGCCGGCAAACAGTGAAATCTCGCCAGCTGCCTCGGCCTTCAGCCGCCGCGCATGCCGCGCGATCGCCGGCAGCTTCCACAACGGCACCTCGAGCCGGCTGAGGATCTCGCGCGACGAGGCATGCCGCAGCCCTTCGATGTCCTCATCGGCGACACGCCGAAAGCCGAAGCGGTCGGCGACGTCGTTGATGGTGCGCAGGAACCAGGGGAAGCTGTCGGCCAGCGTGCCGTCGAGGTCGAAGATGGCGAGGGAGTAGGGCATGGGGGAGTGGAAGTGTCGGGCGGACCTGCGCATCCGGTCCGCTGGCGACGCGCTGACAGATGCCATCGGAGATGCTAGATTAGGCTTCAGAGGTGACAGATGTCGGACCTACTGGCAAGGATTGCGGTCGCGATCTGCGCATCACGGTCGCCGACGTCTTGGGACTGCTATCCGCCGGACAGTCGCGCGACAGCATTCTCGAGGACTATCCGTATCTGGAAGAGGCGGATATCGACGCAGTGCTCACCTATGCCGCGCGTCAGGTTGACCACCCGATCATAGCGGCCAAATAGCTTGCTTTACCTGATCGACGCTCAGCTTCCCCCTGCACTCGCGGAAGCCTTACGTCGTGCTGGATACGATGCGGCTCATGTGGTCGAGTTCGGAATGGCGGCAACATCGACAATCGCGCGCTGGTGCGACAGTTTCTGAGCGCCATGCCGCAAATTGTCGAAGCCGTCGCGCGGGGCGAGGCCGTCATCGAGTTCGTCGGTGGTTAGTCATGGCAAGCGGGACCGAACCACAGTAGCGGCGAGGCTGCGCTACTCCGCCGCCTCGCTCGTGCTCCGCCGCTTCGGCTTCCTTGCCTTCTTCAGCACCGGCTCCAGAAACTTGCCGGTATAGCTCCTTGGCGCCTTCGCGATGTCTTCCGGCGGGCCCCAGGCGACGATCTCGCCGCCGCCGTCGCCGCCTTCGGGGCCGAGGTCGATGACCCAGTCGGCGGTCTTGATGACTTCGAGATTGTGCTCGATGACGACGACCGTGTTGCCCTGCGCGACCAGCTCGTGCAGCACCTCCAGGAGCTTCTTGACGTCGTGGAAGTGCAGGCCGGTGGTGGGCTCGTCCAGGATGTAGAGCGTGCGGCCGGTGGCGCGCTTGGACAGCTCCTTGGCGAGCTTGACGCGCTGGGCTTCGCCGCCTGACAGCGTGGTGGCCTGCTGACCCACGTGGATGTAGTCGAGGCCGACGCGGTGCAGGGTCTGGAAGGTCTCGCGCACGCGCGGCACCGCCTTGAAGAAGTCGGCGGCTTCCTCGACGGTCATGTCGAGCACATCGGCGATGCTCTTGCCCTTGAACAGGACCTCCAGCGTCTCGCGGTTGTAGCGCTTGCCCTTGCAGACGTCGCAGGTGACGTAGACGTCGGGCAGGAAGTGCATCTCGATCTTGATGACGCCATCGCCCTGGCAGGCCTCGCAGCGGCCGCCCTTGACGTTGAATGAGAAGCGGCCGGGCTCGTAGCCGCGCGCCTTCGCTTCGGGCAGGCCGGCGAACCATTCGCGGATCGGCGTGAAGGCGCCGGTATAGGTCGCGGGATTCGAGCGCGGGGTACGGCCGATCGGCGACTGGTCGATGTCGATGATCTTGTCGATATGCTCCAGGCCCTCGATGCGGTCGTGCGGGGCGGCGCCTTCGCTGGCATTGTTCAGCTTGCGGGCGATGGCGCGGTAGAGCGTGTCGATCAGCAGCGTCGACTTGCCGCCGCCGGAAACACCGGTGACGCAGGTGAACAGGCCGAGCGGAATCTCGGCGGTGACGTTCTTGAGGTTATTGCCGCGCGCGTTGACCACCTTGATGGTGCGGCGATGGTTCGGCGGGCGCCGCTCCGGCACCTCGACCTCGAGTTCGCCGGTCAGGTATTTTCCGGTGAGCGATTTCGGGTTGCGCATGATCTCGGCGGGCGTGCCTTCGGCGACGATGTGGCCGCCATGCATGCCGGCGCCGGGGCCGATGTCGAGCACGTAGTCGGCGAGACGAATGGCGTCCTCGTCATGCTCGACCACGACCACGGTGTTGCCGAGGTCGCGTAGGCGCTTGAGCGTGTCGAGCAGGCGGGCGTTGTCGCGCTGGTGCAGGCCGATCGAGGGCTCGTCCAGCACGTAGAGCACGCCGGTTAGCCCCGAGCCGATCTGCGAGGCCAGGCGGATGCGCTGGCTCTCGCCGCCGGACAGCGTGCCGGAGGAGCGGGAGAGGGTGAGATAGTTGAGGCCGACGTCGAGCAGGAAGGTGAGGCGCTCGCGGATCTCCTTGAGGATGCGGCCGGCGATCTCGTTCTGCTGCTTGTTCAGCGCCTCCGGCACGGTCTCGAACCACTCGCCGGCCTTCTTGACCGACAGTTCGGAGATCTCGCCGATGTGCTTGGTGCCGACCTTGACGCAGAGCGCCTCGGGCTTGAGCCGAAAACCGTTGCAGGCGCCGCAGGGCACGTCGTGGAAATACTTTGCCAGCTCCTCGCGCGCCCACTCGCTCTCGGTCTCGCGATAGCGGCGGTTGATGTTGGTGATGACGCCCTCGAACGGTTTCTTGGTGTCGTAGGAGCGCACCCCGTCCTCATAGGAGAACTTGATCTCGTCCTCGCCGGAGCCATGGAGGATCGCGTCTCTCGTCTTCTTGGGCAGATCCTTCCACTTGGTGGTCAGCGTGAACTTGTAGTGCTTGCCGAGCGCCGTCAGCGTCTGCACGTAATAGGGTGATGACGATTTCGCCCAGGGCGCGATCGCGCCCTTGCCGATGGCGAGCTCCTTGTCGGGGATGACGAGGTCCTCGTCGACATGCTGCTCGACGCCGAGGCCGCCGCAAGCGGGGCAGGCGCCGTAGGGGTTGTTGAACGAGAACAGGCGCGGCTCGATCTCGGGAATCGTGAAGCCGGAGACGGGGCAGGCGAACTTTTCCGAGAACAGGATGCGCTCGGGTCCGCTCTTGTCGTGGATCTTCGCGGTCTTCTTCTTTTCCTCGGCCGGCGCGGCTGCGGGCGCATCGGCGAACTCGACGACGGCAAGGCCCTCGGCGAGCTTCAGCGCGGTCTCGAAGCTTTCGGCGAGACGCTGGCCGATGTCGGCGCGCACCACGATGCGGTCGACGACGACGTCGATGTCGTGCGGAAACTTCTTGTCGAGCGTCGGCGCTTCCGCG
Organism: Bradyrhizobium sp. CCBAU 45394; assembly: GCF_028128655.1. NCBI lineage: Bacteria > Pseudomonadati > Pseudomonadota > Alphaproteobacteria > Hyphomicrobiales > Nitrobacteraceae > Bradyrhizobium > Bradyrhizobium sp. CCBAU 45394. The sequence continues at coordinate 613,812 of NZ_LBIX01000176.1, read as the reverse complement.
AGCTCATGGAAGGTGCCGTCGATCTTGACGCGCTGAAAGCCCTTCTTGAGCCATTCGGCGAGCTCCTTGCGGTACTCGCCCTTGCGGCCGCGCACGACCGGCGCGAGCAGATAGAGGCGGGTGCCCTCGGGCAGCGCCAGCACGCGGTCCACCATCTGCGAGACGGTCTGGCTCTCGATCGGCAGGCCGGTGGCGGGCGAATAGGGCACGCCGACGCGCGCCCAGAGCAGGCGCATGTAGTCGTAGATCTCGGTGACGGTACCGACGGTGGAGCGCGGGTTCTTCGAGGTCGTCTTCTGCTCGATCGAGATCGCCGGCGACAGGCCGTCGATCTGGTCCACGTCAGGCTTCTGCATCATCTCCAGGAACTGGCGCGCATAGGCCGACAGCGATTCGACGTAGCGGCGCTGGCCCTCGGCATAGATGGTGTCGAAGGCGAGCGAGGATTTGCCGGAGCCGGAGAGGCCGGTGAACACCACGAGCTTGTCGCGGGGAATCTCGACGTCGATGTTCTTGAGGTTATGCTCGCGCGCGCCACGGATCGTAATTGCGCGCAGGCTCGAGCCCGCGTTCTGTTGTTGGCGCTTCGCCTTGATCACTTCATCCATCCCGGTGTCCTCAGGGAATCCCAAAGACGCGCGGCCGCGCCAATGGTGAAGGCGCGCTTTGCCCGGAACCGGGATCGGCGCCGATGGGGTTGTCAGCGAACGTAGGAAGAACAGCGGCGGATTTCCAGTGGGACTTGCGAATCGTCAACGGATTGTTGGCGTGCTGGCGGCATCTGGCAGCAGCGGAGCACCGGAACGGCCTCTCGCCCCACGATTCCCTGACGGCTCGGCTGTCCGCGAAAACAAAAAGGCCGGCACAAGGCCGGCCTTTCGTAACGCGATCGCGATGGAGGCGAAGCTCAGTACTTCGCGACGACGGGGCCGCCGAAGGTGTAGTTGAGGCGGACGGTGCCCATGTCGACGTCCTGCTTGATGCTGTCGCTGCGGGTGGCCACGCCGAGGAAGGTGAAAGTGTCGGTGTGCTTGCCCATGAACAAGTGGTTGTATTCGACCGCGACCGACCAGTTCGGAGCGAAGCCGAATTCGATGCCGGTGCCGACGGTCCCGCCCCAGCGCGTTTCGTTCGCGGTGTCGAGCGTAATGCCAGCCAGAGTGCCGCTGAACTTGTTGTGGGTGACGGCCGCGCCGCCCTTCACGTACCAGAGCACGTTGTTCCAGGCATAGCCGACTTGGCCGGTGAAGAGGCCGATGGCGTCGATCTTGGTATTGTTCACCAGCGGGAAGAGAGCGGCGGGAGCGCTGACGTTCGAGCCCTTCAGGTCAGCCCAATCGCCCTGGGCTTCAAGGCCGAACACCCAGCTGCTGGACTGCCAGCGATAGCCGATCTGGCCGCCGACGAGAGCGCCGGTCGCATTGTGACAGCCTTCAGCCGTGACCGGAATTGCGGCGACTCCGACGGCGGTGAGATCCCAGCAATTATGGCTCGAGCCGCCACCGGCGTTGCCGCCGATGTAGAACCCGCTCCAGTTGTAGATCGAGGCCACGGCCACGGGCGCCTTGGTGTAAGGGCGGGCCGCCAGGTCAGCCGCCGAGGCAGGAGCCAACGCGCTGAGCACGAGCAGACTGGCCGAAGCCAGCACAATTCTCTTCATTTCAAATTCCCCAGTTTCGTTTCTCTTCGTCGGCGAAAAGCAGCGGACCCAACGACCCGACTGATGTCATTACTATACATTATTAAAGCCAAAGGTTGTGTCACCGATGTGCCACACCTCTCCGAAAACGCTAGCGAGCGGCTGGATTGGATACTTGGGCGCGAAAAACAAAAAGGCCGGCGCGAGGCCGGCCTTTCGTGACGATGTGCGTCGGTGGCGAAGATCAGTACTTCGCGACGATCGGGCCGCCGAAGTGATAGTTCACGCCGACCTGCACGGTGTGGAAGTTGAGCGTGCCGGTGGGCAGGACGCCCGAGAAGTAGGTCTCGCCGCCGAGGCTGCGATAGAGGTACTCGCCCTTGACCGACCACTGCGGCGCGAAGAACGCTTCGACGCCCGCGCCGACGGTCCAGCCGGAGTGGAACTTGCTGTCCGAGACGGACACGCCGAGTGCGGAGAGGGTGATCTTGTTGTCGATCCAGGCGTAGCCGCCCGTGCCGTAGAACAGGACGTTGTTGACGGCGTAGCCGATGCGGCCGCGCACGGTGCCCATCGCGTCGGTCTTCGAGCTCACGGTCGCGGTCGCAACGCCGAAGCCGGGGACAACGGTCGCGCCGGTCGCCGAGGCGCTGACGTCAGCCCAGGTGCCATCGGCTTCGACACCGAACACGACGTTGCCGGTCTGCCAGTTGTAGCCGGCGGTGCCGCCGACGAAGCCACCCTTCATCTTCGGGTCGCCCGAGCCGTTTTCCCAGGCGCCGCCACCGACGATACCGAGGTAGAAGCCGGTCCAGTTGTAGACCGAGGCCACGGCCACCGGAGCCTTCGTGTACGGGCGAGCCGCGAGATCAGCAGCCGACGCGGGGGCCGCAAAAGCGAACAAACAGGCCGAAGCCAACAAAACCTTCTTCATTTTCAACCTAAATCCCAGTCCCAGTTTCTGTTGTGCCTTCCACGATCGGGAAGGGCATCGGACGCTGTGGTCCAACTGACGTCGTGCTTACACCAGCAAAGCCGCAAGTTGTGTCTCTCAAAAGCCACAACAGTCACAAAACGTAATGGTTGCTGACTTATAGCCGCCGGCATGTCGCACAAAAAAAGGCCGGCACGGGGCCGGCCTTCAATCTTCAAGTGATATCAAAGAGATATCAGTACTTCGCGATGACCGGGCCACCCCAGCGATAGTTCACGCGGACCAGGCCGATATCGACGTCCTGACCGATGCGTTCCGAGCGTGTGAAAGCGCCGGCCGGAGCCACAATGAAGTTGCCGGAGCCGGCGAAGCCGATGGTGCGATTGCCCATGAAGATGTGATCGTACTCGACGCCGACCGTCCAGTTTGGCGCGAATCCGAACTCGAGGCCGGCACCCACGGTGCCGCCCCAGCGGGTCTCGTTGGCCCGATCGAATTCGAGGCCGGTGATGACATCGTAGCCGCGGTAGCGATCGCTGACGACGGCGCCGCCGCCCTTCACGTAGAACAGAACGTTATTCCAGGCATAGCCGACTTGGCCTGTGAACAAACCGAACGCGTTGATCTTGGAGCGGTCGCGAAGACCCGTGCCGATGAACGTCGTGCTGACGTTGTCTCCGGAGAAGTCGGCCCAGTTGCCCTGGCCTTCGAGCCCGAACACCCAATTGGCCGACTGCCAGCGATAGCCGACCTGGCCGCCGACCGTGCCGCCGGTCGCGTTGTGACAACCTTCGCCAATCAGAACGCCGGTGACGGGAGTTACAAAATCCCAGCATTTGTGGGCCGAGCCGCCGCCGCCGTTGATGCCGATGTAGAAGCCGCTCCAGTCGTAGATGGCCGCGACCATTGGCGGCGGAGCCTTCGTGTAGGGACGCGCCGCCAGATCCGCCGCGCTTGCAGGAGCCGACAGGCTCAACGCCACTGCACTGATTGCACCAATCAAAATCTTATTCATTGCAGTCTCCCCAATTCCGCCGCTTCTTGAAATCCCAGAAGCGGCCAAGCAGGCGCGACGCCCATATGAAATCAATTCCGAGGCAAACGTAGCCTAACGGGTGAGCAGAGTCCGTCGCCGAAATACAACAGTCGCGCGATAAGTGCGGCGTATGTAACTTAATGAATGTTAAGTGCTTTTTGTCGTTCACGGGAACCTGAAAAGGTTCCATCTGGCGCCAGCCATTTGAGCAGTTCGCGGGCACCGCCCGGGCCATACATTTCGCGCTTGCTCGAACAGGAACAAATCTGGAACGAGCCGACGGCCGATGCTATATGTGGGGATAACCTGAGGGCTGGTGGGCTGATCGGTCCGCGCAAGCGTATAGGGTCGCCTTAATAGGTTGCAGAGGACCGCGGGGCGCGGTCGGGCCTTATCAATTCAGTGGCATTCGGAGTGGAGAGCGGCGATGGCGGGAAGCGTCAACAAGGTCATTCTGGTTGGAAATCTCGGCAAGGATCCTGAAATCCGCCGTACCCAGGACGGGCGGCCGATCGCGAATTTGAGCATCGCGACCTCGGAGACCTGGCGCGACAAGAACAGCGGCGAGCGCAAGGAAAAGACCGAGTGGCATCGCGTCGTGATCTTCAATGAAGGCCTCTGCAAGGTCGCCGAGCAGTACCTGAAGAAGGGCGCCAAGGTTTATATCGAGGGCGCGCTCCAGACCCGCAAATGGACCGACCAGAGTGGCGTTGAGAAGTACTCCACCGAAGTCGTGCTCCAGGGGTTCAACTCGACGCTCACGATGCTCGACGGCCGCGGCGGCGGGGGAGGCGGCAGCTTCGGCGAGGAGCCGGGCGGCGATTTCGGCTCCTCCGGTCCCGTCAGCAGCGCGCCGCGCCGCGCCGTCGCCGCCGGTGGCGGTGGCCGCAACAGCGACATGGACGACGACATCCCGTTCTGAGGCGGGCGGGCGCTTCGCCCCGAATGTTGTCGTGCTCGCGTAGAGCCGCAGGAATTCTTACCAATTGGCGGGCAGGGCTCGGTTTTTCCGAGCTGGCCTCATGCGCTGCTTCAAGCCTTTGACGGGGCCATCATGTGAATGGTATTAACTTGATGTTAATCCTATTCACATGGATCACCCGCCGATCGGAGGAAGCCCCGCATGAGCCTCGCGCCACTGCTTACGGCTGCTCCGGCGATCCCGCTGCATGCCTTTGCCGCCATGGCCGCCTTCGTGCTCGGCCTGGTCCAGTTTGCCGCTCCCAAAGGCACGCTGCCACACCGGACGATCGGCTGGATCTGGGTGGTGCTGATGGTGGTCGTGGCCGCCTCCTCGTTCTGGATCCACCAGAGCCGCCTGATCGGGCCGTTCAGCCCGATCCATGTCCTGTCGATCTTCACGCTGGTGGTGCTGCCGCTCGCGGTATGGCGGGCGCACGCCCATCGCGCCGCCGATCACCGGCTGATGATGATCTTCATCTTCGCCGGCGCGCTGGTGGTGGCGGGCCTGTTCACACTGCTGCCCGGGCGCATCATGCACCGCGTGGTTTTCGGGGCCTAAGGGGCGGTTTCGGGCGGCTCGTCCGGGCCCAGCCCAGGGCGGTGCCGGGGAGGGCGTAAGTCTCTGGAAAAACAGTCGGAAAAAGCGCTTCCTTTACCCCGGCAAGGGTGGTTATCAGGGGCTCGATGCGCTATATGATTCCCAGATAAACCTCACCGGATTTCCCCTTGGCTGACGACGACGACAAGCCCGGCGACCAGCCGGCGCAACCCTCGGATATTCGCCCCGTCTCCATCTTCGAGGAGATGAAGAAGTCCTATCTCGACTACGCCATGAGCGTGATCGTGGCGCGTGCGTTGCCCGATGCGCGCGACGGTCTGAAGCCGGTGCATCGCCGCATCCTGTACTCGATGAACGAGCAGGGGCACACACCCGACAAGAAATACGTCAAGTCCGCCCGCGTGGTCGGTGACGTCATCGGTAAGTATCATCCGCACGGCGACCAGTCGATCTACGACGCCATGGTCCGCATGGCGCAGGACTTCTCGATGCGCGTGCCGCTGATCGACGGCCAGGGCAATTTCGGCTCGGTCGACGGCGATCCCCCGGCCGCCTATCGTTACACCGAAGCGCGCCTGACGAAGGCGGCGCTGGCTCTGCTGGCCGACATCGACAAGGATACCGTCGACTTCCAGCCGAACTACGACAACAACGAGACCGAACCGTCGGTCCTGCCGGCCAAGTTCCCGAACCTTCTCGTCAACGGCGCCGGCGGCATCGCGGTCGGCATGGCGACCAACATCCCGCCGCACAATCTCGGCGAGGTCATCGACGCCTGCGTCGCGCTGATCGACAACCCTGCGCTCACCATCGACGAGCTCATCAACATCGTGCCGGGACCTGATTTCCCGACCGGCGGCGTCATTCTCGGACGCGCGGGCATCCGCGCCGCCTATCATCTCGGCCGCGGCTCGATCGTCATGCGCGGCAAGGTCGCGATCGAGACCATCCGCAAGGAGCGCGAGGCGCTCATCATCACCGAGATCCCCTACCAGGTGAACAAGGCGACGATGGTCGAGCGCATCGCCGAGCTGGTCAAGGAAAAGAAGATCGAGGGCATCGGCGACCTGCGCGATGAATCCGACCGCGACGGCTACCGCGTCGTCATCGAATTGAAGCGCGACGCCGTGGCGGACGTGGTGCTGAATCAGCTTTACAGATTCACGCCGCTGCAGACGAGCTTCGGCGTCAACATGGTGGCGCTCGACAGCGGCCGTCCGCGGATCATGCATCTGAAGGACCTGCTGGCCATCTTCGTCGACTTCCGTGAGCGGGTCGTCACGCGGCGCACCAAGTTCCTGCTCGCCAAGGCGCGTGATCGCGCGCATATCCTGGTTGGTCTCGCGATCGCGGTCGCCAATATCGACGAGATGATCCGCGTCATCCGGACCTCGCCCGACCCGACCACCGCCCGCGACACCCTGATGTCGCGCGACTGGCCGGCCCGGGACGTCGAGGACATGCTGACGCTGATCGACGATCCGCGTCACCGCATCAGCCCGGACGGCACGATCCGGCTGTCGATGGAACAGGCGAGGGCGATTCTCGACCTGCGCCTGCAACGCCTCACCGCGCTCGGCCGTGACGAAATCCGCGACGAGCTCGACAAGCTCGCCGGCGAGATTGCCGATTATCTCGACATCCTGCGCTCGCGCGAGCGCGTGCTGGGCATCATCAAGACCGAGCTCGCCGAGGTGAAGGCCGAGTTCGCCACCCCGCGCCGCACCGTGATCATGGAGCAGGAGGGCGAGGTCGAGGACGAGGACCTGATTCAGCGCGAGGACATGGTCGTCACCGTCTCGCACGCCGGCTATGTCAAGCGGGTGCCGCTGTCGGCCTACCGGGCGCAGCGCCGCGGCGGCAAGGGCCGCGCCGGCATGCAGACCCGCGACGAGGATTTTGTCTCGCGCCTGTTCGTCGCCTCCACGCACACGCCGGTGCTGTTCTTCTCGTCACGCGGCCAGGTCTACAAGGAGAAGGTCTGGCGCCTGCCCATGGCCGCGCCGAACGCGCGCGGCAAGGCGCTGATCAACATCCTGCCGCTGGAGCAGGGCGAGCGCATCACCACCATCATGCCGCTGCCCGAGGATGAATCGACCTGGGGCAACCTCGACGTGATGTTCGCGACCACAGGCGGCAACGTCCGGCGCAACAAGCTGTCCGACTTCGTCGATGTCCGCCGCTCCGGCATCATCGCGATGAAGCTCGACGAGAATGAAGCGATCGTCGACGTGCAGATCTGCACCGAGCGCGACGACGTGCTGCTGACCGGCGCCGGCGGCCAGTGCATCCGCTTCCCCGTCACCGATGTGCGCGTGTTCACCGGGCGTACTTCGATGGGCGTGCGAGGCATTGCGCTTGGTGAGGGCGACAAGGTGATCTCGCTCGCGATCCTGCGCCACGTCGAGACCACGTCCGACGAACGCTCGGCCTATTTGAAGATGCGCCGCGCGGTGGCCGGCGAAGCCACGGCCGAGGAGCCGGCAGCGGACGCCGAAGCCGAGGAGACCTCCGGCAGCTTCCAGCTCGCCCAGGAACGCTATGTCGAGATGTCGGCGGCCGAGCAGGTCGTGCTCACCGTCTCCGTCAACGGCTATGGCAAGCGGACCTCGTCCTACGAGTACCGCACCACGGGGCGCGGCGGCAAAGGCATCGTCGCCATGAGCGTCAACAACCGCAACGGTAACCTCGTGGCCTCGTTCCCGGTGGAAGACGCGGATCAAATCATGCTGGTCACCGACAAGGGCCAGCTGATCCGCTGCCCGGTCGAAGGCATCCGCATCGCCGGCCGCTCGACGCAGGGCGTGATCGTGTTCGACACCGCCGAGGACGAGCATGTCGTCTCGGTCGAGCACATCACGGAAGAGGCCGAGAGCGGGAATGGCGCGAACGGGGAATAACGTGTAGCCCGGATGGCGCAGGAGGTCGGTGCGAAGCGCCGACCGACGGCGCAATCCGGGACCTCTGTGCGCCTGGCAAGAATCCCGGATTACGCTTGCGCTCCATCCGGGCTACGAACTTCCCTAGATCTCCAGCTCCGTGCCGAACTCCACGACCTGCTTGGTCGGCACGCCGAAGAATGCGGCGGAGCGTTCGGCGTTGCGCTGGAGGAAGGCGAACAGGCCTTCGCGCCAGACCCACATGCCCGGGACGTCCTCGCGCGGGATGATGGTCTCGCGGCCGACGTAATAGGTGATGTCGGAGAGGTCGATGCCAGGCAGCATGCCCTGCCGGCAGGTCAGCGTCAGCCCGTCATAGATCGTCGGGTTCTGCATGAAGCCGTAATGCAGGATCACGCGGGTGATGCCGGGAATGATCTCGATCACCTCCGCGCGTTCCTCGTCGGGAATGTGCGGGGATTCCTCGATCAGCACGGTGACCAGCAGCACGCGTTCGTGCAGCACGCGGTTGTGCTTGACGAACTGGGTCAGCGCGAGCGGCACGCCGCGCGGAGCGGACGCCAGGAACACGGCGGTTCCGGGCAGTCTGGCGCTGCACTTGTTGACGGCGGTCTCGATCAGGTCCTCCTCGGGCTGGCGCAGCTTCGCGCGCGCCGCCTCGACCAGCTTCACGCCGCTGCGCCACGTCAGCATCATGAAGGCGACGAGGGCCGCGAGCAGCAGCGGAAACCAGCCGCCCTCGAACAGCTTGATCGAATTGGCCGAGAAGAAGATCACGTCGATGACGAAGAAGGCGCCGTTCACGGCGACCACGAGCCAGGGCGAATAACCCCACTGGATCGCAACCAGCGCAGCCAGCAGCGTCGTGATCGCCATCAGCAGCGAGACCGCGATGCCGTAGGCGCCGGCGAGTGCATCCGAGCTGCCGAAGCTCAGGACCGCCCCGAGCGTTGCGGCGGCGAGCAGCCAGTTCACCAGCGGCACATAGATCTGGCCGATCGCGTCGCTGGTGGTGTGGCGGATCTGCATGCGCGGCAAAAAGCCGAGCTGGATCGACTGCTGGGTCAGCGAGAACACGCCGGAGATGATCGCCTGGGAGGCGATCACGGTCGCGACCGCCGAGAAGGCGACCAGCGGATAGTGCAGGGCGTCGGGGCAGAGCTGAAAGAACGGGTTCTCGATCATCGCGGGATCGGTGATCAGCAGCGCGGCCTGGCCGAAATAGTTCAGCACCAGCGCGGGCAGGCAGATCGCGAACCAGGCGAGCCGGATCGGCAGGCGGCCGAAATGGCCCATGTCGGCATACATGGCTTCGCCCCCGGTGACCGCGAGGAAGGCTGCGCCGAGGATCGCGAAGGAGACGTGAAAATCCTGGTGGATCAGGAATTCGACGGCGTAGAGCGGGCTGAGCGCCGCCAGCACGGCCGGCGCCTTGACGATGCCGTGGATGCCGAGCGCGGCGAGCACGGCGAACCAGGCCAGCATCACCGGTCCGAAGATGCGGCCGATGAAGCCGGTGCCCTGTTTCTGCATCATGAACAGGCCGACCAGGATGACGACGGTGACGGGCACGACGGCTGGCGCGAGCGAGGGCGCGTCCACCTTGAGGCCTTCGATGGCGCTCAGCACGGAGATCGCCGGCGTGATCGCGCCGTCACCGTAGAGCAGGGCGGCGCCGACGAGGCCGACCACCAGCAGATGCGAGCGCCAGGTGCCGGGCTGGGCGTTGCGGGCGTGGAGCAGGGCCAACAGGGCGACGATGCCGCCTTCGCCGCGGTTGTCCGCGCGCAGGATCAAGAGCGCATATTTCAGCGAGATGATCAGCAGCAGCGCCCAGAGGATCAGCGAGGCAACCCCCAGGACAGCGTCGGGGGTCACTGTCGCGCCGTGGGCGGCCGCCTTGGCGGCTTCCTTCAGGGCGTAGAGCGGGCTGGTGCCGATATCGCCATAGACCACCCCGAGGGCGCCCATGGTCATTGCAAGCGGCAGTGGATCAGGATGATGGCCGGAAGCGACTGCGGGCGTACTGGACAATGGCGACCCCTCGATGGGTTCGCGCCCGGCGGGGCATTCCGACGGGCGCGAGCATCACGCAGTCTGCGACGAGACGTCGCAAATATCCATGGGGTTTATCTTTGGGGTTTATCTTGTCGTCGATCTCGAAGGCTTACCTGACGCGAAGCTGACAGACCGGGCTACGGGGTGCGGTCGGCCGTCACGAGGCGAGCGACGCGGACGTCGGCCTTGGTGCCGGCACGGCGCAGGCACGACGCCTCAAAGTTCGGCCAGGCTTGCTGCGAGCAGTCGCGGCCGATGCTGCGGATATCGAGCCGGTCGCTCTTGGCCAGCGGCTGCGGCACGCTGGCTTCGACGGTCGGGGCAAAGCCGGGCAGGAGGGTGAGGGCTGCGGCAACACACGCAGAGATAGCGATCGCTGAAAGAGCCTTGATCATTGACTGTCCCCTGTGATGCGGCCGCCTACGCCCAGTGTGCGGCCCGTCATTCGTTGGCTGGATTAGTAACCATGGCCAGTTTCCGGACGTCTTCGCGGACGCGGGAAATGGTTTCGTTCGCGCTCCGTTTTGTTTCGTGGCCGTCCCGAGGACGAAACAAAGCGGCCGTCGCCGACACGAAAGGGGGACATTTTCCGGGAAACGGCGGGGAACCAGCCCGGCTTGCCGGGCCGGGCCGGGCGCGGTAGGACGGGGCCATGCCGCGCATTGCCTTCTACCCAGGTTCCTTCGACCCCATCACCAACGGCCATCTGGACGTGGTCCGGCATGCCGTTCCGCTGTGCGACCGGCTGGTGGTCGCGATCGGCGTCCATCCCGGCAAGAAGCCGCTGTTCTCCACCGAGGAGCGTCTGAAGATGCTCGAGGACGTCTGCGGGCCGGTGGCAACCCAGGCCGGCTGTGTGCTCGAAGCCGTGACGTTTGACGATCTGTCGGTGACCGCCGCGCGCAAGCACGGCGCGACCATCATGATTCGCGGTCTGCGCGACGGCACCGACCTCGACTACGAAATGCAGCTTGCCGGGATGAACGAGGCCATGGCGCCGGAGGTCCATACGGTGTTTCTGCCGGCCTCTCCCATGGTCCGCCCGATCACCGCCACTTTGGTGCGCCAGATCGCGGGCATGGGCGGAGATGTTTCGACCTTCGTGCCGCCGCTCGTAGCCAGTCTGCTCAAGGCCAAATTCGCCGGATAACGGCGCGCTCTTCATCTCACCTGATCCGGAGTTTTCATGATCCGTCGTCTCGCAATTCTTGCCACGATCTTTGCCGCGCTCGTTGGCGCGGTCCCGGCGGGCGCACAGACCCTGCCGGCCGGCCTCGACAAGGCCAACGCGGTCGTCATCGACACCACCAAGGGCCGCATCGTCATCAAGCTCAGGACCGATCTTGCGCCCCAGCACGCCGAGCGCATCAAGCAGCTCGCGCGCGAGGGCTTCTACAACAACGTGCCGTTCCACCGCGTCATGGACGGCTTCATGGCGCAGACCGGCGACGGCCAGAACTTCAACGGCACGGGCGGCTCGAAATATCCGAACCTGAAGCAGGAATTCTCCAAGGTGCACTTCGCACGCGGCATCGTCGGCATGGCCCGGCGCGGCGACAGCGTCGACACCGCCAACTCGCAGTTCTTCATCATGTTCGCCGACGGCGGCAGCCTCGACAACAATTACACCGTGATCGGCGAGGTCGTGCAGGGCATGGACGTCGTCGACAAGCTGAAGAAGGCACCGGCCGGTTCGCCGAGCGGCACCGTCACCGATCCCGACAAGATGGTGAAGGTGCAGGTCGCCTCCGACATCAAATAATGGGAGAAGGCGATGGCGCGCTGCGGCAACAGGCTTCTGCTGGCTGCCGCAGTGCTGCTTGCCGGCATCTCCGGCGCGGCCGCCGAGGACGCGCAGGTCAACACCATCCAGGACGTCTTCCGGCATCTGCGCACCTGCTGGAAACCACCTCCGGCCGCCAAGGCTCGCCCACTCGACATCACCGTCGTCGTGAGCTTTAACCGGTCCGGAAACATTCTGGGCCGTCCGAGGATTACCTATGAATCCGCGGATGCCTCCGACGATGACCGGCTGCAATACCGGATCGCGGTGATGGAGGCGTTGCAACGCTGCACGCCGATGCCATTTACCGATGCAATGGCCGGCGCCGCCGCGGGGCGTCCATTCGCGATCCAGTTCCGCAGCCGTAAGACTTCACCTCCAACGCAAGAGAGACGAGCATGAGCGTCACCGAAAACACATTGATCCTCGAGACCACACAGGGCCCCGTCACCATCGAGATGCGGCCCGACCTCGCACCCGGCCATGTCGCGCGCATCAAGGAGCTGGTCCGCGAAGGCTTCTACGACGGCATCGTGTTCCACCGCGTGATCGAGGGCTTCATGGCCCAGACCGGCTGCCCGCAGGGCACCGGCACCGGCGGCTCCGGCAAGAAGCTGAAGGCCGAGTTCAACAAGGAGCCGCATGTGCGCGGCACCACCTCGATGGCGCGCGCAGCGAGCCCCGATTCCGGCGACAGCCAGTTCTTCATCTGCTTCGACGACGCCCGCTTCCTCGACAACCAGTACACGGTGTGGGGCAAGGTCACCGAGGGCATGGAGAACGTCGACAAGATCAAGCGCGGCGAGCCGGTGCAGAACCCGGACAAGATCGTCAAGGCGCGGATGGCGGCGGACGCGGAATGACCGCGTAGCGGTCATTCCGGGGCGCGCGTTAGCGCGAACCCGGAATCTCGAGATTCCGGGTTCGATGCTGCGCATCGCCCCGGAATGACACGAACTAAGGCGCAACGGCGCTCATGCGCACCGATCTCTTCGATTTCGACCTGCCGCCCGAGCGCATCGCGTTGCGCCCGGCGAGCCCGCGCGACTCCGCGAAGATGCTGGTCGTGGAGGATGGGACGCTGCGCGACCGGACCATCTCCGAGCTGCCGCAATGGCTGAAGCGCGGCGACCAGCTCGTCGTCAACGACACCAAGGTGATCGCGGCGCAGCTCAAGGGCCGCCGCATCGGCCGCGAGACCGAGCCGAAGATCGAGGCGACGCTGATCAAGCGACTCGACGGCTCGCGCTGGCAGGCGCTGGTGAAGCCTGCCAAGAAGCTCATTGCCGGCGATCGCATCCGTTTCGGCAACGAGGGCAAGGTCTGCCTGCTCGGCCATCTCGATGCCGAGGTCGAGGCCAAGGGCAGCGAAGGCGAGGTGACGCTGTCGTTCTCGTTCCACGGCCCGGCGCTGGACCAGGCGATCGCCGATCTCGGCAGCCCGCCGCTGCCGCCCTACATCGCCTCCAAGCGCACGCCTGACGATCAGGACTTCGCCGACTACCAGACGATGTTCGCGGCCAACGAGGGCGCTGTCGCAGCGCCCACCGCAGGGCTGCATTTCACGCCCGCGCTGGAGCAGGCGCTGCGCGAGCGCGGCATCGGCCTCAACCGCGTCACGCTGCATGTCGGGGCAGGGACGTTCCTGCCGGTGAAGGTAGAGGACACCGCAGGCCACAAGATGCATGCCGAGTGGGGCACGATCTCGGCCGAGACGGCGGAGCGACTGAACATTGCGCGGCACAACGGCGGGCGCATCATCGCGGTCGGCACCACGTCGCTGCGGCTGCTTGAAAGCGCCGCGAGCGAGGACGGCACCATCCAGCCGTTTGCGGCCGAGACGTCGATCTTCATCACGCCCGGCTATCGCTTCCGCGCCGTCGATATCCTGCTGACCAATTTCCACTTGCCGAAGTCGACGCTGTTCATGCTGGTGTCGGCATTCTCAGGGCTGGAGACGATGCGGCGGGCCTATGCGCACGCGATTGCGCAGGGCTATCGGTTCTATTCATACGGCGACGCCTGCCTGCTGTTTCGCGCAGGGGGGACCGAAGTCCACGACCCGTCGCCGCCGTAGCGCGGGCAAAGCGAGGCGCGCCCACCGCTTCCGCAATGATTTCCGAAGGTTGGCTGGCAGGGCGTCTGCGCACCGTTTCCCCCGGAATCTCGATCCATCTTTGCTGTTTCGCAAGCAATTGAGCCTACCGTCATGCCGTTTGATGAGCGGTGGAGACGCCTGCCCGCCTGATGCGGACGTCTTGCTGCGCGGGGAGGGCCCGCCAATCGACGGCGTCGATCAGTTGAGGAACCGTAAACTTGCTGGCTCCGGCAGCGCGCACCGAAACGGCCCTGCTCACGGAACGAACGTTCGTTGCGCTTGACGGATTGCGCGGCGTCGCGGCGATCATGGTTGCGCTGCGACATGCTCCTTTCCTCTGGGAAGGCCCGGCTGCGTCGACCGGGTGGATGGGGAATAGCTACCTGGCTGTCGACCTGTTCTTCGTTCTGTCGGGCTTCGTGCTGGAGCACGCCTATCGAAGACGCTTCCGCCAGGGATTGTCGGTTCGCTCCTTCATGCTCGCGAGACTCCAGCGGCTATACCCGTTGTACGCCCTGGCATTCATCCTCTCATTGCCGTTTCTCCTCGGGCAGCTTGCCGCTGGAGCGCCGGACCGGGCGCAAACGATCCTCGGCCTCCTTTGCAGCGCGCTGATGCTGCCGACCCCTAATCCCGCCCATCTCGATGCCGATCTGTACCCGTTCAACTTCGCCGCCTGGTCGCTGTTCTTTGAAGTTGCGGCAAATCTGCTATTTGCGGCTCTCGGAAAGCGGCTCGATACGAAATCCGTGATCTGGCTCGTCGGCGGCTTCGCGCTCGCGCTCGTGGTCTGCGCCACGATGGGGTGGCTTGGGTTCGGCATCGAAGCCGACAAGCGAGGTGTCCTGGGGGGCGGACCGACTTGGGAAACTTTCGGCGCCGGCGTGATCCGGGTCGGGTTCTCGTTCTTTGCGGGCGTCCTGGTCTACCGCTTCTACGAAACGGCCCGATTGCCGGCGGCGCGCCCCGGATTCGCGATCAGCGCGTTTGCTCTCGTCACCGCCATCCTTGCGATGGATTTTCCGAGCAGTCTCGATCTCGCGCTGAGCCTGTTCTCCGTCATCGTCGTATTTCCGCTGGCCATCACGATCTGCGCGCGTTTCGATCCGCCGCGGGGCGCATTGGCAAACACGATGCAGACCCTCGGACTGCTTTCCTACGGGATCTATGTTCTCCAGGTCGTGACGTTCCACGCCGTGGAGGCCTGCGCGCGACATATTGAGGTTCAATCCGCCCTTGTCGGGCTTGTCGCGATACCGGTTGTTGCAGCGGTGGCGTACGCGGCCACCGTCTTCGTCGATGTTCCTGTCAGGCTTACGATGAAACAGGCGTTGAAGGGGCTGGCGTAGGAGACGCGAGACAGGCGGACGCTTGACGCCGCCTGTCCCGCTGGTCGGCTTACGCCATCACGCGCTGCGGCAAAAGCTCCGCGATCTGCACCGCGTTCAGCGCGGCACCCTTGAGCAGCTGATCCGCCGCGACGAACATCGAGATCGAATGCCCCGTGGGATCGCTGAGATCCTTGCGGATGCGGCCGACCAGGACGTCATCCTGGCCCGAGGCGTCGATCGGCATCGGGAAGTGGTTCTTCACGCGGTCGTCGACGATCTTCACGCCGGGCGCCTGCGCCATGATGGCGCGGACCTGATCCTCGCTGATCGGCTTCTCGCATTCGAACGTGATGGCCTCGCAATGGGCGCGCAGCACCGGCACGCGGACGCAGGTGACGCCGACGGCGATGGTCTCATCCTCGAAGATCTTGCGGGTTTCCTTGATGACCTTGGTCTCTTCGTCGTTGTACCCGGTCTCAGGGTCAACCGCGGTGTTGTGGTTGAAGAGATTGAAGGCGTAGGGGTGCGGCATCACCTTGGGCGTATAGACCTGCCCGTTGAGATTGGCGCGGGTGGACTCGACGAGCTCCTCCATCGCGGCGGCGCCGGCGCCGGAGGCCGCCTGGTAGGTCGAGATGATCACGCGCTTGATGCGGTTCTTCTGGTGGATCGGCCAGAGCGGCACCAGCGCGGTGATCGCGGCGCAGTTCGGGTTGGCGATGATGCCCTTGTGGTCGCGGATGCGGTTCGCGTTGATCTCGGGGATCACCAGCGGCACGTTCGGATCCATCCGGAAGGCGGAGGAGTTGTCGACCACGACCGCGCCGGCCTTGACCGCGAGCGGCGCATACTTCTTCGAGATGCTGCCGCCGGCGGAGAACAGGGCGATATCGACACCCTCGAAGGCGCGCTCGGTCAGTTCCTCGATGACCACGTTTTGCCCGCGGAACGACACCGTCTTGCCGGCCGAGCGGGCGCTGGCCAGCGCCTTGAGCTTGCCGACGCGGAAACCACGCTTGTCCATGGTGGCGATGAATTCGGCGCCCACCGCACCGGTGACGCCGACAATCGCGACGACGGGATCGTTACTCACATTCTCCTCCATTCAAGTTGAGCATGATCTCGTCGGAAAACCGGATTCCACTTTTCCGGATCATGCTGTGAGCTTTAGACAACAAAAAAGCCCCGGACCATCGAGGGCGGGGCTTCGGTAGAGCTGATGCGTTTCAGTCGACGACTACGCGCGCACGCCTCCCCGGGCCCCGAAGGCCGTGGTGGTTTTGGTCGTGCGTTTGGTGGTCGTGAACATGGCGGCGACTTATGGGGGAGAGTCTTGCGTCCGTCAATGGCTTTTCGGCGGGATTGTGGCCGCCGGCCGGGAGCCGTCTCTACTTCGTTCGGGCGCCCGGCGGCTCGAGGATGACCTCCTTGAGGTCGTCGCCGCTGATCACGACGATCGCGAAATTGAGCCGGCCACGTTCGCGCACGAGGCCGCCGCTGATCGCCTTGCCGGACGCTGCCTGCTCGGCGACGCGCACGGCATCCGCAAGGCGGTGCCGGATCGCGCCGAGTGCTGCGAGGTTGCTGCGATCGTCGCGGTCGAGCTCGGCAAGGGGCAGGGCGGCCTCTCCGCCGACGAACTCGCCGGTCGCGGCATTGATGGTGTGGCGCCAGATCCGGTCGTTGTGCAGCGTCTTCACCCGGTAGACCGGCACGCCGGAGGCGCCGTCGAAACTCACGTCCGCCGTGGTGGCGCCGGCGTGGCGGGACTCTGCGAGAGCCATGGCCTGGCTGATCGAGATCGACGAACCGCGGAAGCGCTCGATCTCGCGGCTGACCGCTTGGCGATCCGCCTCAGCGTCACCATCTGTGTCGCTGTGAAGCGCGGTCGGTGTGCCTGCGGTCACGATTGCCCGCGCGGGCGCTGCGAGAAGCAGCGCGGGCAAGGCGATCGCAAGCAGTCGTGAGGTCCATCGTTTGGCTGTCGTCATGCTCGAAACCCTCGGCCAGCGAGTGTGCCGGATGATCGTAAAGAATTCGCGGCCGGCCTTGGGCATCGGCCGGCCGCGGAGCGCCGCGGCGAGCTGTACCCGCCGCGGCGATCGAAGCGGTCCGGACCTCTTTTGGGGCTGGTGAAAAAAGCGGCCCGTACCGACTTAACTAAACCATACCGTATCGTTTTATTTTGGTCAATGGCGAGGGCGTGGATAGATCGCAACCTCACGGAATTGTCAGCGGGATGGGCGTCGCCGCGGCGTGCCCTTGGTGGCGTCCTGGACGCGGTCGGCCGGCCCCAGCGCGCCGGCCAGGAACAGCTTGATCGCAGTACGCATCCGCTTTTCCGCGGACTTCAACTCCAGTGCCGTTCCGAATGTCGCCATGCGGTGGGTATGACCGACGACGACGTCGAGAAACACTTCCGCTGCGATGGTGGTGTCGTCGAGGTCGAGCGCGCCTTGCGCCACCAGATGGTCGAAGAAGCGCGCCGTCGTGGCGACAGCCTTGAGCCAGCCTTCCTCCATACCGAGCTTGGCGACATCGGGGAAGTTGATGGCCTGTGACGTCATCATGCGGCTGAAGGCGACGGCATCGGGCCCGCAGGTGAAGCTCAGCATCTCGCGCCCGATCTCGACCAGCCGCTGCTCGACGGGGATGTCCGAGGCGCTGCTGAGCTGCGTCTCGGCGGCCGCCGACAGCGGCGCCAGCCAGCGCGCGATCTCGCGCCTCAGCACGGCGGCGAACAGGCCACGCTTGTCGCCGTAACGGGAATAGACGGTCGGCTTGCTCACCCGTGCCGCTTCCGCAACCGCATCGAGCGAGGTGGCGTCGAAGCCGCGATCCAGGAACAGGCGGGTGGCGACCTCGATCAGCCGCTGATCGCGCTCGATCGCGGCGGTCTTGGTCGGCCGGCCGCCGCGCGATTTCGGCACCTCGCGCCGTGCTGCTGCCGGTCTTGTCTTGGTCGCAGTCAATCCCATGCCCAATGATTCCTGCGCGGTCGTCACTGCTCTATAACGCGCAGCAACCGGGGCGTCATCGCGAATCTGGCCGAATTGGCCGTATCGTCAACGGTCTCGATACGACCTCGTTCCGGCACGGAGGTCTCATGGCAGCGCCGAAGTCCAGGCCTGGCCCGCGGCCGCCTTCTCATATCCGTACTGATACAGCGCCCGCATATAGGCGGTGTCGAATCCTTCCGAGGGCGGTGCGGGGTAGTCGCGCGCGATGTAGGAGAGATGGAAGCCCAAATGGTTGCGCCTGGCGAAATCGTAGGTCGAGAAGATGATCGAGCGCGTCTGCGACTGGGTGATCGACGACAGGCTGCGTGAGGCGACATCGACGGTGCTGTTGGACACGAGCTCGAAGTTGCGTTCGATCTTCTTGTTGACGAGGATGTAGATGTCCATCTTCGCACTGCCCGGCAGGCGGCTGCCCTGGAAGAGCAAGGCTTCCGGCAGCGTCAGCACCGGGGCCGTCACGCCGCCGTCGACGTGCATCTCCTGAAACCTGCGGCCCTGGCCTTCGGCGTCGATCATGATCGGTGGAAACACCAGGGGAATGCTGGCGGAGGCCGCCATCACGTCGCGAAACAGTTTGAGCGCCTCGGGCGTGCCGATCTCGGCGATCTTGCCCATGTTCCAGATCGCGGTGCGCTGGGTGTCGAGATCGGTCGTCACCACCAATAGCCTTCGGCCCTTGGCATTCTCGCGCGCGACTTGCGCCATGATCTCGAGCCCGACATAGCGGGCGACCAGTTCGCGCAGCCTTGTGTTGCCGAACAGGCCGGATCCGAACAGCACGCGGATGATGCTGGGGTCGTTCAGGAGGCTTTCCGCGATGCCGCTGGTGTAGACCTCCTTCAACGTGTCGTCATATTGCGGGCCGAGAAACGCAAAGGGCGCGATCAGTCCGCCGGTGCTCACGCCGGAGACGACCGAGAAGGTGGGGCGGGTTCTGGCCGCGGTCCAGCCGTTGAGCACGCCGACGCCGTAGGCACCGTCCGCACCGCCCCCGGAGAGCGCCAGATAGGACTTTGACGCGTTGCTGTTGTCCTTCTCGAAGCTGAACTTCGTGACGGGGTCGTCGGCGTAGCGCCTGAGGCCATCGATATCGAGCACGCGCGAGGTGCTGGCCTCGGCGGCGGTGTAGGGCGCGCGGGGCAGGGAGGTGCAGGCGCCGAGCGCCAGGCTGCACGCCAGGACCAGGAACCCGATCAGGCGGGCGCCTGTCTGCCTGTCCCGGCCATGTGAAGGGACGGGCACGTCAGTCGAATGTGAAGCGAAGGGCATCGTCGGTGGCTGGCGATCACGCATCTACCGCCGCCGGCAAACTCGCCGCGGCTTTTCGTCCAGCCCCCACCGTAAAACTACACGGTATCGTTTTGTTTAACAAGGTGGCGGGGACCATATCCGGGGCCATTTGTGTCCCAGTCTGAGGCACGGGGTGGCCGAAGTGCGGTCCCGCGGGTTGATCGGCCTTCTCCGACACGCAATAAGCACCGCCATGAATCGTCCTGACGCAGCTCTCCCCAATCATTTCGAACTGCTCGCCACCGATGGCACCGCGCGCACCGGGCGCCTGACCACGCCGCATGGCGTGGTGCGCACGCCGGCCTTCATGCCGGTCGGGACCGCCGGGGCCATGAAGGGCATGCACTGGCGCGAGGTGCGCGATGCCGGCGCCGACATCGTGCTCGGCAACACCTATCATCTGATGCTGCGCCCCGGCGCCGAGCGGATTGCGGCGCTCGGCGGCTTGCAGCGGTTCACCGGCTGGAACGGGCCGATGCTGACGGATTCCGGCGGCTTCCAGGTGATGTCGCTTGCTGACCTGCGCAAGGTCAGCGAGCACGCCGTCACCTTCCGTTCGCATATCGACGGCGCCAAGGTCGAGCTGTCGCCGGAGCGCTCGATCGAGGTGCAGCGTTTCCTCGGCTCCGACATCGCCATGCAGATGGACGAATGCGTGCGGCTGCCCGCCGAGCACGCCGATATCGAGCGCGCGATGCAATTGTCGCTGCGCTGGGCCGAGCGCAGCAAGCGCGCCTTCGAGAGCGCGCCGGACGGTTACATGCTGTTCGGCATCGTGCAGGGCGGCGACGTGCCCCAGCTTCGTCATGCGAGCGCGGAAGGGCTCGTCGCGATCGGCTTCCACGGCTATGCGATCGGCGGCCTCGCGGTCGGCGAACCGCAGGCGGTGATGCTGGCGATGATCGACGAGACCGCACCGATGCTGCCGAAAGAGCGGCCGCGCTATCTGATGGGTGTCGGCACGCCCGACGACATCCTCGAAGCCGTGAAGCGCGGCATCGACATGTTCGATTGCGTGATGCCGACACGCAATGGCCGCCACGGCGTCGCGTTCACCCGCTTCGGTCAGGTGAATCTGCGCAATGCGCGTCATGCGGACGATCCGCGTCCGCTCGACGAAGAAAGCACATGGCCGTCGACGCGCAGCTACGCGCGCGCCTACCTGCATCATCTCGTCAAGGCGGGCGAGACGCTGGGGGCAATGCTGCTGTCCGAGATCAATATCGCTTACTATCAGTCCCTGATGCAGGGCATCAGGGATGCGATCGCACACGGAACGTTCGACGAGTTCTACCAGCGTACACGCGAGGACTGGGCGAGGGGCGACATCGCCCCGCGCCAGGGCGACTGAGGGTCAGTTGCACACGATCCGCTGCCTGACGGCATGCTTGGTCACGAAGCCGTAACCGCAATTGTCGCAGGTCCAGAGATAGCTGATCATGTGGTCCGAGACGTAGGCGGATGCTTCGGCGGCGACCATGGAGTCGGCGCAGACCGGACAGGTGGGCAACTCGCTACAACGCGGATCGCGGTTCAGCGCGACGGTCGACAACACTTCAGCAACTGCTGACATCGTGGTGACCTCCCTGCTTTAAGACGTAAGTCTAACATAAGCAGAATCACTTGACGAGGTCGCAACACAAAAGCGTTGGTTTTCTGATATTTGTAGCTCACGTGATTTTGCGATGCAGCGTATTTAACATGTGCCGCATTGTCGCTTGCGTGTCGCCGCAAGCTGTCTGTAACTGCGCAAGAGCCACGGCAGAAGCGCAAATTGTCGCTACAGGGAGTTCATCATGGACGCATCGTCCGCCACGCGTGCAGCGCATCAACCCGGCCGCGGCCGGATCTATGACTCGATTGTCGAAGCTTTTGGCGACACGCCGATCGTGCGATTGCGACGGCTGCCGGGCATGCACGGTGTGAACGCGACGATTTTGGCAAAACTTGAATATTTCAATCCGGCCGCGAGCGTGAAGGACCGCATCGGCGCTGCCATGATCATCGCCATGGAGAAGGCCGGTATCGTCAAGCCGGATACCGTGCTGATCGAACCGACCTCCGGCAATACCGGCATCGCGCTCGCCTTCGTCGCCGCCTCGCGCGGCTACCGGCTCAAGCTCGTGATGCCGGAATCGATGTCGATCGAACGGCGCAAGATGCTGGCCTTTCTCGGCGCGGAGCTGGTGCTGACGCCGGCCGCACAAGGCATGAAGGGCGCGATCGCCGCCGCCGAGGAGCTGGTGAAGACGACGCCGAACTCGGTGATGCCGCAGCAGTTCAAGAACCTCGCCAATCCCGAGGTGCACCGCCGCACCACCGCGGAGGAGATCTGGAACGACACCGGCGGCAACATCGATTTCTTCGTTGCAGGCGTCGGCACCGGCGGCACGATCACCGGCGTCGGCCAGGTGCTCAAGCCGCGCAAGGCCTCGTTGCGGGTGGTGGCGGTCGAGCCGGAGGAGAGCCCGGTGCTATCAGGGGGACAGCATACGCCGCACAAGATCCAGGGCATCGGCGCGGGCTTCGTCCCTGATATCCTCGATCGCTCCGTGATCGACGAGATCGTCAAAATCAACTCGACCACGGCGATCGAGACCTCGCGCGCATTGGCGCGGCACGAGGGCATTCCGGGCGGTATCTCCTCGGGTGCTGCGATCGCCGCGGCGCTCCAGATCGGCAAGCGGCCGGAAGCTGCGGGAAAAACCATCCTGGCGGTGGTACCGTCCTTCTCCGAGCGGTATCTTTCGACGGCTCTGTTTGAGGGAATCTAGGACATGGCGGATCTACCGAGGCGGCCGCGCACGCTTGGCGATGCCAGGACCGAGGCCGAGGCGGCGTTCAAGAAGGTGACGGCCAAGGTCGCCGCGGCGCCGCCGAAGCAGAACGTGGCACCTGGGATCAAGGAGCAGGTCACGCTGCGCATCGACCAGGACGTGCTGGAGTTCTTCCAGGAGGGCGGTCCGGGCTGGCAGGACCGCATCAACGAGGCGCTGCGGAAGGCGGCGGGGAAGTAGCGCGTAGTCTTTCCAGGTTGCCCCAACGAAAAAGCCCGGCGCGAGCCGGGCTTTTGTGTTTGGGGTTTGATCTGGCCTCAGCGGCGGAACATGCCGCCCATCATGCCGCCGACGACGCCGCCGACGAAGGCCGCGCCGGCCGCATCGCCGGGGTTGCTGCGTTGGGGAGCCGGCGCCGGTGCGCTGCTGGCCGCGGGGGCGCTGGCGCGCCGGGCCGCCTTCTGGCTGTTGTCGCTCGCAGTCGGCGGAGCGGCCACGACCTCCGAGAGCAGCGCCTTGTGCTGGAGCTTGTTGAGGTAACCTGACGAAGGATAGCCGCGCGCGGCCTGCCAGCGCTTGAGCACGGTCCGGGTCTCGTCGCTGAACACGCCAGTCTGCTTGGTGTCGAAGCCGAGGCCGGTGAGGCGACGCTGCACGTCGCGGCGCTGGTTCTTGTCGAGGCCGATCTGGTCCTCGGTAATCTGAGTGGCCTCATCGGTGAAGGTCGCAGGATCGACGCCGGCGTTGAGGGTGCGCGTCGCGGTCGAGGGGCCGCTCTTGATCGCGGCAAGCCGCGCCAACGCCAGGGCCTTGAACTGGCCGTTCGGATAGGCCGAGAGGTAGGCGTTGAGCTCTTCCGGCTTGTTGGACTCCTTCACCGAGCGCCAGTATTCGAGTTCGACGCCGTCCGAGCCGCCAGTCGCCGCCGGCACGCTGCCAGCCGCCGTCGGCGCCGCGTTGGCAACCTGGGTGGTCGGGGCCTGGTTGAGATAGACGGCGCCGATCAGGTTGGTGTGGCCCCAGGGAAGCTGGCCCTTGTGGGTCTCTTCGTTGACCTGGGCGCGCACCGACGTCATCGCCTGCTGGATCTCGATGCCGGGCTTGGTGATGTTGTCGATCAGCGCGCGGGTGAACGGGCTGTTGTTGCCCTCCTGGCCGTCGAGCGCGGTCTGGCCGGGGCCGGTTGCGAACGCGATCAGCGTGCCTTCGCCGGACTTCATCTCGGCAAGGCCGCTCTGCACGTTGACGCTGCGGGTCGCGGAGTTCGACTTGATCTTGGCGGCGAACGGATTGTCGCGGCAGGCATCGAGGAAGACGAGCTTGACCTTGGCATCGCCCATGGTCTGCTCGAGTGTCAGGTCGATGTTGATCGCAGCGCCCAGCTTGACGTCCATCTCCGACTTGATGTCGGCGTCAACCGGCAGCAGGTAGTTGGTGCCGCCGACGGCGATGCCGTGACCGGCATAGTAGAACAATGCGATGTCGGAGCCCTGCGCCTTGCGGCCGAAGTCGAGCAGCTTTTCCGTCATCTGGTCGCGGCTGAGATTGGACCCTTCGATCACGTCGAAGCCGACATTGCGCAGCGTCGCCGCCATCGCCTTGGCGTCGATCGGCGGGTTCGGCAATTGCGCGACGTTCTTGTAGGAACCGTTGCCGACGACGAAAGCAACACGGCGGTCCGCCTTCGCGGCACTGACCGACAGTGCCATGCACATCAGCGAGGCGATGAGGGTGAGATAGCGCATCTGAAATCCCCAGAATCGAATTGCAGGCAGCAACAAATTGGCGACGAACCTACACGAAAATGCCCGGCTTCGCGCTAGCGAAACGACGGTTCGCCCAACCCACTGCTTCGCGGCCGAATGTGCACGATGGAATGCCCCTTCTAACGTGATCCAGATCACGTTCGACCACTTTGTTTTTGTCGCGCGAGGCCGCGCGCCGGTTCACTGCGCGCGGGCCGGAATCTGGGCCGCCGGCTTCAGATTCAGGAGGTTGCCGAACAGGATCAGCGCCGCCCCGAGCACGGTCCAGCCGTCGAGCCGTTCTGAATACAGCAGCCAGCCGGCCGTCGCGGTGAGAGGAACCCGCAGGAAGTCCATCGGAACCACCACCGTCGCGTCCGCGTAGCGCATGGCGCTGGCGAGGCAATAATGCGCGAACGTGCCGCAGACCGAGATCACCGCCACCCAACCCCAGACATAAGTGGGCGGCCAGGCCCAGACATAGAGCGTCGGCAGGAAGCCTGCGACCGACTGCACGACCAGCATCCAGAACAGGACCGCCAGCGCGCTCTCGGTCCGGGTGAGCGATTTCACCAACGCCATGGACACGCCGAACCCGACCGCGGCGCCGAGCGCGATCAACTGGCCCTGATTGATCTCGCCGGTCGCGGGCCGCACGATGACGATCACGCCGACGAGGCCGAGCACGATCGCAGCGATCTTCCACGAGGTCATGCGCTCCGACAGAAAGCTCGCGGCGAGGATCGCCGTCCAGATCGGCATCGTGAACTCGATTGCCACCACCTGGCCGATCGGAATCAGCGTCAGCGCGAAGAACCAGCCGAGCTGCGAGACGTAGTGGATCAGATTGCGCGCGATGTGCTGCGGCAGGCGCCTCGTCCTGAGCGTCCCGAATCCGCCGGCGCGCCGGATCATCGGATACAGCATGCAGAGGCCGAGCAGCGAGCGAACCTCCATCACCTGGAAGACGTTCATCTCGCGCACGGCCTCGCGTCCCGCGACCGCCATCACCAGGGTCAGCGACAGCCACCCGGCCATCCACAATGCAGCCATCGTTTTGGACGGAGGAGTGGTCATTGGCGCGCGATGCGGAAGGAAAGGGCGTTGGAGGGCAGGCTGGTATCCGCGACATCAATACGGTTTACAACGGCCAAAACTGCGGATGCAGCGATGCACGGGTGCGTGCTAAGGGAGGGCCAACGAGCGAAATGGGAGAAACAGCTCATGCGTATCCTGCAGCCGGCCGAGTGGAAGAAACCGCGCGGCTTTTCCCATGGCGTCGTGGTCGAGGGGCCGGGCCGCTGGGTGGTGCTGGCCGGGCAGACCGGCGGCGACGAGGCGGGCGAATACGCCCCTGACATGGCGGGCCAGGTCGCAACCGCGCTGAAGCGGATCATCAAGCTGCTGGGCGAGGCCGGCGCCGGCCCCGAGCACATCGTCCGCCTAACCTGGTACCTGACCAGCCGCAGCGAATATGAGGCCGCAGGCGCCGGCATCGGCGCGGCCTGGAAGGAGACGCTGGGCCGCAATTTCCCGCCTTCGACGCTGCTCTACATCGGAGGCCTCGTCGACGACCGGGCCAAGGTCGAGATCGAGGTGACGGCGTTCGTTCCCAGCGCATAAAAAAATCGATCCGGCGCGGGCGCCGGATCGATTGTCGTGTCGTCGTACTGGCTTAGCGCGACATCGAGATGTTGGCGCCGCGGAACTGGCTGTCCGCGCGCATCGTGACCGTCTGCTTGTTGCCGGAGGTCCGCAGCGAGATGTTTGCGTTGAAACCAGCGGCGCTGGCGACCACCTCGAAACTTCCACCGCCACCGCGGCCCTGGAGCGAGCCGCTGATGTTACGGCTGGCCTCGCTCCAACCGCCGGTAATGGCGCTGCCTTCGGACCGGACGTTGGCGGCGAGGTTGAACTTGTAGGCGTCGCTGGCACAGGTCAGCGACATCTCCATGGTGGGCCCGATCGGAGCATATTTGGCCCGGCAACGGATGCGTTCGGTGGAGCCGTCATCCAGGGTGACGATCCCGCCGCCGCTCCAGCTGCCCGCGAGCGGGGCAAACGGGCCGGACTGGGCCTTGCTTTCAGTGTTCGCGAACGCTGCCGCAAGCAAAACGGCGGCCGCGATCAGCAGCCGCCGGCCTCCGGCGCGAGTCTCGATTGGTTTATTGGCGCGATGCTTCCCACCGCCCGCTGCACGGTATGCCTGCAGATGCTCCATTCCACTTCCCCGATCCGGCGTTGCCGCTGAGTTGACCGTTGGCATATGCACCATTGATCGAAACTTTCACAAGTCCCCCGCTGCCGATGGTGCCGGAAACGTTAGCGCCGGGCGCGGTGATCTTGCCGTCGGCGACTGTCAGCATGGAGCTTGCGGTCGGCTCGCAGGAACCGGACTTGGTCACGATGGTGACCTGCCAGTTGCCGTCATAGGGGGTCTGGGCGAAGGCGGTGGCGGCGAGGGTGCCGGCGAAAACTGAAGCGGCACAGAACGCCGCGATGCGACCAAAACGCATGAATTCCGTCCTTGAATTTGTCTGATATCCTGACGCTTATTCGGACGAAATGTGACGGAAATTTGTTGCAATGCCAAATCGAAAATTGTTCCTGTGGAAACAATGGTTTATTTGTGTTTTTGGCTCCGATTTTTCAAGCAGAATCAATGCGGCTTCACGTTAAGGGTAAACGTCAGGACAGACTCGGCGCGGAAGTCGCGAACTGCTCGTCCTGAACCTTGGCCGGCAGTGCCTTGTGGACTTTGACGTAATCGATCACGTCGGCCAGCAGTTTGAGCCCGAGCGGGGCGAGCGCGCGCTCCCAGAGCTCGCGGGCGGTCTCGCCCTTCTTGACGAAGCACCAGTCCTGCGCGGCGATGGCGCCGGCATCCATGCGATCGGCGAGATGATAGATCGTGCCGCCGGCGATCGGATCGCCTTCCTTGATGGTCCATTCCACGGCGGCCTTGCCGCGGTGGCGCGGCAGCAGCGAGGGGTGATAGCCGATCCCGCCGAACCGGGCCGCGGCGAGCGCGTCCTTCCCGATCCGGGCATGGCTGTGCGCGGTGATGATCAAATCGGTGTCGGGCGCGATCTCGGAGGCAACCACCAGCTTCGGATTGGCCTGCACCACCACCTCGATGCCGGCCGCCCTGGCGGTCGCAGCAAGGCGGTCCTCGGCATCGGCCACCACGACCCGCGCGATCGACACGCTGTGCTCCCGGAGCATGTTCAGGGTGGTCACGCCGAAATGGCGGGAGCCGACGAGGGTAATGCGCATGTGTGTCCGATCCGTCTCGCAACTGCGTCATACCCCCGATAACACGTCCGGGCGCCGTGTCACCATCTGCGGGCCGTTTCTGCCGGTTATCAACAATGCGCCGGGCGCAGGAGACGGTGAATTCCGCGATTGCGCGGCCGGCCGTTCCGGTGCTTGCATGCGCGCATTGCACCGGCTCGGAGCGAGCGCATGCGCAGCGCCTGGTTCATCCTTCTTGCGACACTGATTGCGGTCACCCCGGGCCATGCCGGCGGGCCGTACCCGGCGGTCCCGCCCGAGATCGGCGTCGCGCCGTTCATCGGGCCGACCTGGGACGCTTATCGTTGCGCGGGGGGACCGGTCTATAATTTCTATGATGGCGCCTATTACGGCGAGGAACCGCCGGCGCTCTATCGCGGCTACGCCTACCGGCCGCATTATCGCTACAGCGCCTATCGCCGACTGCCGCGGACGTACTTCTGCGTCACCGACTAGCGTTGCCGCACGGCCACGGTCGAGCGGCAAATGATGATGTGACGGTTCCTGTGTTTCATTTCGAACAGAAAGAATCCATCCCGCCGTTAGAATGGCGATACCGGGGCTGGCGACATTTGATCCGGATCCATTTTCGAACCCGGCTTTGGCCGCTGGCCTGATCGCCAGCGGCCTTTTCATGCCGCGCGTCGCAAAATCATCTGACGGTAACGCGTTCTCAACCTGCCTGGCGTATCGACGAATCCGTCGCGGATTTGTAATGCGTACCGCGACACCGAAAATGTCCCGCCGGCGTGGGTGCGCCGCGCGGGCCTTTTTCGCCGGGACCGATTTCATGCCGAGCGCGATTGAGCAGATCGTCGACATCTATGTCCGACTGAAGAACAGGCGCGGCCTCGACGAGCTGATGATGCACAGGCAGCGGCTCGCGGTCGATCTGAAGAGCAGGTCGGGCTATGATTTCAGCCTGCCGATCGGTCAGATCGACGAGGAGATCGCGATCATCGAGGCAGGTCTCAGCCGGCTGAAGGCTGGCTCCAACGATGCCGATACGACACGTTTGATCTGACGCGCTCAGTCGCGCCGGCCGCCGTCGATGACGGTGAACAATGGCCGCGCCGGGGTCGGCTCCGCCAGCAATTCCTCCACGAGTGCGGTGGCCGCATCGACATATTTTCGCGTTGGCTTGTCGAGCTCTCGCTTCGCCTCGTCGTCGAGCGCGACCTTGGCCGCCTCGACCAGCTTGCGCATCCGCGCCGCATGGTCGTCGCCGGCCGTCAGGGTTGCGCGCGCCAGCGAGCGCAGCACGAACAGCTCGCCCTCGAGGCGGAGCAGACGATCGTTGAGCCTGGTGAGGACGGCGTTGAGGTCGGCCATTTCCGCGGTTCGTCGCTGTGGATTCGTCCTGATCTAGCGGCGATCGGTGAACGGAGTGCAAACGGCATCGGCGCAATTGGGCTGATCGTCCGTATGTCGCGGTGCCGCCGTTGTGACCGGTCGTGACGTCGCTTATGCGTGGGCACAGCATGGTTCCCGCACCACATGTCAGCCCGGGTGGACGTTTGGAGCCCATGCGATGCGGTTTATCCCGGTTGTGATCCTCTTGATGTCGGCATGTTCGGCTGCCGCCGCCGCGCCGGCTCACCACGCCCGCCCGCACCACCCCGTGGTCGTCCGTCCGGCCGAGGACGCGCCGGTGCCGCCCGGCTGGTACAAATTTCCCGGGTGGCCGCCGATCCCGCCGTCGGAGAACAGGAATCTCGATCCCTCCAATTTCGGCGGAGGCTGATCGCAGCTACGCAGCGCTTCGCGCCAGGTAGTCGCGCGCGAAGGCGAGATACCAGTCGAGGCAGCCAGGGTTGGCCATCGCCTCCTTGTTGATGACCTTCTCGACGGGCTGGCCGAGCAGCAGCTTCTTGATCGGCAGCTCCTGCTTCTTGCCCGACAGCGTGCGCGGGATCTCGGCGACGGCGAAGATCTCGTTCGGCAGGAAGCGCCGGGAGAGACCGGCCTCGATCGCCTTGTTGATCTTCTCCTGCATCGCGGCGTCGAGCGCGACGCCTTCGCGAAGCACCACGAACAGCGGCATGTAGCTGTCGCGGCCGAGATATTCGAGGTCGACGACGAGGGAGTCCAGCACCTCCGGCAAGGCTTCGATCGCGGAATAGAGTTCGCTCGTGCCCATGCGCAGGCCGTGCCGGTTGATGGTGGCATCGCTGCGGCCGTAGATGATGCAGGAGCCGTCCGGATTGATCTTGAGCCAGTCGCCGTGCCGCCACACGGGGCCGCGGCCGCTGCCGTCGAAATTGTCCGGATAGGTCTCGAAATAGCTGGAGCGGTAACGCACGCCGTCCTTGTCGTTCCAGAAGTAGAGCGGCATCGACGGCATCGGCTCGGTGCAGACGAGCTCGCCGACCTCGTCCGTGACGGCGCGGCCCTGTTCGCTGAAGGCTTCGACGGCGGCGCCGAGCAGGCGACACTGCATCGCGCCGGGCGTTTGTGGCAATTCGCGGTTGCCGCCGATGAAGGCGCCGGCGAAATCGGTGCCGCCGGAAATGTTCGCCCACCAGATGTCGGCCTGCGCCTTGCTGCCATTGGTCTTCGACAGTGCGGCGAAGCGGTCGTTGAACCAGGCTTGCGTGTCGGCGCTGAGCGGCGATCCGGTCGAGCCGAGGCAGCGCAGCCGCGACAGATCGCCCGCGGCGGCAAGATCGATTTCGGCCTTGGCGCAGTTGGCGAAGAACGCCGCGCCCGCGCCGAAGAAGGTCGCTTTCGATTGCGCCACGAAGCGCCACAGCGTGGTCCAGTCCGGCTTGTCCTTGGCGCCGCCGGGGCTGCCGTCGAAGATGCAGCAGGTGGCGCCGCCGAGCAGGCCGCCGACTTGCGAATTCCACATGATCCAGCCGGTCGAAGAGTACCAGTGATAGCGCTCGCCGAAAGAATTTTGGTGATAGGAGCAGCCGATGTCGTTGTGCAGGCCGAGCAGCGCCAGCACCACGATGACGATGCCGCCATGGCCGTGCACGATCGGCTTGGGCAGGCCGGTGGTGCCGCTGGAATAGACGATCCAGAGCGGATGATCGAACGGCAGCCAGGCCGGCTCGAACGTGTCAATCGCGGCGCTTGTCCTGGCGACAATATCGGAGAGCAGGGCATCCGGCGCGGCAGGCGCACCGGCCTCGCTGTGCAGGATGACATGCGCGACCGTGGGCAGCGATCGCCGCAGTTCGGCGACGACGTCGCGCCGGTCGTGCCGCCGGCCGGCATAGGTGACGGCGTCGCAGGCGATCAGCACTTTGGGTTCGATCTGCTTGAAGCGGTCGATCACGGCGGGCGCGGCCATGTCGGGTGCGCAGACGCTCCAGACCGCGCCGATGCTGGCGGTCGCGAGGAACGCGATGATGGTCTCGGGAATGTTGGGCAGATAGGCCGCGACGCGGTCGCCGGGCTTGATACCGTTATCCTTCAGATGCAGCGCGAGCGCGGCCGCCTTGCGCCGCAGCTCCGGCCAGCTCGTTTCCCTCAGCTTGCCGTCCTCGCCGCCGCTGACGATCGCGGGCAGGCCGGCGGCGTCGGCGGCTTCGACATGCCGGAATACCTGACGCGCGTAGTTCACCTGCGCGCCTGGAAACCAGACCGCGCCGGGCATCTTGCGCTCGGTGATCACGGCAGCGAACGGCGTCGGCGATTGCAGATCATAATAGTCCCAGATGCTGCGCCAGAAGCCGTCGAGATCGCGCACCGACCATTGCCGCATGTCTTCGTAGCTGCCGAAGGTGAGGCCGCGCTGCTCGGCGAGCCAGTTGCGATAGAGGGCGATCTGGGGAACGAAAGGTGCGGTCATTGCGTGGCGGCTTCAGTTGCGGGGAAGGGGAGTTTAAGCCGTGTCGCAGCTGAGCAGAAGCCGCTGTTCTGGCAGGCGGCCTTGACCGGGGTAATGGGCCCGGCCTTCGCCAGGGCGACGTGGCAGAGATCGCAACCATGCTTCAACAGACTCGTCATTGCGAGCGCAGCGAAACAATCCAGGCTGTCACGCGCGGAACGATTCTGGATTGCTTCGCTGCGCTCGCAATGACGGAGGTGTGGGGGAACGCAATCTTGGTCTGTCAGCGTGGCGGAGCCATGCTGTCGGGGGCAAAGTCGGTCGGCAGGCCGTCGATGCTCTTCATGTTCTTCAGGCCCCAGTATTTTCGCAGATTGTTGACGCCCTGCGCCGTCCAGTAGCGCACGAGGTTGCCACGCTCTTGCTTGTAGTCGAACAGCGGCACGCCCAGACCGCACGACGTCTGCACGAGGTCAATCGAGAGGCGTACGATTTGGCGGGCGCCTGCAACTTCCTCGAACTTCGGAACGAGATCGGCGTACTCCGGCGTGCCGCGCATCAGCGATCGACCCTGACCATAGAGCCGCAGGATCATCGGATCGCCATCGAAGGCGCAAAACATGATGGTTAGCCGCTTGTCGTTCGAGGCGACCAAGTGCGCGCGGGTCTCGCTGCCGCTGCCAGTGCAATCGAGGTAGGCGACGTCAGTTTCTCCGAGCACCCGGAATGAGGACAGGCCCTTGGGCGAGACGTTGATGCGTCCCTTCGGCGGGGCGCTGGCGACGAAGAAGATCTTCTGCCGCTCGATGAAAGCCCTGTGCTCTGGCTCGATCCTTGCGAATTGCTTGCCCATTCCCGTCCGTCCTTTGCGTAGCGACGAAGCCGAGGCCGAAACTAACATGTCGAATGTACCGGTTTAAGGATGCACTTTATCCTGGTATAAAGACCACCATGAAAGGACAGGATCCGATCGCTCCGGCACTCTCGCTCAGCGCGTTCTTGCGGGCGCTCCGGGAGCGCCAGTCTCCGGCGGAATTCGGTCTCGCCGCCGGACCACGACGGCGCACGCCCGGCCTCCGGCGCGAGGAGGTCGCTCAGCTCTGCGGATTGAGCGCCACCTGGT
This sequence comes from Bradyrhizobium sp. CCBAU 45394, assembly GCF_028128655.1. Lineage (NCBI taxonomy): Bacteria > Pseudomonadati > Pseudomonadota > Alphaproteobacteria > Hyphomicrobiales > Nitrobacteraceae > Bradyrhizobium > Bradyrhizobium sp. CCBAU 45394. The sequence continues at coordinate 581,484 of NZ_LBIX01000176.1, read as the reverse complement.
ACACATGGATCGAGCAGGGGCGCGATGTGTCCGTCTCTGCTTCGACACTTGCGCGCCTCGCACGCGGATTGCGACTGTCACGAGCCGAGCGCGGCTATCTGTTCGAGCTCGCGGGCAAGCGCGATCCCGAACGGCCGGGCAACAGGGATGATCCACCTGAGGGGGTACTGGCCTGCGTCGATGCGATCGATGGTCCCGCCTACATCCTCGATCGCACATGGAGCGCGCGCCGTTGGAACGCGAAAGCGTCCCGACTGTTTGCGGGATGGCTCGATGCTAACGGCGAAAAAAACCTTCTGCGCTACATCTTCCTCCGGCCTGAGGCGCGAACTCTGATCCTGGACTGGACGTCCCGTGCGCATCGCGTCGTCGCAGAGTTCCGCGCCGCGGTGATGGGCAACGCCGACGATCCGGATATTCGCCGGCTCGTAGACGAACTGAGAATTGGAAGCTCGGACTTCGAGCGCTGCTGGGAGACGCAGGGGGTTTTGGCACGCGAAGGGGGCGAACGTGCGTTCGATCATCCGACCATGGGACTGCTGCGCTATCAGCAGGTGTCGCTGTCTCTTGCGGGCTGGCCCGACTATCGACTGACGATGCTTCTCTCTGCGCCAACCATACGCAATCGATGACCGGTATCGCGGCCAAACCCGCCGCGCGGCCCGCTCGCTCGTCAGCGTCCGTCTACCAACCTACGCCCGCCCAGCGCCGGCCGAATACCGGCGGCTTCGACTTCACGGCTTGCCAGCCGAAGAAGTGATGCTTGCCGGACCATGCGTGCACCACGCCGCTGCAGATTTTGCATTTGAAGCTGCCGGAATGCGCTTCGCTGTGCTCTTCCCTGGTCGCGGTGTAGTTCATGCTGCAACCGGTGCAGGTGAATTCTTCGATCGTCCAGATGCTGTTGGCCATTTGCACGGAATGTTTTCTTGGGACCTCGGTGCACGGTAGGAGCGGGTCTTTGCATCGGCGTAAACTGGGGCAACGAAATCCGGTTAATCGCCGTTAGCCAAACCGGGCTCCGCTCCGAGCCAGTGCAGGATGTTCCGGGTGTTCGGAGCGCCGGTCAGTCCAAATCGCGCCGCCGACAGGTCCAAGCGCGCGCCTGGTCCGGCAGCTAGATTTCACCCAGTCGCCTCGGTCGGGAGGCGCGCAAGCGGGGGTGAGATGATGGGGACAAAGCTCGTTTTGACGGCCGCGCTGCTGTCGCTGGCAACGCCGGCATTCGCTGCGGATATCATCGCGCCTGCGCCGGTGAAGGCGCCGGTGCGGGCTGCGATCTTCACCTGGACCGGCTTCTATATCGGCGCCCACGGCGGCGGCGCCTGGAGCAAGTGGACAGGCATCGACCCGACCGATCCGACCGCGGTCTGGACCTCCGTCACCGCCAGCGGCGGCATCGTCGGCGGCCAGATCGGCGGCAACTACCAGATCGGCAATGTCGTGGTGGGCCTCGAGGGCACGGGCGCCTGGTCCAGCGTCACGCTGAACGCCGGCGGTCCGTTCGGCGGCGGCGCCGGCTTCACCTTGTCGCTCAAGAACGACTACATCGCCACGGTCGCCGGCCGGTTCGGCGTCGCCTTCGACCGCGTGCTGCTCTACGCCAAGGGCGGTGCGGCCTTCACCCGCGACAAGTACAATGCCAATAATGGCCTTGCCGGCGCGCTCGCCGGTTCTGCCTCGGGCAGCTTCAACCGCACCGGCTGGCTCGCCGGCGGCGGCGTCGAATGGATGTTCATGCCGAACTGGTCGGTGAGGGCCGAGTACAACTACATGGGCTTCGCCGCGATCACCGAGCAGCCGGTGACATCAGGCAACCTGGCGGCCACGCCGGCCAATGTGAAGCTGAACATCCAGACCGGAACGGTCGGCGTGAACTACCACTTCTAGCCGCAGGATCAGCCCTCGGTCCGGTCAAGCCGGAGCGGGAGCCCGCCTCGTCTTGACGCCGGATGCGGGGCTGGCAATAACGGCTTGCCCGTGCATGTGCCGGAACCAGCGTCGATGCCGCAAAGAAAGTCGTGCCCGTGAAAAGCCTCCGTCAGCTCCTGACGGGAGAGGACATCATCCAGCTCGTGATCCGGCTCGGCCTGCTCGCCCTGCTGATCATCTGGACCTTCCTGATCATCCGCCCGTTCGTGCCGATCCTGGCCTGGAGCGGCGTGCTCGCGGTCGCGTTCTATCCGGCCTTCAGCTGGGTCGCCAAGATCCTCGGCGGTCGGCCCAAGACCGCCGCAGCGATCCTCACCTTGATCACGCTCGGCATCGTCATCGGCCCTGCAACCTGGCTCGGTATCAGCGCGGTGGACGGCGTGCGCGAGCTGGCGCACCAACTCGGCACCGGCGATCTCGCGCTCCAGTCGGCGCCGGAGCAGCTCAAGTCGTGGCCGCTCGTCGGCCCGTGGCTCTACGACCTCTGGGACCAGGCCTACACCAACATCCGCGCGGTGTTGCGCGAAGTGGCGCCCTATCTCCAGCCGCTGGCAGGACCGCTGCTGTCGTTCGCGGGCGATGCCGGCGTCGGCACGCTCCAGTTTCTGGTCTCGGTGTTCGTCGCGGGCTTCCTGTTCCCGCATGGGCCGAGGCTGGTCGCGGCCAGCCGCGGCTTCCTGTTTCGCATCGTGCCCGAGCAGAGCGAGCATTTCCTGGGGCTTGCCGGCGCGACCATCCGCGCCGTGGCGCAAGGGGTGATCGGCGTCGCGATCGTGCAGGCACTGCTCGCCGGCATCGGCTTCAAGCTCGCAGCCGTTCCGAGCGCCGGCCTTCTCGCCTTCATCGTGCTGCTGCTCTCGATCGTGCAGATCGGCGCCTTCCTCGTGCTGCTGCCGGTGATCATCTGGATCTGGACCGCCAAGGACGTCACCACGGCGCTGCTGCTCACGGTGTTTCTCGTCCTGGTCGGTTTCATCGACACCATGTTGAAGCCGCTCGTGATGGGGCGCGGCCTGACCACGCCGACCATCGTGATCTTCGTCGGCGTGATCGGCGGCACGCTCGCCCATGGTATCGTCGGCCTGTTCATCGGGCCGATCATCCTGTCGGTGGCCTGGGAGATGATGATGGCCTGGATCAGGACGGAGGACCGGGCGGGGGCGGGCGCGAAGGCGAGCGAAGGCTGATCTTGCGTCCTCGAACGGCGCGATCTGAACGCCGTGTCGCAGCTGGCCTGAAGGCCCGCGGCCTGTGATCAAGGCGCGTCCCGAACTTGTCTATCCGACTAGACAAGTTACGATTGGGACGATTCTATTTTCGATTACGGCAGCAATGGCGAAGTCTTCCAAGCTGGTTGCCGCCAAGCGCGGCAAGGTATTGTTGGTCAGACGCCGGTCGGACGGCCTGTGGATGTTCCCGGGCGGCCGCAAGCGCGCGCGCGAGTCCGAGAAGGACTGCCTGCGGCGCGAGATCAAGGAGGAGCTGCCCAAGCTGAAGCTCGGCCGGATCAGCCTCTGGAAGGAAGTGAAGGCCAGGAACAAGCGCTCCGGTCGCAAGATGAGCGATGCGATCTTCATCGCCAAGGGCGCCAAGGGCAGGCTCGCGATCGGCGACAAGAAGGAGATCGACCGCGCCGCCTGGCAGAAGCCGCGCGGCATCCGCCTGACCCCGACCTCGCGCTATATCCGCGACCGCCTGTTTCCGAGGAAGCCGCGGCGGCGCGGCTGAGTTCGCGTTCTCGCGAAGTGGATACCGGTTGGCGTCAAGACAATGCGTCAAAATAGGAATCCAGGGCCCCGTTCCGATTCTATCGGAACGGACAACGGCTCTAGTCTTCCCGATCCACCGAACGGTCCCGCCCGGCGAATGACCTCGAGCGCGCCGCGCGCGGCTCCGGCGCGACGCGCCTTACCGCCTCGGCCTCGCGCTGCTCCTTGCGCGCCTTGCGCGCGTTGCGCATCGCGCGCTTGACGAAGGGGTGCTGCGAATCCTCGGCGAAGAACAGCACCACCTCGCAACTCGGACATTGCCTGGAATAGCCGTCCTGCAACCGTCCGGCGCGATCGCGGAACACGGACTTGCAGCGCGTGCACTGAATCTGGACGAAACTCATGCGCGACCGACAATGACCGATGGGAATGGATCGTCAGGTGATCCCAAATGTCTGAAGAAAGCCTGAAGGCCTTGGTGAATTCACCGGAGGTCTTGTCGCAGCCGATGTCGTGCGCACGACGGCGATGCTCGCAAGATGCGGCCGGGCGTCATCGGCCCGCCGCGACTGGCGGCAGGCAGAGGTCGTCAACAGGCTCAGGTCGTTAGAGCTGCCCGACCAGCCGCTATTGCCTGGCTGCGAGCGTGTCGAGGCAATGGTTCAGATACGCGGTGCGATCCCTGGGCAGCACCTTGTCGAGATCGGCCTTCAGCGCGCATTCACGCTGCCGCAACTGCTCGGCCCGGCGCTTCTCGGCTGCCTCGCGGAATTCGGGAGCAACCTTGTTGGGATCGACCAGCGGCTGCGAGCGGGCAGGGGACGCCGCAAGGAGTGCAATGGCGGCGACGAAAATGAATGGTTTCAAATGAGCCTCCGTAAAAGAAGGCATCCTAGCCCGCGGCGCGCGCAGGCTCAAACCGGAGGTGCGGTACCCCGTTCCGGCATGATCGGGCCGCGCCAACAACCAACAGCGCGTGTGAACCAGTTCACAAGCACGCGACACATTCGCTGCTATGAAAGCGTATTGCTTGACCATTTCATTTTGAACGAAACGCCCCAGCGTCCAAGCGCTGGGGTTTTTCGTGCTGGACATGCGAGCAGCGCGTCCTCGATCGCAGCAGCCCGTGCATCCAGAGAAGCAGGTCCCACGCCGCGTTGAATGCTTCGGAAGCGGCGAGTTCCGATCCACAGCCAAAGATTTCGGGAGCGCGATGGCGCTCCGAACGTTGCCACGAGGCGTGCGTTGGCAGGGCAAATCCCATATGGATGGCGGCGAACCGCCGAATCGACAATGAGGCGGCTCGTGTTCGGTGGGTGACAGTTTACGACCAGAGACGGATTCAAGTGAGGCTTTCCAAAAAGGCGAAGGCGACCAAGACATCGCCAAAGAAGGGCAAAGGATCGCAGCGCGCCACGATCTCGTCTTCATCGCCCCTCGGTTCGATGGCTCTGCATCTGCTTGCACAATGGAAGCAGTCCGGACGCAGCGGCATCGTTTTTCTCGCCGAGAGCGAGAACAGGGCGGAGCGGCTCGGTAGCGTCATTCACGCGCTCGATCCCGCCTGCGAGGTCCTGGTGTTTCCGCGATTGAACACTTTGCCGTTCGATCAGCTCGAGCCGTCGCACGAACTGGCAGGGCGCAGAGCCTCGGTGCTGCGACGCCTCGCGAAATCCAGGAAGCCGCTCTTTCTGGTCTCGACGGCGGAAGCCGTGATGGAGCGCCTGCCGCCGCCTGCGAGCCTGTCGCGCCTGAGCGTGAGCCTGAAGGTGGGCGGCGCGTTTTCCGAGCGGGACCTGCGCGGGCGCCTCGAAGAGCTGGGATACGATCTCGAGGACGAGCCGGATTATCCGGGCGGAGCCCTGTTTCACGGACAGACCTTCGAGATATTTCCCGCGGGCGCGCTGGGGCCGTTCCGGATCGAGCATTCAGGCCGCGCCATCAGCCGGATCGTGGCGTTCGATCCGAAAGAGCACGACATCATCTTCGAGACCAGCGAGCTTCTGGTCGATCCCATGTCGGAGCGGCTGGCCTTCGCCGGCAAACGCGGCAAGCGCGCGACGCTGTTCGACTATTGCGGGCGCGCCAAATGGATCGCCGATGCAGGGGTCCCGTTGCATGTCGACGGCTGGCTCAGCACGATCGAGGAGGCCGCGCCTCGCGCGGAGAGAGAACGCGAATACATCGGACGGCGCGACTGGAAGCAGCTCTCCAGGGGCATGAAGGTGTTGCCGCGGACAGCGTCGTTCCAGCCCATCCCGGAGTTTTCGAAGCTGACCTCCTCCAGGAAGGCGCTGCGTGCCTTTGTCGAGGAGACGCGCCGGGCCGGCTCGCGGCTGATCCTGGTCGCGGCGCAGGAGGACGACCTGCGCGTGATGGAGCGGATGGGCGGCGTCAAGGCGCAGCGCTGCGAGGATTGGGACGAGGCTGCGCGCGGGCGGAGCGGCGAGGCGGCGCTTCTGGCCGATCTCGATGCGGGCTTCGTCGTCCCGGGGAAAAAGTCGCTCGTTGTCGTGACGGCGCCCGACGTGCTCGGCAGCCGGGCGCATCATGCGCAGCCGATGGCGCGGGCCTGGAGCGCGGCCTTCGACCATGCCGACGTGCCCGAGCAGGGCACGGTGGTCGTGCATCTCCAGCGCGGCCTTGCCGTGCTCGATGGCCTGCAGACCGTGAACACGGGCGGCGGCGCACTGCGCGAGATGATCCGCCTGGTGTTCGCAGGCGACAATGCGGTTCTCGTGCCGCCGCCCGATCTGGCGCTGATGTGGCCTTACGCAACCGAGCCCGGCAAGCTGGCGCTCGACAAGGCGGACGGCAGCTCATGGTGGGCCCGCCGCACCGAGGCCGAGCGCGAAATCCAGATCGCCGGCAAGGTGCTGGCCAAGCACATCAGCCAGCGCCGCAGGCGGCGCGCCGACAAGCTGGTTCCGCCGGGATCGGCCTATGAGAAATTCGTCGCGCGCTTTCCTTATTTCACGACGGTCGACCAGGCGAAGGCGATCCGCGACGTGCTGGAGGATCTCGCATCCGGCCATCCGATGGACCGGGTGATCTGTGGCGACGTGGGATTTGGCAAGACCGAGGTGGCGCTGCGGGCGGCTGCCGCTGTGGTGCTGTCGGGCAAGCAGGTGGCGATCGCGGTGCCGACGACGGTGCTGGCTCGGCAGCATGTCGCAACGTTCCAGAAGCGCTTCGCCCCGTTCGACATCGAGGTGGGGAACCTGTCGCGGGCGACATCCGGCGCCGAGCTGCGGGCGACCAGGGAGGGACTGCGCAGCGGCCGGATCAAGGTCGTGGTCGGAACGCAGGCGCTCGGCGGCAAGGACGTGAAGTTCGACGATCTCGGCCTCGTCATCATCGACGAGGAGCAGCATTTTGGCGCGGCGGAGAAGGCCAGGCTTTCCAGTCTCGCCAAAAATGTCCATGTGCTGATGATGAGCGCCACGCCGATCCCGCGCACGCTCGCCGCGGGCCTTGCCGGATTCCGCGACCTCAGCGTGATCGCCTCGCCGCCGGTTCACCGGCTTCCGGTCGCAACCAGGATTGCGCCGCTGTCGGATGCGGCCATTGCGTCGGCGTTGCTGCGCGAGCAGCGGCGCCATGGCCAGAGTTTTCTGATCTGTCCGCGCATCCAGGATCTGGATCCGATGCTGGCGCGGGTGCAGGCGGTGGCCGGTGATCTTCGCATCGTGTGTCTGCACGGCAGATTGGCTGCCGACGAGATCGACGACCGGATGATGAGCTTCGTCGAGGGCAGGGCCGACGTCCTGCTCGCGACCAACATCGTGGAGAGCGGCCTCGACATTCCGCGTGCGAACACCATCGTGGTCTGCTGGCCCGAAAAGTTCGGCCTTGCCCAGTTGCATCAGCTGCGCGGACGGGTCGGACGCAGCGGCATCCGCGCGTTCGCCCATCTGCTGACCGAGACGAATTCCGGGCAGTCGGAGAAGCGGCTGGCCGTGCTCGAGGAGTTCAGCCGGCCGGGCGCCGGCTTTGCCATCAGCGAGCGCGATCTCGATCTCAGAGGTGCGGGCGACCTGTTTTCGGAGCAGCAATCCGGCCATGTCCAGGTGTTCGGGCCCGTGCTCTACAGCCACCTGCTGAAAATGGCTTCGGAGAAGGTCGACGAGGAACGGGCCGCGGTGTGGGTGCCCGACCTGAACCTGCCGGTCGCGGACATGCTGCCCGAGACCTATGTGCATTCCGAGCCCGTGCGGCTCGAACTCTATGCGCGCGCCGCAAGATGCAGCAGCGAGGACGACCTCGTCGACCTCGAGGAGGAAACCTCCCGCCGCTTCGGCCCGCTGCCGAAAGTCGCGCGCGACTTCTTTGCCGCCGCGAAGCTCAGGCTCGAATGCAAGCGAAGGGGCATCATCCGGCTCGACGTCGGCCTCGGGGCGGTGGCCGCAACGTTCCTGCCCGGACGGTTGCGGAAGTCGAGAGGGAAGTCACTGCAGCGCGACGGCGATCGCGTCGTCTATCACAGCCAGATGCGCGACGCGCCGTTCGAGCGGGTTGAAGAGTTGTTCGAGGTGCTGGACGAGGGGTGAGGACGGATGCGCCGATCTGGCGCCGTCTTCATCCAGCCGGGTCAATCAGACAGGTGACATCAGTCACTTCGAGGCGTGGTCGATCTTGTGCCCCAAATGCCCGGTGTCGTGATCGCGGCGCAACTGGCTCAGCGACGTCTCGTTCAGCTGAGCCAGGACCTCGCTGAGCTGGGTCGCATCGGGGTAGCCGGCCGCAAAACCCTTTCCGTAGATCTTGCGCAACGTGCCAACCAGCGTGTTGCCGTGCTTCTTGCTGATCCCGCCATCCTTGTCCCGATGGCGGCCATCCAGGCCCGATTCCTTCATGTGTCTCTCCCTGTGTGGCGTCTTGAGCGCCTGGAGAGAGCGTGCTCCCAAATGAGTTGATTGGCAACGGCGCGGCGCGCGGGCGTTGAGCGGCGGTTCGTGCCACCGCAAGGGCGTTGCGCTCGCGTATCTATCGCTTAGCTGTGATGCCGCGTCAGATTGCGGCGGGACGGTTGGCGCATCACATCAGCCCGAGCGGGTTACTCGATTGGAACCGATACGATGCGCTCTGTTCTGGCCATGGGTCTGTTGATCGTCCTGTGCACCGCCGCAAACGCGGCGACGGCGCAACGCTCCCGCGCACATCATCCGCGCTCTCCCGCGGTCGATCGTTCCGGCGCGGACGTGAATCCGCGGGCGCGCTTCGCGGTCCCCGGCTGGAGCGATGAAGCAACGCAGCGGTGGCTGAACAGCGCCTCGTCCAATGTCGGTCGAGGCGGATAGCGGATCGGTTACGTTGTCGGCCAGCGCTGGCGACCGTCGCAGATATGGAAAAATCGGCGACGTGCTGTGAACCGGCTCACAGTCGGTCTCCGAGGCCGCTGCTATGAAGGCCGCATTGCTTTACCGATTGATATTTTGAAAACGCCCCAGCGCTTCCCACCAGGCGCTGGGGTTTTCATTTGGATCACGGCAACGCCAGGAGTTCGCGAAGCGCGATCCGACGGCTGGGTGATTTCTGAAAAGGGAAGGCGGGGCGGCTACGCGGCCTGCTCCTCGAACGAGGTGTATATCCGGCCGGTTGGATCAACGATCTGAACGTCCCAGCACCCGTCCGCGACGAGCTCTCTGGCCTTCTTGAGGGCGGCCTCGAGTGACAGCCGCTTGAGGCTGACGACGCCTGCCGTGTCGAAACCGTTGATTTCAAACATGCCGCTCCCTCCTGTTTTGCTGAATCTTACACCTTTTGAGGGCGTTGTCTCGCGGCTTTGTCGCGCTTCGGAGCAGGCTGCCCCATTGCTCATTCCATCGCCTGGGCCCCGCAATCGGCCGGGGCGGCCGGGCCTGCCGGGCGGCCCGGCCGCTAACGTGAAATTAAGCCGAAAAGCCTACAATTTTAGACAGTTGTAGGTGGGTGCTGCGTAGAGGAGCCGTCGCGAGGACGTTCCGGCGTCGGCTTCCTTTTGCTCGCTCATGAGGTCAATGCAGATGACCACGACTTTGGAAGCGCAAGGCCTCGTCGAACAACTCGACCCGGCAGCGCTCGCGCTCGCAGCCGCAGCGCCCGAACCCGCCGCACCGGAAGCTCCAGTTCCGATCAAGCGCTCCAGCCGGAAATCGGTCCTGGCGCTGTCGGTGTGTGCCCTGGCCATCAACGGCTCGGCGGCCATCTATACATCGCCGGCCGATTTCTCGTCGTTGAATATCGGCAGTCTGGCCGAACTGCTTCCGCGCCGGGACGCACCCGCACCGAAACCGGATCCGGTCGTCGCCGCCTTGAAGGATATCCAGTCGGCCCAGCAGCAGCACACGGCTTCGCTGCAGGAGAACAACCAAGCATTGCAGCAAAATGCCGCCCTGCTGCAGCAGGACACAATGGTGCTGCTGTCCCTGCGCCAGAGCATCACGGACGAACGCTTCGACGTGAGGAAGATATCTTCGCAGCTGTCCACGCTGATCGCGAAGGTGGACTCGCTGCAAGGCGCAATGATGTCGGACGTCACGTCCTCCATTCGAAGAGCGAATGCTCGCTATGGACTGTCCGCGGCGATGCGCAAACGGATGGTCCGGCAGTCGAAGTCGGTGGGGCCTGTTTCGGTTGGTGGAGCGCCGCTGAGCATGCCGGCTGCAGTTGCGGCGCCGGAAAGCTGAAGATAGGTCGAACGAAACGCTTGGGACTGTGCCCGCACTGAACTGGCCCGCTGGTTCACGCTGGCGGGCCTCGGCGCTCCCGGCGCTCTGATCCGCAATTGAATCGGCAGCCGGGAGCCTTGGGGGCTGGAATGCAAGCCGTGCCACGCTCGCTCTTAAGCTGCAATCCGTGAGACGTCGAACTCCGGTAGTTGTACGGAGTCCATTTTCGGAACGGGGTGTTCTACTGTGAGAACACCGGCGAGATTTGAGTACCAGCCAATTTCTAGTTGTCCGGGAATGCCGCAGTGGGGGCTGGAACCACCCTGCGGCTTTTCCCGTTGGGCTTAGTTCCTAGCCGTCGCGGCACGGAACGCCGAAGTTGTCGCAGGTGAGAGCGAAGGTTTCTTTCGCCTTCGCATCTTCAAAGCAGAAGCGCGTGCCGACATCGGCATGATCGATCCACCAATCAAGTTTACTGTCCTTTGCAATGCGGGAGGCTTCTCCTCGCAGCAGATCCAACTGTCTTCCAGCAACGTAGACGATCAGGCAATTTTCCTTGGTCATGAATGACGTCCTTATAATTGAAGCAACGGCTCAATTTGATTCCGACTAAAAATGAAAATCGTGTGGCGTCTCCCGAGAGAAGACGATCATTGATCCCGCTTCAGCTTGCGTCGTCCCCAATGCGGTTCCTTGCCCTTGGGACTGAGCTCGGCGACGTGATGTCTGTTCAGCGGGTCCGTGTGGTTTTCGCAGACCCTCCGCCTCCGACGGAGTGCCCCTTTTGGGCAGTTCATTTCGCCACTTCACCGGCGTAAATTGAACTTGCCGACCGTGCTGGCTTTGCCCCTTCCAGCCCCAGCAAGGAAAGGCAGGCGGCCCTTCCACGCTATCAGCGAGGCGGGGTCGCTGCGTGTGGGGACGTGGAAAGGCAGCGCCACGGTTCACGCTGGCGGGCCTTCCTTGGGAAATTTACGGGTGGCTGTCCGCTGTGGGGTGGCGTTGCAAGCTTCGATAGCTTTCCGATAATACTCCGCCACCTTGAGAAGACCCTCACGCTCAAGATCGAGGGAAGCGATGGCTGCGTGCTCTCTGCAAGCGCGTTCGAGCCTGCGGAATTCCTTTAATTCCCGGTTCAACGACTGCTCCTCAGGCCCGAGGGACGCGATAAGCGGCGAGACCGGCAATGTATCCAATTGCCGAAAGTTCCCGCTTCATCAACTCGCACGCGAAATATGGCCTTTTTGCAGCGGTCTCACGTGCGTTCGAGCTCGCGAACTGCGGCGGCATGCCGCTCTCGAAATCTGGCCTGACCTCAGCTCCGCGGCGGCCGCAACCGGCACAGACGAAGCGCGGCTCGATACCAGAGAGGCGAACATCGTCAGGCCAGCGATCGGCGCTCAGAGCGATATGATGGCCGCAATGGCAATAGACGAGGACGCCGCGCAAGCCCATCTCCCGCATCTCGCCGAAGGTGATCTTGACGGGGCGGCCGTCAACGTGCGTGGGCGTGTGGCGGCGGGCAGGGCGGGGCATGCCGCCATCGAAACGCGGCGCAGGCCAGAGTCAAATTATCAATCCCTTGGGTCTCGGAACGCGCGCGAGCTACTGCGCGTCGTGGGGGCTTCGGTCCCGCGCTCACGCCGTCGGCGCTGAACTTGAACGAGCTAGGTTCGCTTGGCGATTTTTTCTTTTGCCCTTTCTGGGCGTGGCCAGCTGTCGATCATGCTTTTCAGGCCGATCCCATCGAGTTGCAACCGCTCCCCCCGACGGCGGAAATCGGGCGGCCCAGCGCTGTTCGAACCTTCGTTGAAGGTCTAGGGGGATGGTACTCATAACCCGCCTCCGTCCTCCTGCTCTGGTCCTTAACGCGTGTCGCGGTCGAAGGCTCCTTACGCGGCCCGTCCTTGTCCTGAGCGGGGCGCCGGAGTCTGATCAGCCGCATGGGGCAATATCAACACGACATCGACGAACTCGCGCGCATGGAGCGCATCTGCCTGGAATTGGCAGGGCAGGCGACCACGGCTGAGGAGCGCGCCGGCCTGCTTGTTACGGCGAACAATTACAGGGCCGAGATCTCCGACCGGGAGAGCAGCAATCGAATTGTCAGCACAGTGCCCACACGGGGCTTTTTCAATCGGTTGATGGTCTGCCGTAAGCTATTGAATTTGCTTGGTGAGCGCGCTGGGGCTCGAACCCAGGACCCCGTGATTAAAAGAAAAGTGGTCTGGAAAATTCGCCCGAAATATCAACGGCGACGGGTACAAACCCAGTGGGACCAACGCGCGATAATGGGTGCGAAAGAGGGGCCTTTGTACCCCCTTTTTGGCGGTCGGATTGGCCGCATCAGTTGATTGATTTTGATTAAATTCAAAGGCCGGCCCCGACCTCAAACGATCGGAAAAAGTGAGGCCATCTCAGCCGGCCTAACTTTGCCGGTCAACAAAGCTGTGCTGTACTTCCGTTGCACAAGGGAGGGGTAATGCGCACAGCAGATGAATGCAGAAAGCTGGCTACGCAGTATCGAAATCAGGCTGGCCAATCCGGTGTTTCGCCTCGAACGGCGACGGTGCTTAATAACATCGCCCGAAGCCTCGGCGGCCTAGCAAGTCAGTATGAATTGCTCTCAATCATTGCAGATGAGGAACGCCGCCAGCGAGCGAATTAGGCCGCCTCAGTTGGCGGCTTCGAATCCGGATTGACCGCCCGCATCTTTCGATAAGCCGCCGTCAGCTTGGTCCTAGCGCGCTTGCGGTCCTTGAGGCGGGCCGCGATCTCGCCGGCATCGTTCACTTCGATCGCGGCCATGATCTGGTTATAGACGGCGTTCCTCACGGACGTCTTGAATGTCCCTGGCGTCGCCGCGATGGCGGCCGGATACATGATTTCGATGTGGCTCACGACCTCCTTGCCGATGTCCATGGCAATCTCCTTGACCAGTTCGCGGCTCCACGGACCTTGGGTTTCGGGCAGTTTTTCAAACGACATCAGGCTACTCCTTACCAACAATCTTGACGTTGCCGAGGACGCTAGGGCGCAACTTCGCCCAACCCTCCTCGAACTGCTCCATGGCGGCTCGCGCCAGACGGAACTGCGAAACCTTCTTGCTGTAGTGGTGAACCATCGCCGGGCTCATGTTCACGATCGCGGCGACGCGGGCCTCAGAGCAGCCCACCTCCAGCAGGTTGTTGACCGAGTTTTTGCGCGTGCCATGGAAAACCCAGCGGTGCTTCCGGAAAACCTCGAACTCCGGACGATTCATTTCGCGCTGCCACGCGGTCTTGAATCCATAGTACGTCCACGGCTCCCCATCTTCGCGGAGATGCAGCATCGCGTGGTCTGATTTCTGGGCCTGGATGATGGCACGGTACTCGGAGTGGATCTGCACCGGCACCAATTCACCCGTTTTTTGGGCGACGAGAGGCATCTCTGTGACGCCTTCACGCGGCCGGCGCATCTCGATTACGTCACTGAGGCGCTGACCCGTGAAAAGGCCGCTGTAGACGGGCAAATGCAGCCCGATCCGAGCATGCTGAAAAAAATGCTCGAAAGCGGCCGGCGTCCACGGGTCGTAGGTGCCGGCGTTCTCGCTGGTCTCGGTGTGCTCGACCGGGTTGGAGGTGCCGTACCCGCGCGGTATCCCCCATGAGCAAAGGCGGCTGAGTACGGAGCGGAAAACTCGGCCCGCCGACGGCGTGTCGCGGAACGCGTCGATCGCCTTCTGCACATCTACCGGCGTGAGCTCGGCGACGGGATCCGATCCCCAGGCTTCCTCGATGTCGTCGAGGTTTCGTTCGTACTGGTCGCGCGTTGACTCGGCGAGCCCAGGGCGCGACTTGCCGTCCTCGTCGATGTTCAGTTGATAGGCTGCGCTGGCCTTAAACTCGGCGATCAGGGCCGAGAAAGTCTTCCTGACGCCCGCCAACAGCTCCTTGCCCACGGCCTCGGCGCGCTCAACTGCCCTCCAGAAGGCCTCAGAGTCCGGCTGCGGGGCAGGGAGGTCGTGGCGACGGTCCATCTCGTCGATGAACACCCAGGTCCAGCCGCCGGGCGTTTTGGTAGCCTCGAGCCGGGCGCAAAGTGCAATTTTCTTCACGAACTCAGCCGAGAGCGGATTGCTGGGAAGTTTCACCCGGGGCCAGGCGCTGTCCGTTCCGCGGTACTTCTGGAACGACAACTCCAGGCCGCCACGACGGCGCTTGGCGTGGACGTAGCGCGGCAGCTCAACCATGCCCACCCCGCTTCTTGGCCGCAAATCTGTCCCCCATGCCGCTCGATGACGCCGCCGCAGATTGCTCGGTGGCGGGGGGCGGGGTCAACCCGAACAAGGCCGCCGACCGGAGGCGGCGCCACTGGTCAATCGCTTCCAAGTCGTACATACCCGTGTCCAGATCGGCCGGCGGAAATCCTCGGGCCAGCAAGCGGGGGAGGACTGCGTTGAACTCCACCAAGGTGAGGTGAAGTCGACGAGCGGCCTTCTCCGGCGGGACGTCGCCAGGTTCGACCTTGAAGCGCACCACGGACGGGATCGGGGCGGTCATGATGACCTCCCAGCGGGCCTGCACCGGGCCTGAATTTTCAGGTCGCAGCTCTGATTGGCGGGTTCGGAATCCCCACCTGCGATTTTCACACAGACGCCACCCCACCACACCCCCACACCCCATAGCTGGGTGTGGTGGGGGTGAAGGTTGTGGACCTGATTCCTCACCGGCCACACCCCACCTGCGATGGTGGTGGGGAAACTAGTCATTGGCCGGAACCCCGACCTGAACGAAGTACCGCGGATTGCCCTTGACGTCGTTGTCTTCGACCTTCTTTAGTGCGCCGGACTTCAGCCAGACCTTGAGAAGGCCCATGATCTTGCGCTTGTTCTTGGGCTGGTCGAGGTCGAGGCCCAGAGCCTCGGCAACGGCCTTGCCGACCCAGTCCTGAGCCTGATGGTTTTCCCGGTAGGGGCGCTTGGACACGATGGCCTGGACCTGGCGAAGATGCGAGACGGTGACGTCCGACATGAGGTCGGGCCAAGCCCACGGGACCACGACGCCGACCGAGTCGCCGTAGCCACCGCTCGGGCTGTTGCCGAGGTCGATGCTCTTCAGGTGGAACCAGTCTGACGTCTCGGCCGGCGGAGCGAGGTTGGCCTTGTCAACGAAGACGCGGAAGTAGCTGCGAGGTGCATCCACGCCGGCCTTTTCGGCCTCGTCGGTCGTCATACGGTTGAGCACCCTGACGCTACGGCAGCCGTCGGTCAGCGCCTTGCCTCCGCGGGCAGACTCGGCCGTGGTCTCGGTCTCGCCCGCCGCCGATTTGCGGCTATGGTGGACGAGTTCGATGCTGCAATTCGCTCGCTGCGCCACGCGGCCCCAAGCCTTGACAATGCAGTCCATGGCCGAGTTGTCGTTCTCCGAGGCGTCATGGGACGAGACGAACGGGTCGACGACGAGATGATCGATCTGGCGGGCGAGGAGTTCGGCGACTAAGGCATCGACAACCGGCTCCAAGATCCTGGAGCCGGCGCGATCGGTGATCGTGATGACCAGTCTTTGGTCGCGGCCGCTATCGACAAACAGATGACCTTCGATGTCGCCGACGCTCAATTCAAAGTGCTGCGCCGTCGCCTGGACATGTCGGGCGATCTCCTCTTGCGGGTCCTCGAGATTCCAGAGCCAGACGCGGAGGCGAGACGTCGGCTGCACCCCGAGCAGGGCCTTCCCCGAAACCATCGACAAAGCTTCCGAAACGATCAGGCTCGATTTTCCGACACCACCGGGGGCGATCGTGGCGCTCACGAATTTCCGGATCAAATGCCGGCCGTACACAAAGTCTCGGCGCGGGATGGCGGTCGGATCGATCCAGGTGTAGGGCGTTGCCTTCAGAACAGAGGCCTTAGTGAGTGCCTCCGCGGAGGCCAGCGAACTGACTTCGGGCGAGACACGCGGCTTATACGTTTCCTCCATCTTGGATATCTGCAACAACGCGCCGATGGTGTTGCCCATCTGGAAATAGTCCGACACATCGCCTTTGTGCGGGACCTCGGTGAAGTGCACGACGCGGACTGAGGCCGCGATGGGGTAGGCGAGGGCCGCCTTCTTGGCGGCGTGGTCACGGCCAGGGGCATCGTTGTCCACCAGGACGACAACATGTCGACCGCGGATATACTCTTCGCATCCTTTGGGAAGGCCGTCTCCGACGCCGCCGAAGGTCACGGCGAGTTCGCCACGGGCCGTGACGCTTTCGGCATCCTTCTCGCCCTCCGGCCAGAACAGGAAGTCCTCGAGCCGGTCGGCATCGCTCCAATCCAGGCTGCCGAAGTACACGACTTCCTTGAAGCCTGCCGGCTTCTGAAGCTGCCAGCCGAGAACGTCGCCGTCGGAGACGCGATACCAGATCAGCGCATCGCCTGCTTTCCGCATCACCTTGATCTTGATCGGCACCGTTCCGCACTTATAGACGTGGCGGCGCTTCTCATCGCCGTAGACCTGCGGCCCCTCGGCGCCGGCGATCACGAACCGAGGCTTCCCATGGGCATTCGGCGGCGTCCTGGGCGGGAAGTTAGACGGATCACGGAGGCTTTGACCGGGGGGCAACACGCCCGCGGCCGACGTGGTCACCGCCGGCACGATGCTGGCGCGCGGACCGAGATGCAGGCGCGCGATGTTCGACGTGCGGGGCACGCCGAGCAAATCGCCAACTTCCTTTGCGGCGTCGAGCGGATCGCCGCCAAAAAGATAGCCCCAGAGGTCCATCATGTCGCCGCCAGATTCTCCGGTAGCGAAATCGGACCAGACGCCAGTAACGACGTTGACCTTGAACGAGCCCGGCCGCCCGTCATTGCGCGTCGGATTGGTGGCGACCCATTCGTTGCCGAGGCGCTTGCCGTGAGGCAACCACCTGCTGGCTAACGTCTCGATCGATCCTAGGGAAGCGGCCTTGATGGCGGCGAAATCCACGTGCCCATCGAAGCTGTTGAGTACGGCTCCCATCTACGCCGCCCTTCCGCTATCCGGCCCGATGGTGTCGGGCGACATCGTCTGTTCCACGACGGTCTCGGACGCGTCGCTGAGAGCGCGTCCGATCTCCATCAGTTCATGGCGGTGGAGCTCGGAGTTAGACGCTTCGATGAAGCGGGTGATTGCCCGGATCTGACCGATAATTGCGTGCGCGGTCGGCTGCATCGGCTTCAAGACTGTCCCTCCGACGCCGGCAGGGGCGGGCTCACGACCCAGATGCTCGCCGTCATGCCGGACGCATTCGTGCCGCGATTCACGGCCGGCCGGATCTCACCTTGACGATGCAGTTCTGCGACCCGGGGGCGGACGCTGAGGATCGATTTGTTCAGCTGCGCTGCCACCTCGTCGGCGGTGAGCCCCGCCGCCGACGCCGCGATGGTGGCGAGCACCCGCTCGCGCAAGCTCCGGGCGGTCGCGGCCATCATGGTCGCGGCGTCCTCGGAGGGGCCATGCGCTTTGAAGCCCGGTGCGTCGGGGTAGCCGATGTCTGACGAGGCTTTCATTCGCGCGGCCCCATTTTCACGTCGGACCAATGGGGGACATACACCGCGTTCAGTCGGTGCGCCTCCGCCTGAGCTTGGGCTTGCGCAGCGGCCAAGCTATCCACGTACGCGCCATTAATGCTGACGCCGGGGAGCCAGTGAACCCACATCCAGCCTACGGGCTTGATGTGCACGCTTCCGCCGAGCTGGATCTCGTCGTAGGTCTCCGAGAGCGTGCAGTAGCCATTCTTCTCGTCGGGACAGTAGGTCATGCCGACGCCCTCCGTGCAGCCGACGCGTCGTCGATCTCTTTCTGATGCTCCTCGACGAGACGCTGCAGATCGGCGACAAGGCGGACGAGACCGGCGAGCCGGTGGCAACCGACCTCGAGCGCCGGGCCGGCACGGCGGCGGGTTCCGTCCGCCGCCACCTTCCAGCGGCCGATGCTCACGACCTGCACACCAGCACCGCGCTCGGTGATCTCGGCCCGGAACAGTTCATGCCTGTTCAAGGGATACTCGGTTGCGGGGGTCATGACGGCCTCCGCGTGTAAGCCATCCGGGCGATGGTCAGCGCCATGTCCAACGATATGGGATAGTGGCGACGCAGCAGCATCGCTTGCCGGAGCGCCAGCGCTTCGGTATCGTCTTCGTACTGACCGACCTGAATATTGCGACCCGCCCGCGTACCGGCTGCAACCGTGCGCGGGCTTCGTGCTGCAGCGATCCTCACGCAGCGATCGCCGCCAGTTTGTGCTCGATCGCCGAGAAGGCGCCGACGCCGATGGTCTTCTTGGCCCAGGCATTGAGGTCGTCGGGCGCGTAGAGCACATCGCGGCCGGCCTTGTGGAAGGCCGGGCCCGTGCCCTGGGAAGCCATCTTCGCGAGGGTCTTTGGAGAGCGCTTAAGGCCGTGCACCTTCAGGAGGTAGGCCGCCGCGTCGGGGCGGCTGAGGAAGCAAGTGGTGGTCATTTGTCACCCATGGTGAAGCCGGGTAAAGCCCGGTTTACGAGGGTGAATTTTCGATGTTTTGCTCCTTGACCTCAAAGGCTGCGAAAAACAGATTGGCCAATCTGTGGCCACCGCGTCAAACGAATAGGCCTATTTGTGTGCGCTCTTCTGCGCCAAATAGTCTCTGATGATCTCTGGCATCTTGTTTGTCAGGGTGCCGAGCGCAATTTCCTTAAATTCGTGGGGAGGTTCAACAAAAGCCTTGTTCACGGTCTCGATGATGGCCGACGCCGCGTGCTTTGCACTGTTTCGTTTTACTTCGTTAGGTTCGCCGCTCGCGAAATCAGCATAAGCGCGTGCGATTATCCCGAATTTTAAGGCGCCTTGATCCTTTCGGGCTTGCCGGCCGGCCTCAAGGCTTTGCAAAGCCTCATTGCCCTTAGCGGCGAGTTCGTGCTCGCCGTAGAGCTCCATATGAAACCAATGCCATGCCTCTGCGTAGGCATGTGCAGCGGTTTGCATTTCCTGATTTTCGTTCAGGATCATCATAAGGCGATCGGCGGACTCGATGAAGCGAGCGGCTGCCGTCTCAATCGAGAACGAACCCGTCGTCGCCTTCATCTTGTCAGCCCACAACGCGAAATGACGGGACGTTGTTTCCTGCGTGTCTTTTCCCTCGGCCTCTGCAATTTCCGCGGCCGTCTCGGTTACTTGGAAAAAATCCATTTGGCCTTTGGCTCGCAGATGGCGATTGGCAGCTCTGAAAAGCTCCCAGTAAGTGTCTGTGGGGGTGTCCGGGAATATGTGCTGCTGGGCGTAGTTCTCGAGCGGATCGTTATAGACACGGCGGATCGCACCGCGAATCCCGCGGCGCTCAAGAATGGTCTTCAGCAATGACCCTCCAGGTGGGGCGGGAAGTTCCTTGATGAGATTTTTCAAGGAGGATTCAATTTCGCCAGAGCCGATCTCATCCGGCTCGTTGTCGTCGTCAGTCATGGCACCTCCGCACGGTGCATCCGCAGGGTGACGGTACGGCAGGCTGGCGCGGACCAGCTTTTCGGGAGCTACCCTAGCCGTACCGAACTACTAAGCCTCGTCGTTGGCGCCGATGATGGTGCGCTTTCTTCCGTTTTTGGCCATGAGGTCATTCAAAGCTTCGACGATAAGACTCTGCAACGACTCGCCTTTTTCAATGCGCAACGTCTGCAGGTCGCGCCAGGAGTCCTCTGTGAGACGGGTCTGAACATATTTCATGCCGGTGCTGCTCTTGCCGCCCGATTTCGTGTTGGTCTTCTTCGCCATGGCATGCCCCATGCCGGACCAGCCGGCTCAATAAAGCACGGAACGGGTGTTTGAGTAAATGCACCCTTGCACCCATTTCCTGATTCGTCTATCAAGCTTATGATAATGGTATTTATTGAAAGCTAGGTCATGACCGACGGTCCCCAGCTTCCCGTCCCTGCCGTCCCGGTAGGCGTGCCCGTTGACCCGGCCGAAATAGCCGAGCAGGCAAAGGCCTACGCCGCGGCCTCCCAAGCAACCAACACCCAGTTGGCCTACAGCTCCGACTGGCGGACCTTTCAGGCTTGGTGTGACCTTCAGGGGGCTGTCGCAATGCCGACGACGCCGGCAACGGTGGCCGCTTTCCTGGTAGCCACAGCCGGGGTTGTTGCCGTGACCACGCAGCGCCGACGGCTCTCGGCTATACAGGACGCGCACAAGCGCGCCGGCCACCACCTGGACCTCAGCGGAGGCCCGTTCCGAGAAGTTTGGTCCGGGATCCGGCGTGTTCATGGTCGGCCGCCCACAAAGAAGTCAGCGCTGATGACAGCGGCGCTCAGGCACGCCATTGAGGCGTTGCCGGACACGCTTGCTGGCACCCGCGATCGGGCGCTGTTGCTACTGGGCTTTGCGGGCGCCCTCCGGCGGACCGAGCTGGCGGCTATCGAGGTGTCGTCGCGGCCCAGTGCCGCGGCATGGGTCGAAGAGGGGGAGGATGGCTTGACGGTCTACCTCGCTCGATCCAAGGGCGATCAAGAGGGCGTGGGCCAACGGATCGGGATCCCCTATGGTTCGAACCTGAAAACCTGTCCGGTTCGCGCCTGGCGGGCTTGGCTCCAAGTGGCGGGTATCACGGAAGGACCTGCCTTCCGCGCCGTCAGTCGGCACGGGCATCTGGGTGAGGAGGCTATGTGTGATCACTCAGTTGCGTTGATCATTAAGCGAACCATTTCGGCCGGCGCCATTGCTAATGGCGCGTCGACAGAAGAGGCCGCATTGATGGCGAAAAGCTATGGCGGTCACTCGCTCCGCCGTGGCTTGGCAACGTCCGCCGCCCGGAACAAGGTGGCAGCGCACCTGATACAGCAGCAACTGCGCCATAAGAAGTACGACACCACCGCCGGCTACATCCAGGAAGCCCAGCTCCTCCAGGAGAACGCTGCAGGCCTTGTTGGGCTGTGAAGCCTTTAAAATAAGGCTTTGTTTAACCTCAGCCGACAACCGTTGCCACCATATCGCGGCAGCTATACTGGCAACTTAGTGAGCCTGCAGAAGAATTTCTGCGCACCCGCTCGTCTCTATTTCTCGACAAGCAAAATCTGTTGACGCCGCAGCGCTGCAACATCTGTTGACAGTCCCTTGCTGGCCAAGGATCGCGTTCGGCGCGAGATAGTCGCGATCAACGCGGCTGCGCGCGATTTTCCAACAGGGCGGTTTTAGGCGAGCATAGCGACAGAAGAAAGGAAGAGAGGGCTCAAGGCATGGCAATCGTAGCCACATGGCTACATTGCCACGGGCGGTGAAGGTCACCCCCGGTCCCCCGAGAAAGCAACAACAGATGCCGCAGTCGCAGACGGTCCGTTTCCGTGTCGATGGCCACCACGTGCTGGTCTGGCAGCGCGCTGCAAAGAAGCGCGGCGAAACCCTTTCTGCTTTCGTGCGGGCTGCTACTCATGCCGCCGTCGCCGAGCTCGTCACCACTTCCGATTGGAAGACGAAACTGTTCGAGATCCGGATGTACTTCAACGCCGCGCGGCACGTTCGCACCGACGAACAAAAGAACCAGCGTATCGAGGAAGGGCTCCGCCTCC
Source organism: Bradyrhizobium sp. CCBAU 45394 (assembly GCF_028128655.1). Lineage (NCBI taxonomy): Bacteria > Pseudomonadati > Pseudomonadota > Alphaproteobacteria > Hyphomicrobiales > Nitrobacteraceae > Bradyrhizobium > Bradyrhizobium sp. CCBAU 45394. The sequence continues at coordinate 559,659 of NZ_LBIX01000176.1, read as the reverse complement.
TCAACAAAGCGATCGAGGCCATCGATGTTCGCTAGGCTCATCGACGGCGACTACATCGAAGATGCCTATGATGGTGCGCTTAGCATGATCATTGGAAACAAGCTGGCCCAGACGCTGACGGGGGCCAATCATTCCGTGCAGCATCTTCTCAATGCGGACGAGAACGAGGCCGCGGAATGCATCCAGGGCAGTCCCAAAGACCTCTTGGATATGTTAGCGGCCGCGAAGCGGCACGGCAAGAAGCACGCGATGATGCAATTCATCGTAGCCCCTTACTTGGAGCTGACTCGCGACCAGTTCTTCCAGTGCGTGCTACCGCTGTTGGCGGCTGTCTTCGGCTTTCAGGCATTCCAGGCTGTAGTTTTCGAGCACATCAAGCCGCGACAGAACGGCAATGCCAGCAAGCGTCACTGGCACGTTTGCGTGAGCTACACGGATCCGATTACGAACCGGGTCAATCCCGGCTGGAAGTGGTCGCATGCAAAATGTGAGCGCATCGGCCGAGAATTGGAAGCCCGCTTCGAACCCGACAACATTCTCCTGGGCCGCCACCAAGCCGCTGTCATACGACAGCTCCGCACGGAAGGTCTGGACGCCGTCGCCGACAAGATCGAGAGGGCGCACCCGGCCGGCACCGCGCCCGAACACCGCACCCCGGCCCTGGCGATCGAGCAGGCGGCCAAGATCGCGGGCATCGAGCTCCGCGATGCGATGGCCGCCGTTCGCGGCTGCTGGCATCGCTCGACCAACCGAACCGAATTTATCGATGAACTTGAGGACAATTTTCTCAAGCTCGCGATCTCCAATCGTGAAAAACCCGCATGGGTTATCACCGATCCCGATGGCGTCTTTATCAACTTGTTGAGCAAGTGCCTGCCGGGCGTAACACGCGTTAACATCCACACCAAGATCGGAGAACCCAACCATGACGGACGAGGAGAAGGCCATGGACAACGTGCAGAAGTTGCTCGCAACGCTGCGCGCGATCCTGGAGAGCCTGACGTACATGCGCAACATGATGGAGACGATGATCGCGCATCAGATCTCCCCGTCGGCGACCACGACCGCCGAGCTGCGCAAGTTTTCGTCGCAGCGCTGAACGATGCTGAACCGGACGCCCTCGATGACCTCCTCTCGCGGGCGTCCGCATTAGCTCAAAGTGCTATGGCACGCGTGCTTGAGTACTGCCGCGGGCTCGAATATCGCGCACGTTGTTGGCTGGAGAAGCGCCAGACAAGCCACAAGCCGCCTGAACCGGATGTTACGCTGGCCTCGCTCCAAGAGCGGGGGGCCGAGATCGAAGCCCGGCTCGGAGTTGCGAGGGTCGCAATTCTCGAATCTGGTTCGCTTATCAGCCGGTTAATGCGTGCTCCGCGGTCGTCGAAGCCTGGCGAGAGGAGCCGTCAGAGCGAGCTCAATGAGGCCACGAAGAAATATGAGAACCTGACGGCGGAAATTAAGCGCATCGAGCGTGAGTTGCAGGATCACTGCGCGGCGGCCACGCCGTTCGAGAAGGCGTTTGACGACAGGATGCGGACATGGGAGAGCCGCCACGATTTCCTTGCGCGCACCTGGTTGTCGATCGCGGAGCGTATCCGGCGATTTATGGTGTCGGATCCCGCGGCGGCGCGCTTTGGCCCGCGAGCTCTCTATGCGCTCGGCCTCCCGCGCGAGCCAGCAGGCTCGAACGATCCACCTACTGATCCCGGCGACATTTTCAGGCCGCAGGGCCCCAAATAGCCGGGCTCTGCGGCAAACGATTCGTGGAAGTGCAACAGAAAAATTGCATCCCACACAGGGTATACGTGCAAAAATTTTGGCCGCAACTTCCTTGCCAAGTTGCGGCCAGCCACCAAGTCAAATGATTGCGAAATGGATCATTCGAGCGAAAGCATTCGCTTGAGCCGCAGAGCCGCTTCCTCAGAGGTGACGCGGGCAAGAATCTGAACCTCGCTGGGTTCTGCACCGCCTTTCGTCTCGAAGAGAAAGTAGCCGCTCTTGTCGTCGACGGTCTCTCCGGAAAGCTCAAGCCGCCGATCGGTAATCGGTGCGATGCAGAGGGTGGTGTCGTTCCCGATGTCTGCGCTGAAATAGAAATCCGACATGCTTATTCTCCACGGAGGGGATCGTGACCAAAAAGACTCACGTTGAGGTCAAGGCACCGGAAATTGACGTCCGGAATCTTGCCGACTACATGGCTGCTTCCGAGCGGAAGCGCCGTTCGATTATTGAGGGTTGCAAGTTTCGGCCCATCGCCCGGTTGCTCCAGCACCGGGAGGCTCGGATCACCGTCGCAAGCGCTCTGCGCAAGCATGAGACAGACCCGCAAGTCCTTCAGGACAAAGCTGAATCGATCCGAAACAAGATCGCTACGGACGACTTTGACGCGTTGACGAACGAGACAAACGCCGACTACGTGAAGCAGTTCAGTTCTGTTTTGGCGAAGGTCGAATTGCCGGAGGCGGAGATTTTGCCGGGCAAAAGTTTCCCGGTGATCCCGGTGAATGGCGTCAATATCAGATTCTCGCCGGACCTGTTGCTGCGCCGCAAAACCAAGACCAACAAGCTGAAGCGCGGCGCGGTGATGCTTCGGTATGCAAAGGGCAAGGGGCTCAGTGAAGCGACAGCGGGATGGCAATCGGCTGCTATCCTCGGCATGCTTGGTGAGCACACGGACGAAGACGGCGCTGAGCCTGAAAAGGCGCTCTGCGTCACGATCGATTGCCACACCGGCGAGACCTACCCTGCGCTGGGTGCGGCGGTGAGCATGTTCGCGAATATGAAGGCGGCCTGCCAGTCGATCGCGGAGCGGTGGCCCAATATTCCGCCTCCAGACGGGGCCGTCCTCTAACCAATAGCGCTGCTCTGCCGCGCTGAACATCAAACTTGGGCGCCAGTCGCTGTTGCCAACTGGTGACCTGAGAGGCACAGGAATCCATCACCGACCTCTGCGGCGCCCGAGGCCAGCATGACGGCGATCTGGCGTGGTCCGTCATCCTGGCTCGATACCTTGAGGATGTGGACCCGCCGACGGGTATCGTTTCGCTGGCGCTCGATCGCAATGAGGCGGCGCTTAATGGCGGATCTCATAGCCGGCCCTCCGATCTGCTCTCAGCACCTCATACCAAAGGTCTGCGTCACTCCGTTCTGACAATCGCTTGTCTTGCGGTTGATCTGAGGCTTGGCGCGCCGTCTCTCGGAGAACGTCATCGAGCGCAGCCCGCTCCGGTTCAGACGTCCCGTGAGGAAAATCGCGATGCCAAGCGGGGGCGGGAGGTTCGTCGGCATAAAGCCAACGCGCGACAGCGACACGATCGAGAGAATCGAAGAGGTGGCGGTGTCTGTCGAGCGCAGCTCCGAATGCTTCATCCGGTCTGCACCAGATCAACAGCATCTCGTCGGCGTGCCTAACGCGAGATTCCAGTTTGACAATCCTGGATTCGAGATTTCGGACTGTCATTGTAGGGCCTCTGGGCGACCGTGTATTGCAATCCATTCTTCGACCGTTGCGCAAGGCCACGGCCCTATCATGAAGTGATGACCAGCAGTTTTCGCCGCCTCAATCGCGGATAACTCTCCCGCGGTCGGCGGGTCACTGACGTGATAAACGTAGGGTGGTCGGATCTTGGCACCCTGGCGATCCTCGAGCTTGCCAATCCGCGATTTCAGATTTCGCCCGATCATTGGCCATTCATCCTTTCCAGGCGCTCCAGACGCTCGGTCAGTTCGGCGGTCTCATAAGCTTTCACCCACGTATCGATCAGCTTGCTAATTTCACCAGCCTCCGATGGAGTGAGCTCGCCCGCGGATACTGCCGCCAGCACGGCGGAAGACACCTTGGCCGCATCCTGTGCACTGTTGATCGGCGGGAGCTCGAACGTCACTGGGCGATCCTTCCGGGGTGGCATGATGCGATCAAGACAAATGCGCAGTGCGGGGAGGTCACCTGCCAGCGCAAGGTCGATGGCCTTTTGCGTTAATGCCTGCGCTTGGCCATCAAGCAGCGTCTCCAATGCAACGGTCGTCGCATTCCGCGTGCCTTTCGGCTTGCCGGCTGGATTCCCACTCTGGCCAGGCTTGAACCGGGTGGAGCGACCTTTTGGGGTAGGGCTACCCGTCAATTCAATGACCCCACGTAAGCGAGCGACGATAGCTTGTGAAAGAAGCCGAGCTCAATCGGCCCAATAGCGATCTTTCCGCTCGCGGCCTTGGACATGATCGTGCTGACAATCAGCTCCAGCACCAAGGGATCGTTTCGAGCCCGGGCGTGCATCACGGCCATTTCTGCGTACAACTCGCCCAGCCCGACGTTTGCGGCATAATTGTCCTGCGACTTAGGGGGTGCCCAGAAGTCGGTCCAGCCGCTCTCCAACACTCTCATGAACGGGGGAGCCGCCTCTTCGGTCTGTTCGATGGCATGAGCTTCGGCTAGAGTATGTGTCATTTGAACCAGCTCGGCTGTGTGAATTGACCGAAAACACGACACTTGCGGTTGGAATTGCCTTCACGGTCGTATTCTGGGCGATCGTAATCTGGCTGTTCGCCTCAAAGACTGGCGGCACGATTTTGCGCGTTACCGGCCTGCTATTCTTGGCGGCCTGCCTCGCAGGCAGCCTCTATCTGCATTGGGACCCATACGTGGCGATGGTTTGCCTTCCGGCAGGCTTCATCGCTGGTCTGTTCTATGCCGAATGGTACTATGGCGTTCATCGGCTCACCGGACCCCGATCAGATCAAGCGCAGCGGCACCCACAGGCCGATCATACGGAGCGCTTCCAGACAGAGCCGCGCCCGATGCTAGGTTACGAACCTGCCGGGCAAGCGCCCCGGAACGATCGCGCTGCTGGGCCGCGCGGATAACGGCGTCGACCGCCCGCTGTCGATCCGGTCCTTGCAACGTGAGGACATCTGCCATGGCACCCTCGATGGCTTTCTGCCGGCCGGATTGTACGGCCTCGATGGCCCGATCAAGAAGCTTAAGCCCAACACCGCGCGCAGCTCCCATCATGCCGCCGGCAGCGAAGCTGTCTCGGATACCCAAGCCGGAACTACCAGGAGTGAGATCTTCACGACCGGCTGCGCGCGCCGCGGTCTCACTGTTGCCGATCACACGGTGCGAGGTATTCGCCGCGGTCGTCTCAAAGCCAACTTGCCGCATGAGATCGTTGGCAGCCTGTGGGCCCAGCACCATCTCGAGCTTTTCCTGGTTGAAGCCCTTTTGAAGCAACTGTCGCACCCGTGACGCATCATTTCGCGCGGTGCCCATGATGGTCTGAACCTGAGCACGGGCACCTTGAAGAAACGCATCCCGTTCGCTGGCGGTCATAGCAACGAGCTGATCGCCGATTTGCTGCGGCGAGATATTGTCACTGAAAAGGCCGCGGCCAGCCTGTAGGGCGTCCCGGATGGCGCTTTCACCAGCAAACGCGTCGCGAGCCATGGCGTATTCAGGGACGTGGTCGTCGACCGCATTGACGAGCCGATCTCGCAGATTTGCGATGATGCGAGCCTCGTTGTTGCGACCATTCCGCTGGCCCATCGAAACGACGTCATCCAGAGTTCGCTTTATGAGATCAACGCCCCGTACAGAATTGGGATCAAAGGGGATGCCTTCATCCCTCGACAGGCGGGCCGCACGCGCGGCCGCGGCGCGACCAGTAGGCGTGTTCAGAACCTCTCGGACCTCCGGGATCGGGGGCAGGGGCGTCTGATACGCCTGGTCGTAAAGGGGCCGGGCCGCATTGCTGCGCCTTTGGATGATGGCGCTTTCGATTTGTCCGTAGTTGACGGGCCCTCCCATCGCTCCATTGACTGCGTTCGTCACGCGTCCTGACGCACCGGCATTGCGGGCCTCAATGGCGGAGCGGATGGTCTGTTGGCCGGCTCCAGGAGAGGCCGCAATGACGGCCGCCTGCTGCGTCGTGTTAGGGCCAACGTCCGCAATCATCGCCTGGGGGCCGATCGCATCGAGCCGGTTCTGCAGCGTTGCCGGCGTCACGCCGTCACGTTCCAGCGCGTTCAGGACCTTTCCGGCGCCGGTACCGGCGGTGCCCTCGCGGTTCAAAATGGCGCTCACGCCCTTGCCGACGGCATGCCCGACGACCGGAGCGGCACCTCCGATCACGACACCAACCGGCGCGCCCTCGGCGGCCCCGATGGCCCGGTCGTTGAGATCCCCGTTGGCGTCGCCGGCGCCGGTTATCCCGCCCAGGATTCCGCCGGCTGCGGCAGAACGAACGACCGCTCCAGCAAGCGACGCGCCCGTGCCGACGCCTTTTACGACCTTGCTTGCCGGCAGGAATGATCCCCCAATTTGCGACGCGTTGTAAGCAACCGGATGATCTTCGGCGACTTCCTTCTGGCGCTCGCGAATGTTGGCCACGGCGTCGTCATAGGTTTTGGTCGCTTCGCCGGGTTCTCCACTGAAGTGCTCCCCGGCGAGCCTCGCCGCGCCAAAAGGTGCGCGGAAGCCTCCCATCCATTCCGGCAGCCCCGACGCTTTCGATGCTCCATAGATTTCATCGCGCCAGCCCGCCCCGGCGCCCGTAAGGGCACCTTCCAGCACGGCGTCACCAGTGCTGGTCTTCGACGCGCGCTGTTCCTCGGGCGCTGACCAATTCATCTCCCATGGCAGCTTTCCTGCCGACGAGGATGGCATTTCCGGAGCCGCGGAGGGCGCCCAGTTCATTTCCCAGGGATTTGCCATCAGATGCGCCCCCATGACCGCTGGTCTTTCGGATCGCCGCCGAGATATTTGAAGCCGTTGAATACGGTCCCAGCCTGCGGCATGGGCATGGCCTGCTGCCGGGGCTGGTACTGATCGGGCGGTTCGACGCGATAAACCGTCCCGTAGTCCTTCAGAGAGTCGGACGACTTCAACGTGCGCTCAGCAAGATTGTTATGCTGGTCAATTCGAGTTCGAGCGGCCCGCTCGCCGATATCAAGAATGCGGCGGATCGACTTTTCGTCCAACTTGATGTTCCCGCCCGCCATTGCCGCGGCGAAGTCACGGTCAGCATTGGAGATGCCCGCGCCAGCGCCCAGGCCCTTCACCAGAGAGAGCGTCCGGGAACCGATCGCGCTGCCGAACGCTTCCGTGTTCGCGATTTTGTCCGCGTTCGGAACGCCCATGAACTCTGCGACCTTTGCCAATTTCAGGCGCGTATCGGCGGCCGTGCCCGAGAAGATGCCCCCAGGCGCGTCGAGCTGTTCTCGCGACCGATGGATAGCCAAGATTTCATCCCTCGCGGCTGATGCAGTATCCTGGGACTTATCGAGCTTCGGCAAAATGCTACCGCTAAGAACCGCTCGCTCAGTGTTGGCGTTGTCGTTGCGATCGATATATTCGCGCACGCTCATGCCGGCCGCGCGCGCGTTCTTCATATCCGGAGTGGGCTCCATGGCCTTGTGAATGGCTTGGATGCGGCCTTCCAATACCTTGAGCTGGTCGGGCAATACGCGGCCGCTACCTGCCACAGCTTCCAATCGCTGTACGTACGCTGCGGGGTCGGGATAGCCGGCCGGGATCAATCCGCCTAAGGTCGGGTCGGCAGGCTGGGTTGGCTGGGTCGGGCCCGCGCTCGGCGCGATGGCTGGCCTTGCGGGCATCTGGGGTTGGGGAACGCTTGCTGCTGGCATAGGGGCCAGCGTCGCAGCTTGTGCCATCTGCGGCTGCGCCGCCGGTGCCGCCGCAGCGGGAGCAGCATTCTGTTGCAGCCCTCCACGCCTGAAATTGGCAAGCACCTGCCGCACCTGCATGTTGTTCATATCCAGTGGTGCATTCGGGTCGATACGCCGGCCGGTTACGGCAGCGAGTTGACCGCCAAGGATGTTCGCGGCCGATCCCTGATCTTGTTCGGGCACGCCGTTAGCCGACAAGAACCCGATCAGCGATCCCTTGGCATCGCCACCACGCCAAGATCCATCAGGCGCCGCCGCAACAGGTCCTGACGGGGTGGAGACGGGGGTCGGAGCGCCCTGAGGCGCTGCAGGTCCGGAAGAAGGCACTACGCCGCCGCGCGCGAGTGGAGGCGCAACAACGGCGGGCGCGTTGCGTGATGCAGAGGGTGGAAAATTCTGCGTGGGCTGCGATGGAGGTTGCAGGATCTCCTGAACCGCGGGTGCGTTCCGATACCGCTCTTGCTGAAAGCCAGTCTCTGCAAGCTTCGCGGCAGCATCAACTGCGGGCGCGCCGCCGAGCTGCATCAAGCGCTCCCATGCCTTACCAGCATCGAAGTTGCCTTTTTCGTCTCGGGGAAGACCGCCGTTATCTTCGCCAAAGGCGTCCCGGAGCCTTTGCTGGTAGGCGTAGTCCTTTCCCTTCCGATAGTTTTCGAAAAGACCGCCAAAATCGAAATTGGCGTTCGTCTTGCCGCTATTAGCAATCAGGGCTTCGATGGAAGTTTGGTTCTCGGCCATTCGACGCTCCTCTAAGACAGACCGAAGCGAACAAACAGTCCGGCGCCCGCGCCATAATCATCCTTCGACAATCCAGGAAGTGGGTTGGAGGCAGTTCCGCCATCAGCGCTCCCACTGAACGCTCCGAACAAACTGCTTCCGAGGCCTCCTCCAAAAGCACCCGACGCCGCTCCGGCAGCGCCCATCAATCCGTTCCAGAGATTGGCGCTTGTGTTGTAGTTATTAAGCGTCGCCGCGGCGTTCGAATTACCGATTGCCGTCTGCGTCGTGTTCGCCGCATTGCCCTGGCCGGTGTACGAGGCATTCAACGCATTTCCGAGCCCGGTATCGATTCCCGCTGCGCCGCTCACCGCGCTGTTGTTCGCAGAAAGATACGGCGAAAGACCGCTGAGGTAGTTGGAGTAGGTGTTGTTCGCGAGGTTTGTTGCATATCCGAGAGTGTCGGTATCTGCATTGCCGCTGCTGAGGTTACCCGCAGCCGCATGAGTTCGATCGAGAGCTTGGAGACCTTGAGTCAGCGCAAAGCCATAATTCCCGTACTGCCCCGAGTTCTTGAAAGTATCCATGGCGCTCTGCAAGCCAGCAACGCCGTTTGCACCGGACGCATCACCGTAGGCCTTCGCACCAGCGCCGGTCGAAGCGACAAGAGGCGCGTAAAGGTTGCTTGCATTGCCGTAGTTTGTGCTGAGAGCGTCGCGGCCCTGGCCGTAGAGGTTTGAAAGCTGATCGTAGCCAGTCTGCAGACCGGCATTGCGCTGTTTCGCAGCCTCTTCCGCGTCGTCGTTACTGAAGATCGAGAATAGACCCATCAGACCGATCCGTGCTGTCGTACCTGCGGTGCCCAAGCCGCATGAGGGGTAAGACTGCACGAAGGTCTAGATCTAATGGTCCGACCAAATCGGCGAGTAGTGTGAATCTAATTGGAAAGAGCACGGCTTTCAATGGCCGTGATGGCTCCGCCAACAGAAGTAACAGTGGCTCGGCGAGGGGCCAAGAAGGCCCTCAAAGGGAAGGGGCTCGGCGTCTTCGACATTCAGCAAGGCAGGGCTACTTGGCCTTTAATCTCACGCCTGGCTGCCCGTGGTTCAGAAACTCAATGCCGGCTTGCTCCAAAGCCTTCTGTACGGCGACGACCGTCTGATTGTTCGCTTTGATCGTCTCGTCCTTGGAAGCTTCCATATTGCGGATCGTATTCACGTTGACGCTGGCCGCCTCGGCCAGGGCGCCTTGATCCATGTCCACCAGCGCACGCGCGGCCCTTAGCTGATTTCCGGTCGAGAGCATTCAATTCCCCTGTGCACTGAACTCAAGAAGATGGGTATTATACCCAATAAACTAGTTGACATCGCCAAGGCGGCCAATTAGTGTTTGTACCTATCGAGATGGGTATTAACCACATGGAAGCGGCGATGGCAACTAGCTCGGCGATCATCACCATAGCAAATCTTACCAATCCGCATACGGGCCTGCTCAACCGTGATGTGTACCAAAGACTGGTGCGCCGCGAGGCAATGCGCACGTTCGGGTCGACCGCTCCGCGCTACATCCGCCAAGCCGCGAAGCTCTACCGCGACCACGTTTCCCAACAGCGTCTTGCGTGGCGCCAGCGCAATGGTCTGACTGTCGAGACCTCTCTAGTTTCTGCTTACGGCAACACGCAGCAAGGCGTTCGCCGGTCAATCTTCTGAGGAGCAAGACAATGACATCACTGAACAACGCGCATCCGGCTTCTTTCGCAGCCATTTCGCCAGATGACCGCATGCCAACGTTTGTGGACGTGACCACCTTCGATGCTGCATCGGCATGGGCTCGTCTGTCACCAGCGCAACAGGCGTTCATCGGAGAGCTCGCAGTTCAGCTCGCTGCGGTCGGCAACCGTCTCAATTTCGAGCACAGCGATTTCACAACAAACGAGGTCCGCACGATCGAGACTCTTGAGAGCGCAGCTCTCACGGAGTTCTACGACAAGAGTGAGCCGCTCTGGGCTGATCTGTACGGCTGGAGAGCAAACTAAACCACCCCGGACGCCTGACATCGGCGGCAAACTCGAAGGGAGGTGAAGCAGACAGCAGCTTGCCGGCTTGCGAAGCGAATGAGCGAGGGCGGAACCATCCGCTCAATCGACAGCAAACTTTAACCCCCACTCACATTTGAGAGACAACATGAGCAACGCGGTATCTTCAGGCGCGGCGATGACGCACGCCCATCCGGACGGCAAGTCTACCCCGAGCAGGCGCACATTCTTGGCAACTGCGGGAATAGCGGCGGCAAGCTGCGCGACGTCAGCCAAGGCGGTCGGCACATTGGCCAGCGAGCCCGACCCAGTATTTCAAGCCATTGAGGCTCACAAACGAGCGCGGGAAGGCGTGAAGGCCGCCGCAGATTCCCATTGCCTTCTGGAGCGGGAGATTGTCGGCGCCGGCATCCGGCTCAGCGAGGCGCGCGCGAACGATCAACGCATTGAAGCCAGCGAAGATGCCATGTCGCGAGCTTTCGACGTCGAGACGGACGCCGCGTGCGACATTCTCAACATCATGCCAACCACCCCGGCGGGAGTGCTTGCTCTCCTCTCCTACGCCGTCGAGGCAGATATGGACGGCGAAGGCTGGCCATCCGACCTCTGCGGCGGAGACGATGACAACCGCGGTTCGTGGCAGCAATTCCTACTGGCGTCGCTCGCTGAAATTCTGCCGGCCATGATGGTGAGGACGTAATGGGAAAGAAGCAAAGGAAGGCTGACGAAGCACTCGCCTGTGAGCGACCCGACCGAGAAGCTCAGATCATCCGGCTTTCGGTGAAGTACCTTCAACTGTTGGCCGCTAACGAAGCCGGCTTCAAGGCTGATCCGACCGGAGACTCCGTATTTGCCTCGGTCGGCAACCACATCGGCAAGGCCAAGCGTTCGCTTATCAAGCTTGTCGGCTTGAGCCCCCATGCCGTCCCGTGCGCCGCGCCCCTCAGCGAGCACGAATTAAGAGCCAAGGTGGCAGTAGCAAGAGCACTTTACGGTTTTCAGTCTGGCGAAGAGCTTGAGAGTGACGAGCTAATTTATCTTCGCTTTGTCCTGGGCGAGGTCGAGGATTTTTTCAGCGCGGCTTCAGCGTCGAGGAGGGCTTGAGCAATGGCAACCATTATCAAGTTTGCACCGCGCCCGCGCTCCAACGACACGCCTCCTGAGCCCAACGTAAGGAGAATATTCTTAAGGAGAGAAAAGCGCGCGCAAACCGCGACCGCCCAAAATCAGAATCTTCGTGCCCGACGGTTTGATGCCTGGGTAGACGCCGATAGACAACTGGCCTATTGGGACGCCCGCCTAGAGCTGTGGAGCGCTATCCGTTGTGCTCAGATGAGGGACGTGCCGGAAGGCGATCTGCATCCGGAAGTGCATTACAGCGAGCGTCACGCTTTGCAGCAAAGGCGGGATGAGGCGCTTGCGCGGAAGCTGCTGACCCCAGCACACAGCACGGCCGCCGTAGAATGGAAACGGCGATTGCTGGGCAATGGCAAATTTAAGCCCTCAGGCTTGAGCGCTCAGCGGCTGCAATACGCGATCGACCAGGACCAAGAATTTTTGGCGTCGCATCCGGCCCGAAAAGTGAGCCGCGGAGATGCGAAATGACGCACTCCTCTATTCCTGACCTTCTCAAGGCCTGCGCGGCCTTTGTGCCGGTCAATCTTCCGCTCGACGTAGCTATCGAACTTCATCGTACGGCAACCAAAACGACGGAGCGCTCAAGTAACGGGGAGGGCGGCGCGGTCGCTCGCTTTGCGCTGCAAGCGGTGCTGTTTGCCGCTACTCCGACGGCCGGCGATATCCGCCGGCAACTCGACTATGCCTCGGCGCTGCCGATCGAGGCATGGGAGTGGCCGGGCAAGGGCGCAGATAGCACGCGGGAGCAATGGTTGCGTGGCATGAGCCGCTGTCTGACGTTGATCACGGCCAGCTAGGAATTGCTTGGCTCTGACCGCTTGAGCCACTCGGCCTTGCCGGCGTCCGTAATTCGAAAGGCCTTATGATCATTATGGCCGGAACTCGATTCGATTAGGCCGCGGACCTCGAGGCGGCAGTTCGTGTCATAGCCGCCGACGTAATGATCGGGGGCGCCATCAGCTTCGAAGTACGTCTTCAAAACGATGACCTCCCTCTTACCTAACGGTTTGCTACGAATAAGTTGTTCCCACTCGCCATCCGCGTAGACACGCAGGCCGTTTGGATAACGACCTGGCGGCAACTCGTCGAGCTTGATCTCGCCCCGGCGCCATTGCTCGAATGCTTGGGTCAATGGGTCCTTCGCTTGATCTGCATCCAGATCATCCCACGACGCGGCTTTGTGAGGAGTATCGCTCAATCGCTCCCCAAATCGACGGCGGCGCGGGTTGTTGTCGGAGGGGCGGTCTACCCCAAGATCTGTTCTGGGCCGCATCTCAATTTCGATAGTCCCATCGGGGCGTATCGTTACGCGGCCGGCGCCACATTGCTGTGCCGCACGAATGCAGCGCACGATGTCAGTCTGCGTGAACTTCGTCGATCGACGGCTCATGCATCAAGATCCTGACGGTTTGATAGTCGAGAAGAAAGCCGCGACTCCGTTTCGTGTTGCATCCAGATCGTTGGCAACTTCGTCGGCCCATGCGAGCCATTCCGCTACGGTCTTGCCCGATACGTCCTGATTTTGATCGGCTTCCTTTAATCTCAGCGCTGCGACGAGGTCGCGGACGATGGTTGCTGCCTGCCAATCGGTCGCCAGATCAACGAACTTCTGCCGGCGATGCCGCTCAAGTTCGGCTTGTCGTTGCCTTTCCGCTCTGTTGGCAGCGGCCTTGCGACGTTGCTCCTCCTCCTCTCGAACACGGGTGTTCCATGCCTTCACCGCCTGTGCACCGTCGAATATGCGCTCAACCATATTTGGTAACTTGGAATCCAGCGTGACTGAATCAGTCTCCTTCCATTCCGTACTGTTATGCCCCGGCCAATAGGTTAAGACGGAGAACGCCAGCTTTCCCGTGCCGACAAGCTTTTGCTTAGAGAACGAATGACTGCCGTAGGTCTCCGTGATCCTAGTTTGCCGCTGCTTTTCCCTGATCTGAAATTCAATTGCTTCGCCGTCTATTCTGGCTTGAAAATTGCCCTTTTCCGCATTGGAGACAAGGCCTCCCTTCGCTTCGATCGCGCGGAGAAGTTTGCTCAGGAGCGAATACCGCCTCCTGTCTACATCCGTCATGGGGCTCGGAGCTGCTTTGATGGCCCATTCATTGCGGGTCGCGAGCGCCTCTCGACGTTGCCTTTCGCGCTCCTCAATCCGCTTCGTGATGATCGGATGCTCTTTCACTGGACGATCTATGAGCGCAATCGCGTCGTTTCGAGCGCCGGAGCTTTGTGGCTCTTCAGATCGCTTATCAAACCGAGTTTCCTTTGGCTTAGCTGGTTCGATGACGATCTGCTTCAGCGCCTCTTCGGAAGATCCAGGCAGGGCCTGAATTTCGACGGGGCGCCCCAACGACTTCATCGTCCAGTAAAGCGAGCCGGGATAGGGGACGTTGTTCGCCCTACATATCGCGGCCAAGGACGTTGCAGTTACACCAAACTCTGGTGCGGTCTTACTCAACGGCGATTTCCAGACGAGGTCGTAGAGTGCAGCGCGAGAAATCTGCATGTCTGTCTCGGTACAAGGTGCGCTCGGCGGCTCCAGTCTCTGACCTTCAATAACTCCGATTATCGAAAGTCAGCTTTGAAGACACGCGAGTCCGCTAGGGGGAGGGATAGGTAAGATCTACTTGATGCCCGGAAGGCCAAACCGGACCGGCTTCCCTTCCAGCCGGACGATTCCTGCGAGTTCGTAGGCAGTAGAGAGTTTTCCAAAGTGATGGGCTACAGTCGCCGCATTGGGCAAGTCGGGATCTTCGTTGATCAGCCGGGACGAGATGACGCCCCATTTCTCTGCGAGCCCCTTGATTCCGCGCAGGATCTCATCTGAGCGGTATCCCAAGTTAGGCTTCTGTCCGGCGTGACGCTGACCTCGCGTGATCAACGTCCCTTCCTTGCCCCGCTTGCGTCCTTCACTGACCATTTGTGACTTCGTCAGGGACGGCAGCCGGGCCAACTCTCTTGCTTTGGTCAACGAGCCGAACCGCTTTGTGTAATAATAAGCGCTTGGTGTGGCACCGTTCTGATCAACAAGATTGGCGGTGGTATAGCCGTGCTGCTTGTGCAGGTTGCGCAACGCTTCAAGGAGTTCGGCATCCGTCCAGGAGACGCCCGCGAAATAATTGTCCGCGCCGGCTGCCTTGCGACCTCTCCAAGCGCGGCGAAGCTGCTCGCTATGGTCGTGAACCGGTAGGCCCGCTCGCCTAGCCGCCTCGGCCAGCGACCCGAAATATCTGCGGATATATGCGGCGGCCGGCAGGCGGGGATCTCCATCGATAAGGCGAATGGAAACAAAACCCCACTTGGCATGAACCTCCTGCAAACCCTTCAGAAGAGCTTTCTCGCTCCAGTGCCTACCGTTCATGCCGAAGGGAGGCCTGTCCGGAGGAACATAGCCAGCGAGCTTGTAACCTGCTGAGAGCGAGCCAAAGTGATTGACGACCGTGTCAGCCGATGGACCGCCCTTCTGGCCATTGATCAATATCTGCGAGAGTCGTCCTTTTTCCGCGAGCAGGGTCCGCAATGATTTGATGATCCTCTCATCACTCCAATAGCCCTTCTTGCAGCGTGAGCGGAGCTCTTGGGCTTTTCGAAATTGCGACAGAGGAACGATGGGCTCGAAGGCTGGATAGCGCGTCCAGGTTTCCTCGGCATTTTTCTCGGGCCGCCCCTGCAGCCTGACAGTGGTCATGTTGTAGGTCATCTGTCCGATGCAGAGCCCATTAGAAACTATATTGCGTATAGTCCCGATCGAAAGCGGCTTTTCTCCATAACCTTTGACGCCCGACTCGGAAAGCCGCTTCGCTATCTCTTTGAAGGTAAGGTGATCGTTCACGTAAAGCCTAAATATGCGGCGTATAACAGCCAGTTCTTCTGGCGGGCCTGGCACGGCGATTACTTTATCAACGTCCAATGCTTTGGCTTCGCCCGCTCTCAGTATCTGTCTCGGGTTCCGCGAGGGATCGACGAGCATCCGGCGAAAGCCATAGATTACAGATCCACCCTGGCGAAAGCCGAGCCCGGCCTGCTGGCGTTTGGCGCGCACCACCTTTGCGGAGAGCTCGCGGCTATATTCGCTCGCCATCACCCGCTTCAAATGCTTGACGATTGTTGTAATGGGGGCGACATCCTCCCCAAAGGGCTCGGTCACGTAGACGACACGCACACCGGCCTGCCGGCAAAGAAATTCATAATGCGCGGCCTGGTCCGGATTTTGAAACCGTCCCCACCGGCTGACATCGAACACCAGGACGGCATCAAAGGTTCGGGGCGTAGCAAGGGCGTCGCTGAGGAGTTGCTTGAGAGCATCTCTGCCCTTGAGCGAGAGACCGCTTTTACCGGCGTCCACGTACGAAGCGACTACCTGGTATCCATGCTGCTCTGCATACTCTGCAATAGCACTCTGCTGATTTTGGGTGGAGTAGCGTTGGTTCTCGGACGACATGCGCAGGTACTGCGCCGCCCGTACGGAATTGCTATTCTCGGCTAGGTTCATGGCGCGAGAACGCTAATCATGCAGCGGCCCCGTACGTGCAATCAATTGCAGAATCAATCTGCAGTCGAACAATAGTGCCGACTTCCTCAGGCGTCTAGACTGGCGCTCAGGGCGGCTGCTGGGCGGCGAACGAATAGCGCCTTCAACGATATCTGAAGTGACCCGGATGGGTCCGACGCGCGTAGACCCGCTTCAAGCATTTTGGTCTACTCGGCCTCCGAATGATGATTTGCACGCGGTATTGCAATGCGGCATGGAAACGACGATTGGCGAAAATTTGGCTATAGTCTCGATAAGTTCGAAAATGCGCTTAAGCAATTGAGGTATCAAAGCGTTTTTGAACCCATAACTGAGCCTCAGGCCCCACTTACGGCTGGATTTTTTACGCTGCGGGCTAGTGCCCCAAATGCTGTTTCCACCTTTGGCGTTCAGTCGGTTCTGAGTGAAAGCAACTTAGGTGACCCGCACGGTGCCGAGCTTCTAAAGCCCGCCGCGATACCTGATTTTCCGTACATGCCGGAAGCGCCACGTCTACCTAACGACGAGACCAATCATTACGTTCAGCGCCGTTATCGGGCCGCGGCGAAAGCGAGAAGCATCCATGAGGAGTTCATGGGGATCGAGCGAAAGGACCACGCGATGCTCGAGTCCCTCGCGTCAGGCTATGCGAAGGGCAACGAGAAGTACGTCGGCTTTCTTGCGGGGCTGTCGCTCAAGCGGCACTTCTTGAGCGTCGCACTCCAAAAGCCATCTGAATGCCACTATGAGGCCAGCGCGCGCATATTGCTTTGCGAGATCGAGATCCCCGATTTCGCCGCGCTCAGGATTACTAAGTTAAGGGGCAAGTCCTATTCAGACTGGGTCGACGTCTCGACAGCCGAAAAGAAACGCCTCTGCGAAACTCTCGTCTTCGCGCTGTGCATTAGGGCGGCATATTTGACGGCCCAGTCAGACTTCGGCAACTTTATCGACACGATCGCCGTAAATGCACTTCAAAACTGGTTTGACCCAGCTACAGGAGTCCCTAAGTCCGGCACCATTGCATCCTTACAGGCTCGCAAAGAAGAGTTGCTGGCCCTTCAGCCTGGGCGCCTTGACGCCAAGTCGTGCTTCGCCCACCTGAAAGGCATTAGCACCCCTTCAGTGACGCACGTCGCACCGATCCGGCCTATTTTCGTTCTCGACAAGAAGGATCACCGCATCGTCATCAATCGCGATGTGGACGCGTCTCTTGCAGCGGAGGAAAACCTAGCCTCGATTCCTTGGGAAGACTTCGAGCACTTGGTCCGTCAATTGTTCGAGTGGGAGTTCGGTCGCGACGGTGTTGAGGTGAAAGTGACGCGGGCATCGCGGGACCGTGGCGTTGATGCCATTATGTTCGATCCCGATCCCCTTCGGGGCGGCAAGTACGTGCTGCAGGCCAAGCGCTATACCCGAACGGTGGACGTCGCCGCTGTTCGCGACCTTTATGGCACGGTGGTAAACGAAGGGGCCAACCGCGGGATATTGGTGACCACCAGCGGGTTCGGCCCGGATTCATATGACTTTGCAAAGGATAAGCCTCTTTCCTTGGTCGATGGCCCCAACCTAGTGGCGATGCTACGGCGACATGGACGCAACTATCGGATCAATCTCGCGGAAGCCCGCTCAATCGAGAGGCCATGATCCCGCAAAAGGCAGCCGATGTACGAAAATCACAAGCTCTGCCCTGAGTTGAGGCCTAAGGAAATTTGCCTTGTCGTCGAACAATACCGCGAAGGGACGGTCGAGCGAAAATATCATTTGCACGTCCCTAAGCACCGGCTGTCTGAAAATTCGCTTCAATATCTGCTTCAGACGCTGGTCTTAAAGTTTGAGAACAATGAACCGCTCACAATCGTTCGTAGCTTTCTAAATGACCGTGGAAAGAACCCATCAACGCACAATTTCAACTGGCAAGTCACTTATCCTGAACCCGGGGTGCTCAGGAAATATTGCGGGGGTGACACGTTGGCTTGGGCCGATCAGGTTATTGCGCCACGCTCATTTCGAAACTAGCCCCGGCATTACCCTCTAGACTCTTGGGAGGCAGGCTGCGACGATCGATCGCCACAACCTGGGGAGGATCAGATGGCCAAATCAACACGAAATACCGGTAAGCCTTGGACGCCAGCCGACGTCAAGCAATTGAAGGATTTGGCAAAGGGGAACACCCCGACACGGGTTGCCGGGCTCAAATTAGGGCGAACTGAAGCCGCCGTTTACAAGAAAGCGTCGGAGGAGGGCATTTCGCTGGCCCCGACAAACCAAAGTCCGTACGGCACAAAGAAAAAATGAAGTCGGCGCAACTAGCCAGTGACGTTCGTTAGCCGTCGAAAATCGCTCTCGCCTACGATTTTGATCGCGCAGCCTTTCGCGATCAATGCCCCCGCCTTGCGATGTTTCGAACTCTTTTCTTGGCCTTTGGTGGCCCGCAGATCTTGATCTCCCACGACAAGAATTGTCGTGCGTTGATTGACGGTATCGGAAACCTCGCACCCAGCGGCAGAAGCGATCTGGGCCGCCGCTTCTCTCGATATTTCGAGCTTGCCAGTAAAAACGATTACTTCGCCAAGCAGCGGGCCTGATCCTGACCCATCTCGGGCATGTTTCCCTGCCTCCCTACCATCGATCGGCTCCTCAACGCGTCGAATCCATTGGACCAGATCCAACCCGCTGTCATTCATCGCCCGTAGCAATACGAGACCAGCGGCCCTCGCATCTTCGGCAGCGTCGTGATGCTGAAACTCTATGGAAAACTCGTCTGCTAATCTCGCAATCCCATAACCACGCCCATCATTGGCGAGGCTGGGCCAAGCCCGACGCGCTACACGCAATGTATCTAGCCATACGCACGGAAGGAAACCTGCGCCGTGTTTAATGGCTGCGCGGTTGAGGGCCGTCTTATCGAAGTGACTGTGATGTACAACTACAACATCTGAGAGCGCAGCAGCAATCACCGGAAAGACCCGCCCCATATTTGGCTTGCCCACAACAGCCTCAGCAGTAATGCCGTGGATGGAAATATTTATTGGATCAAAATCGTCTTCGGGATCAACCAAAATGGTCAGCTTCTTGAACAACTCACCGGACTTGAAATGAGCGAGCCCGATCGAGCATATACTTGCCAAGTCAGCGTTGGCTGTCTCCACGTCTAGAGCTATGAAATCGTAAATGGGCTGCTGGTCGGCTGCCAATTTGATTGGGGGCGGTTTCGCATAGGGGACAGATGTAACCGGTGCGGAGGCGTCGGCTTCGACGTCCTCAAAAACCGGTCGAGGTGCATCTACTCCACTCCGCTGTAGCGCGTACCACTTTGCCATCGCCAGACGCTTAAGAAGTTGCGGCGGGGATGCACCCGGAGCATGTTGTTGGGCAGCAAACCGCTCCAGTACCGCAATCTCATCGTCAAATCGCTTAAGCTTTCGGTACACGATAGCAGCCTGTTCATAGTACCAAGGCGCTACACCGCCTGCGCCTGCCGCGGCATCTCGCTCCCAAAGGTCCAGTTGAGGCAGCAGAACCTGGATTGCCTCTTCAAGCTTTCCTTCTCGCTTGAGCCGCTGAACATCATTGACGACGGCTTCGATGCGACCTGACTCTAGTTCATAGGGACGGCCGAGTTTCTCGCTGAGGCTTTTGTAAATCGATTGTCCGAAGTCATCGGCCGGTCGTTCTTGGATAGCGTCGACCGATAGCCTCGCGAAAACTTTAGATCTCTCACAATCCGGATGGTTCGACCGCAAAAAGCCCGCTGGCTGACCGCAGATCGTACAAATCCCCATCTCAACTCCCCAAACTTGGCCTTTATCAAAATCGAATCGGAGCCATGCGGCGGCCTAAAGAGGCAAAAATCGACCGGCGTTTCCCCGAGGATAACTCTCAATAATACCCATTATCGTAAGTCAGGCCGCGGGAAGGGCGACCAGCTTCCCGGCCTGGGTGCGAAGATGTCCTGGTGGGACAGCCTCGGCCTCCAGATCGCGGTGACACGACGTCACAACATCATCGAGCCAGGGCGAGAAGATCAATGGTCGCCCCGGCCTGAAATCAACCATCCTCAAAGTGGCGTTCTCGACGAGGTGGCGTGCGGCCATCTCGTCTGCCGCTTCGACCCAGACTGCTTCCTTGAGGTTGGAGGCTGCCCATTTTTCATCGTTTGCTCTGATGTCGATGGGCGCCAGCCGGTACACGGACATCGGGGTCAATACCGCGGCGTGCGTGTGCCGAACGTGCCGTTGTTTGGATTGTAGTTGCCCGACGTGCCGTAATTGTCCCTCTGGGTGCCGTTCGGGTTCGTGGCCGTGTAGGGTTGCACGTAAGTGCCGTTGCTCCTGGTGTAGCCCGAAGTGGTGTGGCTGTTTGGATTGGAGCCGGTGCCGCTGTTGTATTGCGCCTGAGCCGCGGTCGCAGCGAGTGCAAGTGCGAAAGTAAGTACGATAATTCTCATTTGGTCCCCCCAATGGTTTTATGCAACGTCGAATGCAACCATGGGCCGCCCCGCGGTGTCGAGTCCGACCAATGTATGAGGACGCGCCGGCTCACGCCAGACTTGGGAAACTTACGGGTAGTCAGCCTTCGTCCCGGAGCGTCATCAGCCTGCCGCCCGGCACCTTGATTGGTTCGTCGAAAGACCGGCCCCAATCACGGTTCGTCACCCGCTGGCTCTTCAGCCAGGCTCGATTTCGATGATGACAATGCCCTGACGGCGCAGAACATCGGCAAGCCAACTCGCCTCAGGTTCGATGCTGCGGACAGCAATGCTCAAAGACGTTCCCGGAAACGATTTCGAGTAGCGCTTTAGCTGTCCTGCCGCTTCACCGAGGGCTGCGCTCGACCCTCGGAGCTTGCACTCGATCAGCTCATCCGCCGTCAGATCGAAGATATCGACAATCCCACCAGCACACCTGTGCTGGCGGCGTATTTCATGTCCGAGCGCCCGCCGTGCACGCGCCAACGGCTCCTCAACCTTGAGTGCTTCGTTGGTGGGACCCAACTTCGATCGCAACGACTCGACGCCATTTTTGAGCGCTTCCTCAAGACCTGCCTTGAGATTCACCGCCGACCTGAGCATGCCGTTGTCCCCCTGGTCGCGGGCGACGCCGATGTGCCGCTCGACCAGCGCAATCGCCTGTTCAACCATCACGTCCGTGGCGTGTCCACTCCGCGCAAACCTTAGGATCGTGATCACAAGGCTGGTTTCGTGGTGAAGGTCGTCGAGTTGCTTCGCCTTTCGCACAATGTCGTCTTTAGTTGCACTTCTGCTCGCCGGCATCGCAGTCAGATCCGAATCTGGGGATAGGTTATGCTGCCGCTTGTCAAGATCGGTTGACAGGGCCGACTTTTCTTATCCACCGACCTACAGGGGGCAAGATCGCATGAGCGTTACACCAATCGCACTTCACAGGGCGTCAGCCGTAGGAGCCTTCCGCTGGACTGTGTTCTTCTTTGTCGCCATAGCGGCTTTCGCCCAGCGAGACGAAAAAACAGGGACGATCCTGGCGACGCTCGTCTTTCTAATCGACGTCGTGTCGTGGAACCTCAGCGAGGTAATGGTGACGGTCGTCGCAGCATCGTCAAACCAACAGTGGCACAGCACGCTGGCCGATCGAATGATCTTTGAAAAGTTGCTCGATCGCTTCCGCGACCGTGAGCACATCGATTTTCAACAAATCACGAAGGAGGGCACGCGAGCTGCGACCGAAGACGTCAACACTTATGTGCGGGATACGACGTTCTGGTCAGAGTGGGGAGGATTTAGAAAAACGTTGCTCGGTATTGGATACTATCTCTGGTTCTGGATTAGCTATGGGATGTTCTATGGAGCCGCAGGCTTCATTGGCTCAAGCATGCGAGGAACTTATGGCTATTGAAGGTTAGTGGGACAGGCTGGAGTAATTTCAGAAGGTAGTTGCTTAAGTCGCGGGCTTCACTTCGCCGAGGAGTTTTGCCAAAGCCCACTTTTCATTTTCCGTATAAGACGGAACGACCATATCGACCATTGGGCGCATCTTGTTTTTCTGATACCAATCCCGCGCTTTACCGTCTGCGTTTTTTCGTTTGCCCTTTTGGAAAAGGTCTCGGTAGCGGAACGGTGAAATTCCCATGAATGGTACGAACGCGACCTTCTTTTGTGACTCTGCCTCAATTTCGATCTCGTCCGGATGCAATTCCTTCGCTCGGCTTTTAGGGTAAGGTTCCATATACACTACGCGCTTCACTCCGCTCGCCAAAATATGCTTGGTGCAATTATGGCAAGGGAAGGTGGTGCAATATAGCGTTGCACCTTTCACGCTTCGTCCGAGTCTCGCTGCGTCGCAAATCGCCAACATCTCCGCATGCACCACACGACCATATTCTGTTAAATCCATGACGCGCGATCCGACTAAAGCGCCATGCTGCAGCGGGGGATCCTGCTTGCTGATCAAATGGTCCACAATTTGTGCATCGTTTCCGATGTCCAGAAGTGCTGCGCTCAGAAAGCCCTTCTTTCTCAATCGCTCCACAAGGTCCCGAACAATCTCCTTCTTCTGACGATCGTTTGGGTCATAGCCTTTTTTGATATCTCGATGATCTGGGAGCTCAAGGTCCCAATAGGTGCCCCCAAGTGCCTTCGGCACTTCATTGCAGCCCTGAGTAACAAGCTCGCCGTCATCACTAAACACTGCAGCGCCGACCTGGCGCGAGAGGTCGGAGGAGCGGAGAGCCGCCGACTTAGCGGCGTACATTCCATACTCATCCTTTGACGGAGCGATATCGTTTCGACCGAACAATGCAGCAACAAAGCGTTCGAGCTTGTCGTCCATCTTGGCCTTGTTCAGGCCGTCGATAAACACGTCGGCAAGATGAAACGTCTCGCTCAACTGCTGCCCGAACAGATCTTCGTCCTCAGCGGCATCGCGTTCGATGAGTTGTTCGGCTAAGTATCCGATATTTGCAGGCGTGAGCGAAGTCGAGAGTTCGCCTCTCAGTCTCTGACAAAGCTGCTCCTTACGCTCGTCTTCCGGTGCATAAGCGGACGCTAGAATGAACTGTCGGCCGTAAACCTTTCTGAGAAGAGCTACTTCCTCTGGGCGCTTCAACTGCCGCACGATATAAACGTGGCTTGCTCGAACCTTGTCGAACCCGCCTGTTTTTGTTTGTCGATCAGCGCGGATTGCATCTACGGCAATTCGCGCAAGCACTTCTGGGTCGGCATACTGCTTTCTGAGAGCGTTGGCCTCGCTCATCTTGCGCATATAGACATTGTGCGTATCGCTTCCGGTCCACTTTCCGATTTCCTTCAGCGACTCTTGATCGGTAATTGGATAGCGCACAATCTCCGAGGTAAGCTTGATCAGTGAACTGGTGTAGTTCATCGCGTGGAAGGCGGCCGTCAGGCTTTGCGTGATTTGGTCCATATCCACCCCGATGGGGGCAGCGATGCCGACGACAAGTTCTGGATAATCCAACGAAGACGGCTGCTCTTCCGACGCAGTCATGGTTTACAGACCCTTAACCCACGCTACCTAGCGTGTTACGAAGATTTACCGGGATCGATTCTGGTCAATGGCGAGGAAATTCAAATGTCCGCCGATGTAAGAAGAAATCAGACGTCAGGGGAATTGGAACAGCTTACATCTGCCATCAGAGAGATGGCGAGTCGTGTAAACGCTCAATTTGTGGTTGACGATACAAAGACACAGAATTTTCTTGCTGCTGGCGAGCAGCGCGACAAGGCTAAGAAGTCGGCCTAATTATCTTGCTCACATTCCGACGCGACTGCGGCGTCCGGTGCCGCGGTGCTTTTAACGCGCGTAAGCAGCCCAATCACCAGCAGGGATTGCTTCCCGACGTGGCTCAGCTTTCCACTTAGAGAACAGCAAAAGAACCTGAGTTTGTACCCAAGTGCGTGGAGATTGTACCCTCTCCATCCGCTGTGGGCCGCCAGAGAAACGAAAAGCGCAGGATTTTCCGACGGTTATATGGTGAGCGCGCTGGGGCTCGAACCCAGGACCCCGTGATTAAAAGTCACGTGCTCTACCGGCTGAGCTACGCGCTCCCATGGCCGCGGATGGCTTTCAAGATCGATCGCCATCGTCTTCGGACATTCGAGAAGCATGTCTTACCGCTGCGCTGAAGCTCGCGTCGCGGGGAAAAACCGGCTGTTTCCGGATCATGCTTTCGGCCCGCGCTGTGTAGGGTGAGTGGCTGCTGAGGTCAATAGCGCGGGTGGCTGCCGCAACTCTTGGCAGGAGCGGGGATTTGCTCGCGGTGTCCGCAGCTTAAGCCGGAATTTTCAACCCGATTGGCGGCCCGCTATCCACTCCGAACGCTGCCTGTGGCTTGCCGGCGCGGAGGTTTCACCCGCGCCGAGAGGCCACCCGGCCGTCAGTTCGCCTCGCGCCGCACCTCGTTCGACACGGCTTGCGGCGTGCCGGCGGGGGTCGGCAGCGCGACCGGGCGCAGGCCAATCAGCTCGGCGGTGCGGATTGCGCTGTCGCGCCAGAACTGGAACGAGTTGATGCGGCTGAGCTCGAGGATCGCGATCGCGACCGCGGCCAGGAACGGCAGGCTTTGCAGCACCAGCACGCCGGCGAAGATGTAGATCTCGGTGATCTGCCGGAAACTGTTGGAGGCGATCAGCACGCCGGCGCCGATCAGGAGCAGGGCGCCGATCACGGCCTCCCAGAACGCCTGGAACTCGATCGACATCCTGGACAGGCCGCCCTTGGAGGTGCGCGCGAAGGCGATGTGCTCGGTGATCAGTCCCTGCGCGACCGCGCGCGACACCGTCCACTGCACGCTCATCGCCGCGATCATCGCGCCCAGCATCTGGCCGGGTTTGATCGCGACGCGCGCCCGGTACATCGACAGGAAATGCGCCAGCGAGACGACGAAGGCGCCGATGATCGGCAGCGTCAGGATCTTGTCGGGGATGGCGATGTCGGCAAAGGCAACGATCGGCACCCAGACGAGGTTGAGCAGCGCCACGACCACGCCGAGGCTTTCGGCTCCCAGCCAGTTCAGCCAGCCGAGGCCGTATTCGCGCTTCTGGTCCGGCGTCAGCCGGCTCCGGCCGGGCAGGAAGTGCCGCCAGTGCTTCTTCACGATCTGGAGGCCGCCATAGGCCCAGCGGTGACGCTGCTTCTTGAAGGCCTCGTAGGTGTCGGGCAAGAGGCCCTGGCCGTAGCGGTGGTTGGTGTAATGCGTGACCCAGCCGAGCTCCTGGATCGCAAGGCCGAGATCGCTATCCTCGCAGATCGTGTCGCTTGACCAGCCGCCGGCCATGTCCATCGCGGCGCGGCGGATCAGGCACATCGTGCCGTGCACGATGATGGCGTTGGCCTCGTTGCGCTGGACCATGCCGATGTCGAAGAAGCCGGCATATTCGCCGTTCATGATGTAGTGCATGATCGACAGGTCGCCGTCGCGATGTTCCTGCGGCGCCTGCACGAGGCCGACGCGCGGGTCGGCGAAAGCCGGCACGAGGTCCTTCAGCCAATCGGGATCGACGACATAGTCGGCATCGAGGATGCCGATGATCTCGGCATCGACGGCGGTGCGGTCCATCGCGATGCGCAGCGCGCCGGCCTTGAAGCCCTGCACCTTCTCGGCGTTGATGAACTTGAAGCGTTCGCCAAGCGCGCGGCAGTGGTCCTGGATCGGCTGCCAGAAGGCGGGATCCGGCGTGTTGTTGATGATGACCACGCATTCGTAGTTCGGGTAGTTCAGCCGCGACAGCGCATCGAGCGTCTGCTTGAGCATCTCGACCGGCTCGAAGTAGGCCGGGATGTGGATCGAGACCTTCGGGTAGTAATTTTCGGGAACGTTCTCGACCGGCTTGCTCTTGGCGAGCAGCCGCTGCGGCGGCCGGCCGAAGGCGACGGCCGCGATCTCGTCGATGCGTGCCATCGCGATCAGCACCAGCGGAACAAGCAGGATCATGCCGAGCGTCAGCGCGAAGGCCGAGCCGAAGATGAAATAGTGCCCGTTCCAGAACGCGAACACGGTGGCGGCCCAGGCGCCGACGCCGTTGGCGGTCGCCGACAGCAGGAACGCCTGCCTGGCGGTCGGCTGCTGCAGCCGCAGGATCGGAAGCGACAAGAGGACGCCGACCAGCAGCGCGATCGTCATCAGCTTCCAGTAATCAGGGTTCTCCACCGGGCCGGTCCAGGCGAATTTCGGCTCGCGGCTGGCGTTGAGGATGCCCCAGTACGGACCGACGCCGCCTTCGAAGAACTTCCAGGGCTGATCGATCGCTTCGACGATGTTGTATTCCATGCCGATGGCTTCGGCGCGGCTGACGAAGTTGCGCAAGGTCAGCGCCTGCTGGAACGGACCGGGGTCGGCGTTGCGCAAGTTGTAGCCCTGGCTCGGCCAGCCGAACTCGGCGATCACGATGCGTTTGCCGGGGAACAGGTTCCGCAACAGGTTGTAGCGGTCGACGGCCTGGTCGACCGCCTGGTCCGAGCGGAAGTTTTCCCAATAGGGCAGCACGTGCGCGGCGATGAAATCGACGTTGGAGGCAAGGTCCGGATTGTCGCGCCAGATGTTCCATATCTCGCCGGTCGTGACGGGCACGCGGACCGCGCCCTTGACCTTCTTGATCATGTCGATGAGGTCTTCGACCTTCTGCTCGCCGCGGTAGATCACCTCGTTGCCGACAACGACGCCGACGACGTTGCTGTTCTTGCGGGCAAGCTCGATGGCGGCCTTGATCTCGCGCTCGTTGCGATCCTTGTCCTTGTCGATCCAGGCGCCGACGGTGACCTTGAGACCGAACTCGGCCGCGATCGCCGGCACCAGCTCCACGCCGCCGGTGGACGAATAGAGGCGGATCGCGCGCGTCATCGTCGACAGCGTCTTCAGGTCGGCGCGGATTTTCTCGACGGTCGGGATGTTGTCGATGTCGGGATGGGCCGAGCCTTCGAACGGCGCGTAGGAGACGCTGGGGAGCAGACTCCTGAAGTCGGGCGCGGGTTCCTTGTCGCGCAAGACTCCCCACAGCCCAGCGTGAAGTGCGGACACAAGCAACAGAACGGCGGCGACAACGCGCATCGCGGCTAAACCAAAAGGGGCTGGGGTGGCAGGGAAGCGGATCTGACCCCGAGATCCGACCGAGTCCGCGGCAAATGGAGCATATCTCTGCCGCGCGGTTCACAACTGTCATGGCCTCATGTCCTTATGAGGGCATGTCCTTTTTCGAAGAACGCGTCGCAGTGCCAATCGTTTCTATGGCCGGTCGTTCATGAACGGAGGCTGAAGCGACCCGCTGCTATTTCTGGGGCGCCGGTGTCGGGCTTGCCGCAGGCGCGGGGCTCGCGGCGGGCTGCGGGGCCTGCGCGTTGCCCGATGTCGGCGCTGCCGGCTGGGATGCCGCGGCCGCCGCCTGCTGCGGCTGGGAGGCCGGATTGATCCAGCAGGCGTGCACACGGCTGTCCAGGGTCTCGGCGACCTTGGGATCGATCTGGCCGCCGAAGCGGGTCAGGCAGCGGAAGGCGGCCTGGATGTGGCCGCCGGGGCAGCCGAAGCGGTCGTAGAGGTCGAGATGGCGGAACGCGGTATCGAGGTCATCCCGCCACATTAGCCGCACCACGCGCCGGCCGAGCCAGACGCATTCGGGGTTGCCGGCCGGGCCGTTGATGACCTGGGCGGCTTCGGCGAACTCGTCGGTGCGGCGCTGGTTCTGGGCGGCATCCTTGGCGGCGGCGTCGGCGGGCTGGGCGGCGGCTTTGCCCTGATCGGGGGCGGGCGTGCCGCTCTGGGCGGAGGCGCCAGCGAGACCAGCCAAGGCCAGAAGAGAGGAGACGGCCAAGGTGGCGGCGAACTGCCGCAGGACCGCATTTCGTGACTGACGCACCCGTTGCCGCATGAATTCCCCAACTTCTCCGCTGACCGCCCGCGTCAGGATCCCGCGGACGCGTCGGTGATGGCGTCCAAATGGGTCTCCAATGCGGCGGAAAATTCCCGGCCAGTTGCATGACCTGTATTTCGAATTTTGTCCAGCAAAGTCACGATCCTAGGCCTCTGTCGAACGGCCGCAGGTAAATTCCTTGGGGGAGGGAGGGATCCGCTCCGAACCACCCCCTTGGCAGATGGCGCGCGAGCAGGTAATCGACGGCGCTTCGCGGAGGACGGAACCGATTTCACTTCGTACGCCACTGGCGCTTCTGCTCGTTTCACTGGGTGCGATTGCTGCCGTGTGGTGGTGGCTGGCCACGCCAATCACGCTCGCGCGCGCCCCGATCGACCCCGCCGACAAGGTTCAGTGCGTCTCCTACGCGCCGTTCCGCGGCGAGCAGTCGCCGCTGAACGCATGGACCCATATCGAGGCCGACCAGATCGAGCAGGACCTGCGCCAGCTCAAGGAGATCACCGACTGCGTCCGCACCTATTCGATGGAGAACGGGCTCGACCAGGTTCCGGCGATCGCCGCCAAGGTCGGCGGGCTCAAGGTGCTCCAGGGGATCTGGCTCTCCAGCAACCGCGCCAAGAATTTTGAGCAGGTCGCGCTCGCCGTTCGCCTCACGAAGGAATACCCCGACATCATCACCTCGGTCATCGTTGGCAACGAGGTGCTGCTGCGCGGCGAGATGACGACGGCCGACCTCGTCTCCTTCATCCGCGCGGTGAAGGTGCAGGTTCGCGTGCCCGTCACCTATGCCGATGTCTGGGAGTTCTGGCTGAGGAATCGCGAAGTCTACGAGGCCGTCGACTTCGTGACGATCCACATCCTGCCCTATTGGGAAGACGTTCCGGTGCGCGCGAAATTCGCGGCTGCCCATGTCGAACAGATCCGCGAGCGCATGGCGGTGGCGTTTCCGGGCAAGGAAATCCTGATCGGCGAAACCGGCTGGCCGAGCGAAGGGCGCATGCGCGAGGGCGCGCTGCCGTCGCGCACCAACCAAGCGCGCGTGGTCTCTGAAATCCTGAGCCTTGCGAAGGCGCAGAAGTTCCGCGTCAACCTGATCGAGTCCTACGACCAGCCGTGGAAGCGCAAGCTGGAAGGTACCGCGGGCGGCTATTGGGGTCTCTATGACTCCGTGCGCCGGAACCTGAAATATCCGCCGGGCGAGCCGATCAGCAATTTCCCGTACTGGAAATGGTACATGGGCGCGGGTATGGGCCTTTGCGCGCTGGTGTTCGCGGTCGCTATCATCACGCTGCGCCGGCGGCCCTGGACGCCGCGCTTCTCGACCTGGCTCGGCGTCGCCATCTCGGCGACCACGGCAGGCGTCCTGCTCGGGGTCGGCGCCGACAAGGTGTACTATGAGAGCTACGGCTGGGGCGGCTGGCTGCACTGGGGTGCGCTGCTCGCCGCCGGCATCCTGTCGCCGATCTTCTGCGCGCAGGCGCTGGTGATCGGCCGCAGCCTGCCGACCTTCCTTGATCTGCTCGGCCCGAGCGAGGGGCGGAAATGGTCAAAGCTCACCGCCGTGCTCGGCCTCACGCTGGCGGTGACGGCGGTGATCGCGGCACAGACCGCGCTCGCCTTCGTGTTCGACCCGCGCTACCACGACTTCCCCTACGCCGCGCTGACGATGGCGGTGGTGCCGTTCGCGATCCTGATGCTGAACCGGCCGCAGATCGGCGTGCGTCCGATCGCGGAAGCGGTGTTCGCAGGCGTGCTCGCGCTGTCGGCCGCCTATGTGCTCTTCAACGAAGGCCGCGACAACTGGCAGTCGCTGTGGACCTGCGCGATGTATCTCTTGTTCGCGCTCACGCTGTGGCGGGCGCGGGCCGAGCAAAGCCAAGAATGAGCAGGCCGATCGCGAGGCCCGACAGCACGACATTGTAGAGCACGATGCCGAGGCCGGCGGCGACAACGCCGACGGTGAGCAGCACGATCGACGGCCGCATCAGGTTCAGCGTCGCCACCACCAGCGCGACGATGCCGAACACCGAATTCTTGAACAGTACGGTCGAGACCGAACGCGCCTTGCACATCAGGGTCTGCAAGCCGGCGTCGCAGGCGAGTCCGACGTTCGAGTTCTCGATGCCGAGATAGCGCAGATAGATCGCATAACCGACGGCTACGAAGCCGACGACGATCAGGAACTGCACCTGGTAGGGCGTGAGGCGGAAGGGCTTTTTTGTCATGCGCGCAATATGGTCGGGATGACGGGAGGGGGCAACAGGGGCGACCAACTTTTCTGTCCGTCGCTCGCAAGCCGTTACTGGTTAGCTACCCGATCCAATCGGCACGACCATTCCCTACCGCCTGAAGAACGACGACAACGTCGATCCCGCCGAGGCCGTCTCCGGCTTGGCCGGTGCTGCCGGCTGCGCCGCAGGTGCAGGCGCGGGCTCCTCGCGCTTCGACGAGCGCTTTGAGGAATAGCTGCGGCGGCGCTTGTCCGGCTTGGCTGTGGGGGCGGGCGCAGGTGCGGTCTCGGCTTGCGGCGCCGCATCCGGATTCTTCTCGGCGTTCTTTTCCTGAATCCGGTCCTGAGACTTTTCTTGTCCCTTTTCCGAACCGCCGCGCATCGATAGCCGCTGGCCGTCGAACACGGTGGTCTCGCAGTGACGGTCGTTCTCGGCGAGACCCGCGCAGAGCTTTGCTGCGGCGGCCGCGTTGATCAGCGGGCCGGCGCCCAGTCGCAGCTGCATGCCGAGGCCGGTGGTGCCTTCCTTGATCATGATGATCGGCCGCAGCGTGGCAACTTCCGGATTCGATTTGGTCACGCCGCGCCAGAGCGCGCGCAGGCCATCGATCGAGTTGGCGCCGCCGAGATCGATCGCAAAGCGCGTTTGCTGAACCGCGATCGCGGGAGCCTCGCTTTCGGTTGCCTCCGGCGGCTTGGCTGATGCGGCTGCGATTTCGGTCGGGGCGGGTGTCGGCTCGGGCTTCTTCTCGGCGGTCTTCTCGGTTGTCTTTTCAGTCGTCTCGGGCTGAGTCAATTTCGACGCGGCGGGATCAGGCGGTGCCATGATCGACTTGGAGGGCACCAGCGGAAGCATCGGCAGCGCCGATGTCGTCGCCGGCGACTGCTGCACGAGGGAGGCTGCGGCCGCGCTCTGCGGCGGCGGGCTCGACGGCTCCTTTGCAGCCTCCTTCACGGTGTCTTTGGTCGGCTCCTTCGCCTGTTCCTTTGCGGCTGCCGCGCGCGGCTTGTCGCTGGATGGAGATGGCATCGAGACGACCGGCGCGACGCTGGGCGCCGCAGGCTGTGCGTCGGGCGCCGGCGTGTCCTGCGGCTTCGCGCTCTGCCTGGCGATGGCGCCGGTGACGGAATCGAGCCCCTGCTCGAGCACGGTGACGCGCGAATAGAGCCGGTCGCGATCAGCGTTCAGTGTCTCGACGGCGGCGGCGAGGCGGCGCGCCTCGTTCTGGCTTTCCCTGGTCAGTAGCTGGAGCCGGTCGGCCTGGCGCACGAGATCGGCGGACGCCACCTGGTCGCGCCGCCAGCCGAGCTGGGCCTGGTTGGCCATCACCGCGATGACGACGGCGCCGACGGCCGCAACGCCCCAGGAGCCCAGCCGCCACATCATGCGGCGGTCGAACGCGCTTTCCTCGGCCAGAAGTCCGGAGAATAGCCCGCCAGTCTCCTTGGTGCCGAAGGCATCCGCCAGTGGGTCGGAATCCTTTGCCATGAACGTTAAGTGCCCAGCCCCGTTCAGCTTCCCCGAATCAATCAGGGAACATTAACAGGAAAAGCGTGTCGCACTTGAATTCCGGGCGTTTGCGGGGGTAGCAAGGCGGGCAGCATAGGGGCGGCCTGCCGCCTGCCGCGCCAGTTGATTCGGCCGTATCTGACAGGATCTCGATGACCGCCCGCTCCAGCCTCACGATCGTGCTCGCCGCCGGCGAAGGCACGCGCATGCGCTCACACCTGCCGAAAGTGCTGCATCCCGTCGCTCACCAGACGCTGCTCGCCCATGTGCTCACCGCCGCCCCCAAGGGAACCGGCACCTCGCTCGCCGTCGTGATCGGCCCGGATCATCAGGCGGTGGCCGATGAGGCGAGGCGCATCCGCCCCGACGCGCTCACTTTCGTGCAAGCCGAACGGCTCGGCACCGCGCATGCGGTGCTGGCGGCGCGCGAGGCGATCGCGCGCGGCGTGGACGATCTGCTGATTGCCTTCGGCGACACGCCGCTGATTTCGGCCGAGACCTTTGCGCGTCTGCGCGCGCCGCTGGCCAACGGCGCCGCGCTCGCCGCGCTCGGCTTCCGCGCCGCCGACCCCGCCGGCTATGGCCGCTTCATCGTCGAGGGCGACCGCCTGGTCGCGATCCGCGAGCAGGCCGATGCCAGCGCGGACGAGCGCAAGATCGATCTGTGCAACGCCGGCGTGATGGCGATCGACGGGCGCCGCGCGCTCGCGATCCTGGATAAAATCGGCAATGCGAATTCCAAGGGCGAATATTATCTGACGGATGCGGTCGAGATCGTCCGCGAACAGGGATGGGAGTCCGTGGTGATCGAGACCAGCGAGGACGAGGTGCGCGGCATCAACACCAAGGCGCAGCTCGCCGAAGCCGAAAGCGTGATGCAGGCGCGCTTGCGCAAGGCGGCGATGGAGGCCGGCGTGACGCTGATTGCGCCCGAGACCGTTTATCTGTCCGCCGACACCGTGTTCGGCAAGGACGTCACTATCGAGCCGTTCGTGGTGATCGGCCCGGGCGTCTCGATCGCCGACGGCACGGTGATCCACTCCTTCTCGCACATCGTCGAGACCACGCTCGGCAGGAACGTCTCGATCGGACCCTATGCGCGGCTCAGGCCCGGCACCTCGCTCGGCGACGGTGCGCGGATCGGCAATTTCGTGGAGACCAAGGCGGCGACGCTGGAGGCCGGCGTCAAGGTCAACCATCTCTCCTACATTGGGGACGCCACCGTCGGCGCCAATTCCAACATCGGCGCCGGCACCATCACCTGCAACTACGACGGCTTCAAGAAGCACAAGACCATCATCGGGCAAGGCGCCTTCGTCGGCACCAACTCCTCGCTGGTGGCTCCGGTGAAGATCGGCAACGGCGCCTATATCGGCTCCGGCTCGGTGATCACGCGCGACGTGCCCGACGACGCGATGGCGCTCGAGCGCAACCAGCAGACCATCAGGGAAGGCGGCGCGGCGCGCTATCGCGAGATGAAGACGCGCGGCAAGAAGCCGGAGAAGTGAGCGCTATTCGTCGTCGGCGAATTCGGAGAAGATCGCGCGGGTCAGGCGCCAGCCGCGTGGCTTGGCGCGCTTGGCCGGCTCGCCCTGCGGGTGCTTGGTGAAGACGGGCTTGCTTTCCTTGCCGCGCTGGGGCGGCGGCCAATGGGCGAGGTGCGTGCCCGTGGTCTCGCTGGCACGCAGATACAACGACGACAGACCTTTGCGGTCGGATGAGCCTTTCATGGCCTTGTTCTCCTGACCGGAATCGTTGGTCAAACTTGTTGACAACAAGTTAACGTGCGAGGTTAAAGGCCGGCCACATCGACGCAGACCGGGCAATGGCGCCGGCGAATGCTGTCTCAATCAGCAATAATTATTGAGTATCTGGTTCCTTAGGAACTTCGCTAAAAACTGAGCGCGTCGTTTTGGCGATTTTTCGACGATTTGGGGGATATTGATCCGCATGTGCGGGATTGTCGGCATTCTCGGGCGCGAACCGGTTGCAGAGCAATTGGTGGATTCGCTCAAACGTCTTGAATATCGCGGCTACGATTCCGCGGGCGTCGCCACGCTCGAAGGCAGGCATCTCGAGCGCCGCCGCGCCGAGGGCAAGCTGAAGAATCTGGAGAAGCGCCTGGAAGCCGAGCCGCTGAAGGGCACGACCGGCATCGGTCACACCCGCTGGGCCACCCACGGCAAACCGACCGTCAACAACGCCCATCCGCATGCGACCGAGCGCGTCGCCGTGGTCCACAACGGCATCATCGAGAATTTCCGCGAGCTGCGCGAGGAGCTCGAGAAGAACGGCACGGTGTTTCACACCGAGACCGACACCGAGATCGTACTGCATCTCGTCGACGACCTGCTCACGCGCGGCAACAAGCCGGTCGAGGCGGTGAAGCTGGCGCTGGCGCGGCTGCGCGGCGCGTTTGCGCTCGGCTTCATCTTCGCCGGCGACAACGATCTGATGATCGGCGCCCGCAACGGCCCGCCGCTCGCGATCGGCTATGGCGACGGCGAGATGTATCTCGGCTCCGACGCCATCGCGCTCGGCCCGTTTACCGACACGATCAGCTATCTCGAGGACGGCGACTGGGTGGTGCTGACCCGCAATAGCGCCACGATTTTCGACAAGGACGGCCACGCGGTCCAGCGCGAGAAGATCAAGCACGCCGCCTCGACCTCGCTGGTGGACAAGGCCAATTACCGCCACTTCATGGCCAAGGAGATCCACGAGCAGCCGGAAGTGGTCGGCCACACGCTGGCGCGCTACGTCGACATGGCGACCGAGCGCGTCTCGCTGCCGGTCAAGCTGCCGTTCGACTTCAAGAACATCCAGCGCATCAACATCACCGCCTGCGGCACCGCGAGCTATGCCGGCTTCGTCGCCAAATACTGGTTCGAGCGCTTCGCGCGCCTGCCGGTCGAGGTCGACGTCGCCTCCGAATTCCGCTACCGGGAGGCGCCCTTGCGCAAGGGCGATCTCGCCATCTTCATCTCGCAATCGGGCGAGACCGCCGATACGCTGGCCGCACTGCGCTATGCCAAGGCCGAGGGCGTGCACACGGTGGCCGTCGTCAACGTGCCGACCTCGACGATTGCGCGCGAGAGCGAGACGGTGCTGCCGACGCTGGCCGGACCCGAGATCGGGGTCGCCTCGACCAAGGCCTTCACCTGCCAGCTGATGGTGCTCGCAAACCTTGCGATCGCGGCCGGCAAGGCTAGAGGCGAATTGTCCGACGAGGACGAGACCAAGCTCGTTCACGGCCTCGTCGAGATCCCGCGCCTGATGTCGGATGCGCTCACTACCGAGCTCCAGATCGAGAAGCTGGCGCGCGAGATCGCGAAATCGCGCGACGTGCTCTATCTCGGCCGCGGCACCAGCTTCCCGCTCGCGCTCGAAGGCGCGCTGAAGCTGAAGGAGATCTCCTACATCCACGCCGAGGGCTACGCCGCCGGCGAGCTGAAGCACGGCCCGATCGCGCTGATCGACGAGACCATGCCGGTCGTCGTCATCGCACCCTACGACCGGGTGTTCGAGAAGACGGTGTCGAACATGCAGGAGGTCGCCGCCCGCGGCGGCAAGATCATCCTGATGACCGACGCGAAGGGCGCGGAGGAGGCGACCGTCGAGTCGCTCGTCACCATCGTCATGCCCGACATGGCGGCGGCGTTCACGCCGATGGTCTATGCCGTCCCGGTGCAGCTGCTCGCCTATCATACGGCCGTCATCATGGGCACCGACGTCGACCAGCCGCGCAATCTCGCGAAATCGGTGACCGTGGAATAGGCAGAAGGGATCAGGCTGCGCTCTTCCAAAACCTGCTAGAAGACCCTAGCTTGAGTGCAGCGACTGACCTGGAACCCGAATGACCACCCGCGACGACGCGCCTGCGCCGCTTGATCCCATCCCGGAACCGCATACCGGCCTGATGGGCCGCATCCGCAACTACTTCCTGACCGGCCTCGTGGTGACGGGGCCGATCGCAATCACTCTCTATCTGGTCTGGTGGTTCGTCACCTGGGTCGACGGCGTGGTGCGGCCGTTCGTGCCGCTGGCCTATCGTCCGGAAACCTATCTGCCGTATGTCGTCCCCGGCTGGGGACTGATTGTCGCATTCTTCACGCTGACGCTGGTCGGCTTCCTCGCGGCCAACCTGATCGGCCGGACGCTGGTCGATGTCGGCGAGACCTTCCTCGGCCGCATCCCGGCGGTGCGCGCCATCTACCGCGGTCTGAAGCAGGTGTTCGAGACGCTGTTCTCGGGCAAGGGCTCGAGCTTCCGCAAAGTCGGCCTGGTCGAGTTTCCGTCGCCGGGCATGTGGTCGATCGTGCTGATCTCGCAGTCGCCGAATGAAGAGGTCGCGCGCAGCCTGCCCGGGCAGGAGGAGCACGTCTCGGTGTTCCTGCCGTGCTCGCCGAACCCGACCACGGGCTTCTTCTTCTACGTGCCCAAGAGCAAGATCGTCGAGGTCGACATGAGCACCGAGGATGCCGCGACCCTGATCATGTCGGCCGGCGTGGTGCAGCCGGGCGCGGCACCCGACCCGAAGAAGGCCGCGGCGCTCGCGGGCATGGCGAATGCCGCGCGCATCGCCAATGCGTCGGCACTCCAGCCCCAGCCTGCGAAGGTGGAGTAGGGCCATTCCCCTGCGGGATGGCCGCGATCACGCCAGGCCTCGCATCGTCTGCTAGTCTTCCGGTTGAATCGGGCGCATCGCTCGGTGTTCGACCTGGAGTGCACGATGTCCAAGACGACGTCAAAGACCATTGCGATCCTCGCGCCCGGTGCCATGGGCAGCGCCGTGGCCCGCCGCCTCAGCGAAAACGGAGCGCGCGTGCTGACGTCGTTGAAGGGGCGAAGCGAAGCGACGCAAAAACGCGCGGCGGATGCCGGCATGATCGGCGCGGACGACGAGGCGATCGCCGAGGCCGACATCATCCTCTCGATCGTGCCGCCGGGCGAGGCCGTTGCACTCGCCGAGCGCCTCGCCGCGCTGATCGTCCGGCGCGCGAAGAAGCCCGTCGTGGTCGATTGCAACGCCGTCAATGTCGACACCGTGCTTAGGATCGAGGAGATCATCGGCTCGGCGCAGGCGCCGTTCGTCGATGCCGGCATCATCGGCTTCCCGCCGCAGCCCGGCGGCAAGAGCCCGGCCTTCTACATGTCCGGCGAGCACGCCGGCGATGTGGCCGTTCTGAAGGAGCTCGGCCTCGACATGCGGATCGTCGAAGGCCCGGTCGGCGCGGCTTCCGCGCTCAAGATGTCCTACGCCGGCATCGTCAAGGGCCTGGCCGGCATCGGCTCGGCCATGGTGATCGCGGCAACGAAAGCAGGCGCCGCGGATGCGCTGCGCGACGAGCTCGCACTGAGCCAGCCCGCGGTCCTGGCCCGGCTCGAAGTCGCGCTGCCGGACATGATCCCGAAGGCCTATCGTTGGGTTGCGGAGATGCGGGAGATTTCCGGCTTCCTCGGCGCCGATCATCCGGCCAGCCAGATCTACGAGGGCTTTGCGCGCTGGTTCGAGCACCTCGCCGAGGACGCGAAAGGCGAGGCGGTGGATGCCGGGCTGATGAAGGCGTTCGCCGCGAGCATCGCGCAGAAGAAGGCCTAGTCGTCCGGTCTCACGTCGTTGACTTGCCGTCCATTGGCGCGGAATCCAAAAATCCCTGGACGTCCCGGTCGCGTTTCAGGCGCACGACCGGGACGTCAGCGCATGGCGGGAAGGTTGCATGAAGTCGGCCGCGGCGAAAGGGCAAGTCTTCTGAAACGGCTCTATCCACGGCGTCATTGCGAGGCTCATCTGTTATTGTCTCTGCGGAAGCAGTTCTTCTGCAACGGGAGTTCGAATGAGAGTGCTGGTGATCGGCGCAGGAGCGCTCGGAGGTTATTACGGAGCTTGCCTGGCCCGGTCCGGCGGCGACGTGACCTTTCTGGTGCGGCCCGCGCGGGCCGAGCAGTTGCGGCGGGATGGATTGCAGGTCGTGAGCCCGCACGGCGACTTTGCCGTGCAGCCGAAGATCATCCTGGCAAGCGATCTCAAGGAGCCGTTCGACGTTGTGCTCGTCGGGGTGAAATCCTATTCGCTCGACGATGCGATGGCCCAGTTTGCCCCGGCAGTCGGCGCCAACACGATGATTCTGCCGATACTCAACGGGTTGAAACATATCGACGCTCTGACTGCGCGGTTCGGCGCGGCGCGTGTCCTCGGCGGGTTGGCGAATGTCAGTGCCGGCCTCGATGCGGATGGCCGTGTCGTTCAGTTCATGGCCAATCAGACGATTGTGTTTGGCGAGATCAAGGGTTCGTTGAGCGAGCGTGCGCTCGCGCTGGAGGCACAGCTCCAGGTCCCCGGCATCGACGTGCGCGCCAGCGAAGCGATCATGCAGGACATGTGGGAGAAATTCGTCCAGCTCAGCACGCTGGCCGGCATCACCTGCCTGATGCGCGCAAGCATCGGAGACATCCTGGCTGTGCCGAACGGCGAACAGTCTATCTTTCGGTTATTCGCGGAATGCTGCACCGTTGCGACGGCTTCGGGGTTCGAGCCGCGCGCCCCGTTCATCGAGTTTGACCGAAAACTCTTCACGACCCTGGACTCGCCGCTCAAGGCCTCGATGCTGCGCGATATCGAGCGCGGCTCGATCACCGAGGCGGAGCACATCCTCGGCGATATGGCCAATCGTGCCCGTGCGCTGGACATCGACACACCGCTGCTGGATCTCGCCCGCGCGCATGTGGCGGCCTACGAAGTGGGGCGCCGAAGAGCAGCAGGCTAGCCCGCCCCGATCAGCGGGATCGCCTCATCGCGCTCATAGAGGTAGAGCAGGCACCTGAGCGCTTCGCCGCGCTCGCCCTTCAGCTTCGGATCGTCCTTGAGGATGCGTAGCGCCTCGTCGCGGGCCTGGGTGATGAGCTGGCCGTGCACCTCCGAGCGCGCGATGCGGTAGCCGGGCAGGCCGCTCTGACGCACGCCCAGCACGTCGCCTTCGCCGCGCAGCTTGAGGTCCTCCTCGGCGATACGAAAACCGTCGGTGGTCTCGCGGATCACCTTCAGCCGCGCCTTCGACATCTCGCCGAGTGGCTCCGAGTAGAGCAGCAGGCAGGTCGAGGCCTCCGAGCCGCGTCCGATGCGGCCGCGCAGCTGGTGGAGCTGGGCGAGGCCGAAGCGTTCGGCGTTCTCGATCACCATGATGGTGGCCGCCGGCACGTCGACGCCGACCTCGACCACGGTGGTCGCGACCAGCAGCCCGATCTCGTGGGCGGCGAACTGGCCCATGACGCGGTCTTTCTCGGTTCCCTTCATCTGGCCGTGGACGAGGCCGACCCGGTCGCCGAAACGCTTCTGCAAATTCTCGAAACGTTTGGTCGCATTGGTGAGGTGCTCGGTGCCCTCGGCCTCGGATTCCTCGACCAGCGGGCAGATCCAGTAGACCAGCTTGCCAGCCTGGAGTGCGCGGCCGATGCTATCCGTGACCTCGTTGAGGCGGCTCATCGAGATGGTGCGGGTCTCGATCGGCTGGCGGCCGGCGGGTTTTTCGCGCAGCTCGCTGATGTCCATGTCGCCGAAATAAGTCAGCACCAGCGTGCGCGGGATCGGGGTTGCGCTCAGCACCAGCACGTCAACGGCTTCGCCCTTCGAGGTCAGCGCGAGCCGTTCGCGCACGCCAAAGCGGTGCTGCTCGTCGACCACGGCGAGCGCGAGGTCCCGGAAGATCACGTCGTCCTGGATCAGCGCATGGGTGCCGACGAGCAGGTCGATCTCGCCCTCGGCAAGCTGGGCGATGATCTCGCGCCGTTCTTTGCCTTTTTCTCGGCCGGTGAGGATCGCGACCCGTAAGCCCGCGCGCTCGGCGAGCGGCGCGATGGTCTTGATGTGCTGGCGCGCCAAAATTTCCGTCGGCGCCATCAGCGCGGCCTGCTTGCCGACTTCGGCCACCGCTGCGGCCGCCAGCAGCGCGACCACGGTCTTGCCGGAGCCGACGTCGCCCTGGAGCAGCCGCAGCATGCGCACCGGCTGTTGCAGATCGCTCGCGATCGCCGCGGCGGCGTCGCGCTGGGACAGCGTCAACGCATAGGGCAGGGCGTCGATGATCTTGTTGCGCAGATGCCCGTCGCCGGCATTGCGTATGCCTGCCGGGCGGCGCAATTGCGCGCGGATCAGGGCCAGCGCGAGCTGGCCGGCCAGCAGTTCGTCGAAGGCGAGGCGCGACCAGAACGGCCGATCGGGCAAAATGTCCGTGAGCTCGACCGGCTGATGCACGCGGGTGAGGGCTTCCGCGATTGGCGGGAAGTGGCAGCGGCGCATCACCTCCGGGCTGATCCATTCCGGCAAGGCGGGCAATTTCTGAAGCGCTTGCGCGATTGCGCGGCGCAGTGAGCCGAGCGCGAGGCCCTCCGTCAGCGGATAGACCGGGTCGATCCCTGAGAGTTTTGAAATCGCCTCCTCGTCCAGCACGCGGTCGGGATGCACGATCTGGGGGATGCCGTCATACATCTGGAGCGTGCCGGAGACGTAGCGCTTCTCGCCCACAGGCAGCAGCTTTTCGACATAGCCGGGCTTGGCGCGGAAGAAGGTCAGCACGACGTCGCCGGTCTCGTCGCTGGCGTAGACCAGATACGGCGCCCGCGCGTTGCGCGGCGGGGGCGGGCGGTGGCGGTCGACGGTCACCTCCAGCGTCACCATGGTTCCCTGCACGGCGTCGCGAATCTTCGGCCGGGCGCGGCGGTCGATGACCTGGCTCGGCAGGTGCAGCAACAGATCGACCAGCCGCGGCGTCTCGTTGCGGCTGAGCAGGTACTGCAGCAGCTTGTCCTGCTTCGGACCGACGCCGGGCAGGCTGGTCACGGGAGCAAACAGCGGATTGAGCAGGCTGGGGCGCATCGGGGGAATCTAGGATCGTTTCGGCCCGTCATGCCCGGCTTTATGCCGTGCATCCACGTCTTTTTTCACGGCTCTGCGGGGATGGCCGGGATAAAGCCCGGCCATGACGAATTGGCAGACGGCAGTGCCACAACAAAGAGCTGACACCGGCCCCCCAAGTAGCTATATCACGCCCGCCCGGCACGTCCGGGCTTTCGGCGTTTGACTGGAATTGAGACATGACGGGAACGACACGATCGAGCAACGGGCTGGACGACCGCCGCAAGCGGCTGCTGTTCCGCTGCTGGCACCGCGGCACGCGCGAGATGGACCTGATCCTCGGCCGCTTCGCGGACGCCGAGATCGGCAATCTGTCCGATGCCGAGCTCGACGAGCTCGAGCACCTGCTCGAGGTCAACGATCCCGACCTCTATGCCGCCATCACCGGCAACGAGGTGCTGCCGGCCGATGTCACAGGCGCGCTATTTGCCCGTATCAAGGCGTTCCCGATTACGGACGGCGATTTATGAAGCAGGGGATGAAGTCGCCGGCCGAGCTGCTCACGCCCGGCCGCGCCCTGACGCTTGCCAATGTCGCGGAAGGTGCCGAAGGCCTCGTCATCTCGGATCTGGCGCGCGCCATCGCGGCGCGGCCGAAGAAGCCGGCCGTCAGCCTTGCGGTGGTCTGCCGCGACGGCGCGCGGATGCAGCAGCTCGAACGCGCGCTGCAATTCTTCGCGCCCGATCTGCCGGTGCTGACCTTCCCGGCCTGGGACTGCCAGCCCTATGACCGCGTCTCGCCGCATGGTGGCATTTTGGCCCAGCGCCTGACCACGCTGGCGCGGCTTGCGCCGCTGACCGGCAGCGACAAGCCGTTGATCGTGCTGACCACGGTCAACGCAATCGTGCAGCGCGTGCCCGCGCGCGAGCTCGTCGCGGCGCAGGCGCTGTCGGTCGCCCCCGGCAATGTCGTGCCGATGGACACCATCATCGCCTGGCTCGAGCACAACGGCTACAACCGCTCCTCGACCGTGCGCGAGCCCGGCGAATACGCCGTGCGCGGCGGCATTCTGGACCTGTTTCCGGCCGGTCTCGACCAGCCCGTGCGCTTCGACTTCTTCGGCGACAGCCTGGAATCGATCCGCTCCTTCGACGCCGAGACCCAGCGCACGCTGCTCGACATGCGCTCGCTCGACCTCGTGCCGGTCTCGGAATTCCAGCTCGTCACCGACACCATCCGCCGCTTCCGCATGGGCTATGTCGCCGAGTTCGGCGCGCCCGAGCGCGACGATGCGCTGTACGAGGCCGTCAGCGAAGGCCGCCGCCATCCCGGCATGGAGCACTGGCTGCCGCTGTTCCAGGACCGGATGGATACGCTGTTCGACTATCTGCAAGGCGCAGCGATCGCGATCGAGCCGCAGGCCGAGGACGCCGTCCGCGAGCGCTTCAAGCAGAT
Source organism: Bradyrhizobium sp. CCBAU 45394 (assembly GCF_028128655.1). Lineage (NCBI taxonomy): Bacteria > Pseudomonadati > Pseudomonadota > Alphaproteobacteria > Hyphomicrobiales > Nitrobacteraceae > Bradyrhizobium > Bradyrhizobium sp. CCBAU 45394. The sequence goes on along the minus strand of NZ_LBIX01000176.1, from coordinate 517,680 downwards.
CCTCGACTATTACCAGGCCCGCCGCGAGGCCATGGAGCATCCCGGCGGCGGCGCCATCTACAAGCCGCTGCCGCCGGACCGGCTGTATTTCACCGAAGAGGAGTGGACCAGGCGCCTCGGCGACGTCCCGCTGGCGCGCCTGACTCAATTCTCCGTGCCGGCGGATGGCACTGGTGTCGTCGATGCCGGCGCGCGCAAGGGCCGCGACTTCGCACCCGAACGCAACGACACCACCGTCAACGTGTTCGAATCCGTGGTCAGCCACGTGATGGCCTTGCAGGCGCAGCGCAAGAAGGTCGTGATCACGCTGTGGAGCGAAGGCTCGCGCGACCGCATGACCTCGATGCTGCGCGACCACAAGCTGGCCCACACCACCAGCGTCAACAGCTGGCGCACGGTGCAGGCGACCCCGCGCAACGAGACCATGCTCGCCGTGCTCGGCCTCGACAGCGGCTTCGAGACCGACGAGATTGCGCTCATCAGCGAGCAGGACATTCTCGGCGACCGCCTGGTGCGGCCGCGCAGGGCGAGCCGCAAGCTCGACAATTTCATCTCGGAGGTGACGAGCCTTGCCGCGGGCGACATCGTTGTCCATGTCGATCACGGCATCGGCCGGTTCGTCGGCCTGCAAACGCTGGACGTCGCCGGCGCGCCGCATGATTGTCTCGAGCTGCACTATGCCGCCGAAACGAAACTGTTCCTCCCCGTCGAGAACATCGAGCTGCTGTCGCGCTACGGCTCCGACCAGACCACGGTCGAGCTCGATCGTCTTGGCGGCAGCGGCTGGCAGACCCGCAAGGCGAAACTCAAGAACCGCATCCGCGAGATCGCGGGCGAGCTGATCAAGATCGCCGCCGCGCGCCATCTGCACGAGGCGCCCAAGCTGCCGGTGCAGCCGGGCCTCTATGACGAGTTCTGTGCGCGCTTCCCCTATGACGAGACCGAGGACCAGCTAGGGGCGATCGAATCGACCCTGAAGGATCTCGAACTCGGCCGTCCCATGGACCGGTTGATCTGCGGCGACGTCGGCTTTGGCAAGACCGAGGTGGCCTTGCGCGCGGCCTTTGCCGTGGCGCTCGAAGGCAAGCAGGTCGCTGTCGTGGTGCCGACCACGCTGCTGGCGCGCCAGCACGCAAGAACCTTCACCGAGCGTTTCAAGGGCTTTCCGGTGAACGTGGCCCAGGCCTCGCGCCTGATCCCGACCAAGGAGCTGAACCAGGTCAAAAAGGGCATTGCGGACGGCTCCGTCGACATCGTCGTCGGCACCCACGCGTTGCTCGGCAAGGCGATCAAGTTCCGCGATCTCGGCCTCGTCATCGTCGACGAGGAGCAGCATTTTGGCGTCACTCACAAGGAACGGCTGAAGGCGCTTCGCTCCGAGGTGCACGTGCTGACGCTGTCGGCAACGCCGATCCCGCGCACGCTGCAGCTCGCGCTCACCGGCGTCCGCGAACTCTCGATCATTGCCTCGCCTCCGGTCGACCGCCTTGCGGTGCGCACCTTCGTCGCCCCGCACGATCCCTTGATGATCCGCGAGGCGCTCTTGCGCGAGCGCTATCGCGGCGGCCAGGCGTTCTACGTGGTGCCGCGCATCGACGACCTCGCCGAGGTCAAGGACTTCCTCGACAAGAACGTGCCGGAGATGAAGGTCGCGGTCGCGCACGGGCAGATGCCGCCCGCGGTGATCGAGGACATCATGACCGCGTTCTACGACGGCAAGTTCGACATCCTGCTGTCGACCACGATCGTCGAATCCGGCCTCGACATTCCCAACGCCAACACGCTGATCGTGCACCGCGCCGACATGTTCGGCCTTGCCCAGCTCTATCAGCTCCGCGGCCGCGTCGGCCGCTCGAAGCTCCGGGCGTATGCGCTGTTCACGCTGCCGGCGCAGCAGAAGATCACGACGCAGGCCGAACGCCGGCTCACCGTGCTGCAATCGCTGGAGACGCTGGGCGCGGGCTTCCAGCTCGCCTCGCACGACCTCGACATCCGCGGCGCCGGCAATCTTCTCGGCGAGGAGCAGTCCGGTCATATCAAGGAGGTCGGCTTCGAGCTCTACCAATCGATGCTGGAGGAGGCGATCGTCAACCTCAAGGCCGGCGTCTCCGAGCCCGCCGCCGACCGCTGGTCGCCGTCGATCACGATCGGCATGCCCGTGCTCATCCCGGAGGATTACGTCAGCGATCTCTCGGTCCGTCTGTCGCTCTACCGGCGCCTGGCCGATCTCGACACCGAGGAGGAGATCGAGAATTTTGGTGCCGAGATGCGCGACCGCTTTGGCGTGTTGCCCGACGAGGTGCGCTATCTCTTCAAGGTCGCCGCGATCAAGGCGTTCTGCCGCAGGGCCAATGTCGAGAAGATCGACGCCGGCCCGAAGGGCGCCGTCATCGCCTTCCGCGACAATTCGTTCGCCTATCCCGATCGCCTGGTGACGTTCATCCGCAGCCACGGCCAGGCTGCGAAGGTGCGGCCCGACATGAAGGTGGTGTTCCTGCAAGACTGGGAAACGCCGGAAGATCGGCTCGCCGGCACCACCGAGATCATGCGGCAGCTCGCACAACTCGCGCAGGCCAAGAAGGCGGCCTAGCGGTCATCGTGTCCCGGACAAGCGGAGCGCAGAGCCGGGACCCAGTTCTTTCCCGGCCGGCCATCATTCAAGTTTGGCGCGGGGCACGGACCAATTCATAAGCCTGGTCGATAAGTCCATGCGAACTACGTCATCTAATCGCACGGCGGCCCATCGCCTATAACAAGCTTGCAGAGGGCGATCACGCCCCGCCGGCGCGCGTGCGTCCGGGAAGCAGCTGCGGTGTACAGGAAATCCATCATGAAACTGCAAGCCGCGGTCGTCGCATTGCTTGCGCTGACGGCCATGCCATCGGCCCGCACGGAGGAGACTGCCGCCATGACCAGATCAAGCCCCGTGCTAACGTATGAGGATGTTCGGAAAGTCGCCCCGGCACTGGAGGCGTACACGCAGAACCGTCTCCTCGGCGATGTCTGGAAACGGCCCGGCCTTGCGCCGCGCGACCGCAGCATCGTCACGTTGGCTGCACTGATCGCGCGAAATCAGACGATCGAGATGCCATATCATTTCAATCTTGCGCTCGATAACGGTGTCAAGCCGCGCGAGATTTCGGAGATCATCACGCATCTCGCCTTCTACGCCGGCTGGGCAAATGCGATGTCGGCCGTCGCTGTCGCCAAGGACGTTTTTGCCGCCCGCGACGTCGGCGCCGCGCAGCTTCCGGTCGTCTCGGTGACGCCGTTGCCGCTCGACGAGGCTGGCGAGGCGCAACGCGCCGCGTTCGTTCAGGACCAGTTCGGCGCGTCGTTTCGGGGCGTCGTGCAGTACACCACCGACGTGCTGTTTCGTGATCTTTGGCTGCGCCCGGACCTCGCGCCCAGGGACCGCAGTCTCGTCACTGTCAGCGCGTTGATCGCCAACGGGCAGATGGCGCAGCTCACGCCGCATCTCAACAGGGCGATGGACAACGGCCTGACCCAGACGGAGGCTTCGGAAGCCATCACGCAGCTGGCGTTCTATGTCGGTTGGCCCAACGTGTTTTCGGCAATGCCCGTCGCCAAGGATGTGTTCGCGAAGCGGCCGCATTAGCCTTATCTCACCGCCATTGGCGCTCGGCCGAGGTGACATCTCAGTCCCGGTGGCGGAGCGCCTCGACAAGGAGTGCAAAGGCGGCTGAGGGCTGGCGCCGGCTTGGGTAGTAGAGGTGGTAGCCGGGATAGGGAGGGCACCAGTCCTCCAGCACCCTCTTGAGGCGCCCCTTGTTGATGTGGGACCGCACCAGGCCCTCCGGCAGATAAGCCAGCCCCAGGCCCGCAAGCGCCGCCTGGAGCATCTGGGTGGTGGTGTTGAAGACCAATTGGCCGTCGACCCGAACCTTCAACTCGCGAGAGCCCTTTTCGAACTCCCAGGAGTACAATCCGCCATGGGTCGGCAAGCGCAGATTGATGCAATTGTGCTCGAGCAGTTGCGAAGGCTTCTTCGGCTCCGACCGGCTCCGGAAATAGGACGGAGCGCCGACGACGGCCATGCGCGCGTCGGGGCCGATTCGCACAGCAATCATGTCCCTCGCGACTTGCTCGCCATCCCGCACGCCGGCATCGAAACGTTGCGCGACGATATCCGTCAGTCCGTAGTCGCTGACGATCTCGAGCTTGATGTCGGGATATTCGCGTAACAGCTTCGCTAGCTTCGGCAGAAGGACGGCGTCGGTGGCATATTCGGTCGCCGTAATGCGAATGGTACCGGAGGGCTTTTCCCGGAGCTCGGTCAAGGCGACGAGTTCGGTCTCGATCTCCGCGATCCGTGGCCCCACGTTGCGCAACAGACGTTCACCCGCGGCCGTCGGCGACACGCTGCGCGTGGTGCGCGTCAACAGGCGCAGTTTCAGTCGCGCCTCGAGCTCCTTGATGGTGTAGCTGAGCGCGGACTGCGAAATGCCGAGCTTCGCGGCGGCTCTCGTAAAGCTGCCTTCGCGGGCGACGATCAGGAAGGCCGCGAGGTCGTCGAGATTTCCGCGCTGCATTTATCGATCCTCCTTATAAGTCCATGCCGATCATAGTGGCTAGTCCGCATAGCCGCACGCATTAGATATGGCGCAGTCCCGCGAGGTGAGGCGAGTTCGGCATATGGATCGATCGGACATTCCCTTCCGGCAATGCGAGAGCAGCGCTGCGGACGCCCCGAGCGCGCTGACGCGACGGAGCATGCTGTCAGGCGCTGCCGGATTGGCCATGCTGGCATCGTCGCACGCGGGCTTTGCGAGGGCCTCGGACGAGACTGGCCCGACAACGGGAAGGCAAGCAACTATGGATATCAAACGCAACGGCTCACGCCCCTCCGGCAAGGGCCCCGAAGCATGGTTCTCCGGCACGGTCCGTGTCGATCCGCTCTTTCAGCTGGGTGACCCGATACGTCTGAGCGGCGGTCAAGTAACTTTCGAACCCGGTGCCCGAACCATGTGGCACACCCATCCGCTCGGCCAAACCCTGATCGTCACGTCCGGCCTGGGCTGGGTGCAAAGCGAGGGGGGACCGATCGAGGAAATCCGCCCCGGCGACGTCGTCTGGTTTCCGCCCGGCGAGAAACACTGGCACGGCGCCACCGCGACAACCGCGATGACGCATATCGCCATCACGGAATCGCTCAACGGCAAGAATGTCGACTGGATGGAGCGGGTCAGCGACGAACAGTATCGCAAGTGATTGCGTGCTGGTGCGAGCGGCACGCCGAGGAGATTGAACATGCAGATGCGCGAGCTTGGCGATAGCGGCCTTGCGGTTTCGGCCATCGGCCTCGGCTGCATGGGCCTGAACTATCATCGTGGCCCGGCGCCGGAACGTCACGAGATGATCGTGCTGGTCCGGGCGGCGGTGGAGCGCGGTGTCACCTTCTTCGACACTGCCGAGGTCTACGGCCCGTTTACCAACGAGGAACTCGTGGGCGAGGCGCTGCAGCCGGTCCGGAAAGACGTCGTCATCGCGACCAAGTTCGGCCACGATCTCGGTCCCGCCGACGCGCGGCGTTCTGGCGGGCTCAACAGCCGCCCCGAACGCATCCGGCAGGCGGCCGAAGGCTCGTTGAAGCGGCTGCGGATCGAGACCATCGACCTGTTCTATCAGCACCGCGTCGATCCCAATGTCCCGATCGAGGACGTCGCCGGTGCGGTCAAGGATCTGATCGCCGAGGGCAAGGTCAGGCATTTCGGCCTCAGCGAGGCCGGCGCCTCTACCATCCGCCGTGCGCACGCGGTCCAGCCGGTCGCGGCGATCCAGAGCGAATATTCCCTCTGGTGGCGTCAGCCCGAGACGGAGGTGTTGCCGGCTTGCGAGGAGCTGGGGATCGGCTTCGTTCCCTTTAGTCCACTGGGCAGGGGCTTCCTCACCGGCAAGATCGACGAGACCACCAGCTTCGGCGGCAATGACAACCGCGCCGGCTTGCCGCGCTTTACGCCCGAGGCCCGCAAGGCGAACCGGCCGGTCGTCGACCTGCTGGCTCAGATCGGTGCCCAGAAACGTGCCACGCCGGCGCAGATCGCATTGGCCTGGCTGCTGGCGCAGAAGCCGTGGATCGTCCCGATACCCGGCACGACCAAGCTCGGCCGTCTCGACGAAAACATCGCTGCGGCCGCGGTCGCGCTGACACCCGACGATATCAGGCACATCGACGCCGCGGTCGCGCAGATCACCATCACAGGCGACCGCTACCCGCAGGCGGAAGCTGCACGTACGCAGCGCTGACGGCACGTACGACGACCCGACAGATCGACAGGAGAGATATCCATGAACATTTCATTCGAGGGACAGGTTGCGCTGGTGACCGGCGCTGCATCCGGGCTGGGCCTCGCCACGGCAAAGGCTTTCGCGGAATCCGGGGCGTCCGTTGCACTGGCGGACTGGAACGAGGACGCGGTGCGCGCCGCGGCAGGCGAGCTGGTCACCCGGGGTCACAAGGCCATCGCCATCCGCTGCGACGTCTCCAATGACGCGCAGGTCGAGGCCATGGTGGCGCAGACCGTTTCCGTCTTCGGCAGGCTCGATGCCGCCTACAACAATGCGGGCGTCCAGAATGTCCTCGCAGAGACCGCGGACACGACCCGTGAGGACTACGACCGCGTCATGGGGATCAATCTCCGCGGCGAATGGAGCTGCATGAAATTCGAGCTGCAACAGATGCGCAAGCAGGGCAGCGGCGCGATCGTCAATTGCTCGTCTCTCGGGGGACTTGTGGGAGGCGCCGAGCGCGGCATCTATCACGCCGCCAAGCACGGCGTCCTTGGCTTCACCAAGAGCGCGGCGCTCGAATATGCGGCACGCGGCATCCGTATCAACGCCATCTGCCCCGGGCTGATCTGGACACCGATGGCCGACCAGATGGTTGCCGCAGGCCAGGGCGATGCGCTCAAGGCCTTGGAGAAGAGCGTGCCGATGGGACGGGTCGGCCGTCCCGAGGAAATTGCGAGCGCGGTGTTATGGCTCTGCAGCGACGCCGCCAGCTATGTGACCGGCCAGTCCATCTCGGTCGACGGCGGGTTCATCATGCGGTGAATACAGCGAACCCGGAGGCCGCCAACCGGACATATAGGTCCGAAAACAGCGACATATGGCCCCTTGCGGAATGCCCGAACAATAGCCATACTCAATCCATCGAGTTTCGGCCGAACGACTTGGCCTCGCCGCTGATAAGCGTGCCTGACTGACGACCCTCCCTCCAGATCTCGAATTCGCTAACTGTGCTCTTGAGCGCGGTTCCAAAGACTTATCTATGTTAAAGGACGACCCCATGAATACGGGAACTGTGAAGTGGTTTAACGGCCAAAAGGGTTTCGGCTTCATTCAGCCGGACCAGGGCGGCCAGGATGTTTTCGTTCATATCAGCGCAGTTGAACGCGCCGGCATGAGCACCCTCAACGAGGGCCAGAAGGTTTCCTTCGAAATCGTCGCGGACCGCCGGACCGGCAAGTCTGCTGCGGAAAATCTGCGCGCCGTCTAGGCTACCGCAATCGGTACTATGTTGCTTTGACCACGGATGTACTGGCAGAGCTTCTGGTTCTCTCGACCCGCGACTGGTTTACCGGCCGCGGGTTTTTTTACATCGGTTGCGGGTCGGCCCGCCCATCGAAACAGCTGAGGTCGCGAGCGTGTCTATCAATATCGATTCAGGCCAGGACTCAGATCAGGAACACGACGACGTCATGTATCCGCAGGTCCTGCCGTTTGTATTGATCCACGCGGGATGCCTCGCGGCGATCTGGTCGGGCGTCTCGTGGCAAGCCGTTGCAATCTGCGTTGCCCTGTATTGGCTGCGCATGTTCGGCATCACTGCCGGATATCACCGGTACTTCTCGCATCGGGCTTACGCCACAAGCCGGGCGTTCCAGTTCATCCTTGCCTTCCTTGCCCAGAGCAGCGCCCAGAAAAGCGTGCTTTGGTGGGCTGCCAAGCACCGCCATCATCATCTTCACTCGGATACGGCGCAGGATGTGCATTCGCCCCGGCACAAGGGCTTCGTGTACAGTCATCTCGGCTGGATCTTTTACCGGCAGCACGATGCGACCGACCTCGTGAAGGTATCGGATCTGGCGTCGTATCCCGAGTTGATGTGGCTGCACCGGCTGGAGCTGTTGCCGGCGGTCGTGCTCGCGGGTCTGTGCTTCCTGATTGCCGGGTGGTCGGGGCTCGTGGTCGGATTTATGTGGAGCACCGTGGTTCTGTATCACGCGACGTTCTGCATCAACTCCCTCGCACATGTTCACGGACGCAGGCGGTATGTGACCGGCGACGATTCCCGCAACAACTGGCTGCTCGCCCTGCTGACCATGGGTGAGGGGTGGCACAACAACCATCACGCCTATCAGGCCAGCGCCCGGCAGGGCTTCTACTGGTATGAGGTCGATCTAACCTACTATGCCCTGGTCGCCTTGTCCTGGCTCGGGATCGTCTGGGATCTGAAGTTGCCGCCCAGGCAGGTTCTGCGCAATGAGCATCGTTTGGGATCGCGCGTGGTCAAGCAAGCGGCCGAGCAGCTCGCCGCTCGCTTTGATCCCGAGCACATCGCGCTGGCGATCAGAACGTCGATCCACGAGACTGAATTATCGGTCCGGGACGCGCTCAGTCTGCTGCAGCACCGTGCCGACTTGCGCCTGTCCAGCATGCCGACCCGCGAGCAGTTGCTGGCTGAGGCGCAACGCATGTTCGCCAAGACCATATCCCTCGACGATATTGTCGACCGCGCCTACGAACTCCTGCACGATTCTGTCGGTTTTCTCCTGGCCACGCCCGCTCTATCGGCCAAGACGAACGCGAAGAGTGGCATTTAGCGCGAGCATCCCCATATAGGGGTATGACCAATTGGCAGAAGTCGAGTCCACGGCAACCACCCAAGACGAAGGCTGAGCTTCGCGAGATGCTGACTGAGGCAGTCCGCAACACGCAGCCCAGCCGCGAGTCGAATCGCCCAGCGAAAGCCAGGAAGATCGCGGCCGGGATGGCCCGCGCCGATCAAGCGTCCGCGGTCACCGCACCCGTTCGCTGAGCCCCGAGAAGGAGCTGCATGCGCAAGTTTCCCAAGCCCACCGAGCAAGAGCTCAAAGAAGGGCCCCAAGCCGTGTCCTTTCAGATCGCGAACGGGAACGCGCGGCAAACCTGTATTTTGCAAACCACGCTCCCAACCAAGGCGCAGGCGCAAAAATACCTTCTCGCGAATTGGCCGACCGTCGAAAAGATGGCTCGCGACGCTCTCGCGATGGGAGCCGTTGAGGACGGCCAGATCAAGCTCATGATGACGTGAGCGTCCGAGGCCCGACGGCGGACATCAAGACGCGTATTGGATTATTGAACGCTGGCGAATGACTACGACGCCGCGCGCGAGGCGTCGGCGGACAGCCGCGCCAGCAACGACCTGGCCGTATCCGACGACGACAGCGAGTCCACGCTGACCACGGGATCGCTGCGCATCTCGTGCTTGCCGTTGGAGGTGTGCCGCATCACCGCGGAGAGACGGCGGGCGATCATGTGGGCGGTGCGGAAGTCGGTCTCGGCGAACACGACGATGACCGAGCCGTCCTTCTGCGCCGCGCCGAAATCCATCTGCCGCATCAGGCGGCTCAGGATGCGCGCAGCATCCAGTTGTGCGCGGGGATTTGAGGGATCGAAGGCGAAGCGCGCCACCGACAGGCCGCCGCCGCGGGCGAGCGTCTGCTCGACCGCCCTGGAGAAATCGCGGGCAAAGGCTTCCGTCGTGAGCAGGCCGCTGCGCGGATCGAGCCAGCCGCCGGCGTCGATCGAGCGCAGCGTGCGGCTCAGTTGCGCTTCCATCGCGTGCTGGCGGATCAGCGGCAGCGCGTTGGCGGCGACCTTCGCCGGCTCGCCCGGAATAAGCTCGAGATTGGGCAGGTCGTACGTCTGCACGAGCTGGTGTGCGGTCACGACCACGGGCAGGCTGCGGAAGCGGGTGTCTTCGGCGAGCACCGTGAGGAAGGCGTCGATGACGCGCGCGGTAAAACCTTCCGCGAGCACGACGCCATCGATATCGCGAGTGTTGAGATGCTTGGCTGCGGCCTCGATCGAGAGCGCGCCGATGACACCGACGCGCTCACCAAGCGCGACGGAGAGTGCGGGATAGGCCGCGCCGCGGCCGATCAGGAGCACGGTGGCATCGCGCGACGGGTCGCTCTCCGGCAGCGCGACCTTCGCCTCCGGCAGCCGGCGCAGCACGGTGGCATGAAGGGTACGCACGCGCAGCGCGGCGCGCAGCCGCGCGCTCAGGCGGTCGGGATTGCCGCGCGAGGAGAAAGGCAGGGCGTTGTGAGGCAGCGTGCCCGCCGCGTCCAGGGCCACGAAGGGCAGGTAAAGCGATTGGTCGGCGATCTTCCTGGCGAGCAGCGCCAGATACGGCTCATATCCGCTGTTCATTGCGGCGAGAACCGCGGCCGGCTGCACCTGCTCGACCGCGCGCACCGCGCTGGCCCAGTCGGTGTCGACCACGGGGAAGAGACGGGCCTCGTCCAGCGCCGCAACGAAGGCGGGGCGCTCGGCATTGGACACAAAAAGGATCGGGCCCGCCTGGGACATCGCAAACTCTGATCACGCGACAGATGCTGCGCAATCTAGTTTGGCCGCCTTAATGCAGCGTCAACGAATGGGTCGAAAGTGCGCCTAGGCCGCCCCGGAGCGGTCGCGAAATGCCTCAACCATCAGGGGGTTAAGCCCAAGTTCGTTGAGCGCCTCGCGGGCGCGGGCATTGTCCTGGGCCCGGCCCGCCAGCCGGTGACCGGAAAGGCGGTCGGGCAGCGCGGTGAGCAGGGCGCCCTGGCCGAGCCGGCGCGCCCATTCCTGGAGGTCGTTGGAGAGGAAGCGGTAGCCGCCGACGGCCATGATGCCCGAGGGCGGCGCGGTGATGCAGATCGCACCGCTCGGACGGTCGAGCCGCGCCGCATAGCCGGTGTCGACATAGTCGCGCGGCGGCTGCGCGATCAGCGTCTCGCCGACCGGCTGCGGCGGGGCATAGGCCGCGATCGGCACCATCGCCCCGCGCAGGCCGAGTGTGCCCTTCGGCGTCAGCAGGATCTCGCCGGCGATGGAGGAGCCGGACTGTTCGCGCGGGGCGCCGTGCGGCCCCGGCATCACCGCAACAGGCATGCCGTCCTCGCCGCGGCGGACGCCGAACAATCCGGCCTCGCCGAACAGATAGACGTCGGTCAGCGGCGCATGCGGCGCGATCCAGGCATCGCTTGCCGCCACCTGTTCGGGCGCGCGCCACAGGCCGATAACGTTGCGTAAGGTAGGCATCCGCGCCGCCAGGTCGGAATCGCCGAGCCGCAGCGCGAGCTGCGCGGGCGCGATCAGCACCTCGCATTCATGCTCGTTGATCTGCTGCTCCAGCACGTCGTTCTCGAACGGATGATGCAGCGCCAGCGCGCCGCCCGAGAGCAGCCACACCGCGAGCGAGGAGGCGAGGCCGGCGAACGACATCGGCGTGAACGCCGCCATCACGGTTGCGCCCTGCTTGATGTCGGCCTCCAGCGACATCGCAAGGCCCCCGGCGATCAGGCTGAAATGCGGCCGCGGCACCGGGCGAAAGCCTTCCGCCGTGACGTCGAAGGAGATCATCGCCGCCTTGCGGCCGTCCTGGATCACGGCGCGCGTGGTGCCGGGCGGGCGGGCCAGGACCTCGTCGAGCGAGGCCATGCCTTCGGGCAGGTCGGTGCCGAAGCCGCAGACATGGCGGATCGAGAACGCCTCGGCCGCAGCGTGCATCGCGAGGTCGGCATAGCTGACGCCGTCGACCTTGCTCATGGTGACGATGGCGCGCGCGGCGGTGCGGTTGAGCGCAGCGGTCAGTTCCGCGTGGCGCCAGAGCAGCGGCAGCACGGCGACGACGAGACCGGCGCGATGGGCGGCGAGCACCGTCAGCACGAACTCGACCGTGTTCGGCAGCTGGATTGCGATGACGGAATTGGCCGGCAGGCCCGATTCGACGAAATAGGCCGACAGCGCCTCGATGGCGGTATCGGCCTCGGCATAGCTCAGCCGCCGCGGCTGGTGCCCGGTCACGCGCGCCTTGTTGAGGGGGTCGAGCAGGGCGGTCGCGTGCGGCTGCCGCATCAGCGTGCGCTGGAACAGCGTGTCGAGCGTCGGCGATACGGCTGGCTGGTTCACGGCGTCACTTCGCTTGACTGGCCCTAAGGCTCACCCTTCGACCACCAGGTCTCCGGCAGGTAGCCGGACAGCGCAGTGGCCTTTGGCCGTTCTATCCGATTCCAGCGCGCGATCCATTGCTCGGATACGTTAAACAGGGGGATTGTGTAGAAGCCCGCGATCAGGGCGCGGTCCAGCGCGCGCACCGCCGAGACGAAGGCCGTATGTTCACGGGCCTCCAGCAGGGCGGCGATCATGGCGTCGACCGCCGGATCCCTGGCGCCCATGTAGTTGCGGGTGCCCGGATTGTCGGCGGCGGCGCTGCCCCAATAGAAATACTGCTCGTTGCCGGGCGACAGCGACTGGTCCCAGCGGTTCTGGATCATGTCGAACTCGTAAGCGAGCCGGCGCTGGTCGAATTGCACGGGATCGACAGACCGTACGCTCGGCTCGATGCCGGCGCGCCTGAGGTCGCGCTGGAAGGCGAGCGCGATGCGTTCCTGGTCGCGGGTCGTGACCAGGATCTCGAACGTGAAGGGCGCCTTGGTCGTGCGGTTGCGCAGCACGGTGCCGTCGAGATCGTAGCCGGCCTCCGACAACAGTTTCAGCGCGGCGCGCAGCGTGGCCCGGTCGCGGCCGGAGCCATCGGTCACCGGCAGGCGGTAGCTGCCGTCCATGACATCGGGCGGAATCTGTGCGGCGAACGGCTTGAGCAGCTCGCGCTCGCGCGCGTCCGCAGGCCTGCCATAGGCCGACAGGTCCGAGCCGGCGAAATAGCCGGCGACGCGCGAGTAGAGCGAGAAGAAGTAGTTGCGGTTGACCAGCTCGAAATCGAACAGCAGCGTCAGCGCCTTTCGCACGCGGATGTCGGCGAACATCGGACGGCGGGTGTTGAAGACCAGGAATTCCGAGGGCTGCGGCACGCCGGGCTTGACGGTGTCGCGGATCACCTCGCCGCTTTTGACGGCCGGAAAATCATAGCCGTCGTGCCAGCGCAGCGGCTCGTTCTCGACGCGGAAATCGTAGAGGCCGCGCTTGAAGGCCTCGAACTGGCCGTTGGCCTCGCGGAAAAAGTCGAGCCTGATCTCGTCGAAATTGTAGAGGCCGCGATTGATGGCGAGGTCGCGGCCCCAATAGTCGGGATTGCGCTTGAGCGTCACGCTGGCGCCGGGCCGCACCGCGGTGACGCGATACGGGCCGGAGCCGACCGGCCCGGTCAGCGTCGTCTCCTCGAAGGTCGCGACATCGACCGCGTGCTTCGGCAGGATCGGCATCAGGCCGAGGATCAGCGGCAATTCCCGGTCGTTGGCGCCGGTGAGGTCGAAGCGGGCGGTGAGAGGATCGGTCGCCTCGGCCCTGGCGACCTTGGCATAGTATTGCCGAAGGTTCGGTCGGCCGTGGTCGCGCAACAGCTGCCAGGAGAACAGCACGTCCTCGGCGAGTACCGGCTTGCCGTCGGAGAACCGGGCGCGGGGATCGAGGCGGAACGTGACGTAGCTCCGCTCGTCGTCGGTCTCGACCGATCTGGCGAGCAGGCCGTAGAGCGTGAACGACTCATCCTGGCCACGCGCAAGCAGGCTTTCGACCACGTAGCCACGGATCGGCTGCACCGCCAATCCCTTCACGATGAACGGATTGAGGCTGTCGAAGGTGCCGAGCATGCCCCAGGTCAGCCGGCCGCCCTTGGGCGCATCGGGATTGGCGTAGGGCATGTGGGTGAAATCGGCGGGCATAGCCGGCTTGCCGTGCATGGCGATGGCATGGGCCTCCTCGGCCCGTGCGCTGGCCGGCAACCCGGCGCCGAGGGCCATAACGAGGGCCGAGGCGAGGATGATGCGATGGCGGATGCCGGGGCCCTCGAGAAGGCGTTGGAACATGAACATCGGCACACGTTGATTCGAGGACCGGCGGACCTGAATCCTATCACAGGGAATTTGGTGGGGCGCTGGCGCCAGAGTGACCAAAGACGCTTGTCGGCATTGATCTTTTCGTCGGCCACGTTAAGAAGGCGGGCAATCGCGCAAGAGCGCCGAGCCCGTCACTTATCCGCCTCATTTGACGGGGAGAGAGCCGCGCCCAAGGCGGCTTGGTTCGGCGCTTCGGAGCGGTTCGGGCACTTCCCGTTCAGAAAGGGTTTTCTGCAATGAATTTCCGTTACTTGGCCGCGTCCGTCCGGCCGCGCGGGCGACTTCTCGCCTTGTTGACGGCGACGGCGTTGGCCGTTCCGTTTGCCGCCGAGGCCCAGACCCCGGCGCCGGCCCCCGGTGCGCCCGCCGCGCCCAAGGCGGCCCCGAAAGCTGCTCCCAAGGCTGCGCCGAAGGCTCCGGCACCGGCCGCTCAGGCGCCCGCCCAGCAGGCTCCTCCCGCCGCGGGCGCGCCGGCGCAGCAGGGCGCAGCCCAGCCGGCAGACCAGCAGATCCAGCTGATCTACGCCCCCTGGACCAAGTTCTGCCTCAAGGGCCAGGACGCCAACGCCAAGCAGGTCTGCTTCACCGGCAAGGACGGCCGCATCGAGTCGGGCCAGCCGGTCATCGCCGCCGTCATCATCGAGCCGGAAGGCGAGCCGAAGAAGATCCTGCGCGTGACGTTGCCGCTCGGCATGCAGCTCGTGCACGGCACCCGCATCATCGTGGACAGCAATGCGCCGTTGCAGAGCCCGTACGTGATCTGCTTTCAGAACGGCTGCATGTCGGACTACGAAGCGACGCCCGAGCTCATCGCCAACATGAAGAAGGGCCAGAATCTCGTTGTCCAGGCGATCAACGCCAACGGCGCGCCGCTGACGCTGCCGCTGCCGCTCGCCGGCGAATTCCAGAAGGCCTATGACGGTCCGCCGACCGATCCGAAGGTGTTCGAGGAAACCCAGAAGAAGCTTCAGGAAGAGCTTCAGAAGAAGGCGGACGAGCAGCGCAAGAAGCTCGAGCAGAGCGGTGCTGCGCCCGGCGCGGCTCCGGCCGGCCAGAAATAATCGGGACCAGATCCCTGACATGAAAAAGGCGCTCACTCCGAGCGCCTTTTTTATTGGCTGCTTGCCGGCGGCTTAACTCAGTTCAGCGACGGATTGCGCGGGCGGTAGCCGCCGCCCTTGTCCTTGATGAAGATCTCGGCGACCTGCGAATGGCGGATCGGCTCGCCGGATTCGTCGGGCAACAGGTTCTGCTCGGACACGTAGGCGACGTATTCGGATTCCGCGTTCTCCGCGAGCAGATGGTAGAACGGCTGGTCCTTGTGGGGCCGCACCTCCTCGGGGATCGACAGCCACCACTCCTCGGTGTTGTTGAATTCCGGATCGATGTCGAAGATCACGCCCCGGAACGAGAAGATCCGGTGGCGAACGACCTGTCCGATCTGAAATTTCGCGGTCCGCGCTTTTATCATTCCCCGTCGATAGACCAGGATTGTGGCCGATGCTAGTGGCCTAACTTCGAATTAACGTCCGCTTAAGGGGCAGATAGCTCCCAAGTCTTCAGAAGAAACTTGAGAAATGGTCGATATCCTCAATCTGGCGCTACCGTATTTCGGCTTGATCTTCGTCGGGTTTGCCTGCGGCAAGATCAAATCCCTGCCGGAATCGGGCCTGGCCTGGATGAACTTCTTCCTGCTCTACGTGTCGCTGCCGGCGCTGCTGTTCGCGATCATGTCGAAGACGCCGTTTGCGGAGCTGAACAACCCGCCGTTCCTGGTCGCAACCACGCTGTCGACGGTTACGGCGTTCACGCTGGCGCTCGTCGTCGGCAAGGTTCTCGGCCGCCTGACCCTGCGCGAGGCGACGCTCGCAGGGCTCTCCGGCGGCTACGGCAACATCGGCTATATGGGGCCGGGGCTGGCGCTCGCCGTGCTCGGGGCGAAGGCTTCGGCGCCGACCGCGCTGATCTTTTGCTGCGACAGCATCTTCCTGTTCACGATCGTGCCGCTCCTGATCGAGCTGTCCGACCGCGATCATCCCTCGATCGTCCATGCCTTCGGCGTGGTGCTGAAGCAGATCGTGCTCAACCCGCTGATCATGTCGGCCTGTTTTGGCGCGGCGGTGGCAGCGCTGCATATCGAGCTGCCGGTCGCGCTCGACCGCACCATCACATTCCTCCAGAACGCTGCAGCCCCGACCGCGCTGTTCGTGCTCGGCGTGACCGTGGCGCTCCGCCCGTTCGACCGGGTGCCGTGGGAGGTGCCCGGCGTGATTGCGGTTAAGCTCCTGGTCCATCCGCTCGCAGCGTTCGGCCTGATGCTGGCGTTCGGCCCGTTCGCGCAGCCCTGGGCCGCGACCGCCGTGCTGATGGCCTCGCTGCCGCCGGCGCTCAACGTGTTCGTGATCGCCCGGCAAAATGATGCCTGGATCGAATCCGCCTCCGTCGCCGTGCTGCTCGGGACCTTCGCGTCGGTGGTCACGCTGACCAGCGTGATGTGGGCGATCCAGACCGGCCGGCTGGCGTTTCCGTGAGCGAGCTTACCGCCGCCAGGTCGGCGTCAGCCCCTCCCGCATGGCGAAGCGCCGGAGCGGGCCGATGGCGCCGAGCAGGTGCATGCCGACGGCGCGGACCGGCTGGAGCGGCAGGAAATCGTTGAGCAGGGAGCGGTTGGCGATGTCGATCGCAAAGGTCCGGCTCAGGATGTCGGGCCGCCGGGCGCGGTCGTAGCGCTTGAGCACGTCGGGCGCGCCGGGATCCTCGCCCGAGGCGATGGCATCGCCCGCAAGCCTGGCAATGTCGGCGGCATCGCGCAGGCCAAGGTTGAGGCCCTGGGCGCCGATCGGGGGAACCACATGGGCGGCTTCGCCGACCAGCGCGATGCGGTCGCGGCCGAAGGATTTCGGACGTTCGATCGCGAGCGGAAACAGGTTGCGGCCGGGCTCGACCGTCATGCGTCCCAGGATGGAATGCGACTGCTTCTCGATCGCGGCGGACAGCTCGTCGTCGCTTAAGCCGCGGAGGCGTTCCGCTTCCGCGGGAGCCGCGACCCAGACGATGCTGGAGCGGTTGCCGGGCAGGGGCACGAACACGCAGGGCCCGTGGGGCGTGTGGAACTCGGTCGAGACATTGCGATGCGGCCGCGCATGGCCGACGTTGAAGGTGAGCGCGGTCTGCGTCAGGTCGCGCCGCGTCACCGCGATGCCGGCAGCCTCCCGGCACAGCGAATGCCGGCCGTCGGCGCCGACCACGAGGCGGGCTGCGAGGAATTGCGCGGAGGCCGTGCGGATCGCGACATCGTCGGCTTCAATGACGACGCTTTCGGCCTCGTCGTCGAAACGGACGATCCCGGGCAGTTCGGCCGCGCGCTCTTCCAGCGCCAGCATCAGCGAGCGGTTGTCGATGTTGTAGCCGAAGGCGTCGAGCCCGATCTCGTGACAGGAGAAGCGGACCTCCGGCGCCCGGAACAGCCGGCCGGTGTCGTCGACGAGGCGCATGATTTCGAGCGCGGCCGCCTTGTCCTTGCAGCGCGGCCAGACGTCGAGGCTCTCCAGCAGCTCGACGGAGGCGCCTAGCAGCGCCGTGGTGCGGTTGTCGGCATAGGGCAGGCGGCGCGCCACCAGCGCGGTCCGTGCACCCGCCTGCGCCAGCGCGATGGCCGCGCTAAGTCCCGCCGGTCCGCCGCCGATCACGGCTGCGTCAAAGAGTGTCGATGCGTCTGTCATGGAACGACATTTGACACGCCCGGCGGCAAATTCAAGCCCACCTATTTTTCCGTGATTTTGTGGCGAATTGTGCGACCGGGCGCCGCAATGGCTTATGTGCAAACCGGCCTCGTTCTGATAGCAGAAGCCATGGATACCCAGCAGGATTCCCTGAAGCCGAGACCGGCGATGCGCGCCGCGGCCTTCTCGGTGCACGTCTTCACCGCCTTCGGCGCGGCCATTGCGCTGCTGGCGATGCTGGAGGCCGTGCGCGAGCACTGGGCGGCGATGTTTCAATGGCTGGGCGTCGCTCTGATCATCGACGCGATCGACGGTCCGATCGCGCGCCGGCTTGACGTCAAGAACGTGCAGCCGAACTGGTCGGGCGACGTGCTCGATCTCGTGGTCGACTTCGTCACCTATGTGTTCGTGCCGGCCTACGCGATCGTGGCGAGCGGCCTGCTGCTGCCGGTCGCGGCTCCCTTGCTCGGCGTCGCCATCATCGTCACCAGCGCATTATATTTCGCTGATCTGCGCATGAAGGCCGACGACAATCATTTCCGCGGCTTCCCGGCGCTGTGGAACGCGGCTGCGTTCTATCTGTTCCTGCTGCACTGGCCGCCGCTGTGGTCGACGCTGCTGGTCGCGGCCCTCGTGGTGCTGACCTTCGTGCCGTTCCACGTGCTGCATCCGGTCCGCGTCGTGCGGCTGCGCTGGCTGACGATGTCGCTGATCGGGATCTGGGCGGTGCTCTCCCTTTACACGCTGGACATGGACTTTCGCGTCGGTCCCGGCGTGACGCTCGCGCTGTGCGCCATCGCGCTCTGGATCAGCTTCAGCGACGCATTGATCCGCTTCGCAAGATCCTTCGCATGATGCATCTCCTCGCCAGCCCCGAAGCCTGGGCCGCGCTACTCACCTTGACGTCGCTCGAGATCGTGCTCGGCATCGACAACGTGATCTTCCTGTCGGTGATCGTCTCGCGCATCCCGGAGAAGCAGGCGCAGCGCGCCCGCCAGATCGGGCTCGCGCTGGCGCTGGTGTTCCGCATCATCCTGCTCAGCGTTCTGGTCTGGCTGATCGGCCTGACCGCGCCGGTGTTCTCGTTTGCGGGTTACGATTTCTCCTGGCGCGACCTCATCCTGATCGGCGGCGGCCTGTTCCTGATCGCGAAGGCGACGCACGAGATTCACGCCGAGGTCGAAGCCGATGAGGGGGAGGGCGACAGGGCTTCCGGCCGCAACGCCTTCTTCTGGGTGATCGTCCAGATCATCGTCATCGAC
Organism: Bradyrhizobium sp. CCBAU 45394; assembly: GCF_028128655.1. NCBI lineage: Bacteria > Pseudomonadati > Pseudomonadota > Alphaproteobacteria > Hyphomicrobiales > Nitrobacteraceae > Bradyrhizobium > Bradyrhizobium sp. CCBAU 45394. Next base: position 498,624 of record NZ_LBIX01000176.1, on the reverse strand, counting down.
ATCGTGTTCTCGCTGGACTCGATCATCACCGCGATCGGCATGGCGCAGGACATCGAGATCATGATCGCGGCCGTCGTGATCGCCTGCCTGATCATGTACCTTTCGTCGGGGCCGGTGTCGCGATTCGTCGCGGAGCATCCGACCACGAAGATGCTGGCGCTGGCCTTCCTGGTGTTGATCGGCGTCGCGCTGGTTGCGGATGGATTCCAATTCCACATCCCGCGCGGCTACATCTATTTCGCAATTGCGTTCTCGGCCGCGGTGGAGTTCTTCAACGTGCTGGCCAAGCGCAACCGCAGGAAAGCCGGCAAATAGTCGCGTTTGGTCCGTTCCATTCCAAGTCGAGTTGACAAGGTGGTCGTGATGTCTTTGGCTTGCCGCCACGACGACCGAGAGGAGGTCAGTCAATGACCAAAGCCGTCCGTGTGCACAAGGTCGGAGGCCCCGAAGCCCTGGTCTATGAGAGCGTCGACGTGCCGGCGCCCGGCCCCGGCGAGGTGCGCATCCGCCAGCATGCGGTGGGGCTGAACTTCATCGACGTCTATTATCGCACCGGCCTCTACAAGGCGCCGGAGCTGCCTTTCATCGCCGGCAACGAGGCCTCGGGCGAGGTCATCGCGGTCGGGCCGGGCGTCACGAATTTCCATCCTGGCGACCGCGTCGCCTACTACCACAATCTCGGCGCCTATACCGGCGAGCGCAATATCCCCTGGGAGAAGCTGGTCAAGCTGCCCGACCACATCACCCACGAGCAGGGCGCCGTGCTGATGCTCAAGGGGCTCACGGTCTGGTATCTTCTGCACAAGACCTTCAAGGTCGAGCCGCACCATCGCGTGCTGATCCACGCCGCCGCCGGCGGCATCGGCCTGCTCGCCTGCCAATGGGCGAGGGCGCTCGGCGCCCACGTCATCGGCACGGTCGGCTCGCGCGAGAAGGCCGAGCTTGCGGAAGCCAATGGCTGCGACCACGTCATCCTCTACAACGAGGAGGACTTCGTCGCGCGCGTCAAACAAATCAGCCGCAACGAGGGCTGCGATGTCGTCTATGACGGCGTCGGCAAGGCGACTTTCCCGGGCTCGCTGTCCTGCCTGAAGCCGCGCGGCATGTTCGTCTCGTTCGGCAATGCCTCGGGTCCGGTGCCGCCGTTCTCGATCGCCGAGCTCAACAACCACGGCTCGCTGTTCGCGACCCGGCCGAAGCTCAACGATTACGTCGGCACGCGCAAGGAATTGCTGGAAGGCGCCGACACGCTGTTTTCCGCCGTCATCAACGGCAAGCTGCACGTGCCGATCAACCACGCCTACGCGCTGAAGGATGCCGCCAAGGCGCATATCGATCTCGAAAGCCGCAAGACCACGGGCGCGTCGATTTTGAAGCCGTAGCTAACCGTCGTTCCGGGGCGGCTCGAAGAGCCGAACCCGGAATCTCGAGATTCTCAGGCGCGCAATTGCGCACCGTAGTTCGATGCTTCGCATTGCCCCGGAATGACGAGCTTGTGTATGCGCCGCTACGCCACGCGCCTCGCCGCGCCGGCCTTGGTCAAGATCGCGTCGAGGCAATCGATCATCTCGGCGATCTCCGCCCGCGTCACGTTCAGCGCCGGCATGAAGCGCAGCGTGTCGACCTGCGGTGCATTCAGCAGCACGCCGGCTTCGAACGCCTGCGCGACGATGCCGGGCGCGATCGGCAGCTTGAGGTCGAGCGCGAGCAGCAGGCCGCGGCCGCGCACGCCGCCGAGGCCATGCCGGGCCGAGACCTTCTGCAACTCGCTTTCGAGCAACAGGCCGGTCTCGGTGACCGACTTCAGGAAGTCCGGCTTGCCGACCTCGTCCAGCACCGCAAGGCCCGCCGCGCACATGATCGGGTTGCCGTTGAAGGTGCCGCCCTGGTCGCCGTGCTCGAAGCAGGCCGCCCGTTCGGTCGCAAGCAGCGCGGCGAGCGGCACGCCGCCGCCGATGCCCTTGCCGAGCGTCATGATGTCGGGCGCGATGCCAGTGTGCTCGTAGTGAAAGAGCTTTCCGGTCCGGCCCATGCCGGTCTGGATCTCGTCAAGAATGAGCAGCAGACCGTGCGCCTTTGTCAGCGCGCGCAGCTCCTGCAGGAACTGATCGGTCGCAGGCCATACGCCGGACTCGCCCTGGATCGGCTCGAGCATGACCGCGACGGTGTTGTCGTTGATCAGCTTCTCGACCGAGGCGATGTCGTTGAGCTTCGCCTTCTTGAAGCCGGCGACCTTCGGCTCGAACAAGGGCTCGAACGCCTTCTTGCCTGAGGCCGACATCGTCGCCAGTGTCCGGCCGTGGAAGCCGCCTTCGAAGCTGATGATCTCGAATGCGCCGCCCTTGTGCAGGCTGCCGTATTTGCGCGCGAGCTTGATCGCGCCCTCATTGGCCTCCGCGCCGGAGTTGGCGAAGAACACCTGGTCGAAGGCACTGTTTGCGACCAGCGCCTGCGCGAGCTTGAGGCTCGGCTCGTTGTAGAAGGCCGGGCTTGGCGTCAGCAGCCGCTTGGCCTGCGCGGCAAGCGCGTCGGCGATCGCCGATGGCGAGTGACCGAGGCAGTTCACGGCCCAGCCCTGCACGAAATCGAGATAGCGCTTGCGGCTGTCGTCCCAGAGGTAGGAGCCGGCGCCGCGGACGAACACGGCCTTGGGCCGTGCGGTGATGTCCATCAGCGCATCATACGGATGGGTGGCGGTGGTCATGTCGAACTCCTCAGGAGGGGCGGGTGGAAAATGGACGCAAAAAGCAAGAAGGCCGCACTTTGCGGGTGCGGCCTTCTCGAAAACTGGCTGAATTCAGTGCTTCAGCGGCGTCGTCGGACATGGCGCAACCCATCATCGTCGCGGGTGCGACGACGGAAAGCTGCGCGGCGGTTGGTCCGAGAATTGATCATGGGCCGCGTCCCTACAGCCGAAGGGCAGGGCTTGTCAAGCGGGCGTTTCGCGAGATGCCCGCCGAGCGTGCATCGGTCAGGTCGGATGCGCAGCTTCTTCGGCGTCCTCCGCCCCCCAATCCGCAGCCGCAATCGCGCTGTCGATGAGCTCGCCGCGCACCAGCTTGAGCGGGGATGTCCAGTACAGTGCGATGTTATGGAAGGGATCGGTCAGCACCTTGAACACCCATACCAGTCCGGTTGTGACATCGCGCGCGACGAAGAGCTGGATCATGCGCGCAAGTCCGCCACCGACGCCGATCGCGAGCCAGAGCGCGCCGACATGGCGGATGAAGTCGAGACGCGTGGCGGGTGGATCGAACAGTCCGAACAGAGTGGGGAACACGTACAGCGCGAGCGGCGCGCTGCCCCAGACCAGGAGCAGGATGATCTTGCGGGTCTGGTTGTAACCGACCTTGACCGCTTCCTTGTACGCGTTGCTGACGTCGTTGACGGCGTCATAGCCGCTCGGCTCGAAGAAGAAATGCCCGGTCTGCCGCGTCAGCATCGCAAGCCAGCCGACGAGTCCCGCGAGCGCCGGATCTTTGAACAGCAGCGCATAGCAGGCGAGGAAGATCACGGCGCTGAAGAGGTGCAGCGTCTGGTTGACGGTGCTCTGGTGGTAGAAGCGGTAATCGTCGAAGCGCTGCGTGCGCAGCATGTCCGAGAGGCGGCTCATCATCAATCCTCGCTCGCGTTGAAAGCGCGGGCAGAGTTAGGACGAGTCCGTGACCTCCGCGTGAATGCACTATAGTGTCACATTCCGGCGTGCGGTCGTACGCGGCACGATGGTTGCGCAGAGAAATTACTGCACGCCGTAACGGGCGAACACGTCGGCGATGCCGGCATTGATCGCCCTGGCCGCGGCGATGTCGCGCTCCGCGCCGTCGGCGTCACCCGTCCTGCGTTTCGCAAGGCCGCGGCCGTAGAGCGCGCTGTCGAGCTCCGGCTTTGCGCTCAGCGCCGCGTCGTAGTCCGCAATCGCCGCGTCGAGATTGCCGAGCTTGAGGTAGGTGAGGGCGCGGCTGTCCAGCGTGTAGGGATCGCCCGGGCGCATCCGAAGCGACTGCTCGCAATCGGCCAGCGCCTCCTGCAATTGCCCCAGGATCGCGCGCGTCATGCAGCGGGCATTGAACACGCCGGCATAGCTCGCATTGGCCTTGATCGCGCGGTCGTAGTCTTCCAGCGCCCGCGGGTAATCGTGGTCGTCGAAATACATGTTCGCGCGCGCATAGGCGTCGCGGTCGTTGTTCGGCATGAGCTGAAGCGACTTGCCGAAATCGGCCAGCGCCCGGGCCCGCTCGCCCTTGTCGCGGAGGATGCGTGCACGGTTGCCGTAGGCCGGGCCATAGTTGGGATCGAGCCTGATCGCCATGTCGAGATCGGCGAGCGCGCGATCGGCCTCGCCGTGCTCGCGATAGGCCGTGCCGCGATTGAAATAGGCGAGCGCGAATGTCCGATCGAGCTTGATGGCCTGATCGTAGTCGGCGAGCGCATGGGCGTAGTCGTTCTTGCCGATGTAGGAATTGCCGCGGTTGTTGTAGTAGAGCGCGTCATTTGGCTTGAGCCGGATCGCGCGCGTATAGTCGGCGATGGCGTGGTCGCGATCGCCGAGATCGTCATAGGCAATGCCGCGATTGTACCAGGCGATGGCGTCGTTCGGATCGAGATCGATGGCGCGGTTGAGATCGGCGAGCGCACGCTCGGCGTCGCCCTTGCGCCGGAAGATCTCGCCGCGGTTGGCAAGCGCCAGCGGATTGGAGGGATTGGCTTGCAGCACCGCCGAGCAGCCGGCGAGGCGCCGGTCGTCGCCGACCTTGTCGGTGCCGAAACACCATTGCCGCGCCTGGGCGGGTGATGGCGATTGTGCAGCGGCGGGAAGTGCAAGCAGGATCAATGCTGTGCCAATCGCGCACAGCCCGGCCCGGATACCAACCTCGTGATTGTATTTCATCGATAGCCGCGCAGAAACCATTGAGCCTCTGGCGCGTTTGTGATCGAAGGACGCGAATTGGTTCGAACCGGACGCTGGTCCGTTGAGACCAACACTGGCGTGACCAACCAGACAGTATTCAGCCTTGTCCGATACGCCTTACCCGATCGACCTCGACAGCATTCGCGGCGCATTTCCGCCGGGCATCGAAGCGCCATCCCTGCTTGTCGAATTCGCCGATTGGCTGAACGGGCGCCCGTGGGGCAGCGTCGGCCGCTTCTCCCTGCAAGGCCAGTTCTCCGATCATGCGCCGATCGTCGACGGTAGTCCCCTGCGCGACAGGTTTTCGTTGTTCATGCGACTTCCGGACGGCTCGGCCGTCGGCGGGTGGTACGGTGCCGGTCTCGACCGGGACAATCCGCCGATCGTCGGTCTGGGGTCGGAGGGCGACTACGAGCTGCTGGCGCCGAGCCTTGACGGTCTGCTCGCAAAACTGACGTCTCAGCAATTCGGTAACGCCTGGAGCGACCTGCTGCCGCATGACGAGGTCGAGTGTCAGACGGTCGAGCTCGCGCGGTGGCTCGCCGGGCGGCCGGCTGGCGAGCCGATGACGCCGGACGACGCATCGTCGGAGCTTCCCGACTTTCGCGGCTTCGTGGAAAAATGGAGCCGGGATCGCGAGGACTATTGGGCCAATCACCGCCTGATGGCCGAGTTGGGCTGGCGGTTGGCTGCGCATCTGCCGAAGGGGAAGAAGCCCTGGGACAAGACGAACTTCGAGGTCGCGATATCGGGCGCGCAGTATCAGGCGCGCGTCCTCACGCGTGGACCGCAGCCGTTCGAGGAAGCTTCTTCGATCGAATCCCTGCTACGCGACCTGCGCGAAGAGATGCGCCGCGCACAGCCCGAGCTCGGGTTGTGGTACGCGATGAGTTTCGGGCTCTACGCCGACGGCCGCGTCATGCCGAACTTCGAATACGATCTGCGCCCGACCATCGACGGCGAGCCTGCGCTGCTATCCGAGGCGAAGGCCGATCTCGTCCGCGCTCCGCGCCCGGAGCGCTGGGTGCCGAAATGGCTGGCGGCATCCTGAAGCTCGGAATCCCGCGATGCTGCCGCCCAGCCGGCGCGCCGAAATCTTCTGCTGTCGTGCCATCTTGACCTCGCGGGAACGGCACCTTCGATCCCCCTTGACTTAGAGTGCGCTCGAGGGGGTATCTGTACGTGCGTCAGTACGAGAACGGGCACACATGAAGATCGGCGACCTCGCAAAACGAACCGGCTTGTCGACTCACACGTTGCGTTATTATGAGCGCATCGGGCTGCTGCCATACGCAGACCGGGATCGTTCCGGCCAGCGTGACTTTGACGCATCGATCCTCACATGGATCGAATTCCTCGGTCGGCTCAAGACCACGGGAATGCCGATCCGGGACATGTTGCGCTATGCGGCGCTTCGTGATGAAGGCGAAGCCACCGGGCCAGCCCGGCGGCAGATGCTGGAAATCCACCGGGAACAGGTTCGCACGGAGATTGCCGAACTCCAGGAATGCCTGCTCGTCCTTGATACCAAGATCGCCGGCTATGCCGGCGGCGAACAGAGGACGAAGGAAAATGACGCACGCCCAAACACAAGCCGAAAGCCGCTTCGATCGCGGCCAGCGGGCCCTGTCACGCATTGACGGCAGAGCCGGCGAAAAGGTCGTCGCCTCACTCGCCGACATCGCTCCGGATTTCGCACGATACGTGATCGAGTTTCCCTTCGGCGACATTTACAGCCGCCCGGATCTCGGCCTGCGCGATCGAGAGATCGCGACGATCGCCGCGCTGACGGCGCTCGGAAATGCCGCGCCTCAGCTCAAAGTGCATATCGAGGCGGGTCTGAACGTCGGGCTGTCTCGCGACGAGATCGTGGAGATCATCATGCAGATGGCCGTCTATGCGGGCTTCCCGGCGGCGGTGAACGGGCTGTTCGCAGCCAAGGAGGTGTTTTCCGCGCATGATGGACGGCAGGGGTCGGGAGAAGCGACATGACGAACTTCGAACACGATGTGCGCCCGACGATCGGGGGCGAGCCGGCAAAATTAGCCGAGGCACAGGCCGACCTCGCCCGCGCGCCGCGTCCGGAGCGCTGGGTGCCGAAATGGCTGGCCGAAGCCTGATCGCGACTTCGCACTTGCGCCCGGCGCGCGCTTGGTGATGCTGCCTCAGGCAGCATCGGGGGCTCGTTTGATTAGATCGATACAGTTCGAAAAGATTGGCACGGCGCCGACGCGTCTCGGATTTTCGCTCGTTGCGAGCGGGGTTGCGGGCGATCAGTCGCTACTTTTCCTGTTCGAGTCCTCGGGAGACAGCGCATCGACTGCAGCCGCGTTGCGCGCTTCTGGCGTATTGCCGCATCCGAAGATGGAAAGGTTGAAGCGTTACGGTCTGCACAAGTCGGCTGCCGGATCGGAGCTATGGATCGATCTGCCTCCGCTTGAGCTCGGCCATTCTCATGTCGACCTCTTTCCCGACGGGCGGGTCTTGCTGGCGAGCCGCAGACACAACTGGCGGGCCGAGACCGACCACGACCTGAACGGAGTCATCTTTGATCCCCGGACCGGACGAGCAGACCGCGTCGGCCTCGGCGATGCCATCAGCGATCTCCAGATCGATGACCTCGGACGGATCTGGATTGGGTATTTCGACGAGGGTGTTTTTGGCAGTTCGGTCGGGCAGGCCGGCTTGGTTTGCTTCTCGACTTTGGGAGAGAAGGTCTGGGAATTTCCAGCAGATGCAGACCACACGATTGACGACTGCTACGCGCTCAATGTGGCGGGCCCAGAGGCCGCCATTTTCTTCTACTCGGATTTCCCGCTCTATCGGATTGGCGCAGACTTCGAATTGACCTGGAAGCAAACGAAGCTTCGAGGCTGCCACGCGTTCGCAATGTCCGAGACGGAGATTCTGTTCTCGGGCCAATACGACGATCCACCCAATGTGGCCTACATCGGACGATCGGATCGAGAGGGCATGATTCTTGTGAGGCGGGCATACCTGTTCATGCCCGACGGCTCAGCGCGACCGCGCGGCCGTTTGCAGGGCCGCGGCAGGCATCTCTATCACTTCGGCGAGGACGGGATTTACCGGGCGACGCTGGGTTGAGCCCGTTGACGGAGTGCTCTCAGAACCCCGCGACGCTGCCGTGCAGGTCGTATTGGTCGGCGCGCTCGATCTTTGCCGTGACGATCTCGCCGACGCGCAAGGGGCGGCGGCTCGACAGGTAGACCGCGCCGTCGATCTCGGGCGCATCGGCCTTCGACCGGCCCCGGGCAACGGTCGGGCCGACCTCGTCGATGATGATCTGCTGGCGCGTGCCGACCTTGCGCTTCAGCCTGCGCGCCGAGATCTTCTGCTGGCGCGCCATCAGCGCGTTGTAGCGCTCCTGCTTGACCTCTTCCGGCACGGGATTGGCGATCGCATTCGACGTCGCACCGGCAACCGGCTCGTATTTGAAGCAGCCGAGGCGGTCGATCTCGGCTTCGTCGAGCCAGTCGAGCAGATAGGCAAAGTCCGCGTCGGTCTCGCCGGGGAAGCCGACGATGAAGGTCGAGCGCAGGGCAAGATCAGGGCATTCCTCGCGCCAGCGCTTGATCCGCGCCAGCGTCTTGTCCTGCGCCGCCGGGCGCTTCATCGCCTTCAGCACCTCGGGGCTCGCATGCTGGAACGGGATGTCGAGATAGGGCAGCACCGTGCCTTGCGTCATCAGCGCGATGACCTCGTCGACATGCGGGTAGGGGTAGACATATTGCAGCCGGACCCAGGCCCCGAGCTCGCCGAGCTCGCGCGCGAGGTCGAGGAATTTGGCGCGGACCTGGCGGTCCTTCCACGGGCTCTCGGCGTATTTCAGGTCGACGCCATAGGCCGAGGTGTCCTGCGAGATCACCAGCAGCTCCTTGACGCCGGCGCCGACCAGCCGCTCGGCCTCGCGCAGCACGTCATTGGCCGGGCGCGAGACCAGATCGCCGCGCAGCTTCGGGATGATGCAGAAGGTGCAGCGGTTGTTGCAGCCCTCGGAGATCTTCAAATAGGCGTAGTGCCGCGGCGTCAGCTTGATGCCCTGCGGCGGCACCAGGTCGAGATGCGGATTGTGGGCGGGCGGCAGCGCGCGGTGGACCGCGTCCAGCACGCTCTCATATTGCTGCGGGCCGGTGATGGAGAGCACGCCGGGATAGGCCTGCTCGATCTGCTCGGGTTCCGCGCCCATGCAGCCGGTCACGATCACCTTGCCGTTCTCGGCCATGGCCTCGCCGATCGCCGAGAGCGATTCCTGCTTGGCGCTGTCGAGGAAGCCGCAGGTGTTGACGATGACGATGTCGGCCCCGTCATGCTTGCGGGCGAGCTCGTAGCCCTCGGCGCGCAGGCGCGTGATGATGCGCTCGGAATCCACCAATGCCTTGGGACAACCGAGTGACGTGAATGAAATGCGGGGCGCTCTGTCCATTGTATCGCCTGGAGCCTAGATCTGAATTGTCCGGATTTAGCGATCCAAGTAATTGAACCGATGGCGAAATTCAATAACTAACCTATGGACCGGTTCCGATTGTGTGACTGGAGGGGCCGAGATGAATCCTCCAACGTGCACGTTCCCGTTGTTATTCTGTTCTTGCGTATTTCCACGGAGCTAAACTGCGATGCGCCATTTCATCCTCGGCATGGTTTTCGCCGTCATTTCCTGGAGTGCGATGTTTCCGGCGCGCGCTGAAGTCGACAAGATCTTACGTGTTTGCGACGGACAAAAAGGCCTGTGTCCGGAATTCAGGCCGCGCGTGAAGGCGCCCGATGGGTGGGCGAAGGACGAGGCCGCAAGCCTCAAATACGGCGCCTCAATGTTCGTGCCCAGGGGGAAGGGATTCGGTAACGCCGAAGCAATCATCTATGCCGAAGGCCGCTACAACAAGGATCGAACCGAACTGGTTCAATGGGTGGCAACGAGCGATCAGGATTGGGCGGCGACGTCCGGCAAGAATGCCAAGATCACCTCGCTTCCCTCGGCCAGCCCCGGTGTCATCATCAACCGGTACGACAATCCGTCCCTGAAGGACCAACCGGTCGAAGTGATCGCGCATTACGTTGATGTCGACAAGGACGGCAACTCCTATGTCGTGCGGCTGGCGGTCTCCGGCAAGAACGAAGGTGCGGTGTTGGCCGCCGTGCCACTCCTCGATAAAATGATCGCTGGCGCGAGGATTCCGTAGGAGCGTAAGCCCACCAGATGGCAGCTGCCGTCGGGCGGGAGTGGGCGGCTTTGAAAGTTTACATTCGTTGTCTCAGGAGTATCCGAGGAACACGAAGCTGACCTTGGGCGCAGCCGTCTCTTGCATATCTCTTGATCTGCCTGATTGATCGGCAGCAGCTAGTCCTAAATGCGGTCAATTACAACCCTTTGCAGGGCGTTCCGGCGTGCTATGGATGAATCACCTGACGTGAGTGAGCCATGAGCGCCGAACAGTCGCCCAAAATCGTGATCGTCGACGAAAGCCCGATCCGGGCCGCGATCCTCGAGGAGGGGTTGCGGGAGGCCGGATTCACGCAGGTCGCCCATATCCGCGAGATGCAGAGCCTGCTGGCCCGTATTTATGCGGTCGATCCCGACATCATCCTGATCGATCTGGAAAACCCCAGCCGCGACGTGCTGGAGGCGATGTTCCAGGTCAGCCGCGCCGTGCGCCGGCCGATCGCGATGTTCGTCGACCAGAGCGATTCAGCCTCGATCCAGGCCTCGGTCGAGGCCGGAGTATCCGCCTACATCGTCGACGGGCTGAAGAAGGAGCGCATCAAGCCGATCCTCGACCTCTGCGTGTCCCGCTTCAACGCCTTCGCCAAGCTTCAGGAGGAACTCGAGCGCACCAAGTCGCAGCTCGAGGACCGCAAGATCATCGAGCGCGCCAAGGGCATCTTGATGAAGGTGAAGGGCCTCACCGAGGACGAGGCCTATGTGCTGCTGCGCTCCACCGCGATGCGCGAGAAGAAGAAAATCGGCGAGATCGCCCAGTCGATCATCACCGCGTCGGAGATGCTGAAATGACCGGACCGCTTCGCATCGGGTTCATTCCGCTGGTCGATGCCGCCGCGCTGATCGTTGCCGTCGACAAGGGCTTTACCGCCGCCGAAGGCCTCGACGTCGAACTGGTGCGCGAGGTCTCCTGGTCCAACGTCCGCGACAAGCTCAATATCGGCCTGTTCGACGCCGCCCATCTGCTGGCGCCCGTGGCGATCGCGTCCTCACTCGGGCTCGGCCACGTCAAGGTGCCGATCGCCGCGCCCTTCAATCTCGGCATCAACGGCAACGCGATCACGGTGTCGCCGACGCTCCATGCCGCGCTGATGGAGGAGATCGACGGCGACCGCTTCGATCCGCTCGTTACGGCGAAAGCGCTGGCTCGGGTGGTCGCCAGGCGGCGCAAGCTGGGTGCCGATCCGCTGACCTTCGGCATGACCTTTCCGTTCTCGACCCACAATTACCAATTGCGGTTCTGGATGGCGGCGGCCGGCGTCGATCCCGACGAGGACGTGCGGCTGGTGGTGTTGCCGCCGCCCTACATGGTGGACAGCCTCGCGAACGGCCATGTCGATGCGTTCTGCGTCGGCGCGCCCTGGAATTCGATCGCGGTCGATCTCGGCATCGGCCACATCCTGCATTTCGTCTCGGACATCCTCGTCCACGCGGCGGAGAAGGTGCTGGCGGTCCGCCAGACCTGGGCAGACAAGAATCCGGACGTGGTCGCCAGCCTCGTGCGCGCGGCCGTGAAGGCCGCCGAGTTCATCGAGCATCCGGAGAACCGCATCGAGGCCGCGCGCATCCTGGCGCAGCCGGAGCGGATCGGCGTCGATGCCGAGGTGATCCAGCGCACGCTCACGGGACGCCTGAAGATCTCGCCCGACGGCACCTTCCGCGAGAGCGGCCGTTACCTCCTGGTCGGACGCGAAGGGGCAGGGCGCCCGGATCCGGTCCAGGCCGCCTGGCTCTACGCCCAGATGGTGCGCTGGGGACAGACGGCGCTGACGCCGGACGGCGTCAAGACGGCGATGGCCGTGTTCAGGCCGGATCTTTATGATGCCGCCCTGGGCAGCCGAGCGGCGCCCAGTGAGGCTCCCGCGGCGTTCGGGGCGTTCGCCGGCCCCGTCTTCGATCCCGACAATATCAGGGGGCATCTCGAGGCCTTCGAAGTCGGTCGCTGGAAGGCCTGATTCGAGCCTGCATCGTTTTTAGGCGCCTGGGCTCTTCGTCTATATTTTGGGCTGGCTGCTCGAATTTCGTGAGAGTTCCCCGCCTGGGAGTTCCCGGGGGCACTCCTAATGATCTGAAATTGCAGCAATTCTCATTTCGATGAAGATGGCACGCAACTTGTATGTTGCACTGCGGCCAGCTTGTCACAGACGCCTGCTGAGCCGAGTCCCGCAGCAACGAAGCTGATCGGACCGTTGGGTGCAGAGCAGGCTCTTGAGCCAGCCGAGTGCCTCGCGGGTCGCGCAATTTTCCGTCGATACCACCCCGGTGGCCGCAGGAGCTTCGTTACTGACCATGAAACTCGAAACAGTCTCAGTCGACTTTACCGACGAGCAGAAGCGCTATCTCGAAGGCTTCACGACCGGTCTGCAGATCAGCCGGGTCGGTCGCGGTCTTGGTGGCGGCTCCGGCAAGGCGAATGCCGAGCCGACCGGTCCGGATGCCGTGCACATCAAGGCGCAGGACAAGGTCATCGCCTCGGGCAAGAAGCTCGCCGACCAGGAGAAGTTCAAGCGCGACGAGCATCCTTTCGACGCCTATCCGCGGCTGCGCCAGCAGGCGCTCGACAATGCGCCGCCGAGCCCGGCGGACAATTTCCGCTGGCGCTACTACGGCATCTTCTATGTCGCGCCGACGCAGGACTCCTACATGTGCCGCCTGCGCATCCCGAACGGCATCATGAAGCACTGGCAGTTGTCGGGCCTTGCCGATCTCGCCGACGATCTCTGCGGGCCGTACAGCCATGTCACGACGCGCGCCAACCTCCAGCTTCGCGAGATCCCGCCGAAGCACGCCGTGAAGCTGATCGAGGGCATCCAGGATCTCGGCCTGTGCTCGCGCGGCTCCGGCGCCGACAACATCCGCAACGTGACCGGGACGCCGACCGCCGGCATCGATCCGCAGGAAATCATCGACACGCGGCCGTTTGCGCGCGAGTGGCACTACCACATCCTCAACGACCGCTCGCTCTACGGCCTGCCGCGCAAGTTCAACGTCGCCTTCGACGGCGCCGGCAGGATCGCGGTGCTGGAAGAGACCAACGACATCGCCTTCACGGCGTTCGAGGTGAAGGACGGGTTCGGCGTCGAGCCCGGGGTCTGGTTCCGGCTCGGCCTCGGCGGCATCACCGGCCACAAGGATTTTGCAAAGTATTCCGGCATCATCGTCAAGCCGGAGCAGGCGACCGCTGTCGCCGATGCCATCGTGCGCGTGTTCATCGACCACGGCGACCGCACCAATCGCAACAAGGCGCGGCTGAAGTATGTGCTCGACGCCATGGGCCATGACGGCTTCCTGAAGCTCGTCGAAGAACGGCTGAAGACGCCATTCACGCGCGTGCCGGAAGAGGCGTTTGCGCCGCGGCCTGCGGCTGACCGCATGGCTCATATCGGCGTGCACAAGCAGAAGCAGGACGGCCTCAACTGGATCGGCGTTTCGCTGACGCTCGGCAAGCTCACCTGTGATCAGATGCGGGGCCTTGCCAAGGTCGCGCGTGACCTCGGCGACGGGGAGATCCGCCTGACGGTCTGGCAGAACCTGCTGATCCCGGGCGTGCGCGACGAGAACGTCGAGCTTGCGATTGCCGCGATCAAGCAGATCGGGCTCGCGGTCGAGGCCTCGCATATCCGCGCCGGCCTGATCGCCTGCACCGGCAATGCCGGCTGCCGCTTCGCCGCCTCCAACACCAAACGCCACGCCGCCGAGATCGGCGACTGGTGCGAGCCGCGCGTCGAGATGGACAAGCCGGTCAACATCCACGTCACCGGCTGTCACCATTCCTGCGCGCAGCACTACATCAGCGACATCGGCCTGATCGGAGCGCGGGTGCCGGTGAACGAGGATGACACGGTCGAGGGCTATCACCTCTTCACCGGCGGCGGGTTCGGGCCCGATGCCGACGTCGGGCAGGAGGTCTATCACGACCTCAAGGCCGAGGACGCGCCGAAGACGGTCGAAGCGCTGCTCAAGGCCTATATCGCCCATCGCGCCTCGCCCGACGAAACCTTCCTCTCCTTTGCGCGCCGCCATGACGGCGAGACGCTGCGCAAGCTTGCCGATGCACAGGTGTCCGCATGAACCAGATCACCCCTCCGCCGAAACTCGATATCATTCCCGCCAGCGCTCCGTTCTCCGACGCGCAGCGCTCCTGGCTGAACGGATTCTTTGCCGGGTTGCTATCGCCTGATGTGGCTACGCCCCTGTCGGCGGAGCAGGGCGCCGCCGTCATGCAAGCCGGCGACGGCGACGATGGCGAAGCGCCGTGGCACGACCAGACCATGCCGATCGCCGACCGGATGAAGCTTGCAGAGGGGCGTCCCGTCCGCCGCAAGATGATGGCGGCGATGGCGCAGCAGGATTGCGGCCAGTGCGGCTACAATTGCCACGATTATTCGGAGGCGATCGCCACCCGCAGCGAAGCGCGGCTCAACCTGTGCGTTCCCGGCGGCAAGGAAACCGCGCGGATGCTGAAGTCGCTGTACGAGGAGTTGGACAAGGCGCCGGCGGCGAAAGCGCCCGAAAAAGCGGATGCGGTGGCAGCGCCGGCCGTGACCGTGACGATCGCAGAGCCGGGCCGCTCGCGCGACAATCCGACCGAGGCGACCTTCCTGTCGCGGCGCCTCCTCAACAAGGGGAAGTCGGAGAAGGAGACCTATCACGTCGAGTTCGATCTCTCCGCGAGCAAGCTCGACTACATCGTCGGCGACAGCTTTGGCGTGTTCGCGCGCAACGATGTCGGCCTCGTCGACCAGATCATCGCACTGCTCGGCGCTTCCCACACCACCAAGGTGAACGGCAAGACGCTGCGCGAGGTGCTGATCGACGACGTCTCGCTGTCGCCGGCGCCGGACTCGCTGTTCGAACTGATCTCCTTCATCACCGGGGGTGCGCAGCGCGAGAAGGCGCGGGCGCTGGCGCAGGGCGAGGATCCCGATGGCGACGCCGCCACGCTGGACGTGATGGCGGCGCTCCAGAAGTTTTCCGGCATACGGCCGCATCCCGAAGCCTTCGTCGAGGCGCTGGAGCCGCTCCAGCCGCGGCTCTATTCGATCTCGTCCTCGCACAATGCGACGCCGGGAAAACTTTCGCTGACGGTCGATTCCGTGCGCTATGTGATCGGCAAGCGCAAACGCATCGGCGTTGCCTCGACCTTCCTCGGCGAGCGCATCGCTGAGGGCGAGAAGCTCAAGGTCTATGTGCAGAAGGCGCATGGTTTCGGCCTGCCGCAGGACCCGAAGACGCCGGTTATCATGATCGGCCCCGGCACCGGCATCGCGCCGTTCCGCGCCTTCCTGCTCGACCGCAAGGCGACCGGCGCGCCGGGCAAGAACTGGCTGTTCTTCGGCCACCAGCGCAGCGATTGCGACTTCTTCTACCAGGAAGAGCTCAACGCGATGAAGACCTCGGGCCTGCTCACGCGCATGTCGCTGGCCTGGTCGCGCGACGGCGAGAAGAAGTTCTACGTGCAGGATCGCATGCGCGAGGTCGGCCGCGAGCTGTGGACCTGGCTCGCCGAGGGCGCCCATCTCTACATCTGCGGCGATGCCAAGCGCATGGCCAAGGACGTCGAGCGCGCGCTGGTCGACATCGTCGCCCAGTTCGGGGCGCGCTCGACCGACGAAGCCGTCAGTTTTGTCGCCGAGCTCAAGAAGACCGGCCGCTTCCAGGCTGACGTCTACTAAGGCGCGACAAGATCAGCGTGAATCGTTCCGGCGGAGCAAGCGCCGGGCGTCACGCCGAGCGCGCGCTTCTACTGTGCATGGGGTTGTTTTCGCCATTTTTGTTTGGACCGGGTCCAGGGTCTAAAGTCCGGCTGTCATCCCACCGTCATCCCGGCCGGTTCCAACTGGCTCGGATCTTAACGAATAAGATTCTCGGAACCCGCGTGTGGAGAGAATTTGCATCTGCGACGGGGCGCCTTCAGAGAATCACCATCGCTATTTTCGCCGCCATCTTGCCTCCCGCCAGGGTTGATCCTTCATACTCGCGCAAATGGGGCGTTGGAGATCGACCATGCGCGAACTATCGGCGGAAGCCAGGCTGCACTTCTACGCGCGCTCGCTCTCGCGCCGGACCGGGGCGAGCATGCACCACGTCGGGCTCTACAGCGCCTTCGCGGTCATCGCCGCGATCGTGTTCGGCACGCTGTCGGTGCACCCGTTCTGATCACGCCCCGCGCTTGAACGGCGCGACTTCGATCCCCGCATCCTTCAACGCCTGACGCAAGGTCCGCGCGATCTCGACCGCGCCATGCGTATCGCCGTGGATGCAGACCGTATCCGTCCGCATCTTGATCACCTTGCCCGTCACGGACACCACCGCGCCGTCCTGCACCATGCGCACCACGCGGTCGGCAATCGCCTTGGCATCGTGCAGCACCGCGCCGGGCTTCTTGCGCGAGACGAGATTGCCGTCGTCCTCATAGGCGCGGTCGGCGAACACCTCGTGCACCATCGGCAGATTGGCCGCTTCGCCGGCCTTCACCAGCTTCGAATTGGCGAGCACGACGAAGATCAGGCTGGGATCGACCGCCTTGATGCCGGCGGCAATCGCCTTCGCCGTCATGTCGTCCTCGCAGGCGACGTTGGAGAGCGCGCCATGCGCCTTCACATGCGTGACCTTGTGGCCGGCCGCGGTCGCGATCGCCTGCAGCGCGCCGATCTGGTAGGCGACGAGGTTCTCGATCTCGGAGGCCTTCAGGCCCGCGATCGGATGCCGGCCGAAGCCGTGGAGGTCGCGATATCCGGGGTGCGCGCCGACCGAAACGCCGCGTGCTTTCGCCAGCTCGACCGTCCTGCGCATGATGTCGGGATCGCCGGCATGGAAGCCGCAGGCGACGTTGACCGAGCTCGCCAGCTCGATCATCGCGGCGTCGTTGCCCATCTCCCACGCGCCAAAACCTTCGCCGAGGTCGCAATTGAGATCGATCGTCTTCATGGTTGCTCTCCGCCTCTGGTCGTCTTGTCGTTACGGCTCCGCCGTGACCTGCCACGTTCCGGCATCCACCGCGCTGACCGCATAGCCCGCGACGTTAGCATCGCTGAGCGCTTCGATGTTGAGCGCGACGGTGTCGGCGGAGCGGAGGCGATCGGGCAGGCTGCGGATGGCTTGCGCGAATTTGCGCGCCTCGTCCTGTGCCTCCGCCATGCTGACAGCCTTGAAGCGGAAGGCGGTCCCCGCCGAGGTCTGCGCCAGACGGCCGACATCGGCCGTGATCACGGTTGCGATCTTCGGATAGCCGCCGGAGGTGCCGCGGTCCATCATCAGCGCGATCGGCGAGCCGTTGCCGGGCACCTGGATGCTGCCGTTGACGGTGCCGTCGGAGACGATGTTGTGGCCGTGCAGATGCTTGATCGCGGGGCCTTCGAGCCGGTAGCCCATGCGGTCGGAGGTCGCCGAGATCTTCCATTCGCTGTCCAGGAACAGCGCCTTGTTGGCGTCGTCGAACTCGTCGTCCTGCGGGCCCAGCACGACGCGGATCGGACCGCTCGCGGGCTTCGGCAGCTCGATGCGCAGTTCGGGCGCGCCGCTCGCGGCATCGACGCTGAATTCATCACCGGCCTGGAGCGGGCGCGGGTAGGGGCTGCCGAGGCCGGCGCGGGCATTGACCGCGAGGCTGCCGAACACGGGCTCGCCCTTGATCCCGCCTTCGATCGCGAGATAGGTGAAGGCGCCACCGCGGGCGAAACCGAGCGTCAGCGTCTCGCCGTCCTTCAGCGTCACCGATGTGTCCATGGCGACCGGTCGCCCCGCGACGTCGGCATTGCGCGGCGCGCCGGCAATCGCCACGCGCACGGCGCCGTCACGGGCGGTGAAGGTGGCGCCGAACGGGCCGATCTCGACACTGGCCGCGAACGGCTCGTTGCCGACCAGCGTATTCGCGGCCGCGAGCGACAGACGGTCCATCGCCCCGCTCACGGTCAAGCCGTAGCGCTGCGCACCGTGCCGTCCGCCATCCTGGACGGAGCTTGCAGGGCCGATGCTGGCGACGATGAGCCGGCTCATGCGACCACCTGCTCGGCGATGATCTCGCCGGCCTCGGCGGCGCGGTCCTGTTCCTCGAACGTCTTGTGGTCGATGGCGAAAAACGTCACGCGATCACCGGGTTCGGTCAGGAAGGTCGGATTGCGGTGGAGCTGATAGGTCCGCACCGGCGTGCGGCCGAGCAGGTGCCAGCCGCTCGGGGCGGCCAGGCACTGGATTCCGGCCTGGATGCCGCCGATCGAGATCGTGCCGGCCGGCGTCAGCAGCCGCGGGTTCTGCCGCCGCGACATGTGCAGGGATTTGTCCAGGCCGCTGAGATAGGACCAGCCCGGCGTGAAGCCGATCATGGCAACCTTGTAGTCGCCGGCGACATGCCGGGCGACGATGTCGTCAGGCGTTGTGTTCAGCGCCTTGGCGACATCCTCGAGGTCGATGCCATGCTCGCCGCCATAGGCGACGGGGATGCGCCAGCGGCGCGTCCTGGTGGCCGGCGGCAGCGGCTGGGTCGCGATCGGGAGGAGCTTTTCGCCGAGCGCGTCGAAGCCGATCTTGCCGGGATCGTAATGCACCAGCAGCGAGCGATAGGTCGGCACGGTCTCGGTGATGCCGTCGATGGGGCTTGCCGCGAGCGCCTTGTCGAGTGCCAGCACGCGCTGGTTGGCGGCATCGTCGATGGTGCGGCTGAACTCGACCGTGACGGCGCTGTCGCCACTGGGCAGAAGGCGGGGCGGGGGAAGCGTCGCGGCCATTGAACTGTCAAAGCGCTGTCGAAATCGGGCTTCTCAGGAAACGCGGGCTCAGCCTTGAGTTCCGCTGATCCCTGCTTCGCGTAAATGCGCCCGCAAGTCCAATAAATTAATGCAAGGGGAAGCGATAAAGCCTTGTTATCGCGTCGCATAACCGCTCTACGGCCCTGCGTTCTTGGCCCTTGACGGAAAGCGCCCGGCTCGCAAGATGCGCGCGTTCTTTCCCGCCCATCCGGAGCTCGTCTGTTTCCATGTCGCTGTCCCCCGAAGCCCGCAAGACCCTCGCCGGCATCACCACTGCCACCATCACCACGGTCCTGCTGAAGAAGGGCCTGCGTAACGTGTGGATGCGCGGTGCGCGCCCGCTGCGCCCGGGCCTGCCGCGGCTGGTGGGACCTGCCTTCACGCTGCGCTTCGTGCCGGCGCGCGAGGATCTGGCGACGCCGGAATCCTGGTCGTCGCCGATCTCGACCCGCACCGCGATCGAGGCGATGCCGGAGGGCTGCATCGCCGTGGTCGATGCCATGGGCATCACCGATGCCGGCATCTTCGGCGACATCCTCTGCGCGCGCATGATGAAGCGCGGCGTCACCGCGCTCGTCACCGACGGCGTCGTGCGTGACGTCGAGGGCGTGCTCGGCACCAATCTTCCGGTCTGGTGCGACGGCTATGCCGCGCCGCCGTCGGTGGCGGGCCTGACCTTCGTTGGCTGGGGTGAGCCGATCGGCTGCGGCGGCGTCGCCGTGTTCCCGAACGACATCGTCGTCGCCGACCAGGACGGCTGCGTGCTGATACCGCAGGCGATGCTCGATCACGTGCTCAACGAGGGCGTCGAGCAGGAGCGGATGGAAGCCTGGATCGTCAACGAGGTGAACAACGGCGCGCTGTTGCCGGGCCTCTATCCCATGAACGCCGAGACCAAAGCGCGTTACGCCGCCAGCAAGAAGTAACAGAAGCGAGGACACTATGGATATCACCGTCGCAGGCACGCGGCCGACCCGCCGCGCGCCCAAGGAAAACTTCACCGGCACCGTGTGGCAGGATCCCGTGATCATGGCGCCCGCGCCGGCACGGCTGAACTGCTCGCGCGTCGCGTTCGAGCCCGGTGCGCGCACCAACTGGCATCACCATCCGCTCGGGCAGACGCTCTACGTCATCTCCGGCGTCGGGCGCGTTCAGACCAAGGGCGGGCCGATCCGCGAGATCCGCCCCGGCGACACCGTCTGGATTCCGCCGGGCGAGCTGCACTGGCACGGAGCATCGCCGACCAACGGCATGTGCCACATCGCCATGCAGGAAGCGCTCGACGGCGTCTACTCGACCTGGCTGGAGCCGGTCACCGACGCGGAGTATGGCGCAGCGCTGGGTTAGCGCTCGCGCCCCGGACAAGACGCATCGCCCCATGGCGATGCGTCGGCGATCCGGAGCCTAAATCCGCTCCGCCGTCCACGTGCCGGTGCAAAGGGCCCCGCGCCATGTGCCGGAGCCGGACGTGCCGCTCAGCCGGCCGAAGCCGACTGCACGCTTGATGCCGGTGCTCAAGGTGACGTTGATGCTGCCGGCATCGGCGACGCGGCCGGATGCGGACACCGCAGCGCTGCTCGAGGCGATCTGACCGTTGTTGATGCCGATCGCGACGGTCGCGCCGTTGCCGCAGGTCTCGCTCGATGACGAGATGCGGACGTTCCATGTCCCGTCAAAAGTGCTTGTCGTTGCGCCTGCCTGCGTGAGCGGGAAGGCGATGGCGACAATCGTGGCGAACAGACCTTTGCGAAAACCGTTCATGACACGCCCCTGGGGTTGACCATGCGGCGACCGTGGCACGGGTTGCGGAACCGGCGATGTGAGGGTTGTCACGCGCGCAGCAGGCTCTGTGAGGTGGCGCACCTCGCGATGACACCGCGGGCAAAAGCAAAGGGGCCCGGATCACGGGCCCCTTGTCTCCGTCAAAGTGTCGAAGCCGAGCTTAGTTCACCCGCGTCCAGGTCTGGCCGCCGCAGAACATGCCGCCGAAGGCGCAGCCCTGCACGCGCAGGCGATCCGTACCCTTCATGGCGATCGTCGAATCGTAGGTCGAGCCGGTGTTGGGATCGAGGATGCGGCCGGACCATTTCTGGTCCTTGCCGGGCTTCATGTTGATCAGGACCTGCTCGCCGTTCTGGTTCGACTTGCTGTCGACCGAATAGCCACAGAGGTTGTTGCCGCATTGCTCGATGCGGACCTTGCCTTCCTTCTCCTCGGTGAGCCAGATGCCGAGCGGCGAATTGAGGTCGCGCGTCGGTGCGGCAGCGGGAGCCGGCGGCGCGACAGCGGCCGACTGAACGGGTGCGGGGGCAGGCGCCGGCGCGGGCGGCGGAGGTGGCGCCGGGGGTGCGGCAGCCACGGCCGGAGCCGGCGGGGGCGGCGCCACGGGAGCTGCCTGCTGCTCGACGGGAGCAGGGGCCGGAGGCGGTGCGGGCGGAGGCACGACGGCCGTATCAGCCGGTGCAGCATTGGCGGTCGCCGACGGCGGTGGAGCAGGTGGCGCGGCCACGACGGGCGCGGGAGCCTGCACGGCTGCAGGCGGCGCTGTGGCGGCAGCCGGTGGAGGCGCCGGAGCAGCCGGGGCTTGCGGATCGGCCTTGGCCTCTTGCGGCGCCTGCTGGCCCGGACTTGTCTCGTTCTTCTTGGCCTTCTTGGCCTTGCCTTGGCCGGTGTTGTCATAGACGCCGGGGATCGACACCGTGCCCCGGTCGGGATCGATGCGGATGGTGCGCCCGCCATATTCGAAGGTGTACTGCGCTTGCGCAGCGGTGCTCGCCAAAAGGAATGCGGCCGTGGCCAACAGCTTCCTCATTTCGCATCTCCTGAACAGATGGTCCCCGGACCGACGCATACGCCCCGGCTCGATCGCAAAAAGTGATCTAGATCACTTTCATCCGTATGAGTCGTGCTCCGGCAGGTTCGGGTTCAATACGCCCGGAACCCGTCCACAATTTGGCCGTAGCAAGCAACAGGAGGACACGGTCCAGAGCCCGTTCCGATGGAATCGGAACGCGCGAACCGATACCCATTTCGCTCGAAGACGCTCTAGTCGAACCAGGCGGCGTAGATCTTCCTGTAGCTGCCGTCCTCCATGGAAATGTGCAGCCACTGGTCGACGAAGGCCTTCAGCGCCATGTCGCGCTGGAGCCAATAGGCCTTCTCGGAGAAGTCGAACGGTTTTTCCGGATGCACCGCGCACAGCACGCCGGCATGCTGCTTCTGCTGGTAGCGCGTCTCGGAAGCGTCCGTCATCATCAAATCGGCATTGCCCTTGGCGATCTCGTCGAAGATCACGGTGTTGTCGGCGAAGACGGTGATGTCGGCGTCCTTGATGTTGGCACGCGCAAAGCGCTCGTTGGTGCCGCCGGGATTGACGATGACGCGGGTGCCCTTCTTGTCGATATCAGGGAGCGTCTGGTACTTGCCGACATCGGCGCAGCGCGCGATCGGCGTCTTGCCTTCGCGCATGATCGGCATCGAGAAGAAGCCTTTCCTCTGCCGGTCGAGCGTCACCGAGACGCCGCCCATGGCGATGTCGAACTGGTCGGCCTCGAAATCCTTCATCAGCTTCGGCCAGGCCGTCGGCACGAACTCGACCTTGACGCCGAGCGCCTTGCCGAGCGCCTCCGCCATGTCGACGTCGAAGCCGCTGAACTGCTGCGTGGCCTTGTCCAGATAGGTGAAGGGCTTGTAGTCGCCGGTCATCCCGACACGTAATGTGCCGCGCTTCATGATCTCGTCGAGGCGCGACGGCGCCGCCTGCTGTGCGTGGGCCGAAAGGTTCATCAGCAGCGCCACGGCCAAAGCCGACAGGAATCGAACGGTCATCTCTTCTCCACCCAAGCCCAAGCTGTCATTGTGCAGCTCTTCAGACGTGGATTTAGACCAGATGCCCGTCGCTGGCGAGGCAGAATTGAAAGGAATCCCGAGGTGACGATCTCGATGTACGAGGCCTCGGTCGGCCTCTTTGTGCCGTACTTACGCAACCTGTCCGCGCTGCTCGACAAGGGCGTGGCCTACGCCGAGACCCGCAAATTCAACCCGGCGGTCCTGCTCGGCATGCGCCTCGCACCCAACATGTACGACCTGGCGCAGCAGGTCGGTGAAGCCTGCCGCCATGCAACGGTCGCTCCGGCCTTGCTGGCGCAGCGCGAGCCGGTGACGCTGCCGGCGCTGGAGCACGACATGGCCGGGCTTCAGGCGCGTATCGCAACGTCAATCGAGTTCATCGAGGGCCTGCCGCGGGCCGAGATCGACGCGGCGGCGGAGCTGAATGTCTTCTTCAGGCTGAAGAACGGAACCGAGCTGCCCTTCACCGGGCGGACGCTGCTGCTGACGTTCAGCGTCCCGCAGTTCTTCTTTCACGTCACGACGGCCTACGACCTGTTGCGGCACGCAGGCGTCGAGCTCGTGAAGCGGGATTTTCTCGGGCCCCGCGAGCGCTAGATCGCGCTTTAGGCTTCGCCCTTGCGTTCGAACTCGGCGAGCGAGCTGCGGCCGGCGATCTCGCTGCGCAGCAGCTCGAAACGCCTGTGCGCCTCGTCCTCGTGCGTGTCGACGAAATGCACGGCGGCGTCGCTCGTCATGGGGCCGCTGATGACCGGCGCGGACTGCTCGCCGATGGTCTCGTGGACGTAGTACTGGTCGTCATCGCCGCGATGGACCGTCCATTTGAGGCGGATCGCAACCATCGGCCCGGGACCGACCTTGCTGTAGCCGTCGGCATCGGTGTGCTCCGGCACCAGCGGCTGCTCCTCGACCACCGGATGCTCATCGGCAACCGGATGCTCGTCGACGACCGCATGCTCGTCGACGACCGAATGCTCATCGGCAGCCGCCGTTTCCGTTTCGGCGTCGCGGACGACGAGGACGGGCTCGGGGTGCTCCAGGATGCTGGCGATGGTCGCCAGCGCGTGGTCGGTCGGGTCGATTTCTGCCAAGGGTCCATCCTCCAGCTCGACGTGGCCGGCAAGTCTGTCCCACTGCCGCCGCGGCTCGGCATATTACGCGGGTTTGATTAAGGCTGAGTTGGGGCTCGATCTGCACCAAAATGGGACGCATTCTGGCGTTCCGAAGGCGGGCGGATTTGCCGCCCGCCTTGCGGTTTGGTCAGCCCAGCACGTCCTGATTGATGATGTTCTGCCGGATAGGATCGCCGTCCAGCACGCTCAGGATGTTGCGCGCGGTCTGTTCGCTCATGCGGCTCACCGCCTCGACCGTGACGCCCGCGACATGCGGGGCCATGATGACGTTGGGCAGCGCGAACAGCGCGTTGCTGACCGGCGGCGGCTCCACCTCGAACACGTCGATGCCGGCGCCGGCGAGCTTTCCGGACGTGAGCGCGTCGTACAGCGCCGCTTCCTTCACGATGCCGCCGCGTGCGGTATTGATGAGATAGGATTTCGGCTTCATCCGGCCGATCCGGGCCGCGTCAAACAGGCCGACCGTTTCCGGCGTCTTCGGACAATGGATGGTGACGAAGTCGGCATGGGGCAACGCAGCGTCGAGATCGGCGACGGGCTCGTAGCCGGCGGCCTTGATCTCGGCGGCGGGCTTGTAGGGATCGTAGACCTGGACCTTCATTTCCATCGCGAGGCAGCGCTTGGCGGTGCGGGTGCCGATGCGGCCGAAGCCGATCACCAGGACGGTCTTGCCGTAGAGATCGAACGGCAGCATGCCGAGACGGTCGGCCCACTTGCCGTCCTTGACGCAGGAATGCATCTCCTGCGCGCGTTTTGCCAGTGTCAGCATCATGAACAGCGCCTGCTCGGCGACCGAGGGCGAATTCGCGCTGCCGGCGACCATCAGCGGCACCTTGCGGCGGGAGAGGGCGGGCACGTCAACCGCGTCGTAGCCGACGCCGATCCGTGTCACCACCTTCATGTCCTTCGAGGCCTCAAGCTCGGTCTCGCCGAACGCTGTGGCGCCGAGCGCCACGCCATGGACCGGGGCATGGCTCTTCAACAGGACCTCAAAATCCTTCGCTGAGATCAGGTTCGCAAATTCGACGAGCTCGATATCGTCTCGCTGAGTGAGGAGGGCGCGGGCCCCTTGCGACAAAGTTTGTCTAACGAAAATCTTCTTCTTGTTGGTCGCCATCGCTCCCTGCCTGCTCGCATTTCTTGGACCTGCGTCACAACACGACGCCGGTGTCCTCGTTTAGCAGGTGCATATTGTTGAGGTCCATCGCCAAACGCATGGGTGCCCCGTCCTTGGCGCCGGCATTGGGATCGACGCGGCCGCAGACCGGCGTGCCCTCGAGGCCGAAATAGACCAGGGTCTCCATCCCCATCGGCTCGGTGACGTCGAGCACGGTGTCGAAGCTCTCAACGCCCGGCCCCAGATGCGCATGCGCCTCGGTGAGGTGCTCGGGCCGGAGGCCGAGCAGCAGCTTGTCGGTGCGCGGCAGCGCGTTGTAGCGCGCGGCGCGGGCCGGCGGCAGCGCAAAGGCGATGCGATCGGTGAGGCGGATCTGGAGCGTGCCGCCCACGTCCTCCAGCCGGCACGGGATGAAGTTCATCGCCGGCGAGCCGATGAAGCCCGCGACGAAGCGTGTCGCCGGCTTGTGGTAGAGCTCGTTCGGCGTGCCGATCTGCTCGATGCGCCCCTTGTTCATCACCACCACGCGATCGGCCAGCGTCATCGCCTCGACCTGGTCGTGGGTGACGTAGACCGTGGTGGTGCGCACCTTCTGGTGCACCTTCTTGATCTCGATCCGCATCTGCACGCGCAGCTTGGCATCGAGGTTGGACAGCGGCTCGTCGAACAGGAAGACCTTTGGATTGCGCACGATGGCGCGCCCCATCGCGACGCGCTGGCGCTGGCCGCCGGAGAGCTGCTTCGGCTTGCGGTCGATCAGGTCGGTGATGTCGAGGAGCCGTGCGGCTTCCGTCACCCGCGCCTTGATCTCGGCCTTGGGATAGTGCTTCAGGCGCAGCCCGAACGACATGTTCTCGGCGACCGTCATGTGCGGGTAGAGCGCATAGTTCTGGAACACCATCGCGATGTCGCGGTCCTTCGGCGGCACGTCGTTGACGACGTCGCCGCCGATCATGATGTCGCCGTCGCTGATGTCCTCGAGACCTGCGATCATGCGCAGCGTCGTCGACTTGCCGCAGCCCGAGGGGCCCACCAGCACGATGAACTCATGGTCGGCGATATCGAGGTCGATGCCGCGCACGGCTTCGACATCATCGTAACGCTTGACGACCTTACGCAATGCAACGTCAGCCATGAGACATCAACCCTTTGTCGCGCCGGCGGTCAGGCCGGCAATGTAGTAGTCCATCAGGAAGGCGTAGATGACCAGCGGCGGCGCTGCACCGAGCAGCGCGCCGGTCATGATCTGCCCCCAGTTGAAGACGTCGCCCTTGATCAGCGTGGTGGTGATGCCGACCGGCAGCACGAGCTGATCGATCGACGTGGTGAACACCAGGGGATAGAGGAACTGCGCCCAGGACACCGTGAAGGCGAAGATCGTGGCGGCGATCAGCCCGGGCAGGGCCACGGGAATGAATATCCGTGTCAGGGTCTGGAGCCAGGAGGCGCCGTCGATGAGGGCGGCCTCATCGAGCTCCTTCGGGATCGAGGCGAAATAGCCGATCATGATCCAGGTGCAGAACGGCACGGTCAGTGTCGGATAGATGAACACCAGCACGTACCATCGGTTGAGCAGGGGGATGCCGGTGAACTCCTGGACCACCGCGAGCATCTTGAACAGGGGGATGAACAGAAGGCTGTCCGGGATGAGATAGGTGAGGAACACACCGGTCGCGAGTGTCGCCGAGCCCCAGAACTTCATCCGCGCGAGCGCGAACGCCGCCGGGATGCTGATCAGCATCGTGACGATCACGACCACGATCGAGATGATCGACGAGTTCCAGAAGAAGCGCAGGAACTGGTTCGAGGTCAGGAGCTCGACATAGTTCGCCAATGTCGGGTGAAAGACCCACCAGGGATTGGTTGCCGCCGAGATCTCCGCGCTGCTCTTGAGGGAGGTGATCAGCATGTAGACCGGCGGCGTCAGGAAGAAGATCGCAAACAGCACCAGGAAGAAGTAGGACCAGCGTAGCGCCCAGGTGCGGTCCCGGCTCATGCTTCCGAGTTTGACCTTGCGGCTCGGTCCGGCCTTGTCGATTGCCAGCGTGCTCATCAGGCTTCGTTCCCGCGTTTGGAGACATCGCGCAGGATGAAGACCGCTGCGACGGCGAGGATCGGCACCATGAACAACGAGACGCAGGCGCCGAGCGGAATGTCGCTGCTCTGGATGCCGACCTGGAACGCCCAGGTGGCGAACAGATGCGTCTGATCGAGCGGGCCGCCGGAGGTGAGGATGCGCACGATGTCGAAATTGGCGAAGGTGACGATCAGCGAGAACAGCGTCGTGATCGCGATGATGTTGCGCATCATCGGCAGCGTGATGAACCAGATGCGCTGCCACCAGTTCGCGCCGTCGATGGCAGCGGCCTCGTAGAGCTGGTCGGGGACCGATTTCAGCGCGGCGAGGTACATGATCAGGAAGAACGGCGCGCCGTACCAGACGTTGACGAGGATGACGGAGAAGCGCGCCCAGAAGGCGTCACCGAGCCAGGGGATCGGACCGACGCCGAAGAAGGACAGTGTGTAGTTGAAGGCGCTGTAGGAGGGATCGAACAGCCAGAGCCAGGCCAGCGTGCTCATTGCCGGCGGGATGACCCAGGGCACCAGCAGCATGCCGCGCCATTTGCGCTGCTTCTTGCCCGGAATGTTGTGGACAAAATGCGCGACGATGAAGCCGATCAGCGCCTTGAAGATCACGGCGGTAATCGCAAAGATGCAGGACTGCTTCACCACCATCCAGAACGTCTCGCGCTTGAACAGGAAGGTGAAATTGCTGAGGCCTACGAATTTCGTCATCGCCTTGTTCAGCGTCGCCAGGTAGAGCGAATAGAAGGCGGGGTAGAGCACGAACAGTGCGATCAGAAGGATCAGCGGCAGCGTCAGGAAGAACGCCACGGTCGATTTCCGACCCATTACGTTGCGCAGGCTCGCGTTCTTTTTGCGCGGGCTCCCGGCACGAGCGAGGCGACCTTGCTCAACGACGACATCGGCCATGGGTCAAACTTTCTGGTCAAGCTTTCCTGCGAAAGGTTCAACGGTGAAGCCGGCGACCGGTCGGCTTCATTGGCTTGCGGAGGTAGCGAGAGCGCGCCCCGGCGGCTCACACCCGAAGGCATGAACCGCCATGGCACACACCCGGCTCAGGTCCGCATGAAGCCCTCGCACTCGCCCTCGGCCCAGGCGAGCGCCGTTTCCAACTTCTCTCCTTGCGCAAAGCGCAGCGCCATCTTGGTCAGCGTCGCCTGGAAGTAGATCTGCTGCGCGATCTTCGGCGGCGCCGGCGATGCGGCGATTGACAGTGTCTGGTGGTTGTACGGGTTCGGGTAGTGATAGAGCGTGCCCTTCGGCGGTCCGACCTCGGCCCAGGTCTTGAACGTCGTCATGTTGGCGTAGGCCGGCAGGTCATAGCCGCCGCTCGCCACGACGAACTTTTCGATCGCCGCGGGTGAGGACAGATGGGTAAGCAGACTCTTGGCCGCCTCCTTGTTCTTGCCGAAGCTCCAGACGCCCCAGAAATAGGGTAGGTACGGGGCAAAGCGTCCTTTCGGGCCGGCCGGGAAGCCGTGCGTCCAGCACTGCTCGGCGACTTGCGGTGCGTCGCGCTTGGCGACCGCCCAGGCGCTCGGCGGGTTCAGGATCATCGCCCCGCGGCCCGAGATCAGCCATTTGTTGTTGGACGCATCATCCCAGGAGGGCGCGTCCGTCGGCAGCACGGCGATCAGCTTCTTGTAGAATTCGAGCGCCTGCCGCACCGCGTCGGTCTTGACCGTGACATCGCCCTTGGCATTGACGAGCTCGGCGCCAAAGGACTGGAAGATCGCGCCGGCTGTATCGACGCTGTCGGTGGTCTCGCCGAGACCGATGCCGAACGGGAAGCCGGCCTTCTGGCAAGCTTCCGCAGCCTTCAGGAACGTCTCCATCGTCCAGTTGTCGGCCTTCGGCGGACTGCCTGCCGGGTACATTTCCTGCACGTCGATGCCCGCATGCTTCTTCATCAGGTCGATGCGCGAGCAAGGGCCCTTGATCTGGCTGCCCGGTGTCGCTGGGATCGCGAGCCATTTGCCGCCCGACTGGCCCAGATATTTGACGGTGCCGTTCACCTCGCCATTCTGCTTGATGAGCGGCTCCATGACGTCGTTGAGCGGCTCGAGATTCTCCGAATAGGCGTGCGGCCACCAGCTCGGCATCTGAAGTATGTCGTGACCGGACTTGGCCTGGGCTTCGGCCGCCGCAGTCAACTCGATCTTCTTGTTGTTGCTGGTGATGTAGTCGATCGAGACCTCGACCTTCTCCTTCGCGGCCCATTCATTGACGAGAGCCGTGGAGGCGTCGTTGGCGCCGGGCACCCAATGGTCCCAGAAGCCGATCGAGAGCTTGCCGGCGGCATAAGCGCCTCTGACATAGGGCGCCGTGATCAGCGCCGCGGAGGACATTGCAGTGGCAGCCACAAATTGACGTCGCGTCAGTGTCTTGCGTGACATCTCGTTTCCTCGCTTGGATGTTTTATTGTTCTGGCGTTTCCTCTTAACTCTTCCGAGTTTTGCTCTTGATTTTCTTGTTGGCGTTTCTTGTTGGAATTCTCGTTGAACGTTTCTTGTTGGTGCCGTCAGCTCCGATTGCAATCACGCGAGGCGCGGCAAATTGGTAGCGCGATCAGATCATGATTGATCGCGTCTGTCGAGAAAGGCCGAACGGCGATCGTCTAGAACTAACGTTGTGCCCGACGGCGCGGCGGCGCCCGCGGTGCGGTGAGCCGGACCTGCGCCGTGGCTGCTCCTTTTGCGACGCACACGGTGCGCGAACCGGCCTGGAACGATCCGTGCGCAATTACGCCGCAGTTTCGAATAAGCCTGCATAACCGCTTCGCGTGAAAGACTTTTCGGGCGTGGACAGCAATTGGCTGCGTCTGGACCTGGAAGCGGCGGAAACGATAGTGTTGCAACCAGCGGGTGGCTCCCACCCGGACACGCCAATCAGTTCGACGATGGAGACGAGAATGATCAACCCGGCGCCGCCAGCGCGGCTTTACCTGCGACGATGGCTCGCGCTGGGGTCCGTGCTCGCGCTGCTGCTCGGCGCAGCCGCAGTCGCGAACGCTCAAGGATTGGTCAAAGGCGTTCAGGAGGGGGCGGCAGCCGGGAACAAGGCGGCCGGTCCGGTCGGTGGCGTGCTCGGCGGTGCGATCGGCGGCGTGGTTGGCGTTTTCACCGGCGTGCTCGGCGTCGGCAACAATGGCAACCAGGCGCCGGCCGCCAAGGACGCTAACAAGGACGCGGCCAAGGATGCCAAGCAGCAGCAAGGCGCCGGCAAGGACAAGGATGCCAAGAGCGCCAAGGCGGGCAAGGGGGCCAAGGCGAGCAAGGAAGCCAAGAACGCGCCGCAGGACACCAAGGACAACAAGGATGTCACGGTCCTCACCCAGAGCGGCGCGCCGCAACAGTCGGCTGAACAGATCGTCGCCAACAGCGATTCCTACATCGAGCGGATCAAGACCGAACTGAATCTCACCCCAGATCAGGAGAAGCACTGGTACGGGTTCTCCAGCGCCATGCACTACCTTGGGCATAATGGTGCGGAGCGGCTCAACTTGCGGGTTGCGCGCGCCAAGCGGGATCCGCCCGACGACATCATCGAGCAGATGCGCAACGAGGCGCAGTTCCTGATCGACCGGGCGGCCGACCAGCGCAATGTCGCCGACGCCGCCGAACCGCTCTATTCGAGCCTCGACGACAAGCAGAAGCAGGTCTTCATCCAGGAGATGGTACGCCTCAGCCACGAGCGCGGGCTGGATTGATCAAGTTGAATCGGATCGCCAGCGTACGAATTAACGGCGCCCGCCACGAATTCGTGAATCCTTTCCGCAATTCGGGTATGATTAGCTTCGCAAGTTGACTGCGGGGTTGATATGGCGGACGGACTCTCCGTTTTCCTGGTCGAAGACGAGGCGTTGATCCGGATGATGATGGCCGACATGGTGGAGGAGCTCGGCCACCATGTCGTCGCGGAAGCGGACAATGTCCGGGACGCGAGCGCCTTTGCGATGACCGCGCAATACGATCTCGCGATCCTCGACATCAACCTCATGGGGCTCTACGTCGATCCCGTCGCCGACCTGATCGAGCGCCGCGGCAAGCCGTTTCTGTTCGCCACCGGCTACGGGCCGGAACTCCTGCCGTCGCTGCTCCGCCGCAGGCCCATCCTGCGCAAGCCGATTTCGATCGACCAGCTCAAGGCGATGATCGATTCGATGTTTCCGGAAACCACGGCGAAGGCGCCGCACTGAGCGACGGTGAAGGTACCGCGCTGACCGACGGAGCAGGCGCCGCGCAGGGATCGCCAACGAAAATGGCCGCCCGTCGGGGGCGGCCATTTGACGAAGGAATTCGTCGGGTTCTCAGATCAGGCCGGCGGTGAGGTCGATGCCGTGCGCCATCAGGCCGAACGAGGCGACGAGGCACGTGCAGCAGAACAGCAAGATGGTCTTAAACGAAGAATCGGCGAAACGCGTTTCGACGGCGGCCGGCATCGCGGCGAGCGAAATCATGCTCATGTTCATTCCCCCCTGTGTTGACCCCTGAATTGCATCAGGTGAGGGAACTCTTAGAGCAAAAAGTTTGACGCGAGATTGCGAGGGATCGTTAACGGAATCGCAATCGGCTCGCGGATTCGCGCCTCCCGGCGCGGGACTGCAAGTCTCAGCCGCGACCGTTCCTCAGCACCGTGGCGATGGTATGGGCGGTCATGGCGGCCCGATCCGAGGCGCGCTGGGCGGCCAGCCGGTCTCGCGCCTTTTCCTCGATCAGGAGCTCGATCAGCGCCAGCCGTTTGTCGTCATCATCCGCCTCGGTCAGCAGGCGGTGATAACGGTGATAGTCGAAGCCCAGATCCGGTTTACGCATGTCACGCCCCCGCAACTACGCCACACACTCGGGGGGATTGTTTCCCATGGGAAACAATCGGGCAAGCACGATCCTGCGTGGAACCCCGCTTTGGATGCAATCAGCTGTGAATTAGTTAACGGACCGGACGGTCTCGGCCGGCCGCACTTCAATCAGGATTGTGGTCGGCGAACATCTTGAGGCCGAGGAAGCTCGCATCAGGCTTCGTGACCAGCCGGATCGGGATGTTGCGCAAATAGTCCTGGAAGCGCCCCTTGGCTTCGAAGCGCGCGCGGAACGCGGAGGCCGCGAGGAACTCCGGGAAGCGCGGCACGATCCCGCCGGCGATATAGACGCCGCCGCGGGCACCGAAGGTCACCGCGAGGTTGCCCGCGACCGAGCCCAGGGTGGCGCAGAACATCTCCAGCGTCGCGCGGCTGACCGAGCAGCTGCCATCCAGGGCGGCCTTGGTGATGGCGGCCGCGTCGCGGTGCGGCACCTGGACGCCGTCGATCTCCGCGAGTGCCTCGTAGAGGCTTTGCAAGCCGGAGCCCGACAGCGCACCGCGCTCGATGGAGACATGGCCGAAACGTCGGCGCAAGGACGCGATCACGCGTTCCTCGCGCTCGTTCTCTGCCGGCAGCGTCGCGTGGCCCGCCTCGGTGACGACGGCCAGCCGCGCCCCATGGCGCTCGACCAGACAGGAGACGCCAAAGCCGGTTCCGGGTCCGACCACCAGCAACGGTTCTCCGGGGAGGCCATCTTGTCCGCCGAGCGGGATCAGATCGGCGGGCCGCAAGGCGGGCAGGGACCAGGCGACCACCTCGAAATCGTTGAGCACATGGACGCTGTTGAAGCCGAGCGTTGGCTGGAGCTCGTTGCCGTCGATGACCCAGGGGCTGTTGGTCATGACGCAGCGGTTGTTGGTGACGGGGCCTGCGACGGCCAGCACGGCTCGTTGGGGCGGTTCGCCGCCGGCCCGGCGCGCCAGCACGTCGACAATGGCTTCCTGGACGGTCGGGAAGTCGGCGACCTTCACATAGTCGATCGGTCCGGTCTGGTCGCCGTTGCCCGGTTCGCTCTGGCTCAGCGCAAAGCGCGCATTTGTGCCGCCGATATCGGCGAGAAGAATTTTTCCTGTCTTGCCGATACTCATGACCCTTTGGTCGCCGCGGCCTTGCCGGCCTTCGGGAACCTTTGCCTCCGCTCCTGATCCGATCCGCAGTTTGCGGACGGTTTGAGAATCCTCGCTTGATTGTGCCTAGTCAACACGGACGAGGCCAAACCGTTGCATCCTGGAGACGATCCTTGGCCACCAGCGCGATATGGCCACACGCGATCGGCGGTTGCGAAGCCGCACCGGAAGATCGACATTGGAGGGAGCGTTCGGCGCCGGCGAAGCCGGCAAATGGAATGGGGCCTTGCGATGAAGATTTCCGACCGCGACGTGCTGCTGGTGATCGACGTGCAGAACGACTTCTGCACCGGCGGGGCACTGGCCGTGCCCGGCGGCGAGAAAGTCGTGCCAGCCATCAACCGTATCGCCCAAAAATTCGCCAATGTGGTGCTGACCCAGGACTGGCATCCGAGCGACCACGTCTCCTTCGCGGTGAATCATGCGGGCAAGCAGCCGTTCCAGACCATCGAGCTGGACTACGGCAGCCAGGTGCTCTGGCCGACGCATTGCGTGCAGGGCACGGCGGGCGCCGAATTCCATGGGGAGCTGGACGTCACCCGGGCGAGCCTGGTGGTGCGCAAGGGTTTTCGGCGCGGCATCGATTCCTATTCTGCGCTGTTCGAGAACGACCACAGGACGCCGACGGGCCTGCTCGGGTATTTGCGCGAGCGCGAGTTGGAGACCGTCTTCGTCGCGGGGCTCGCGCTCGACTTCTGCGTCCGCTTTTCGGCAGAGGACGCCCGCAAGGCCGGGTGCGAGGTCGTGGTGATCGAGGATGCCTGCCGTGGCATCGACCTCGACGGTTCTGTGGCTGCAGCCCATCGGAGTTTTGTCGACCTCAGCATTTCCGTGATCAGCTTCGAGGCATTCCTGTGAGAATCGCGAGATAGCCATGGCGGCGAAGACAGGCAAACAGCCGGGCGGGCCGGACCATGTCCCTGGCGATCCGCTGCTGTGGCCGTTTGCGGCGGCGCGGCTCGCCATGGACGCCTGGTTCGGATGGATGGAGCGCGGGCCGGACGAGCCTGCCGACAGCAGCCTGCCGTGGACGACGCCCAACACGGTCGCGCTGGAGCTTGCGACCATGCACCTGCGCGATTGCACGAAGGACCGGTCCGGCCAGCCGGCGCTGGTCTGCGCACCCTATGCGCTGCATCGGGCCCTGATCGCCGACTTCGCGCCCGGCCACAGCGTGGTGCAGTCGCTGCAGAATGGCGGCATCGACCGAGTCTATCTCACCGACTGGCGCTCGGCCACCCCTGACATGCGCTATCTCTCGATCGACAGCTATCTTGCCGATCTCAACGTCGCCATCGACGAGATCGGCGTCCCGGTCGATCTCGTCGGCCTGTGCCAGGGTGGCTGGCTGTCGCTGCTCTATGCGGCGCGCTTTCCGGCCAAGGTGCGGCGGTTGGTCCTGGTCGGCGCTCCGGTCGACCTGTCGATCGATTCCTCGCTATCCAGGCTCGCCCGCAACGCGCCGGAGATGGTCTACGACCAGCTCGTCGCGCGTGGCGGAGGCAATGTCAGTGGCGAGGAGATGCTGCGCTTCTGGTCCAGGACGCCAAGCCGCGAGGATATCGCAGCCGCCTTGCAAGTGGGCCTATCCGACGAGGAAGGCGGGGCACTGCTCGCGCGTTTCGACCAGTGGAACGTGGAGACGCTCGATCTGCCGGGCACTTACTATCTCGAGATCGTCAACCGGATTTTCCGGGAGAACCAGATTGCCGGCGGCAACTTCGTGGCGCTCGGCCGCGCGATTGATCTGAAGGACGTCAAGGCGCCGATCTTCCTGCTGGCCGGGCTCGACGACGAAGTGGTGCCGGTGACGCAGGCGCTCGCCACCGCCGGCCTTGTCGGCACGCCGCCAGCCTTCATTGCGGCGGCCTCCGAGCCGAGCAATCACCTCGGCCTGTTCATGGGTGCGCGGACCCACGCGCATGCCTGGCCCCGGATCGCCCAGTGGCTGCGCGACGATCTGACCGGCGTCCTGGCCCGCAGCGCCTGAGCTCGCCGGCCAGAGCGAGGCGCAAATCCGTTATGCATGATGGCGAATGGCCTGCCCGGAGCCGGATCGATGAGCTACATAGGCTGGAGCTGACGGCTGCGGCCGGCCGGAAAGAGATTAAAGGTACTGCGCTCGATGACTTTCCACTCGATCTACGCCCACGGATTTGCGCGCGTGGCGGCCTGCGTGACCACCTCCCACGTCGCCGATCCCTCGGCCAATGCCAAGGCCATCCTGGCGGCCGCCAATGCCTGCCACGAACAGTCGGCGGCGGTTGCCGTGTTTCCCGAGCTGTGCCTGTCCGGCTATGCGATCGAAGACCTGGTCAAGCAGGATCCGCTGCTCGACGCCGTCGAGCGCGGTCTCGCGGCCATCGTCGAGGCCTCCGATGCATTGATGACCGTCCTGATCGTCGGCGCGCCGCTGCGCTTTGGTCATCGCATCTACAATTGCGCCGTCGTCATTCATCGCGGCAACGTCCTCGGCGTGGTGCCGAAGAGTTACCTGCCGACCTACCGTGAGTTCTACGAGGGGCGGCATTTCGCCTCCGGCGCCGGCATCGCCGGAGAGACGATCGCCTTCGGCGGGCTGCATGCACCGTTCGGCGTCGATCTGCTGTTCGCGGCCGAGGACGTGCCGGGCCTCACCATCGGCGTCGAGATCTGCGAGGACATGTGGATCCCGGTGACCCCGGCCTCGGAGCTCGCGCTCGCAGGCGCCAGCGTGCTGATCAACCTCTCGGGCAGCCCGATCACGATCGGCCGGGCGCGCTCGCGCGCACTGCTGTGCCAATCGACCTCGGCGCGCTGCCTCGCGGCCTACGTCTATTCCGCCGCAGGGGCAGGGGAATCGACCACTGATCTGGCCTGGGATGGCCAGACCTCGATCTACGAGAACGGCGTGCTGCTGGCCGAGGGCGAGCGGTTCCGCCAGGGCGGCCAGATCACGTTCGCCGACGTCGATCTCGACCTGCTCAGGCAGGAACGCGCCTTGATGGGGACGTTCGACGACAACCGCCGGCAGCGCGAGGCGTTCTTCCGCCAGGTGACGTTCGCGTTGAAGCCGCCGGCCTCCGATATCGGCTTCCTGCGCAAGGTCGAGCGCTTTCCGTTCGTGCCGAGCGACGAGAGCCTGCTCGAGCAGGACTGCTACGAGGCCTACAACATCCAGGTCGCCGGCCTCGTGCAGCGCATGCGCGCGACCGGCACCAAACGCGTCGTCATCGGCGTCTCGGGCGGGCTCGATTCCACCCACGCGCTGATCGTCGCCGCCAAGGCCGTCGACCTGCTCGGCCTGCCGCGTGAAAACATCCTCGCCTACACGATGCCGGGATTTGCCACCGGCAGCGAGAGCAAGACCAATGCGCTGGCGCTGATGAAGTCCTTGCAGACGAATTGGCAGGAACTCGACATCCGCACCACTGCAACCCAGATGCTGAAGGATATCGGCCATCCCTTCGGCAAGGGCGAGAAGGTCTACGACGTCACCTTCGAGAACGTGCAGGCGGGTCTGCGCACGGACTATCTGTTCCGCCTCGCCAACCACCACGGCGGCATCGTCATCGGAACCGGCGATCTCTCCGAGCTCGCGCTGGGCTGGTGCACCTATGGCGTCGGCGACCAGATGGCGCACTACAATGTCAATGCCGGCGTGCCGAAGACGCTGATCCAGCATCTGATCCGCTGGGTGATCGCCTCGCAGCAGTTCAGCGATGACGTCAACCGGACGCTTGCCTCGATCCTGTCGGCCGAAATCTCGCCCGAGCTGGTTCCGGTCAAGCCCGGCGAGAAACCGCAAAGCACCGAAGCCTCCGTCGGCCCCTACGAGCTCCAGGATTTCAACCTGTTCTATACGCTCCGCTTCGGCATGCGGCCGTCCAAGATCGCTTTCATGGCGCTCCAGGCATGGAAGGATGTCGCCAAGGGCGAATGGCCGCCAGCGTTCCCGAACGATCGGCGCAAGGCCTACGAGCTTCCCGAGATCCGCCGCTGGCTCGAAGTGTTCCTGCGCCGCTTCTTCGCCTTCAGCCAGTTCAAGCGCTCGGCCATGCCGAACGGCCCGAAGGTTTCGGCCGGCGGCTCGCTGTCGCCGCGCGGCGACTGGCGTGCACCGTCGGATTCGAGCGCAGCGGCATGGCTCGAGGATCTCGAGCGGAACGTACCGAACTGAATGACGCGGCGGATCGACATTGCTGGGGAGACGATCTGATGTCGGCCGGGGAAGGCTCAGAAACGGGTGAAGAGGCCAGCGTCGTCAACGGCCTCTACATCTTCGACATCGAAATGCGTGACGGCAAGCGCGGGCAGGCGAGGGGCGTGGTCGTGCTCTGCGACGGGCGTATCATGGGCGGCGACAGCTATTTCTACTACACCGGGAGCTACACGTTCCGGAACGGGAAATGGCGTGGCGACATGATCGTCAATCAGCACACCGAAGCGGTCGGCCGGTCTCTCGTCTTCGGAGGCAGGGAGGTCACTTGCGGCTTTTCCGGCGATTATTTCCCCGGCGGCGCGGAAGTCGAGGGAATGGCGCTGGTCGGCAAGATCAGCGTGACGTTCACGGCGCGGCTGACGCTGAAGGATGCGATGTGAGCTGAGGCGCCAGCCGGAGCTGCTGTGGAGTGGGTCTATGTGGGCCTAGCGATATGCTGGCAGGCTCGCGCTGAAGGAAAGCGCGAGGTCCGGAGTGCCTAGGAGTCCGGACCTCGTCACCTTGCCCCAGCCTTCGATCCCCCGCCCCATGTGGTCCCCCAACCCCGTGGTGCGCGATCAGAGGGTGATGCCCTTGGAAGTGGCCGCCGATCGATGTCGCGCGATGTACGCGACATCGGAATAGGATTCCATTCCGGAGCACTACGGACACGATTCAGCTTGCTTCTGCGGCAGACTGCACGTGCCTGCATCGACGCCAGCGCCGCTGCACAACATCGATGCGGGCGACGCGCGGGATGTCCACATCTGCTCGACGCTGCGGAACATCGGTTTCACGGGCCTGTCATTGAACTGGTCTAGCGCTGCTCCCGTCATTGCTGACGGTCAAAGGAGCAAGCCATGTCGAAGCCGGTGTTGGGCGCCGCACTGTCCATCAAATCGATCCCCGCGCATCGCGACTGGCTTCTGGAACGGCAGCGCGATCTCGAGATCCAGGATTTCTTCCGCGCCGATCTCCTCGATAGCGACTGGCGTGCGACCGCCGGCGACATCAAGCAGATGCTCGCGGGCTATACGGGCCGTCTCGGCATTCACGGACCGTTCTGGGGCTTCAAGATCGACAGCCACGATCCCATGATCCGGCAGGCGGTGACCAAGCGTCTGCTCCAGGGGCTGGAGGCCGCAGAGTTTCTCGGTGCGACGCAGATGGTGATCCATTCGCCGTTCACGACCTGGGACCACAACAATCTCGATCTCTATCCGGACAATCGCGGCAATCTGGTCGAACGGGTCAGGGCGACCCTCGCCGAAGTGATCGCGCGTGCCGAGACGACCGGCTGCGAGATCGTCATCGAGAACATCGAGGACAAGGATCCGCGCGACCGCGTGCGCCTCGCCAAGGCGCTGGAGAGCGGCAAGGTCCGCGTCTCGCTCGACACCGGCCACGCCAACTACGCGCACATCTCCACCGGCGCGCCGCCGGTCGACTACTATGTCGAGGCCGCCGGCGACATGCTGACGCATGTGCATCTCCAGGACACCGACGGCTTTGCCGACCGGCACTGGGCGCCGGGCGAAGGCAACATCCCGTGGGTCGCGGTGTTCCGCGCGCTGGGCCGGCTGACCTCGAACCCGCGGCTGATCCTCGAACTCCGCAACCACGACGACGTCCGCGCCGGCGCAGCCCATCTCGCCGCGCTTGGCCTCGCAGAATAACCGACCTCATCAAGGGCAGGGCCTATCGTCATGAGCAAACTCACCCGTCGCACCATCCTGAAATCCGGCACCGCGGCTGCGGGCACGCTGCTGCTGCCGCGCTTTGCTATCGCGCAAGGCGACAATCGTCCGTCGGTGACGATCGCCGTGCAGAAGGTGACCAACGCGAACGTGCTGGACGTGCTGCGCGAGCAGTCCAATGTCGGCGAGCGCGTGTTTTTCTCCTCGATCTGGGAGGGCCTGATTTCCAAGAACTGGCGCGGCAGCCTCGAGGCCGTGCCGGGCCTTGCGACCGAGTGGCGCCGCATCGACGACCAGACTGTCGAGGTGAAGCTGCGCCAGGGCGTCAAGTTCCACAATGGCGACGAGCTGACGGCGGAGGACGTGGTCTTCTCCTTCAGCCGCGACCGCATGTTCGGCGAGACCGAGGCCAAGAGCCGCTCCACCATCCAGGCCTTCGAGAAGATCCCGACGCCGCGTCCGGGCAAGGAACTGCCGCCCGATGTGCCCGCCGTCGCGCGCCGGATCTGGCCGGACCTCGTGCGCGTCGACGCCGTCGACAAATACACCGTGCGCTTCTACAACGCGACGCCCGACGTCACCATCGAAGGCCGGCTGTCGCGCTACGGCTCCGACATCATGAACCGCCGGGCCTGGGACGAGTCCGCAAGCTATCTCGACTGGGCGCGCAAGCCTGTTACCACCGGGCCCTACCGGGTCGTCGAGCTCAAGCCCGACGTCTCGCTGACGCTGGAAGCACACGATGAATATTGGGGCGGCCGTCCGCCGCTCAAGCGCATCCGCTTCCTCGAAGTCCCTGAAGTCGCGAGCCGCATCAACGGGCTGCTCTCGGGCGAGTACCAGTTCGCTTGCGACATCCCGCCGGACCAGATCGCCGGCATCGAGAAGAATGCGGCGTTCGAAGTGCAGGGCGGCACCATCCTCAATCACCGCCTGACCGTGTTCGACAAGAACCACGCCCAGCTCGCCAATCCGCTGGTGCGGCGCGCCTTTACCCACGCGATCGACCGCCAGGCCATCGTCGACAGCCTGTGGGCCGGCCGCACCCGCGTGCCGAAGGGCCTGCAGTGGGAATTCTACGGCGACATGTTCAACGCCGACTGGAACGTGCCTGCCTATGATCCGAAGCTCGCGCAGGACCTGCTGAAGCAGGCCAACTACAAGGGCGATCCGATCCCGTATCGCCTGCTCAACAACTACTACACCAACCAGGTCGCGACCGCGCAGGTCCTGGTCGAGATGTGGAAGTCGGTCGGCCTCAACGTGCAGATCGAGACCAAGGAGAACTGGTCGCAGATCATGGAACGTGCGCCCACGCGCGCCGTGCGCGACTGGTCGAACTCGGCCGCCTTCAACGATCCCGTCTCCTCGCTGGTCGCCCAGCACGGGCCGAACGGCCAGCAGCAACAGATCGGCGAGTGGACCAACGCCGAGCTGAACACGCTTTCGGAGTTCTTGGAAACCTCGACCGACCGCGCGGCGCGCAAGAAGGCGTTCCACCGCATGCTGGAGATCGCCGAGCGCGAGGACCCCGCCTACACGGTGCTGCATCAGAATGCGACCTTCACGGCCAAGCCGAAATCGATCAAGTGGAAGGCATCGCCCGCCTTCGCGATGGATTTCCGCGCCGGCAATTTCGAGGCCTGAGGTGTCGCCGCTGGTCAGCATTGAGGACCTGAGCGTCGCCTTCAACGGCGTGCCGGTGCTGCGTGGCGTCGATCTCGCCCTGCGCAAGGGCGAGGCCCTCGGCCTCGTCGGCGAATCCGGCTCCGGCAAGTCGGTGACGTGGCTTGCCGCGCTGGGCCTGCTGCCGCGGCATGCGCGGGTCCTGGGCTCGGTGCGGCTCGACGGGCACGAGCTCCTGGGCGCGCCCGCGGTTGAACTCGATCGGGTCCGGGGCGGGCGGGTCGCCATGATCTTCCAGGATCCGGCGAGCGCGCTCAACCCGGTGCTGACCATCCGCAAGCAGCTCTGCGAGGCCCTGGCGCTGCATCGCGGTCTCTCCGGTGAGGCAGTGAGGGCCGAAGCGCGGCGGCTGCTCGATCTCGTCGGCATTCCCGACGCAGGCCGGCGGCTGTCCGCCTATCCGCACGAATTCTCCGGCGGTCAGGTCCAGCGCATCATGATCGCGATGGCGCTCGCCGGAAATCCCGACCTGCTGATTGCGGACGAGCCGACCACCGCGCTCGACGCCACCATTCAGGCCCAGATCCTGGAGCTGCTCTCGTCGATCCGCCGCGAGATGAGCATGGCGATGGTCCTGATTAGCCACGACCTCGGCGTCGTCGCCGAGAATTGCGACCGCGTCGCGGTGATGTATGCCGGCCGCATCATCGAGGAGGCGCCGGCCAACCAGCTCTTCGCCGATCCCGTGCATCCCTACGCACAGGGCCTGATCGGCGCGCTGCCGCCGCTCGACGGTCCGCGCCGGCGCCTCACCGCCATTCCCGGCACGGTGCCCGATCCCGCGAGTATGCCTGATGGCTGTGCGTTCGCGCCGCGCTGCGCGTTGGCGGCCGGGCCGTGCGGCCTCGCCGCGCCGAGCCTGGCACCGATCACGAACGACCGCGCGGTCGCGTGCATCCGGGCCGAGGCCTCGCGCCGCGCACTGCTTGGGATCGCCGCCGAATGAGCGCGCCGCTCGTCGAAGTGTCCGCGATCGCGCGCAGCTACAGCATGCGCTCCGGGATGTTCGGCCGGAGCACGGCCGTCCATGCGGTCGATGGCGTCTCGCTCACGATTCCCAAGGGCGAAACGCTGGGCCTCGTCGGCGAGTCCGGCTCGGGTAAATCCACCACGGGTCGCATCGTGCTCGGCCTCGAGCCGCCCGATCGCGGCGAGGTGCGGTTTGACGGCAAGCCCATGGCAGCGCCTGGCACGCAGGCGTGGCGCGCGCAGCGGGCGCGCATGCAGATGATCTTCCAGGATCCATTGGGAGCGCTGGACCGGCGCTTGCCGGTCGCGACACAGATCCGCGAGCCCTTGGACATTCATGGCCTCGGTACGCCGGGCGAACGCGATGAGCGGGTGCGCGAATTGCTGCAGGCGGTCGAACTGACGCCTGCGCATGGCGCGCGCTATCCCGGCGCACTCTCGGGCGGACAACGCCAGCGCATCGTGCTGGCGCGGGCGTTAGCGACAAAACCTGATTTCCTCGTCTGCGACGAGCCGGTCAGCGCGCTCGATGTCTCGATCCAGGCGCAGGTGGTGAATTTGCTCGCCGATCTTCAGGCTCAGCTTGGTCTCACGCTGCTCTTCATCAGCCACGACCTGCGCGTCGTCCGCCAGATCAGCAATATCGTCGTCGTGATGTATCTCGGCCGCATCGTCGAGATCGGCAGCGCCGACGATCTGTTCGCCCGGCCGGAGCATCCCTATACGCAGGCACTGGTCTCGGCCTCGCCGGCGCCCGGCCGCCGCAGCGCGGGCCGCATCGTACTGGCGGGCGATCCGCCGAACCCGGCCGCGCGTCCCCAAGGCTGCGCCTTCCATCCGCGTTGCCCGCGCGCGATCGCGCGCTGCGCGAGCGAAGTGCCGGTTCTCTCGGTCGTCGGCGGCGACAGGCAGGTCGCGTGCCATCTGGTGACCGGTCCGCAGGTCGAAACGCGGGACGCCGCGTGATGGGGCGTTATCTTGCCATTCGGATCGGGCGCGCGGCTCTGACGATCGTCCTGGTCGTCACCTTCGCTTTCGTCGTGCTGCGGCTATCGGGCGATCCTGCGTTGATGATCCTGGGACCGGAAGCGCCACCGGAGGTCATCGCGGCCTTCCGCAAAGCCTGGGGCCTCGATGATCCCATCTGGTTTCAGTATCTCGATTACTTCAGCGCCATCGCCAAAGGCGAGCTCGGCCGCTCCATGCGCGACGGCCGCCCCGCGATCGAGCTCGTGCTGGAGCGCATCCCGGCAACGCTGGCGCTGACGCTGCCGGCCTTCGTCTTCAAGGTGGCACTCGGCATCCCCGCCGGCATCTACGCCGCGCTGCATCGCGGCTCTGCGATCGACCGTGCCGTGATGATGACGGCGGTCGCCGGGTTCACCGTGCCGAGTTTTGTCCTTGCGCTGCTGCTGGTTCTCGTCTTCGCCGTGCAATTGGGCTGGCTGCCGTCGGGCGGGCAGGACAGCTGGCGTCACGCGATCCTGCCGATCGCGACGCTGAGCCTTGGCGGCGCAGCGGTGCTGGCGCGCTTCACCCGCAGCGCGATGCTGGAGGTGCTGGGCCAGCCCTATATCCGTACGGCTTCCGCCAAGGGTGTGCCGTGGCGCAGGGTGGTGACCTCGCATGCGCTGCCAAATGCGGCGATCCCGACCGTCACCATTCTCGGCTTCATGGTGGGAACGCTGATCGCGGGCGCCGTCGTGGTCGAGAGCGTGTTTTCGTGGCCGGGGGTAGGGCGCCTGCTTGTCGTCGCCGTCGCCAACCGCGACCTCGCGGTCGTGCAATGCATCCTGCTGCTGGTTGCGTTGACCATGGTCACGTCGAACCTGGTCGTCGACTTCCTCTACGGCTTCCTCGATCCGCGGCTGCGCGCCAAGGGAGCGCATGCATGACCGACGCGACGCTGAAGGACACCGAAGCGCTTTCAAGCGAAGTGGACACCGGTTCGCGTAGAGAAAACGCGTCAAAACTGGAATCTAGAGCCCCGTTCCGATTTCATCGGAACGGAAAGGGCTCTAGCGTCCGCCGCCGCATCAGCCTGCCGGCGATCCCGGTGTCTGTCGCGCTTGCGGTCACTTGGATCGTCGCGATGCTGGTGATTGCGGCCTTCGCCGAGAAGATCGCGCCCTATGGCTACACCCAGCTCGACCTGCGCAATCGTCTGGCGTCGCCCGGCAATGTCGCGCACTGGCTCGGCACCGACGAGCTTGGCCGCGACGTGCTGTCGCGCCTCCTCGTCTCGATCCGCATCTCGCTCCTGATCGCCTTCGGCGCCACCGCGATCTCGGCGATTGTCGGCACCACGCTCGGCTTTTTC
Source organism: Bradyrhizobium sp. CCBAU 45394 (assembly GCF_028128655.1). Classification (NCBI taxonomy): domain Bacteria; kingdom Pseudomonadati; phylum Pseudomonadota; class Alphaproteobacteria; order Hyphomicrobiales; family Nitrobacteraceae; genus Bradyrhizobium; species Bradyrhizobium sp. CCBAU 45394. Next base: position 454,708 of record NZ_LBIX01000176.1, on the reverse strand, counting down.
GCCGCGCATTTCCGCGGGACCGTCGAGCAGCTCGTGCTGATGCTGACCGATTTCCAGGCCAGCATGCCCTTCCTGATCATGGCGCTGGCCGTGCTCGCCTTCTTCGGCAATTCGCTGCCGCTGCTGATCGGCCTGATGGGCCTGTTCGGCTGGGAGCGCTACGCCCGCATCGCGCGGGGACTGGCCATCTCCGCCAACGCCCAAGGCTATGCCGCCGCGGTCCGTCAGCTCGGCGCGACGCCGTCGCGGATTTACCTCCGGCACATCCTGCCCAACATCGCCTCGACCCTGATCGTGTCGACGACGCTGGTCTTCCCCGAGGTGATCCTGATGGAGTCGGGCCTGTCCTTCCTCGGCCTCGGCGTGCAGCCGCCGATGACCAGCCTCGGCAACATGGTCGGCTACGGCCGCGAATACCTTACCCGGGCGCCCTGGATCATGCTGGCGCCGGCGACCACCATCGTCGTCACCACGCTGGCGGTCTCCGTGATCGGCGACTGGCTGCGCGACCGGCTCGATCCCACTCTGCAATAGCGCGACTGGCGAGAGGCGAGCGCCGAACTACCCGAGCTTCTAGCTCGGGATATCGAGCTTCCTGCCGCGCCCGAGCGCGAATTGACCGACCGGGCCTTCTATATGGAATTCCAGCTCCGTCATTGTCGCGAACAGGTCGATGTTGGTGCTCCCGATGGCGCAGCCGCCGAGGTCCATATCGGTCGCGGCCAGGTAAAACGTCTGGATCAGGCTGCCGACATCCTTCAGGATCAACGAATATGCGATTGAGCTGTATTTCCAGGAGACCCGCCCAAAGCGCGCCGCGATCGTGATCAGGATTTGTGGCTGACCCGGCGCGTCCATGGCGAACTGGGCTGCCACCGCGTGCGCCTGGAGTTGTTGGGTGGAGGCGCTGATCGCCACCAGCGCGTGGCTCCCTGCATCGTAGTGGTAGAGTCCGCGCGCAAGCCCTTCGCAGTTCGAGACCGTCAGGTACAATTCCAGCTCGTAGGCGCTGCCCGCCGACGGATATGGCCTCGTGCTGTAGGTGACGTCGGGACCGCCGTTAAAATACGGGCCGCTCTTCCATTCGGACACGACGCGCGCGGTGGTGTCGAGAAACTGTGCGAGTTCGCCGAGCGTGACAGGATTCTTGTCGTCGAAATCTCGTGTTGAATGGCGTTCGCGCAACAGCTTCGAGAAGCGGGAGTTCGGCTCCGGGGAGGAGAATTTGCGTAGGTCGATCTTGCTGCCGGGCCAGGGCGGGCGCACCGCAGGCAGCGGCGGAACGATGCTCGCATAGGTGAAAGCGGCGCCGACCGGATTGGCTTGCCGCCCCTCCGTGCTCCGCGTGTGAAACACCAGGTCATGGAAATCCCAGAGAACGAGATTGCCGTCGCCTTCATTCACTCGCAGGCCTTGTCCGTCTTTCGCATCGAGCTTGAGCAGGATCCGGCTTTCCACCAACAGTTCGAGCAGACAGAGATTGAAAGTGGCTGCCTTCAGGTTGAGCTTGCCGATCTTCTGAGGCTGCGACAGCGCAGAAAGGGTGGCGGCGACGGCGGGATCGCCAATCCGGAACAGCGCGCCGGCGCGTGGCGATTCCAGAACCATCTCATTGCCGCGCCGGCGCAGATAGGCAAAGCGTGACAACACAATGGTATCACGGCTGCCCAGCTTCGCGCGTCGCGGCCAGTATTCGGGGACTTGAGGCTCGATGACCACGAGGTCCCGCTCGTCGCGCGAGGAGGAGAGGCGGTATTCCAGAAGCCCCTGCCGGGCCAAGCGGTGTACCAGGGCGTCGACGTCTCTCGCGACGGCGCTCTTGCCTGCAAAGGACGCGAGCGGAAGGCCGGTGCTCAGATGTCGCGCGCGGTCTATCGCGGCCTTACTGAATTGTCCGAGGTTGACGGAATAGTCGCCCAGAAAGGCGACGAGGTTTCCGTCCGGCTGCATCTGGAGGGAGAAGCGATGGCTCAATCGGGCCGCAATGTCTGGCGCGATCTTTCCGGTCGGTTTTTTCCTGTTGGTGCGCACGAAAGAGCAACCCTTCAGGTGTGCGGAAGGAATGAAATCAGATCGCTTTCCAGTCGCGGCCGGTCCAACAATCCGAGCTTCACCGGCACATCGTAAAGGCGGCCCGGTGCGAAGCGGCGATAGAAATGACGCAAGCCGGGAACGAGCACTCTGACGACCGGAACCTCGACGTCGGGACGTGTCTGGTCGAGGACGAGGAAATCGTAGCCCGCACGGGCGGCGATCTCGACGCAGGCAATGACCTGGTCACGCGTATTGTCGTGGAGCTTGAGGCTCGGCGCCGGTGGGACGATCGGGCGGTCGCTCGGTGTCAGGAACGGGTAGTTTTCCAGGCGCAGCGGCGTGACACCGTCAAGTGTCGGCTTCTCGCCGCTTGCGCCGCCCATCATGCCGACGGACATAAATTGGGTCAGTTCGGTGAGGGAGCGCAACAGGGCTATGTGGCGGTCGAAATGCGCGCCGGAACCGAACTCGATATTTTCGTGTCCATTCTGCATCCAGTGCATGATAGCCACGTAAGTCGGAATGCCGAGGTCGGTGGTGACATCGAGCACCCAGAGCTTGCGCCCGGCTTCCACAAATTGAGCCTGGAGATCCCGGACATAGAAATCGTCGAATTGCTCGAGATCGACCGCGGCGCGCTGCACCTGATTATACCACCAGATCGCGTAGGCATCGCGCTCGATCAGTTCCAGGAAGCCCTGAACGATGGCTTCGTCGCGGGTATTGCCGGCCGCGCAGCCGTTGGAATCGGTATGAAAGCCGCCATAGAAGAAGTACAGCAGGCCGGTCGGCAGATATTTGAAGCGTTTGTCGCGCAACGATGAGACCGGCGACCACTCGGTCCTCGTCGAGGGATCGAACGGCTCGGGAACCGGATGGGGATCGTCCGGCTGCTGGAGAAACCTGTTCTTGAACTGCGTTTCGCTGAAGAGCTGGACGTCGTTGGGAAGAAGCGCGTCGCCGGGCGCGAAATCGACAAAGCGGCGCGTCGTCCTGATCTCATCGCCTTGGAAAATGCCCGAATAGCGTTCGATCGATTCCATCAGCGCGCTGGCCTCGCCCTGCTCGGCAGTCGAGCCCTTGCCAAAGCTGCCCCCGCTCAGTCCGGACCTGAGCTGGTCGATGCTGTGGGCCGGCGCGGAGAAATTATGCTGGGCGAAGTAATTGGTGTTCATCGGCAGATCGGCCTCGATCCGCTCAAGCCGCGTGACCACGCCGGTCAGCGGGCTCACATGCTTGCGGAAGCGCGACACCGTGGCCCGCGACGTCATGGTGCGATATCCACCGCTGGTCATGACGAGCTTCTTGCCTTCGGCGATCTCGACCAGGGCCGGGGATCGGCGCGGGTTGTGCAGCTTCTTGCTGCCGCAGGTTGGGCATTGCGGGCGTCGCGCGACATAGTGCTTTGCGATGACGGCGCCGGCCAGGTCGAAGCTTGCGATGTGATCGCGCAGATCAGTGCGAAAGCCCGAGGCGATTGCCTTGGCGATCTCGACGGCTGCGAAATGGATTGCGGTCCGTCCGACGGGATGGTTGACGAGCGGCGATATGGCGACCGCACGCGCCGGTCCCCGGTCAAGAAACCCCTTGATCTCCCTGTTGCGGATCATGCGATCGAACAGGCAAGTCCAGCACGAGCTTTCGCCCGGTTTGAACATGGGCCCGACCAGCGGAAACGCGCCGGACGGCTGCACCAACAGCCAATGCGTCTTGCCGGCTACGCGTTCCTGGTTCAGTTCGGCGAGCCGGCGGTCAAGATAATCGTTCACCAGCGTGATCGTGAGCTTCGGCGAGCGCTTGGCGATTTGAACGCCGAGCTTACTCAAGGACGCGGTCAGCTCCTTGGCGCCTTTGACGTCAATCGACTCGATCCGCACGGAGCAACTGCGAAGATTTTGCTCCGCGACTTCCGGAGACAGGCCGAGGCTTGCCCAAAAACCGCCGACGGCTTCGTCGAATGCTGGCGATACCCGCGCAACGACATATCGGCGCTCGAGGAGCCGCTTGATCGCCTCCTCGATCTTGTCGGCCGGGAAGCGCTTCGAAAGCTGGCGAATGATCGCCGGCCTGGCGTTGCCATGTTCTCCGATCGCGGTGGCCAAGGCGCAGTAGAGTTCGCCGTGCAGGAAGAACTTGCGATCCTCGGAATAGAGGCAAACCGCATCGGGAGGCAGTAAGTAGGCGGTGAAGTTCGGTGCAAATCGGAGGAGGTCTTTGCGGGTCTGCCGCGGGACGCGGGTCTTGCTATTGGCATTCATTGCGTCAGCACGCCGATCCGGTTGCCGTTACGTCAGATCGCCGGCGCAAGATGGATCTTCGTGCCCGCGCGCTGGTATTTTCCCAGAGAGTTGAAACAAATTCGCCCGTCACCGGCAAGCCATCGATGCAAGCGCCGTAGAGAAACCAAGCATTTGGCCGGCCGTGACAAAGGGGCCGGCCAATGAGATATGTCGGCTTGTGGACAGGCAATTCGGAACGCGCCGAGGCCTAGCACCAGCGGCAGCGCCCCCACGATGCGCAGCAACCCGCGCATGATACGGCGCACCCTACAACACCAACAGCACATCCAGCACACCGGCAACCGACGCCACATCGGCAACCGCGGCAACCTCGACAGCCTCTGCAGCCGCGGCAACCACCGCATCCGCGCCATGCCAACTGCACGCGGCTACCGACGTTTTCCTTGTCGAAGAGATGGAAGGTGGCGAGGCTGACGTCGGCCATTTCCTCTTCATCGAGCGTGATTGCCTGACCCGGTACAAGGTTCGGCATATGCTGTACGTCGGGTGCCGGCACGGCCGATGCCGATGCGCCTCCCGCTAGCGAAAAAGTCAGGCCTGCCGCCCCGAACGCAGGCACGGCGACTTTGGTTACTCGCTTCTTCGTTTTAGAAGATCGCTTCGCCTGCCGCATGGTCGAACCTCCGTGCATTGCAAGAAGCATCCCAGCCGCGCTAACTCTACGCCCGGAAAATAGGGCAGGCAACAATTGCGCGCCCAAAAGCGTGGCGCCGCACGTTCAGAGTGTATTCATCTTCATGAACAGCATCGGCCCGACCCGTTGACACAGGGCATCACCGATCCACGTACATGGCGGGCGCGCACGGAGTGCAGCTTGGTGCGGTGCCGCAATCGCATCCAGGCTTGAACGGAGAGATCGGCGTGGCAGATCAACTCGGACGTTTCGCTTGGTACGAACTCCTGACCACGGATGTCGCGGCAGCAGGCGCATTTTATCGCAAGGCGGTCGGCTGGGGTTTGAAGGATGAGTCGACTCCGAAGCTGGCTTACACGGTGGTTCGCAGCGGCAGCGTTCCGGTCGGCGGACTTTTGGATATCCCGGACGAGGGGCGGAGATTGGGGGCAACGCCGAGATGGATGGGTTACGTCGCCGTCGATGACCTGGACGGGACCGCCGCACAGATCAGGCGTCTCGGAGGCACGATCTTTGTGCCGCCGACCGACACCAACATTGGCCGAATAGCAGTCGTTGCCGATCCGCAGAAGGCGACGTTCGGTCTGATCGAGGAACCGACACATGGCCGATCGAAGCCGGGCGGGCTGGACGAGCCGGGGCGCGTCGGTTGGCACGAGCTATTGGCCGGCGACCGGACCGTGATCTTCGATTTCTACAGAGCATTATTTGGTTGGCAGAAGGCCGACGCTCAAGCCGATCCAGCGGACTGGTATCAATTGTTTTCGGCGGACGGACAAACGGTCGGCGGCATGCTGACGAAACTTCCGAGCGTAGCGCAGCCATGCTGGCTGCATTACTTCAATGTCGACGACATCGGCGCTGCGACTAAGCAGGTGAATGCCGGTGGAGGCCGGATCCTCCAAGGTCCGATCGAATTGCCCGATGGCTGCTGGATCGCACGATGTGTCGATCCCCAGGGCGCCCTGTTTGCACTGCAGGGGGCCCGAGGTCAGGCGGGCATCGAGCCATCCTCGGCCTCGGAAGTCGGGTGGTCCGCCAAGTGGGGCGACGTTGCCTCACAGGGGAGAATTGTGCTGCCCAAGCCGAAGCGCTAGCTACAGCGTCTGCCCGGCGCCGGCGCGTCCTTCCAATAGGCCGCGCCGGGAGCAGGGGAGGCCTGCGAAAGACCGATCCGGCCCTGTCCGGCCCAAGTTCCCGTTGCGCCAGCCGACCCCGTGCGCTATCCGGCCGGAAAGGCCTGAGGCGGCTTCCATTTTCCCGCCGGCCAGCCAAACCGAGGACGGAAACCGCCATGCCAGCCTATCGCTCCCGCACCACCACCCACGGCCGCAACATGGCGGGTGCCCGCGGCCTCTGGCGCGCGACCGGCATGAAGGATGCGGACTTCGGCAAGCCGATCATCGCGGTCGTCAACTCCTTCACCCAGTTCGTGCCTGGCCATGTCCATCTCAAGGACCTCGGCCAGCTCGTCGCCCGCGAGATCGAGCAGGCCGGCGGCGTCGCCAAGGAATTCAACACCATCGCGGTCGATGACGGTATCGCCATGGGCCATGACGGCATGCTCTACAGCCTGCCGTCGCGCGAGCTGATCGCCGACAGCGTCGAATACATGGCCAACGCCCATTGCGCCGACGGCCTCGTCTGCATCTCCAATTGCGACAAGATCACGCCCGGCATGCTGATGGCGGCGCTGCGGCTCAACATCCCGGCCGTGTTCGTCTCGGGCGGGCCGATGGAGGCCGGCAAGGTCAAGCTCCAGGGCAAGACCAAGGCCGTCGACCTCATCGACGCCATGGTTGCCGCGGCGGACTCCAAGGTCAGCGACGAAGACGTCAAGGTGATCGAGCGCTCGGCGTGCCCGACCTGCGGCTCCTGCTCGGGCATGTTCACTGCGAATTCGATGAACTGCCTGACCGAAGCGCTCGGACTTGCGCTGCCCGGCAACGGCTCGGTGGTCGCGACCCATGCCGACCGCAAGCGGCTGTTCGTCGAGGCCGGCCATACCATCGTCGATCTCGTCCGCCGCTACTACGAGCAGGACGATGCCTCGGTGCTGCCGCGCAACGTCGCGAACTTCAAGGCGTTCGAGAACGCGATGACGCTCGACATCGCGATGGGCGGCTCGACCAACACCGTGCTGCATCTGCTTGCGGCGGCTCACGAAGGGCAGGTCGCGTTCACCATGAAGGATATCGACCGGCTGTCGCGCCGCGTGCCCGTGCTCTGCAAGGTCGCGCCGTCGGTTGCCGACGTCCATGTCGAGGACGTGCACCGCGCCGGCGGCATCATGGGCATTCTCGGCGAGCTCGATCGCGCCGGCCTGATCGATACGTCGGTCTCGACCGTGCATGCGCCGACCATGGCTGACGCGCTGGAGCGTTGGGACATCAAGCGCTCCAAGAGCGAGGCGGTGCGCACCTTCTATCGTGCCTCGCCCGGCGGCATCCCGACGCAAGTCGCATTCAGCCAGGAGCGTCGCTACGACGAGCTCGATGCCGATCGCGAGAAGGGCGTCGTGCGCGATCTCGAACACGCCTTCAGCAAGGATGGCGGTCTCGCCGTGCTCTACGGCAACCTCGCACAGGACGGCTGCATCGTGAAGACTGCCGGCGTCGACGCCTCGATCCTGAAATTCTCCGGCCCCGCGCGCGTGTTCGAAAGCCAGGACGCCGCGGTCGAAGGCATTTTGGGCGGCAAGGTCGTCGCCGGTGAAGTCGTGGTCATCATCTACGAAGGCCCGCGCGGCGGCCCCGGCATGCAGGAAATGCTGTATCCGACCAGCTATCTGAAATCGATGGGCCTCGGCAAAGCCTGCGCGCTCGTCACCGACGGACGCTTCTCGGGCGGCTCGTCCGGCCTGTCGATCGGACATTTGTCGCCGGAAGCCGCCGAGGGCGGCAACATCGGCCTGGTGCGGACCGGCGACCTTATCGCGATCGACATTCCGAACCGCAGCATCACGCTGGAGGTTTCCGACGAGGAGCTCGCCAAGCGCCGCGCGGCGGAAGAGGCGAAGGGGGACGCCGCCTGGCAGGCGACGGGCCGCAAGCGCAACGTCTCCACCGCGCTCCAGGCTTACGCTGCGCTCACCACCAGCGCCGCGCGCGGCGCGGTGCGCGAAGTGAAGCGGCGCTCGAACTGAGCGCGGCTTTCGCGCGCGTGATCGCGAGTGCCGCGGTCGCGCATGGTCAACAAGTCCTGAATGGCCGGCGAAAGCCGGCCGTTCGCATTAAGGATGCCTCAACGAAGTTCGGCAGCTTAGGATTTTGCCGCGTATACTGCTGCGACCTTCGCAAATCCATTTCGGGCAACTGGGGCACCACCACAATGTCTCGTACTCTTGCTGTCGTTTTCTCAACAGCCGTGGCCGCGCTTTCCATGACGGGCGCAGCCTCCGCGGGCTGCTATAATTGCTACGCGCCGCCGCCGTGCCAGACCTGCTACCAGCAGCAATACGTCGCGCCGCAATACCGCACCGTCGACGAGACCGTGATGGTGTCGCCCGGCGCAACCGTCGCGCACCGCACGCCCGCGCAGTACCGCACCGTGATGGTGCCGCAGACTGTGATGGTCGCCCCGCCCGGCGTCCAGTACGAGCGCATCCCGCCGCAATACGCAACGCGCCAGCGCGTCGAGATGGTCTCGCCCGGCTATTCCTATTACGCCCCGGTGCAGATGGGCTGCGCGTCCTGCGGCTACTGAGCCAAGGCAGCGACGAACAATTCCATGCGGCGCTCCTCACGGGGCGCCGTTTTGCTTTGGGGGCAGCAAACGAGGCCCGGAAACGGAGGCGACTCCAAACCGGGCCTCGCAACCAGCGACGCCCTGGGAGATGTCGCCAGTGTCCGGGATTGCTGAGAAACCCAGGCTAAGGGAACAGGCTGACGCTCGCCTGACAGATCAGGGCGGCCGAGGGGGACGAGGGGCCAACTTCGCGTTGCCTTGCGCCGTCGACTACGTTAAGCGACAGCCATTCCGGGTTTGGAAGGGTGGCCGAGTGGTTTAAGGCACCGGTCTTGAAAACCGGCGTGCCTGCAAGGGTACCGTGGGTTCGAATCCCACCCCTTCCGCCAGTTTCGACCGAAATGTGTAGGGCCGAACTTCGGGCGGCCGGTTCACGCCGGCGGGCCTCCTTTAAAATTCGTTAGTTGGGGGTGCTGCCGCTCTTGGCCTTGGACGAATGTTTCACTACTGATTTAGGCGGTGCGGCCCGCTTCTTCGACGCTTCGTCGCCGCGGGCAGCTCCCCACGGATCTACGGCCTTTTGGTCAGGAACGTTGCCGAGGGAGCGTTGATAGGCGCGCTCAGCCCGAATGTCGTCCGCCTTCTGCGTCTCCGTCTTGTCCTGGGACTGTTCGCCATACATTGGAACATGGTCCTGCGCCAATGCGGTCGGTGCGATCAGAGCAAACATGACAGCGACGGCGATTTTGCGCATCGAGAAAACCCCCGGTTCTGCGACGAGCATAACATCCGCGCCGATTGCGGCATCAATGGGCGCGGTTTGACAGACACCCCTTCCGCCATACGATCGGTCGGGCTTTCCCGGGCAGGTAATCGGTGAACCAGACGTCCAATCCGGCCGCGCTCGACAAGCTCAAGCTTCGCATCCAGGCGTTGCGCGCCAAGACGATCGCCAACGGCTGCAGCGAGGAAGAGGCGCTGTCGGCCGCCGCCAAGGTCGCCGAGCTGCTGGATCGCCACGATTTGTCGCTCTCCGACGTCGACCTGCGGGCGTCGCCGTGCGAACGGAGGGTCTTTGAGACCCATCGCAAGAAGCGAATTCCTCTGGACGATTGCATCGGCGCGATCGCTCATTTCTGCGATTGTCGGGTCTGGCGCGAGAAGAATGCGGCCGGCGAGAGCAGCTATGTGTTCTTTGGTCTCGGCGCGGATGTCGAGGTCGCGCATTATCTGGCCGAATTGATCGACGGCGCCGTGCGTGCCGAGCTTGGTCGCTTCAAGACCTCGGTCGACTACAGCAGGTTCCGGCACCAGGAGCGGCATCTGGCCAATGCCTCCTTCGCGCTCGGCATGGTGGCGTCAATCGCGGACAGGCTGCAGGCGATCAAGGCCGGTCGCGATCAGGTCAACGAAAGCACCGGTCGCGGGCTGGTCGTGCTCAAGACCTCGGTGGTCGATGCGGAATTCGACAAGCTCGACCTCAAGCTCCGGACCCAGCGCAGCACCGGCCGGATGGTGTCGATGGCGGCCTATGAAGCCGGCGGCGCCGCGGGCGGGTCGCTGGCCATCAATCCCGGCCTTGGCGAGTCGCAGTCACGGACCGCTCCCAAAGGAAGCTGAACGCATCGGGGCAAGGGACGATGCGCCGATGTATTTCGGAATAATAGCAGTATACTCCTGTTTTGCCCGACGTGCCAAAGGGCCTTGCGGGGGTGGGACGCCCAAGCTGTTGATCCCAAACGCATTGGCTACTGTGCATGGGGTTGTTTTCGAAAATTCCAGCGGGCCGCGCCGAAATGCCCGCTCGTCGGCGTCAAGCCGGCGCGCGCAAAGAAATAGGTCGAGCCGGCTCTCGGTGGCGCCTCTAACTGTCTGATATTTCGTCTCTTTATTCGGTTGCGGCAGGGCTTCCGGTTCGGTTCGGGGAACTCTTTCGCTGCGTCCGCGTTGTCTTGCCATGACCGAAGATCTTTCCTTCCGACGCAAACCCTTGACCCCCGAACAGCGTCAGGCGCGCGATGCGGCACGCCGGATCGAGGCTGAAAAGGCCATGCGCGACCACGAGGAGGCGCAGAAGCAGTTCTACGCCAACAAGGAACGGCTGCGGGCCGAGCGGCTCGCACGCGAAGCAGCGACGGCAAAGGACTGACCGAACGCGGTCGCCGCGCCAGAACCTCCGGATGGATATTCCAGCCGGGCCGGACCTAGTGCCGTTGCGTCGTGCTGAAGGCGAGCTTGAGCGCCTGGACGGCGCCTGCTAATGCCCCGCGGGGCGATTGGGCCTCGATCGCTTCGGCTGCGATGCGGCAATCGTCGGCGACCTTGAGCAGTCCGTGTCGTGCAAGGTCCATGGTGGAGAGGGCGGCCTGCTCCAGGCAGACCCGTTCAAGCCGTCGAAACTCCCGCAGCTCTCTGTTCATGCGTCAGCTCTCGATGTCCCCGGGCTATGCGGCGCTGAGTCCACTTAACAAAGAGTAAACGCTTTCCCGTAGCTGGTCTGGCTGGCGCGGAGCTGGCGGCTGCCGTGATGGCCGGGCCTGCCGCGAGCGGCGGGCTTGACGGCGTTTGGCTTCCGCCGGAAGATTCAAATGATCCTCAACTGACGTGAAAGACGGAGACGTTCGCTCCCAGCCAGTCCGATCCGCAGCAGCGAAAACGAAATGGAGCTGACCATGACCACGTTCGACAAGCGCGAGCAGGGCTTTGAAGCCAAATTCGCCCACGACGAGGAGCTCATATTCAAGGCCACGGCCCGGTCGAACAAGCTGCTCGGGCTCTGGGCCGCCGGCCAGCTCGGGCTCAGCGGCGATGCCGCCAAGAGCTATTCCACGGCGCTGGCGACGGACCATCTGGAGAGCCGGACGATGGACGAGGTCCTGGACAAGGTGTCAGGCGATCTCGCCGCCAAGGGGGTGGCGCGCGAGCAGGTCGCCGCGAAGTTCCAGGAATGCCTGCATCAGGCCCTTCAACAACTCGAAGCCAAAGAGTAAGCGCCGCGCAGTTAGGCGCTCACAGCACAGCACCATGTGGGCGATCTCGATGGGCTCGCCGCCGAGGCCGTGAGAGAACTGCCCTCTGCCAGGCGGTGGGACGCAAGGTGAGCGGGTTGGTCCTACTCGGCATGCTTGTTGCGCATTCCGGAATCGCTGAGCTTGTCGACGTAGGCGATGCCTAGCGCCGAGACGATGAAGGTGATGTGGATCAGCACCTGCCACATCACGCCGGTCTCGGTGAAGCCGGCGCGGTTCGAGCCGAGATTGCCGGCCTCGATGAAGGTGCGCAGCAGCGCGATCGAGGAGATGCCGATGATGGCCATGGCAAGCTTGATCTTCAGCACGCTCGCATTGACGTGGCCGAGCCATTCCGGCTCGTCGGGATGGCCCTGGAGATCGAGCCGCGAAACGAACGTCTCGTAGCCGCCGACGATGACCATCACCAGCAGATTGGAGATCATCACGACGTCGATCAGCGCCAGCACGCTCATCATGATCTGCTGTTCGGTGAGATCGAGGGCGTGCCAGGACAGATGCCAGAGCTCCTTGAGGAACAGCGCGATGTAGACGCATTGCGCCACGATCAGTCCGAGATAGAGCGGCAGTTGCAGCCAGCGCGAGCCGAAGATGATCATCGGCAGCAGGCCGAGGCGCGGCGAGGGCGGGCGGGCTTCGGTCGTGGGGGCAGGCTCAACCGACATTCAGGCAGCATCCTCGCATCGAGATGATCGCTTTCATGTAGCCCGACAAGATGGTCGGCGGAAGACGCGCGGTGCGCTTGCAGCCTTCCAGGGATCGTGCCGTTTCGTGCTACCGTGCCGGGCGGCCGTCGCGACGGCCTGGATCGCGGGAGGCGGGACGTGCGGAGCGGCTTTAGCAGTGGGCCCGGGAGGATCGCGCTTGTTGCGGCGATAATGATGCTTGGCGGGGGCGAGGTGTCGGCTACGCCGTTGACGCCGTTTCGCTACGAGGCGCAAGCGCAGCGCCATTGTCCGCATGACAAGGTGGTCTGGCTGGATTTCAGGAAGGGCGTCTACTACGCCAGGGGCCAGAAGCGATATGGCCAGGGTTTTGACGGCAGCTTCGTTTGCCTCGGCGAGGCCCGCGACAGCTTCTATCGTCGCTCGCTGCTCGGCCTGCGCTGAGCGGCGCGCGACGGAGCGCGAAAACGATCCGGCCTATTTCCGGTCGGGCAGCTTCACCGGGATATGCGGGGAGGTGCTGATGACCCTTGGACTTCCGTCCGGATAAGTCCGGCCGCCGCGGATCAGCGATTCCAGGACCAGGAAGAATTTCTCGGCAAGCATTGCGTCACCTTCGTTGGTGATGGCCTCTTGAAATGAGTCGAGGCGCCGAACGCGGAAATTCAATCAACTAAACGGGAGCGGGACAATTCCGGGACAAACACCCGTGTTGCGGGGCCGTACGGTCGTGGTCGGAAACGCCGGGAAAGGGGGGGCTGTGATCAGCCGAAGGCCAACGCCACCAGGCTCGAGCACAACAGCACCAGACCGCCTGCGGTCAATGCCAGGAAGCCATCGGATACGAGGTCATGGTTACGCATTGGACACCTGCCGCTCTCGTCTGCGATGCTCGATCGGATCGCTTGAAATTGCCCGAACGTGCCGTCTTGAAAGAGGTGATGCTTGCCGCCCGCGCGAGTGCCTCAGGCCCTCGTACGGTAACCTTCAAACGCATGGGCCAGGAAGATCCCCGCGCTTACCAGACCCATCAGTGCCGAAACCGTCTCGATCATCGTTAAATTCCAAATCCCGCCCTTGCATGCGAGAGAACGCGTGCGGCCTTGCACAGTCAAAAGAATTCCAGTGAGTGGCGCGACAATGGGGGTGGAGTGAGGATTTGGCGCAACAGAATGTCCAGGAGTGGCACAGAGCAGGTGCCTGTGCTCCGTAGATGAACGGGGGAAAGCGAACGCGCCGTTTACCATCTCCGCGCGATCGCCGCGGGCTCCCCATTTCCGCCGTGTTCGGGTTGCGATATCGTCACGACGTCCGAAGCGGTGGTGGGCCGCCTCGGAGCAAAGGACCGGACAGCGCTCCCCGTCGAAGCGGGGTGGGTACGCCTCCGGCGAAATGGTATTTGGGGCGAATGGGGATCCGACGGTCAGATTCGGTATTGCGGGCCGCGCGTGGTGTTGCGGCGGCCGCGACCTGCCTCGCGCTCGCCAATTGCGCGTCCTCCAACAAATTCGCCAGCCGCGTCGATCCGAAATATGGCGTGTCCTCGAGCCCCCGGGTCGTGGCTTTGGGTGATCCGGTCCCCAAGGGCGGCGGCACCTACCGCGTCGGCAAGCCCTACGTCGTCGCCGGCCGGACCTATGTGCCGGAGGAGGACGTCAACTATCGTGCCGAGGGCATGGCGTCCTGGTACGGCGACGATTTCCATGGCCGCCTGACCGCCAATGGCGAGGTGTTCGACATGGCCTCGCTGACGGCGGCGCATCCGACCCTGCCGATGCCGTCCTATGCCCGGGTGACCAACATCTCGAACGGCAAGTCACTGATCGTCCGCGTCAATGACCGCGGTCCCTATCACGGCAACCGGCTCATCGACGTCTCGAACAAAGCCGCCGAACTCCTTGAATTCAAAGGCAATGGCGTCGCCAAGGTCCGCGTCGAATATGTCGGCCGGGCGCCGCTGGAAGGTTCCGACGACCGCCAGCTGATGGCGACCCTGCGCACCGGGATCCCGGCGCCGTCGCCTTCGATGGTCCGGGTCGCCTCGGCAAGGCCATTCGTGCCGGAGCTGCCCTCGTCGAACCGTGGCGCCATCCGCGGCGAGGTTCCGATGCCGGAGGGGCGGCCCTACAGTCTCGGCAATACCTCGGCCGACATGGCCTCACTCAATGCGACCTCGGAAATGTCGGCCTCGAGCCGCAGCCGGGGCCGGGCGCTCCAGAACGCGCGCGCCGTGTCCTATGACGAGGACGGCCGCTACGCCACCGAGAGCGCGCCCTCGGCCGCCTATGCCTCCGACGGCGCCGCCGAGGCCCGCAGCATCCTGAGCGGCCGCGGCCTCTACTAAACCCGAACAATCACCGAGCGGTTTTGACGTTGCTGGCTAACGCCTAGAACGGCGCGGGTTCGCCGAGACGGAGCAGGCGGGCGCCGCTCACATCGCAATGAAGAAGGACATCGGCTAGCGCGCCGACGCTTCGCGCAGGAATTTCACGAGCGCAGCGTTGACCTCGTCGGGCCGCTCCTGCTGCACCCAATGGCCGGCGCCTTCGATGATCAGTTTTCGTGTGAGATTTGGCAGCACGCGCTCGAGTTCGTTGACGCGCTTAGCGCCGATCAGGCCTGTGATGACGGCGTCTTTCGAACCGGCAATGAAGAGGGACGGCTGGTGGATCTGCGCATCCTGCCAGGGCGCCGTCAGCTCCCAGTTGCGGTCGAGGTTGCGATACCAGTTCAGCCCGCCGCGGAAGCCGGATTTGCGGAATGTCTCGGTGAAGTAGGCGAGGTCGGCCTCGCTCAGCCAGTCCGGTAGCGGCTCATCGGCAGTCGCGTGGCCGAGAAAGCCCTTGCCCTCCTGCACGAACATGGCCGCGGAGGGATCGGCGAGGCCGCGTCCGCCGAGCACGATGCGCATGGTGCGGGCGACGTCGCGCTCGAGCTCGACTTCGGCGACGCCGGGCACCTGGAAATACTGCCAGTAGAAGTTGGTCACGCCGCCCTGACGCAGCAGCTCGAGCGGCTTGCCGCGGCCGCGGAATGGCGGCGGCACGCTCAGGCCGGCCACCGCCGTGAAGATGTCGGGGCGGAACAGCGCCGCGTGCCAGGCGACCGGCGCCCCCCAATCGTGGCCGACTACCATGGCCTTGCTTTCGCCAAGCGCCTGCACGAGACCGACGATGTCACCGACCGTGTCGAAGATCGAATAGGCGCTCACGTCGGTCGGCGCCGCGCTCTGGCCGTAGCCGCGCATGTCGGGGGCGACGACGCGAAACCCGGCGGTCGCCAGCGCCGGGATCTGGTGGCGCCAGGAGTAGGACAATTCCGGCCAGCCATGGCACAGCATCACCAGCGGTCCCTGGCCGGCCTCGCGGATGAACAGATCGATCCCGTTGGCCTTGATCACGCGGGTGGAAGACATCGCTTTTCCGCCTTGTTTCAGGGGTTTGGTCGAGAAATATAAGGTGGCACGATAGGGGCGTGACGGGAATCGTGCAATCTCGGGTTCCGGCGACCAGCCTCATGTTGTTCGCGCCGGTTCCAACTGTTAGAACGCCGCTCTCAGGGCTTGGCCATGGCATTTCGTTTCATTTCGCTCCGTCGCAGCCGCTTCACCTCCGGCATGCTGGTGCGCGCGCTTGTCGCCGGGCTGCTGCTCGCGAGCCTCGGCTGGTGCGGCGTGCTCTACGCCGCCAACCAAAGCATCCAGGGCGCCAAGAAGGCGGAAGATACTGGCTTCGACGGCGATGCCCCCACCGCGATCCTGATCGAGGCCTCCAGCGGCAGCGTGCTGTTCGAGAAGAACGCCGACGAGCTGCGCGCGCCGTCCAGCATGATGAAGCTGATGACGGCGGAGGTCGTCTTCAACGCCATCCAGAAGGGCGACATCAAGCTGACCGACGAATATCGGATCAGCGAGAACGCCTGGCGCAAGGGCGGGGCGCCGTCGGGCGGCTCGACCATGTTCGCCGCCATCAACAGCAAGGTCTCGGTCGACGATCTCCTGCATGGCGCGATCATCCAGAGCGGCAACGACGCCTGCATTGCGCTGGCCGAAGCCATGGCGGGCAATGAGCGCATCTTTGCCGCCGACTTCATGACCAAGCGAGCCCGCGAGCTCGGCATGACCAAGTCGACCTTCGGCAACTCCAACGGTCTGCCAGACCCCGGCAACAAGATGACGGTGCGCGAGCTCGGCATCCTCGCCCGCCACATCATCCTGGACTTTCCGGAGTTCTACAAACTGTTCGGCGAGAAAGAGTACACCTGGAACAAGATCCGGCAGCCCAACCGCAATCCGCTGCTCAACTCGATGGAAGGCGCCGACGGCCTCAAGACCGGCTACACCAAGGAGGGCGGCTATGGAATGGTCGGCTCGGCCGTGCAGAATGGCACGCGGCTGATCGTCGTTGTCAACGGGCTGGAAGACCCCGAGGATCGCGCCACGGAAGCCAAGAAGATGCTGGAATGGGGCTTTCGCAATTTCGAGACCCGCACGCTGATCGCGGCCGACCAGCCTGTCGGCTACGCCAAGGTGTTCGGCGGCGAGAGCCGCTCGGTGAAGCTGATCGCCAAGACGCCCGTGAAGGTGATGGTGCACAAGAACGGCAGCGACAAGCTGATCGCGCGCGTCGTCTATAGTGGCCCGGTGCGGGCCCCGGTCGAAGCCGGCCAGAAGGTCGGTGTGGTGAAGGTCTGGCGCAGCGGCAACATCGCGGTGGAGACGCCGGTCTATGCGGCTGAAGCGATCGGCACGGGCTCGACGATGCGCCGCGCCATCGACGGCGCCAGCGAGCTCGTGATCGGCATGTTCCGCGCAGGCGCCGAGAAGCTCTGACCATGAGTGACAGTGCGGTACAGCGGCCGTCCGGACGCGGACGCTTCATCACCTTTGAGGGCGGCGAGGGGACTGGCAAGTCCACCCAGATCAAGAAGCTCGCCGACCGCCTCAAGGCAGCAAGGATGCGCACCCTTGTGACGCGCGAGCCGGGCGGCTCGCCGGGTGCCGAGATCATGCGCCATCTGGTGCTGTCGGGCATGGGCAAGCTGCTCGGCCCCGAAGCCGAGACGCTGCTGTTCGCGGCCGCGCGCGATGACCATGTCCACACCGTGATCGAGCCCGCGCTCAAGCAGGGCATTTGGGTGCTGTGCGACCGCTTCGCCGACTCGACGCGCGCCTATCAGGGCAGCCTCGGCAGCGTTTCTCCCGGTCTGATCAACGCGATGCAGCGCGTTACGATCGGCGATCTCAAGCCGGACCTCACCATCATCCTCGACCTGCCGGTCGAGATCGGCCTCCAGCGCGCCGCCGCCCGTCGCGGCAGTGGCACGCCTGACAGGTTCGAGGGCGAGCAGCTCAGCTTCCACCAGGGCCTGCGCGAGGCCTATCGCAAGATCGCCGCGGACGAGCCCGCGCGCTGCGTGTTGATCGACGCCAATTCCGATCCGGATACGGTCGCAGGCCGCGTCTGGAACGCACTGCGCGATCGTCTCCTTCCGACGCCGGCCTCGGTGGTGTCGGTATGAGCCCGCGTCAGGCAGAGCGCGAGAGCGCCATTCCGCATCCGCGCGAGACCAGCCGTCTGTTCGGCCATCGCGAGGCCGAGACGGCGCTGCTGTCGGCCTATCGCAGCGGGCGCATCCCGCATGCCTGGCTGATCGGCGGGCCGCAGGGGATCGGCAAGGCGACGCTGGCCTACCGCATGGCGCGCTTCGTGCTGGCGCACGGCCAGCCGCTGGCGGACGTCGTGCAGCGCGCCGAGAGCCTGGCAGTCGACCCTGATGACGCCGTGGCGCGCCAGGTCGCCGCAGAGTCCCATGGCGGGCTGCTGACACTGGAGCGCACGGCGAACGACCGCGGCGTGATGCGCACCGTGATCACCGTGGACGAGACGCGCGAGACGATCTCGTTCTTCGGCTCGACGGCAGCAGCCGAAGGCTGGCGCGTCTGCATCGTCGATACGGTCGACGAGCTCAATCCGAATGCGGCTAACGCGCTTCTGAAGATCTTGGAGGAACCGCCGCAGCAATCGCTGTTCCTGCTGGTGAGCCACGCGCCCGCGCGCGTGCTCGCCACAATTCAGTCACGCTGTCGCAAGCTGCGCCTGCGGCCGCTCGGAACGGACGAGGTGATCAGTGCCGCCGCGGAAGCGGCCGGCCTCGCTCCGACCGACCTGGCGTTGCGCGAGGCGGCGGAGGCTTCGGAGGGCAGCGTCGCGCGGGCGCTGACGCTGCTCGGCGGCGATGCGCTGAAACTCCAGCAGCGCACGGCGGCACTGCTTGCGCGATTGCCACAGGTCGATCCGCGCGAATTGCACACGCTCGGCGATTCGCTCGGCACCAGCGACCGCGTCGCGCTTGCGGCCTTCATCGACGGCATCGACCGCTGGATCGCGGAACGGCTGCATGCGGATGAGGCCAATGCCAACCAGAACCTGCCGCGCCTTGCGCGCCTAGCTGAGGTATGGGAAAAGATCGTCCGCGCCGCGCGCGACACCGAAACCTACAATCTGGAGCGAAAGCCCTTGGTTTTCTCGGTGTTCGGCTGGCTGGCGGACGCAACGCGCTAGAGCATGATCCGGAAAAGTGTGTAGCGGTTTTCCGAGAGGATCATGCTCAAAACAATAACCTAACGCAGGTTCGCTTCCAAATTTTGAGAAGCCGGTAAAGGAATTCGTCGTGGCAACGCGAGCTAAAAAATCCGTCAAGCGCAAGAGCGGCAAGAAAGCTGCGAAGAAGGCCACCAAAAAGGCCGTGAAGGCGCTTGCGCGCAAAGCTGCCAAGAAGGTCAAGAAGACCAAGAAGGCTGCCGCCAAGAAGGGCGTGAAGAAGAGCGCTGCGAAGACGGCAAGGAAGGCCGGCAAGAAGGCTGCGAAGAAGCAGGTCGGCGCCAAGAAGGCGGTGAAGAAAGCGGCCAAACAGCCGGCCAAGTCTCCTACAAAGAAGGCTCCTGCGAAGAAGGCAAAGGTGACTGCGGCTGCCGTGACCGCCGCACCGACGCCTGTCGCCACGCCGCCGAAGGCTGTGAAGCCCAATGTGTCGAAACCCAAGGCGCCCCGCGCGCCGAAGCCCGTCGCAGCTGCGCAAGCCGCTGTGCCCGCAGCGGCACCCGCGCGCGACAACGTCTTCTACATCACGACCGCGATCGCCTATCCCAACGGCAACCCGCATATCGGCCACGCCTATGAGGCGATCGCCACCGACACGCTGGCACGCTTTGCGCGGCTCGACGGCAAGGACGTGTTCTTCCTGACCGGCACCGACGAGCACGGCCTGAAGATGATTCAGACCGCGCAGAACGAGGGCCTGACCCCGTCCGCGCTCGCGGCCCGCAACGCGGCCCGCTTCAAGGCGATGGACGAGCGGCTCAACGTGTCGTTCGACCGTTTCATCCGCACCACCGAAGAGCAGCACCACCGCTCCACCCAGGAGATCTGGCGGCGCATGGAAGCGAACGGCGACATCTATGCCGACACCTATGCGGGCTGGTACTCGGTGCGCGACGAAGCCTACTACGCCGAAGACGAGACGCGCCTGAACGACGACGGCGTGCGCCTCGGGCCGCAAGGCACGCCGGTCGAATGGGTCGAGGAGAAGAGCTACTTCTTCCGCCTGTCCGCCTATCAGGAGAATCTGCTCAAGCTGTACACCGATAATCCCGATTTCATCGGCCCGGACTCGCGCCGCAACGAGGTGGTGAGCTTCGTCAAGGGCGGACTGCGCGATCTCTCGATCTCGCGCACCACCTTCGACTGGGGCGTCAAGGTGCCCGGCGACGAAGAGCACGTGATGTATGTCTGGGTCGACGCGCTCACCAACTACATCACCGGGGTAGGCTTCCCCGACGAAAGCGACAAGAACTGGCGCTACTGGCCGGCCGATGTGCACATCATCGGCAAGGACATCATCCGCTTCCATGCGGTGTACTGGCCGGCGTTCCTGATGTCGGCCGGCATTCCCGTGCAGAAGCGGGTCTATGCCCACGGCTTCCTGTTTAACAGGGGCGAGAAGATGTCGAAGTCGGTCGGCAATGTCGTCGATCCCTTCAACCTCGCCGACCAGTATGGCGTCGACCAGATGCGCTATTTCTTCCTGCGCGAGGTGCCGTTCGGCCAGGATGGCAACTACAACCACGAGGCCATCGTCGCGCGCATCAATGCCGATCTCGCCAACGATCTCGGCAACCTTGCACAGCGCTCGCTGTCGATGATCGCCAAGCAACTCGGCGGCGTGCTGCCGGAGCCGGGTGAGTTCAGCGACAACGACAAGGCCATCCTGGCGATGGCCGACGGCATGATCGCAGCAAGCCGCGAGGCGATGGCGACGCAGCAGATCCATCACTGGCTCAACGCCGTATGGGCCGTGGTCGCGGAAGCCAACCGCTATTTCGCGGGCGAGGCGCCGTGGGCGCTCGCCAAGACCGATCCTGCCAGGCAGAAGACGGTGCTCTATGTCACCGCCGAGGTCGTGCGCCAGATTGCGATCCTGGCCCAGCCGGCGATGCCGACTGCCTCGGGATTGCTGCTCGATAGCCTCGGTGTCCCCGGGGGCGAGCGCAATTTTGCGGCGCTCGGCGGCGCCAAGCGCATCGCGCCCGGCTCGACGCTGCCCGCGCCGACACCGGCCTTCCCGCGCTACATCGAGCCGGCGGCCTAAGGCGTTCGCGCGATGCTTGTCGACAGTCATTGCCACCTGGATTTTCCCGATTTTGCGGAAGATCTCGACGGGATCGTGTCACGTGCGCGAGCGGCCGGCATCGGCCGCATGGTCACGATCTCGACGCGGGTGCGAAAGTTGAACCAGCTTCTGGCCATCGCCGAGCGCTACGACGACGTCTACTGCTCGGTCGGCACCCATCCGCACAACGCGGATGAGGAGGACGGCATCTCGCCGGACGAGCTGATCGCGTTGACGCAGCATCCCAAGGTCGTGGCGCTCGGCGAGGCCGGGCTCGACTATTTCTACGACAACGGCTCGCCGGAAGCGCAGGCGAGGGGCTTTCGCGCCCACATCGCGGCCGCGCGCGCGACCGGCCTGCCGCTGGTGATCCACACCCGCGAGGCGGACGAGGATTGCGGCCGCATCCTGGAAGAGGAGGTAGCACGCGGATCGTTTCGCGCCGTGCTGCATTGCTACACCGGCGGGCGCGAGCTGGCGCTGAAGGCGGTATCGCTCGGCCTGTACATCGGCTTCACGGGCATCCTGACCTTCAAGAAGTCGGAGGCGCTGCGCGCGCTCGCGGCCGAGTTGCCGGCTGACCGTATTCTGGTTGAAACAGACTCGCCCTACCTTGCGCCCGGCAAGTTCCGGGGCAAGCGCAACGAGCCGGCCTATGTGGTCGAGGTCGCAAAAGTGCTGGCTGAAGCGCGTGGCGTTTCGTTTGATGAGATCTCGCGCCAGACCACCGAAAACTTCTTCCGCCTGTTCTCCAAGGTGACAGCTTGATTCCGGGAGCCGCATGACGCTGACGCTGACGATCCTGGGCTGCGGCTCCTCCGCCGGCGTGCCGCGCCCGGCGCTCGGCTGGGGCGCCTGCGACCCGAGCAATCCGAAGAACCGCCGCCGCCGCTGCTCGCTGCTGGTCGAACGGGCGTCCGAGCACGGCACCACGCGGATCGTGATCGACACCTCGCCGGATCTGCGCGAGCAATTGCTCTCGACCAATGTCGACCACATCGACGCGGTGTTTCTGACCCACGAGCACGCCGACCAGACCCACGGCATGGACGATCTGCGCTCGGTCGTCATGCACATGCGCCGGCGTATCCCGACCTACTTCAACCAGTCGACCGCCAAGGACATCCTGTCGCGGTTCTCCTATTGCTTCATCGCGCCGGAGGGCAGCGACTACCCGCCGATCCTGACGCGGCATTCGATCGAGGCGGGCGAAAACCAGACCATTCTGGGGAAGGGCGGCGCCGTGACGATGACGGCCTTCCTGGTGCAGCACGGCAACATTCCCGCGCTCGGCTATCGCATCGGGGACGCCGCCTACACGCCCGATCTCAACGACATCCCGCGCGAGAGCTGGGGCGCGCTGGAAAACCTCGACCTCTGGATCGTCGACGGGCTGCGCTACACCAGCCATGTCAGCCATTTCAGCATCAACGACGCGCTGTCCTGGATCGAACGTTTCAAGCCGAAGCGCGCCGTCATCACCAACATGACGGCCGACGTCGATTACGAAGTCATCCGGCAGTCGCTGCCGCCGGGCGTGGTGCCGGCGTACGACGGCCTGCGGCTGGAGACACACTGAGCGCAGCAGCCTTGAAACGGGAGATCAGCTCAGGCGGTTATTGCCTTCGCCGATCCCACCTCGTTGCGCAGCAGGAATTTCTGGATCTTGCCCGTGGACGTCTTCGGGATCGGCCCGAACACGATTGCCTTCGGCGTCTTGAAGCCGCTCATGTGCGAACGGCAGAAGGCGATGATCTCGGCCTCGGTCGCGCTGGCGCCGTCCTTCAACTCGACGAAGGCGCACGGCACTTCGCCCCATTTCGGATCGGGCTTGGCGACCACGGCGGCGAACAGCACCGCCGGGTGCTTGTAGAGGATGTCCTCGACTTCGACCGAGGAAATGTTCTCGCCGCCCGAGATGATGATGTCCTTGGAGCGGTCCTTGATGATGACGTAGCCGTGCTCGTCGAGCACGCCGAGATCGCCGGTGTGAAACCAGCCGCCCTCGAAGGCCTCCTTCGTCGCCTTCTCGTTCTTGAGGTAACCCTTCATGACGATGTTGCCGCGGAACATGACCTCGCCGATGGTCTCGCCGTCGCGCGGCACCTCCTGCATGGTCTGCGGGTTGATGACGGTGACGCCTTCCTCGAGCGGGTAGGGCACGCCCTGCCTGCGCTTCATCCGCGCGCGCTCGGCCGGCGGAAGCTCGTCCCAGCCGGGCTGCTCGGCGCAGACGGAGGCGGGGCCGTAGACCTCGGTCAGGCCATAGACGTGGGTGAGCTTAATGCCGATGTTTTCCGCGCCCTCCAGCACCGCAACCGGAGGCGCGGCGCCGGCGATCAGGCCGACGACGCGGCGGGCGGCATTGCCCGTTGACGTTTCCTTGGGCGCGTCGGGGGCGTTGATCAGCGTGTTGTAGACGATCGGCGCGCCGCACATGTGGGTGACGCCGTGCTGCTTGATCAACTCGAAGATCTTGGTCGGCTCGACCTTGCGCAGGCAGACATTGATGCCGGCTGAGGCCGCGATGGTCCAGGGGAAGCACCAGCCGTTGCAATGGAACATCGGCAGCGTCCAGAGATACACCGGATGCTGGCCGAGATTGCCGGCAAGGATGTTGCTGACGGCGTTGAGATAAGCGCCGCGATGATGCGTGACGACGCCCTTGGGATTACCGGTCGTGCCCGAGGTGTAGCTCAGCGCGATCGCGTCCCATTCGTCCTTCGGCGGGATCGCGGTGAAATCAGGATCGCCTTGCGCGACGGCGGCCTCATATTCGATCTCGCCGATGCGCTTGCCCCCCTTGAAGGCGGCATCGTCGACGTCGATCACGAACGGCTTCGGTCCGCTCATCTGCGCGAGTGCGTCGGTGATGACGCTAGAGAACTCGGGATCGACCAGGATGATCCTGGCCCCGCCATGATCGAGCTGAAACGCGATCGACGGTGCATCGAGGCGGATGTTGAGCGCATTGAGCACAGCGCCCGTCATCGGCACCGCGAAGTGTACCTCGTTCATCGCCGGGATGTTCGGCAGCATCGCCGCCACGGTGTCGCCGACGCCGATGCCCTTGCCGGCGAGATACGACGCAAAGCGCCGGCAGCGCTCATAGGTCTGCGCCCAGGTGAAGCTGCGGCCTTCATAGACCGTGCTGACGTGATCGGGATAGACCGCGGCGCTGCGCGCGAGAAAGCTCAGCGGGCTCAGCGGCACGTAGTTGGCGGGCGTCTTGTCGAGGCCGATATTGTACGGGTTCTGCCGTTCGCTCATCGACACCTCCTCAAAGCGCTTCAAAGAAATCCGATCGAGATCCAGGGGAAGATCGCGACGATGATCAGCCCCACCAGTAGCGCCAGCAGATAGCCCCAGATCGGCCTGATGCCTTCGGCCGGGTCAACGCGTCCGATGGCGCAGGCGGCATAATAGCCGACGCCGAAGGGCGGGGCGAATAGCCCGATACCCATGGCCAGAATGATCACCATCGCATAGTGCACTTCGTGCACGCCGACGGCGCGGGCGATCGGGAACAGCAGCGGTCCGAACAGCACGATCGCCGGGATGCCCTCCAGCACGCTGCCGAGGATGGTGAAGGCCAGGATGGACACGGCGATGAAGGTCGCCGCGCCCCCCGGCAATCCCGTCATGGCCGCCGCCAGCGAGCGCGAGAAGCCTGATTGCGTCAGGCCCCAGGCCATGCCGGTGGCCGTGCCGATGATCAGGAGGATCGCGCCCGACAGCGCCGCGGTCTCGACCAGCATCGGAAACAGCCGCCGCCAGTCGAAGCGGCGATAGACCAGGAGGCCGACCAGGACGCCATAGACGATGCCGATGGTGGAGACTTCGGTGGCGGTGGCGATGCCCTCCACCACGGCGTAGCGGATCACGAAGGGCAGCGCGAGCGCGGGCAGGGCGACGATGAAGGTCCTGCCGATCTCGCCCCCCGTGGCACGGCGGACATGGCTCATGTCCTCGTGGCGGTAGCGCCACCACACCAGCATGCAGAGCGTGATCGCGAGCACGACGCCGGGCAGCAGGCCGCCGGTGAACAGCGCCGCGATCGAGACGCCGGTGACCGAGCCGATCGTGATCAGCACGAGGCTCGGCGGAATGGTCTCGGTCTGGGCCCCCGTCGCCGCAAGCAGCGCGACGAGATCGCCGGGACGGGCGCCACGCTGCTTCATCTCCGGGAACAGCACGGGCGCGACCGCCGCCATGTCGGCGGCCTTGGCGCCGGAGATGCCGGAGACCAGGTACATGGCGCCGACCAGCACGTAATGCAGGCCGCCGCGGACATGTCCCAGCAGGCTCGCCAGGAACGCCACCATGGCCCGCGCCATGCCGGTCATTTCGATCAGGAGCCCAAGGAACACGAACAGCGGCACCGAGAGCAGGATGAGATGGCTCATACCCTCGTCCATCCGCCCGATCAGCACCATGACGGGCGTGCGCGTGGTCAGCGCCAGATAGCCGAAGATCGCGAGGCCAAAGCCGAACGCAATGGGAACGCCGGCAAAGACGCAGAATCCGGCGACGCCGACGAAGAAGATGACAAGGTTGAGATTGCCGAGCGGCCGCAGATATGGCTGCGCCAGCCAGAACAGACCGACGACGACGGCAACGGAGATCACGGCCGTCAGCACCATGCGGACATCGGCGGCGCGCAGCAGCCGCAGCAGCGCGAACGCCGCCATCAGGCAGATGCCGGCCGGCAGCGCGGCGGCCCGCCAGATGTTCGGGATCTGGAGCGCCGGCGTGGTGATGAAGCTTTCTTCGTAGGCGTAGTCCCAGGACGGCCACACGATCAGCGCCAGAAACGCCAGCGCCGCAGCGGTCGCGACCAGGTCGAGATAGGCCCGCATCGCGGGTCCGGCGCTTGCGACCACGGCGGTCATGCGCATGTGCTCGGAGCGGCGGAATGCGACCGCCGCGCCCAGCATGGCCAGCCACAGGAACAGGATCGAGGCGAGCTCGTCCGACCAGATCAGCGGTCGGTGCAGGCCGTAGCGCGCGACCACGCCGGCAAACAGGATCGCGATCTCGGCGACGACCAGGGTCGCCGCGGGGATCTCGACGGCGAGGCCGAGGAGGCGTTCGAGCGAAGCCAGCAGAGAGGCTCGGCGAGGGGACTGAACAGCCACCTCGCCCGCCGCTTCGGTCACCTCAACCTCGACATGAGCCATGACGGCCCCAACGCGTTACGAGAGCTTGCCGACGGCCTTCTCCAAGAGGTCCCAGGCCTGATCGCCATATTTGCCTTTCCACTCGGCATAGAAGCCGGCGGTCCGCAGCTTGTCGCGGAACGGCGCGACCGCGGGCTGGTTGAAGGTCAGGCCCTTGGCCGCGAGCTCCTGCTGGAGATTGGCATTCAGCTTGGCGGTATCCTCGCGCTCCTTGACCGCGGCGGCGTTGATGTTCTTGGCGACGATCGTGCGGACGTCCTCCGGCAGCGCGCTCCAGGCGCGGCGGTTGGCCAGGAACCAGAAGCCGTCCCACATGTGGTTGGTCAGCGAGCAGTATTTCTGCACCTCGTAGAGCTTTGCGGTCGAGATGATCGCCAGCGGGTTCTCCTGGCCCTCGACGATCTTGGTCTGGAGCGCGGAATAGACCTCGCTGAAATTGATTGAGGCGGGCGCTGCATCGAACGCCTTGAACATCGAGGTCCACAGCGGCGACACCGGCACGCGGATCTTGAAGCCCTTGAGGTCGTCGGGACCGGTGATCGGCCTGGTCGAGGACGTGGTCTGGCGGAAGCCGTTGTCCCAGATCTTGTCCATGACCTCGAGGCCGGCCTTCTTGATCTCGCCGCGGACATGGGCGCCGAGATCGCCGTCCATGGCCTTCCAGACCGTGTCGTAGTCCGGGAACGCGAAGCCGATGCCGTTGATGGACGCGGCCGGAACCAGGGTCGACAGGATCAGGCCCGACAGCGTGAAGAACTCGACGCCGCCGGAGCGGATCTGGCTCAGCATGTCGGTGTCGGAGCCGAGCTGGTTGTTCGGAAAGATCTGAAGGTCGAACTTGCCGTTCGTCTCGCTCTTGATCGCCGCCGCCATCTCCCTGGCGCGCACGTTCAGCGGATGGGTGTCCGGCAGGTTATTGGCGTATTTGTAGCTGAACTCGGCGCTCTGGGCGCGGGCCACGTGGGGCGCGCTGAGGCCGCCCAGGACCGCGGTCGCGGCGGAGGCCTTGAGAAGCGTGCGTCGGGAAAAGCTCATCGGTCTGCTTCCTCGGAAGGTTTGTTGTTGTTCTGAGACGCAAACCTATACGGATGGAAAGTCAGAAGGTCATCTGCGATCTCGCGAAGCCTCGCTTATTGCAGCCGGACCACGTCACCGCAATATCGCTTTCGGCACATGGAGCCGGGTTCAAAAAGCGAAAAACAACCCCATGCACAGTAGCCGTCAAGAGTTGGGACGACGTTCGAGGGCCGAGCCGAAAGTCGCGCCGGAGCGAAGCTGGGATGGCAGGAATTCCGTCTAAATATTTGATCTGATTGTATATAAATATATTCCATAATATACCTTATGCGAATCATGGATATGGTCGTGCAGGTCAGGCCAGTGCGTAATCCAATTGAATTTGCGCCTCGTCCACCTGAATTTGCGCCTTCACCAAGAGGCTAATTCGGACGGCCGCTGCGCCGACCAAAGGCACAGCTCGCTCGGTCCCGACATTCAAGCTGGCCGTGCGGCCGACCAGGCCTGTGGGAGCGATTTCTGGCGCTGTTCGCGGGCCTTCCAGGAGCCTTGCGCTGACCACTGAGAGACAGCGGCTAACGAAGTTTTCCTCAGCGATCGAGCGCTCTGGGGTGAGCCCGCCACGATCGCCGATCTGGTGGGCCTTCAGCGCTCTGCTGTCAGGTTTGAGGTGCCCTCGCCCTCCCGAGGCGCGACTGCTTTCCGGTATCAAGGCTGATCGGTGCCTACCCAGCAGGTGAATCATGCTATTAGAAATTGTGTTCACCGGGGGCTGATATTTCTGATGACTGTAACGCATGACGGCGAAGAAGGACCGCCAATAGAAGAACTGCTGGAAGCTCTACAGAACCGTATCGATAGCGTGGTTTCACAAGTTGCCGCACATTCCCACGACATGCACAAGCGTGAGGACCACACCACTTCGCGATTGGCTGGAATGATATCCGCTACCATTGCCGATCAGCCAATCGCGATCGAGGGGCTTAAAGTAGAGGTTCATGTCGAGGAGTTTGAGCCACTGGCGGAAAGCGTTAGCGGTGCCGACCTCTATGTTTCTATCGTACGTCGAGATCACGACTTTCCCACCAGCAAGGGAATGCTAGTTCAGTCGAAGCGAAGAGAGGCCCTAAGCAGATCGGACGAGCGAAGGCGTTTGCGAAATCAATCCGCGCGTATGCGACGTAGATCCCTCACAGACTCCTACCTGTGGGTTTTTGAGGATAATGGCGTGATTTGTGTCCCCGCCCCTAAATCATCGGATCCCGTTATCAGAGGCTCCACTTACCAGCCACAATCCATCGGCGGCCTCATAGCGAACGGCCTGAGATGTGAGCAGGGCGACAGAAAAATTGGCAGAAACCCACTAGAACCAGTCGCTCGCGGTCTGGTGAATGCCATGGCCTCGCTCGGCGTTCCCAACGGCGTCGCGCTAGACGTCACTTCCACCAAATAGTGTGTTAGGCAGATGGGTGCAGTGAGCCTCACGCAGATTCTTGAGTTTGCCGAACGCCTCTTTAAGGTTTGGATCGGCACAGCCTGGGGCAAAGGCGCTCTGGCGTTGATCGTCGGCGGCGTCTTATCTATTAACAGTATCCTTCAGTATCTAGTTCCGCCTCTCGCTAAAGTCATTGGAATCACGGTCACAATCCCGGAAACGCCAATAGGGGTGAGCTTTACTCTCATCTGTCTTGGTATTTTGCTTTTGATCCTTTCGCGGCTCCTTCCCGATTGGTCCGAACAGAGCCAGGCCGTTCAACCGCCAAACCCCCATGACGTAAGGCTGTTGGCCAACTACCGTGAGTTGATAACGCCGCAGCTCATCCAATTCTTGACCGAACACACTTTCAGGCTTCCTTACCGTGTGGACACACTGAACCCTCTGGAAGTTCTCGCCTACGAATGGCGCGGAGCACACCATGAGTTTTTGGATTTGGAGCTCAAGCAGTCGCTATCCAATGTTATTGGAGCAGCACGTGGACTTTGCGGCGTCGTTGCCAACCGCATATTCTTGGACCGCAATAACCCTGCCATCGGCTCACCGCTGACCGACGTAGATCTGCGTTTAGGCATTCAACCCGGCACGCGTGAGGCTATTGAACAAATGAATACACTCGCAAAAGGCGTTGTGACTACGGCAAACAACTTCGAGCGATTAGCGCGCCAAAAAATACCTTCTTGAGTTGACTTAGGTTGGGCAACGTGCGGGTGCCTTCCCTCGGGCAGCATTAGGATCAATGGAATGGACGTGAGCGAGACGGAAAAGCAGGCCCGAGACGCGATCAATCGGTACACGTCGACGGTGGCCTACCCGGTCATCTGGACTGACGGCAACAAAATCATCACCCTAGGTACTGCGGTCCTCTTCCGGTACAGAGACCGCCATTTTCTGCTTACTGCGAAACACCTCTTCCAGCATCACGCGGGCGAACGATTTCCCTATGATGGCCTTGTCGGCCCAACAACTCGCGCACAGGGCGTCCCGCGCGGACTGGGGAAGATTGAAGTCTTGGAGCCGAAGGGTGATGACGCTGATTTTCTCGACGTCATCGCGATTGAGCTACTTGACCCTGAGATGGTCGGGTTGATCAAGCATACCTGGTCGTTCATCACGATCGATGACTTCGCACCGCCGAACCCGGAGGCCGTTTATTTCATCGCCGGATTTCCAAAGGAGAAAGAGCGCAAATCCGGAGAAATTATCGGGGCGGCGCTCATGACCTTGGCGACAAAGCAGGCAGAGTCGGTCCCCGACGGTCTTGATCGGCACGACCCGAAATTTGATCTCTTCTGCAAATACGACCAGACCGGCGCAGATTTTTACAACAACAATGAAACAGTCGTGTCGCCATGGGTCGGAGGCGTCAGTGGCGGTCCAGCATTTCGTGTTGCAGACCTAGCTCCTCCTGTTTGGACACCCCAGTCTGGCACTCGATTTGTTGGGTTGCAAAGTAGCGCCTCGGAAGGAAAAAGATGGCTTCGGATTAAGAACTGTTATGCGATAGTCGCTTACTTCAAAGAGGCCTGCCCCGAGATTGCGGAAGCAATTCTCGCTCAGTTGGCGAGATGATGCGCTCCGGCGCCCCTTCTCTTCGGGTGCAGTGTACAACTTCCTGACTCTGCTGGTACTCTCACTCACAGAGACGCGCGAACGTTGATGTTCTAGTGTTGCGGCAATGGGGCGAGGATGGGCTATCAGGTTCTGATCGACGACAATTTTCATTATCAGGACGAATCCGAGCGCGTGAAGCATGGTGTCTTCGCGACGTCGGAGGAGGCAGTCGCCGCCTGTCGTTCGATCGTAGACGGGTACCTGACCGACACCTTCAGGCCCGGCATGACGGCCGACGCCCTCTTCGAGAGCTACACATTGTTCGACGAAGACCCCTTCATCGCTACCGAAGGCCCCGAAGACGCGCACGTCAAGTTTCCGGCGTGGGACTACGCTCGCCAGAGATGCTCGGAGATCGCCATGGACTGATCGGGTTCAGCGTAGTTTTAGGCGGTTTTTCGGCGCGAACTCGACGACGACCTTTCTCAATCGCCCCTTACGCTGCGCTTGATGGACTTCAGTCACTCCGCGAGTAGGCCGCGCCTCCGCTGGCTTGATGACTGACGGCTTTGAAGCGGTAGCATTGGGTTTGGGCAATGCTTGGTTCGTTCCCTTCCGGACTATCCTGCTGCCGGAGTCGCGTTCTTGTTTGAGGGTCCTAAGGGCAGCCTTCTACACCAGCGAAAGCGGCGGCTTAGAAACGCTACCAGTCTGCTTTCGTTTGGCCCATTTAGGCACCTTCTTCCCAAACCACGCCGAATTCCAAGGGCGAATGATCGTGCTTCCCCCGTTGTAGTGCCCTTTCCGACTCATTCGCTTCCTTGCCCCGTTTCCGCCGACAACAGACCCCTCAGTTGATCCCGAGCGCCTTAAAGGCCGCCGTCTTCGGGTCTCCGTAGAAGATGGGGTCGACATGTTCCACGACGTCCCCTGTCACCTCCAGGAAGCTCCGCTTGTTCTCGATCGGAATGAGGGCACGCTTGGCCCCGTTGTCCATGGCGAGCTGCAACGGCTCCGCCAGCGACCGCAGGCCCTTGATGTTGCCCTGAACGCTGAGATCGCCCACGACCAGCATCGCTGGCGCCGGTGGGGCTTTCTTGAGCGCGGAGAACGCCGCGATGAAGAAGCCTAGCCCGATCTCGCCCTCGACCCGGTTGTTCATGAGATCGATGACCTCCACGTGGAGGTCGGAAACGTCGAGCTCGCGGGCGATGGAAAGGTCGCCCTTCTTGGCCAGCATGTAGCTGAACGCCCGGTTGATCGATTCCTTGGTGACGCCGTTGACGCCGCCGGCCGTCTTTAGCTTTCCGGATCCAGACGAGACTGAGACCTCGACGCGGTACATGCCGACGGTGCCATCTGGAGCCACGGCCGCTGTGTACACGCTCCCAGGCGGGAGAGGATCAGCCGAGATCATGTTACGGCCGCCCTGCTCCGGAACGCCCACGAACCGCTCCTCGCCGGTGTCGTTCACCGTGTAGCTGAAGGAGGTGTGGTAGTATTCGAAGGAGCCCATCTTCTTGAGCTGCTCCTTCACCCGGCGCCGGCCTTCCATCGCAAACTCCAGAAGTTCGGCAATCTCCTCCTGGGTTGCTTCGCCGCTCGGATGGATGATCTTCATCAAGCCCGAGACCGACTTCTTGACCGCCTTCCGGTCACGCGTGATCAGGTGCGATCCCATCGTGAAGTGGCGGTCGCAGATCTCCGTGAAATTGTGGCGGCGCAGCTCGCGTAGGGCCTCCGCGAGGAAGTCCACGACGAAGCCGTAGTGGTCCGTAAAGAGGTCGTTGCGCATCTTCGGGACCTCCCAGCCAGGGAGATAAAAATGCAGGCGGTCGATGAACGCCATGTCGTCTCGGATCACCTCGGGCATCGGCTCGAACAGGTGCCCGGTTTGGACCATGACGTCGATCGGCTGCTGCGTGTTGCCGAACAGGGCGATGCCCGCCTCTCCGGATGCGGCCTCCTGGCCACGCTGGAATGACCCCGACTCGCAGTAGGTCTTCATCGTGGTGATGACTTCCTTCGGCATCTTCTCGAGATCCGCGACCTCGTCGAACCCGACGACGTCCCAGATCTGAACGAGTCCCTTCGCCCGGCCGCCCATGTGCCCGAACAGGTTGGCCACCGTGGTCGGACCGGTCATGAGCGCGGCGTAGGGAGACACCTCTTGGATTACGTAGCTCTTGCCGGTGCCGCGCGGGCCCAGCTCGACCAAGTTGTAGTTGCGCTCGCACAACGGGATCAGCCGGGTCAGAAATAGCAGCTTCAGACGCTTCGACATCTCGCCCGGCTCATAGCCCATGCTGCGGAGGATCAGGTCGATCCACTCGTCCGTCGTGAATTCGGCTCTGAGGCGCTGATAGTCGGCGAGATCGAAGGCCGCGATCTGGATCGGCGTCAATTTTTCGATCCAGAAGGGGTTCTTTCCCTTGCCCTCCTCGTCGTATTCGAAGCGCATGTCGACCTGGGCCCAGATGCCGCCGGTCAGCAGCCGTTCGTAGTCCCTGACATACTGGTTCTGGATATGAACGAACTTGTTCCCGAAGTTGCTCAGCTCCGCCCAATAGTCGGAGTCGACCAGGCGGACCTTGACCTTGTCGATGAAGGTCCAGCTACCCTTCTCCTTGACCTTGCTCTGAGCCTTCATCGACTCGTCGGAGCGGATGTAGTTGTTGGCCAGCGTATCGTTGACGACCTGGAGGCCCATCTGGATGGCCATCTCATCGGACGAGGCGCAGTATTTCCCGAGCAGGAATTCCAGGACGAAGACCGGTACGTTGGCGCCGACCTTCACCTTCCGGACGAGGTCCTTGCGGACCACCTTACCGGCGAAGGTGCGATTGACCTTGTCGTCGAGAGCGTCGCGTGCGGGAACGTTACTCATCACCTAAACTCCCAAACGAACGGGGATGTCTTTCTTCGAAAGGTACAGGACGGCGTCGGTCTCGGCGTCCAAAACCTGGATGCGGACGTGTTTGACCGTGTCGTCGGTCAACATGAAGCCGACGTTCGCCTTGACGGCGGGCGGCAAGGTCAGAACACCCTCCGCCAGGTCAGCGCCGGTCGCGATGGCTGCGCGAGCGACCGGCCGATCGTCGGATACGACGATCGGCCGAACCTTGCGGGCGCCGGCGAAGAGGTCCTTGGACGCCGCCCCCAGCTCGATATGGACCGTGAAGATCCGGTTCGTAACCGCGTCGAAGTCGTGGGTGAGGACTACGGCGTCCTTTTCGGCCTTGGCGCTGCCGTCGACCTTCAGCTTCACGGCGATGACCGGAATGACCATTTCCTGCAGCGAGGTTCCGCCGTGGTGGTAGGCGAGATCGCCGCCGCTCTTGAAGACGGAGGTGCTGGCGGGGAACGCGAAGTCGAGATCCGTCACGTAGCCGAGCTTCGCCCCCGGGACCCTCACCGTACCGGGCGGCGTGGACCCGCCGCGGCCAACCCAGCAGCGACGATGCAGATCGATCGAGTCGCCGCCGGGCGTGTCGAGGCGCATGGAGGGATCGCGATCGGCGGCGAAGAAGAGATGGCCGTGATCGGCCGTCACGACGGCCTCCCCGATCCCGATGGCCGCCAGCCGGCCGAGGCACCGGGCGAGGTCTTCGACGACGTTGTCCATGACCCGGCGGGCATACGTGGTCGTTGTGGCGTTTTCGCCGGCAGCATCGATTTCCGTGGAGCGGATGATGATGACCTTCGAGTTACCGATCTTCTTCTGCAGCGCCTTCGTGCTCATCGAGATTACCTCGTCGAGCGTGAGGTCGACCAAGTCGGGAATGCGCGACTTCAGAAACTTCTGGCGAGCCGAAAGATCCGGAAGGAAGGTGCCGTCGATCGACGCGCCGAGCTTATCCTTGTTCGAAACGACCGAGAAAGTCGCGGCGGCCCCAGGAAGCAGCGCAGCCATGCCGACGGGCGTGATGGAAGGAAGCGCAGCCAACGCGGGACGCATCTGCACCTCGGAGGCTCGCGTGAGGCGGCCGATGAGTTCGTGCCCCATCTCGAACCGCATGGCGTCGACCATGACGTAGGCGACGGGCACCGGCCGGCTCGCCACCGCGTCCGACCAGATACGGGTCTGCTGGAGAACGCCCGGGACCGTCCAGTCGGCCTTTTGGAGGGCCTTCAGGAAGCCTTCGCTCATGCGGCGGACAGTATTTTCGTAAAGGTCCCGGATCTTTGCCTTGGCCTTCTCGTCGATCTCCTCGTCCAACGAGGAGAGAAATGCCTCCAGTCGCCGCTGCGCCTGGTCAAGCGCGTACCACCCGTCCTTTTCGGACACGTACCGATCGACCCAGGTGGTGGGGTTGCCGTTGGCCTTCGCGATCGTCCCGTCTACCGCGGCGGAAACGAGGCCGAGGTCGACCATCAGCTTGCAGACCGCCCAGACCGACTTTCGCGAAAGCTCGCGACTGACCCAGAAGCTGCTCTCGCGGGCCCCCATCAGGGCGTTGGCTTCTTCGAATTTCTCCGAGGCGATGAGATCGAAACACGCCGTCACCACGGCGGCCTCCTCAAACCTGAAGGTATCGATGGAGCCGAGCCACATACCGTTTACCGTCTCGGCTGACAGGCCGAGTTCCACCTCGATCTTGTCAGCCGCCTCGACGTAGGCAGCCGAATGGCGCTCGCGGAGGCGCTTGGCGACCTCCCGGACGGCCTTATGGTGGTCGCTGGTCTTGGCCTCTGGCACGTTCTTGATGGCCGTCGCCACCTGCCCTCGAAGATCCGCATTCGGCCCCAAATCGGATCGAAACTCGTTTACCAGCACGTACCGGAGGGCGATCTGGCGCGCTCGACCCAACGTCGCATCCGCAGGCAGGGCGAGACCCATCCTCCCAAGAGCGGCGTCCCGAAGCTCTCCGAAGGCCGCCTTGGCCTGGATGTCGGCGTCAAAGGAGGCGCCGCCCAGCCAATCTGTGACGATGGCGACAGTGTCCGTGGTGCCGAAGACGCTCTTCAGCAACGACGCCCCTTGGCCTCCCCCTCGGTCTTCCTGCGCCATACCGGCCAAATCGGTATAGGTCAGCGCGTCAGATTTCAGCATCTCGTCGATGGCGACGTCGGTGAACCGCTTTCGGAGGACGAGCCGGGCGAACTGCTTGAGCGCCGGCTGCTGATAGAAGGTGCCCGCCTTCTCCAATTCCATCAGCAGAGAGCCTTTAGGGTCGCGGTCGAGCCCTGGGATATAGATAACAACGTCTTCAGGCTGATCGCCGCTCGTCAGGTCCTCGACGGCAAAACGCGCCTTCAAGAAGGAGCCGTCGAAGACGTAGAGATTGGCTTTCCGCCGGCCGAAGCTAACCGCCACGGGGCCGTCGCTGACCTTCCACCCGTCGGCGACCTCTGCGAAAAACGACCGCAACTCTTCGCGTCTGTCGTACATGACGACTACACGACGATCCTTGATGCGGTCGCCGATCTGGTTGGCGATGTAGTCGTGGAGCGGGTGCATGACTTTCCTCAACCAACCTTTGCTTTGCGAACGCGTTTTGGGGCGCTGGTGATGTCAGGCGCCTCCATCAGGCTCTTAAGCGCAGCTTTGACGTTCGCGGAAGTTCTTTCTGCGATCAGCTGAGACACCGATATTTTTGGATTATCGTAGGGCTTTTGCTCGCCGTCGTCGTCCTCGAACCAAAAATTATCTTCGAGTCCATGAGCTATTGCGATATCGCGGTTCGTAACGCACTTCGGAATCACGCGTTCGGGCCACAGATGCATTGCGACGTGTGACCAGTCGTACTTCCCAGACGAAAGTTCATCCCACTTGACCTTTAGCTCGCGTTGCCAAGCCTTTTGGTTAGTCACGAGCCTCCAGAGAGGAGCCATGAGCAGCACTACCCCGTCATCAATTCGAGGATTCCAAAGTGGTGCAACGCGCTTCACTTCCTGCAAAAACGCTTGCAGCTCCTCAACAAGATTTTCCTGTGCCTCGATGGCCTTCCGTTGTTTATCCGTCGGCTGCCGCCCCGCCTCTTGTCGAAGCTGATCAAGCTCGCGTTGCTCTCTTGAGACTTTCGGCCGTAAGAATTCGACTTCCAGACGAATGAACGTATCTTTGTCGAGACCGTGAAGGTAAAGCCAGATCGAATAACTCGCGCTCGCCGTGGATAGCTGCCAATAGACAGGCGCTTTCCGACCAGCGTTTGCGTACATTTTTATGTGCGACGCGAAAAACTTTTGCGTCAATATCTGACGAAGGCTGTCGATGTCCGGCATCATCGAAAGCCCAATCGTTTCGTATATTTCGCTGATCTGGGTTGCTAGATCATGAGGATGCCCCGCTTCGTTCACCTTAATTGACTGCTGAGCGGCTGCGGCACTCGTCGGCACCGTTCCCGGACTCAGCGCCGGAAGCGGGTCAAAGGGCCCTGGTTCAAGGGGACTTACTCGCTCGCCTGTTGCGAGTCGGACATCAAATCGGCCGAACGCAACCCCAACTGCCCACGACAAAAGGCTAAGTTGGTCTTCGTCAGATTCTTTGCGGGCCCTAACTGCACGGCCTTCTTCGTCGGCTTCCCCCGGTTGAGCAGCTTCCGCCATCGCAAACACGGAAGCTGCTTCGATCTCCGACTTGTCCGATGCACTAAGACCAAAGAGCTCAAACACAATCTCGTCGATCTTCGTCTGCACGGCGTTCATCTCCTGTGCGGAGCTTCCCTTCGCCGCAGAGTTCAGAGCTTTTGGCAGCACGAATGCGAGAGACGTCTCGACGGCGGTATCGGCGTTTCTGGCGAGCCTCCATGCCTCCATAGCCAGAGCCGAGAGGGCAGCAGCTTGTTCCGCAGAGGGTTCTGCCCACGGAAGTTTCTGAAGAGCTCCGACGACAAACTCTGGATATCCGAAGCGTCCTAGAAGGGCCTTGAAAAAGTAGTCGAACGGCTTGCTGTTGAAAATCGCGAGACCAGGCAGCAAGCTTTGCTCCGGAAGAAATACGGAATAGCCACGGACTGAAAATATACAGCCAGAAGGGAGCGGCTGAGGGGCGAAGCGACTTGCCCTCAGTGGCCAGGTCATGCCCGCCTTGAGATAATACTCTGAGCTTGCGATCCTTCGTGACCAATGCGTGGTTCGAGGGTCCGCAGGATTTGACACTACCCACGCCTTCAGCTCTCGTCCCTCGCCCTCCCAATTTATCACTAGAGGAAGGGGAGCATAAAACGGCGATAGCTCACCTCCTTTTGCTAACGGGAACCATTTCTTGTCACGCGCATGCGGACTGATCTCCCAATGCGCTCGCAGGAAGCGAAAGTCGTCGGCCGTGTTCAGACCAACCCTTACGGCCCTGCCTTGTCCCTCCACGGGAGGAAAGTTCTTGAAGGCCGCCCTGACTCCCTGACCAAGCCAGTAAGCGAAAGGTGTGCCAGGCAGTTCCCTGAACTGGTTTAGGGTCGGCTCGAACTTGTCAGGTGTTTCGCCCTTGATCGCTCGCTTGATGGCACTAGCCTTGTCGGCGGCGGCGACTGCACGGATGAACGTAGTCATTGCGAGTTCTCCAAGCAGTAAGCGGCGGTCTCCACCATTGCGCCATCGAGAACGCCCGCCCCAAGATCCGCCACCACATATGGCGGAGCTTTTGCAAGCAATACGTCTTCACGCCATTTTTGAAAGCTTTGAAGGAAGAATCCCGTTCTCGACGTTATTGCTCCAAGGCAGCCACCCGCGCACAGAATCTGTACGCCACGCTCAACGAACGCTGCATAGAGGTCGTTCTTCGTCTTTGGGTAGTTAGCGTCGAGCACTTTCTTCGCTGTGATGCTGCAGGCGCCGAAAGGCGGGTTCATAAGAACCACATCAAATTTGCGGCCGAACAGCTCCACGAAGGCGAGCCCCTGCTCAGCGTCATCGGCAAAGAGGCGACGCCGAGTGCCCTTCCCGTTGACCGCGTCGCTGACGAACGCCTTCAACGCCGAGAAGATATTTTCCTCGATCCTCTCGAAGAAGACTGAGTTGCTGATGCCGGACAGGTCGAATTCGCCCTGGCGCTTCGTCGGCGCCAACCCCGGCAGAAATTGGTCGGTCCGCGACTGCTCCTCATTGAAGGCCGCGCGCGCACGGTCGATCGATCGGGCCAGGGTGCGATCGATCGGCAGCAGCGAACCCATTTCGCCGGCCAAACGCATCTCGGTTACGATCTCATTGAACAAGCCGCCGATCATCGCGGGACGCAAGCTCGCTGAGAAATCCTCCACCAGCTTCGGGTCGCCCGGCATCGGCTCCGCGATGACGACGTTCGCACGTCGGATGACGGGGCGTTCACCGCGCGAGACCTTGTTGTCCGCGAAGGCCCGCTGGGCACGCATCCAAAGGGCGAGCTGCGCAATCTGGGCGCAGCGGGGATCGATGTCGACGCCGTGGAGGTTGTGCTGAAGGATCAGCGCCGGCGCCGCCTTCTTGAGGTCGTCGAGCGTGGCGTAGTCCTGCCGAAGCGTCCTGCCCGTCACGCCGGAGGCCGGCGAGGTTTCGTCGTTCCAGGCCTCTTCGTAGATCAGCAGCAGCAGCGCGAAGCAGTAGAGCAGAAAGTGGCCCGAGCCGCAGGCCGGGTCCAGGATGCGCAGATCACGAGGGTCCTTTTTGGCCGGACTGGACGACTCCTCGGCGTCGTCCGACGCCTTCACCATGTACTCGCACTTCTCGGTCAGGCCGGTACGGCCATCGCGCATCTTGTGCCAGATGCGTCCGAGCGTGTTGTCGGTCAGAAACTGCACGACGTACGACGGGGTGAAGAACTGATTGCGGATCGCGAGCTCGCGGCTGTTGCGCGGCGCCGCGCTCTCGTCGCGCATCTGGCGACGCTCTTCGCCGGAGTTGAAGAACTGGTAGATCCAGCCGATCGTCTCGTCCTCCTTCCAGATCCCCTTGAGATCGGCGTGGTTCAGGATCTCGAGGATCTCGTCGAAGGTCGCCTTCTTGGGCCAGAGGACCGACGCCGGGTCGCGACGATCGAACAGGACCTTCACCTCGGTGGACAGTTCGTCGAAAATGCTTTCGATGTAGAACCGGTAGCCGGCACCATCGGCGGTCTTCAGAGCCGGGGCGAGGCCGCAGAATTCCTGGAAACCGATCGAATTTTCACCCCTGCTGATGCATTCCTGGACCAGCCCGCGCGGCTCGAGCATCTTGAGGGCGGCGAAGCGATTCAGCGTGGTAAAGGCCGCGTCCCGAACGTAATCGCGCACGGAGTCGGCCTGCTGCATGCCG
The DNA here is from genome assembly GCF_028128655.1 of Bradyrhizobium sp. CCBAU 45394. NCBI lineage: Bacteria > Pseudomonadati > Pseudomonadota > Alphaproteobacteria > Hyphomicrobiales > Nitrobacteraceae > Bradyrhizobium > Bradyrhizobium sp. CCBAU 45394. Next base: position 415,236 of record NZ_LBIX01000176.1, on the reverse strand, counting down.
GCACGCCGCTTGTGCTCGATGGTAGCCACGATCCGGTCCCGCAGGATGAGCTGGCGGCCAGACAGATGGCGGCCGCCCTTTTCAGCAACACGGCCGTCCAGGCGCACGTCGAACACGGCATCGAGCTGCTCGGCGAAGTCCTCCTGAAGGAGGCGCCGGATCCGCTGCGTCGCGCGTTCGATCGCGTTTCGGGTGTCCTTGTCCATCAGCCCTACCTGACGATCACTTTCTTGCCCTCGCCGATGAGCCGCGAGAATTCATCCCTGATCCCCTCCAGTGCCTGATCCAACTGCTCCTCGGTCTCGATGCCGCCCGAGAAGAACTGACCGACCGACACCGTCGCCAGGCGCTCGCCTTCGAGTATCTGGTGCATCTTGGCCGTGGCGGTGGCCAGGCGGCTGTCCGCCAGCTCTGCTTCCGACCGGAGATGGCGGATCGTCTGGTTGTTCCAGTTCTTGTCGGCGCACTGGCGGAGGTGGCGCGAGACTTCGTCCCGCTGCGCATCGTCGAGCCGCTCCCAGCCAGGCGTCTTCGTCAGCACCTCGAGCGCGTCCAGATAGGCATTGACCCGGCCGTCCAAAGCCGCGTCGTAGCGACGCTTGTACTCGGCCTGGATGGAGGCGGCGGCCTTCGAGATCGCCCCGATCTCCCTGAAGAACGTTTCCCGTCCGAGAAGGTCGCCGAGAAGCTTGCCCTGCTCCGGATAGACGCTGTCGAGCTCCGGCTCCTCCTCCAAGACGGGGACGAGCTTGGCGGCGGCGCGGGCATCCGTAATCGTCTTCAACGCCGCGTCGTTGAGGACCGCGGCCAGATCCGAGCCCCGCTTGATCGCGTCCTTCAGGCTCTTGTGCGAGGCGTTGAAGGTGAGGATGGCGTTCTCTTCGTTGCCGCGGCGGATCGCCCGCATCTGGTTGACGGCGCTTTCGAGGACGTCGGCACCCGGAAGCTGGGCCGAGCGCATGGTGCCGAGAACGCCATCGAGGCCCTCTTCGTGGCGCTCGATCGCGGCACGGATCTCGGCCGCGATCGGGCCCGGCGCCAGCTCCTTGACCTCGTCGCCGAACGTGTCCCGGTAGTTCTCGCCGGCTTCCGCCAGGACTGCGAAGTCGATCCCCTTCTTCGGCCGGAAGCTGGCGGCGCGGAACATGTTGTTGCCGGAGAAGCAGTCCTTGGCCACGGTGGTGGTGGCCTGGTCGATCACCTGCCCCTTCGAGGTTGCCTCGATCTTTCCTGCCCTGAGCAGAGACAGGGTCAGAAGCCGCACGACGTCGAAGTCCCAGCCGAAGGGCGGCTTCAGGAACTCGTCTTCGAGGTACTTGCCGGTCACCTGCTCGCCGTAGGCGGCGCGCTCTTCGATCTTCGTGAGAATCTCCGACAGCGGCACGACATCGGTCCGGAACACCCTCTTGTTCTGCTCGTCCCGCAGCAGCTCGAGATGCGAGAACACGTTGGGCAGGCCCGAGAGGTTCTCCGCCGTGAGCAGGGCATCGATGCCCTTGGTGACGTCGTTCTTCTTGGCGGAGGCTTCGGAGAAACGGTTGTAGACGTCGGGAAGCACCTGCTGCAGCACGCCCGTGACCGCCTTCCCGACCTCGGTGACGGTGCCGGCGGGGCTGCGGTCGTTGCCGCGGAAGTACACCTTGCCTGCGAGGCAAGCCGCCTTCAGGCGCCGGCCGAGCTCCTGCATGTGGTTGCGCTGCCGGACCTTCTCCTCGGCGATGAGCGCGGTCTCGTCGGCGGTCGGCGCGCCGCGCCCCTTTCGCTTGATCATCTCGTCCGAGCGGAAGGCCTCGCGCATCTCGCGCTTGATGTCCTGGTCGAGAGCGATGCTCCAGAAGACGTCCTTCTGATCCATCTGGCTGCGCTTGCGCAGAGTTTCCGCTTCGACCAGCGCCTGGTCGGCGGTGTCGGCGAGATCGAGATGGAACGCGACGTCGCCGGCGACCTCTTCGTTGCCGCCGACCATCAGGCCTGCCTTGAACGTCTTGGCGTCGCCCAACGTGAAGCCGGGCTGCGGGGCCCAGAACCCGGCCAGCACCGAGGCGTAAAGGCGCCGTTCGTCGGCCCGCTTGGGATCGATCGATGCCCGCGTCTGATCCCAGTCGTCTTCGGCCGGCGTCGGGATGCGGTAGCCGCCATCACCCTGGCGGACCATGTGCTTGGCTTCGAGCTCAGTCAGCGCTTCGCGCACTTCGGTGAGCTTGGACTCGGCATCCACCCGATCTACCAGGGCGGCCGCGATGTTTTCGGGCGTCCGATGGACCGTCCGGACGAACTGCAGCAGGCACACGACCTTCGCCACGGCCTGCGCCATGGGATGCTGAAGCTTGGCCGGAATGGAGATGATCTTGGCGCGGATGTCGGAATTGATGTTGCCTTCGACGAGATCATAGACCTGGTCGAGGCGCACCAGCGCGCCGACGGGGGCGTCGGCGATCTTGGTGGCCGGGTTGATCAGGAGCTGCTGGGCGAGCTTGATGATGGTGCGGTTGGCGCCGCCGACATGCTTGCTGGCGCCGCCCTGCATGCGGAGGCCCGAGACGATGTCGATGATCAGATCGATCTGATAGGGGAGCAGCGGATAGAGGTCGACGAACCGCTCCCTGGACAGCGTCGGCAAGGAGACGTCGGCCGTCAGCTTGGAATTCAGATCGAGGCGGGCACGGTTGTCGTCGTAGAGCTTGCCGAGGGCGGTCTCCGCGGCGGCGTTCTTCGCCAAGACGCGGCGGCTGGTGACCTCGGAGATGTCGGACGGCTCCAGGTGGACCTGGAGCGGGAAGCGATCCATCAGCTTCGGCAGCTCGATCCGGCGGTCGTCGAGGCCGCTCACGACCTCGCTCAGGCGTTCCTGCGAGGTGACCGCGATCCAATACTTGCCGCGGCCCTTGACGCCGAGCTGCTGCACGATGGCCTGCAGGTCCAGCATCTTCTGGGTGTCCCGGGCCACGAACTGGCCGACTTCGTCGACGACGAAGATCAGCGAGTGCCCCGGCTTGCGGCGCTTCATCAACTCCACGATCCGGTCGGCCAGACGGCCCGGCGTGATGTCGATCTTCGGGCGCCCCTTCGACCAGGAGTCCGCCATCGGGTACGTGGCCGGCTCGAGCTTGTGGAGGACGGCGCTCGCCTGGTTGAGCGCGAAAATCGGCAAGTTCTTCTGGGTGTCCCAGGACTTTCCGTGCAGTTCCTGGAAGACCTTCTTGAACTCCTCGAGGCGCCCCTCGGTCTCAAGGGCGATTTCCAGCTCGGCGGGATCGATCTCCTTGGCGTAGCCCAGGCTCGCAAGGAAAAGCCGGTACATGATTTCGGTCAGCATCTGATTGCCGGACCGGATGCCCCTGTCCGTCGAAACGTCGAAAATGACGGTGTGCGTGGGGATCTTCTCGTTGATGGTCTTGAGGACGACCGAGAGCTTCGGGTCGCCGGCGCGCGCGGCAAAGCGCTCCGCGGCGGGCACCCCGAGGATGTCGCGATCCTCGATCGCGAGACCCAACACCTTGGCGAAGCTCGACTTGCCGGAGCCAAAGAAGCCGGAGATCCAGATGGCGACGCCTTCATGGGGCTTCTGAGGGGTCTCTTGGTAGCGCTCCAGGACGTGGACGTAGTGCTTCTTGATCGCGTCCGTGACGACGTACTCGTCGATTTCGGAGGCGATGATCTCCGACGACGTCTGGTCGACCTTGATGACTTCCTCGATCTGCCGAGTGATGTCGCTGGCGAACAGTGATGCGATCTTGGCCACGTTGGTCATTCCTCAGAAGATCTTCGGTCGATAATTGTGCTCGGCGTCGAGTTCGCCCATAAAGCGAAGGCCCGAAGCTCCGTCGAGATCGCCCGGATAGAACAGGATCGTCGGGACATGGACTCGCCCCTTGAGCTGCTCCAGCAAGGAGAAGGTGCGATAAACGGGGAACAGGGCGCCGGTGCGCGAGATCAGCACGACATCCTTTTTGGGATCCGGCTCGGTCGGCATGCGGGCCGCGACGAGGTCCACCAAGGGCGCATATTCCTCGAGGATGTTGGTGATGGTCTGGATCGTCTCCTCGACCGTCCCCGATCGCTCGGCGTCGTACCAATCCTCGAGAGGACGCTGCGAGGTCATGGCCTCCGAGAGGCAATCCGCCAGCGAGATGCGGGTGACACGCTTGCCTTTCTGGGTCAGGCGCGTGGTCAGCATCGTCAGCTCCCGCCGCAGCGGGTACTCCTGCTCCGGATCGTACCGGAAGAGCGCGTAGGGCATGTCATGATAGGCGCTGATCTTGGCGCGCGGATCCGCGGCCGCCAGATGCGGCTCCAGATCATTGCGCAGGCGCTTCTCGAAATCGCTCATGCCGCAACCCTCTCGGCGCATTCCAATGCGCTCTTAAACGGGAGGCCCACCTGGGCGATATTCCCGGCCACCTCGTAGTTGAGCCGCTTGTACTGGTGGAGGCGCAGAAGCGCGACATGGACGTCGGTCGGCGCCATGTAGGCCAAGCGCCAAAGGCGGCTGGAGAGCATCTTGGTGGTGTTGCCCTCGATCTCGCTGATCATGTGGGCGTAGAACATGGTCACGTCGTCGCTCATGGCGATCGAGGCGAAGGTCTTGGCGGGGCCCTCGCCTGCCAGCATGCCGAGATCGACGGCCATCCTCAACAGATCGCGCGCACTCCGAAGCTGGCCGTACTCGGAAAAGGACTTCGCCTTCGAGCCCCTGGCGAGGGCGGCCTTTTCGAAGACCGGCCGCACATCCTCGGAGCGGATCTGGTAACGCCCCTTCTCATGCTCATTGAACAGCCAACCCATCGCGAAGTCGTGGAACGGCTGCTCCGTGGCCCCGATCCACAGGCGCAGGCAGTCCCGCCAGTCGACGAGGGGCATTCCTCTCTTGGCGAGGGCGATCAGAGGGCGCACCTGATCGATGTCGCGCAGTCGACGCTTCAGGGTGGCATTGACCTCCCGCTCCCAGCCCGCAGTCTTGTGCTTGCCGGCGAGAGCGGCCTTCAGGTTGTCCGCGAGCGACAACCCGTCGTCCCAAGCGGAAAAGAGCTCATAGGTCTCTTGGACCAGCACACCTTTGCGCAGGAGGCGCTGCGACCATTCGGGGCGGATCTTCATGCGTCGGCCATCCGCGCGTAGGGAACGACCAGATTGCCCGGCAAGCTCCCAGAGAAGGAAAGTGCCAGCAAGGCGACGACACGCCGCCGACCGTCGAATTTCTCCGGCATCTGGATGGACCGCCCGTCGGAGGACTTCTTGACCTTGGCGAAGGCCTCGACCTCCGCGTCCGTGACCAGTTCGAACTCCTTGAGCGTGGCCGCGACGTCGGCCGCCTTCAGGCTGGCCACGCGCTCGAAGAACGGCTGCCAGTCGCCGGCGGCGTCCAGCCAGCCCTCCCAGATCGAATCCAGGCGGTCTTCCAGATCGTCCGGAAGGCGCCAGAGGTTGATCGATCCCGGCGGGTCGAAGATCTCCGCGCAACGCGCGGCCGCGATCATCTGCACTGACTTCGCCTGGGCGAAGTAGTGGGTTCGCGGAAAGCCCCGCCGCAGCACGTTTACGCCCTGGCGCCCGAGCTGCCCTTGCGAATTCCACCAGCGGGCGCAGTCCATTTCGCCCAGGCGTGCCACGACTGTCCTCAGCCGCATCAGCCAAGCGAGATCGATATCGTTGTAAGTATCGGCTGCCCCCGCCATCGAATTCGCTACAGCTCCCTGTCTCCAGCGCGTTGAAGCTCGCGCCAGTCGTTGGCCGCCTCCTCCGTGACTTCGGATGCGGTCTTGTCCAGTCCGATTGCGGCCTGCTTGATGAGCTCCAAGCCCGTGGAATTCACAAGGAACCGCTCTTTTCTCCCTTTTGGGAGGCCGTCGTCCGTCGGCTTGGAAACGGAATCTAGGTCGCCATCGCCCTTCCCTGCGTTGTGCAATCCCGAAAACCGTCCCATGGGTTGCACGCGGCGGCAAGCGATCGGGGCCGCCGACGAGACTTTTCCCCTGCAATCGACGGCGATTCTTTGCTCTCATGAAGTAGCATCTCACTGAAATGTCTGCAAATTCCGTCGACGCGGCCACCTATCTTGGAAGAACCGGCTGCCTGTGGCTGGCCGCCTAGGCGCGGCTCCCGGAGGCGAGATCCGCACGCTGCAGCGGCTGCTGCTGGGAGATCTCGGAAGAGCAATGCCCCCCTACCGTCGTGCCGACAGGTCGTCGACACGTTACATCCCTCGTCACGGCCGCCGTGATTTCAACCGCTTTCGCGCCCAGCCGGATTCGAAGTTTCTCGACTGGTGATGCCCGCACGACTAGTCGTGGCGAATTCAGAGTACCGGAAGTACGCACGGACCGGAGACGAACATCGGCGGCGTTGCTGCAACTCGCGCTGCGCGCCCACCAAATTCCGGAGGGTGTGCAATCCCTGTTCAAGCGGGGTCCGCAGAATCAGAATCACCGTCGCCCGCCAACCTGCCATTCAGGGGTCATCGGCCAGCCGGGAGAACCAACCAAGGCATCTTGATCTCTTAGTACGTCTGCAGGGGCTACCCCACAGGTAAGGGCGGAATCCTTTTGTGGTTTGACGAGAATGCCGGCCAGCGGTGGAAGTTGAAGCCGCTTTCCGAAGCGTTGGTCTAGGTTTTCTAGCACAGCCGCAAAGGACGGCGCCGCCATTTCCTCGCGGGACAGTTTCATGAACGCCATAACAGCGGTGGCAAGGGTGTTCAGAAACGGAGCGAGTTTCGCACAAGCTGGATTTATTCTGGTCGCTGTCGCAGCGGCATTTGCCGACCAAGCACAGCAAGCCAGCGTTTCGAGCAGGTCGTCCGGAAGTCTGTCGTGGCTACGATCGAGCAACAGACGCCGAAGAGCGGGACTGGGTCCGCTGAAAACGACGGCCAGTACGCGGCCGATTAGCCGCGGCCAAGTTTCCGTGTGGGTCGGATCGTAGCAAGGCAGTACCTGGACCTGCGAAGGCTTATACGACCCCTTGACCACTCCAGGCCACCCGGCGACCGTTATGATCATGAGCATTGCCCGTAGCCGGAGGATGTCGATTTCATCGAGCATGCGGTTTGGCTGACGCAGGTCCTCGGTGTAATCGTCCACAGCCGCTACGATGGCGGCGATGTCCGCCTGCCGTCGCTTTCTGGACAACTCCACCGCCACTTTCGGGGATTGCTTTGGATCACGCGGGTTGAAGCCCTGCTCAAGCGCATCGTTCGTGCCAGCCGTCTCGTCGCCGGTGTCCAGCGCGGTGGCAGCCTCTTCTTGGCTGATGTCGCCAGCGCCTTGGAGCGCTGCCGACTTCAATCCAATCAGCCGGTTCAGCGCGGCGCGCACGAATGATGCATGGCTACCGCTTAGTGCGCTTCTTTCTGCCTCCGAACCCTTGATCTCGCGGCGTCGCCCTCGCATGAAGGCTTCGTAGTCGAGTTGCCCTGGAGGTTTCTCGTCGTCGGCCTTGTTCGTCTTTCCTACGCGCGCCTGCGCCGTTGCTGGCTTCTCTCCCGGCGGGGCTGACAGGGTCTGGATCACGTCCAGCAGCCACAGCCCCTCGTCGTCGTCCATTTCGAGCTCGCGGATTGCCCGTTCGGTGCCGACGGTCAACGGATCTCTGGTCTGCGTTTGCAGATCCTGGACGCGCGCGATTACGGCGGTGCAGGAGTTCGTACCGTCACGATGGCGGAATCTCGCGAAGACTGGCGGCCGCCCGGACTGCTCGATCCTGAACTTCCGGTCCGCGCCTGAATGCGGCAAGGGCTCTGCCTTCAATCCGAGAGGCCGGCAATTGGCGTCGAGCAATTCCAGTGTGCAGTGGCCGCGATCGTGAGCAGACGCCATAGCTACGGTTGAAGGCCACCAGTGGATCGTTTCGTAGATCAGCTCGAACGTTCCGGGATCGCGAGCCTCCATCTCATCCAATGGCAATTTCTCCTGCGGCTGCATCTTGGGGATTTCTTCCAGCCTCATCGCCCGATCCGCATCGAGCAGGGGCGTGAGCCCGAGGCGATTGAATAGCGCACCCGCGGGCAGCCGACGGTAAAGGCAGGCCTCCTGGTTGATGCCAGGGCGGCTTGCGGTGCCCAAGGCGGCGAGCGTGCAGTTCGCGCTGCCGGCCAAGACATGATCCACTCCTCCAATCGTTGCGACGATCATCTTGGCGTGGATGAAGCGGCTATTCTTTTCTGGGAGATGTGTCGGGCTGAAGCCGCGCAAATCGGACACCTGGATAGGAGCCTTTCGCGGCAGAGCCTCCGCCGGAAATGCTCTTTGTTCGGCATCGATCAGAAGCACGGTCTTCTTTGGTCGGAGCGTGGTCCGCAGGTTGTCGAGGGCGGCGAGATTGTCATCCCAGTACGGTGACAGGACAGTCAGTCTATCCACCGCACGCTGCGCCCCGATTAGGTCGGTAAAACGTGCGGACAACCCCGCCGCCCCGTCGGATGCCAGGAAGCCTGCCTTCGTCCCGTCCGCAAGCTCGACAACAGCGTCGGGATAGGATTGTTCGCTTAGCCATGCACTGCGGTCGCGCGCCCAGCGTAGCTTGTCTTCGACCGCCTTTTGTCTGGGATCGAGGAACTGCAGCGCATAACGCCACCCTGCAAGCACCAGACCGCGCGCCGGGCTTTCCTGCGCGCTGCACTCGATGGCCGCGGCTAGTTCAAGATTACCGGCAAGTCCGGAGGCGGTGGCGTTCGCGGAGGCCACGATCAGCCTGCCCCGGTTCTTGCCGATCTGCACAATCACCTTAGGATGGAAGACGCCATCGGCTCGGGCCTTGGCCACCAGATAATTTGTCCCGGCGAGTTTTGGCGCGCTTGCCGCCTCGGCGAGAGCGAGACCCAACATGTCCGCGTCGCAGACGAGCATCACATTACGACATCCGGCACCCCGAAGGCGACTTAGTGCGATCGACTCGAAAGCGTCAAACTCGACGCAAAACGTCGTCATGATTGTGGTATGGAAACCGGTATCCTGAAAGGCCTCGTACAGTTTCATGCGGCGCTCGCCAGGCGGTTACCACGCTTCGTGAGCCCGTTTTCGTCCACGAGGTGGATGTCTTTGAGGAAGGTCAGCGCGGGTCCAAGGCGAGGATTGGTGGCGACGGGTCCGTCTTTTGCACGCAGACGAAGCCGGCCGTCGTGGGTCTCGACCAAGAACGTGTAGTCACGCTGATACTGTAGCTTGCGCATCGCGACCCAAAGGTGGCGTTGCAAGATTCGTTTTTTGAAGATCAACCTGAGCAGGTCGGGGATAGGTGTCCCGGCCTGGCCATCGAGGAAGCTGAGTTCGTTGGCAAAAGACCGACCTGGCGCATCGGGATGATCGCCACCATGCTGGTTCGCGAAGAACTGCCTGTGGTCGGCACACTGTCTGGTGAGCACTGCCATGAGCTCGATAGCCGCCTGCGCGCTGCGCACCGGAGCTTGGCGCTCGTCCGTTCCCGCCTCGAGAACATCCCAACTCAGCGCCAACTCCGACGTGGGCTCGTCGGACGCCAAGCAATGACCGGCCTTCGGCAATGCGGCAACGAGATCCGACCAGGTCTTCGGCCACCCAGCTTGCGTGACCTCGAGCCTGTCGAGCGCTGCGTCGATCAACTGGTCCGTCGTCAGTCCGGACTGATAGGATTCCAACGTATCAAGTAGCCACTTCAGCAGCGCCTCATAGGCCATGCGCCCCAGATCGCCGGCCTGATACGCCCACCAGCCTCGACGTTGCGTTTCTAGTTCCGGCTCGGGGATCTCGATAGATTTGCCCTCCCAGTCGTGCCCCGCATAGAGCAGCCATCGCATGTCACCGGCTTCGACATCTTCGCCCAGGAGCTGGATTACTCGAAGAACGAGCGTGAGTGTCTTCCTCCGCGCGTGGTCATTCTCGGTGGCGTCCGGGTATCCGGCAAAAAGCATGCGTTCGTAGGCGTCGCGCTCATGGCTCTGCGGGTGGATACGCGACGGGAGAATTGGCGCGAGCTCGTCGAGCGTGTTGAGCGATACCCTCCCCGCCTTTACGATCTTCAGGAACTTTTCACCCGCCTCGCCGGCAGCTCTGGCAAAAACCCCGGAAAAATCATCACCGATGATTTCCGTCGGCACCGAGAGTGAGTGAGCCTCGGCGTCTCCCAGCACTCCAGCCTCCCTGAGCTGACTTTCGTAGGCCGCGCCGAAGGCTCCCCATGCCTGTTGCAGGTACGGAGTTGAGTCCGCACCCGGATCGGCATGCGCTGCAAAATCTATTGCACCGCCCTCATGCTGCGCGAGCCTCCTCTGCGCCCACAGAACCCCAGCAACTCCGGTCTCCTGGTGCTCTCCTTCGAGATTCGCTCTCGCGGCAGTTAGGGCGTACAACGCTTCCGCACGCCGCACGGTCCTCTTCCAGGCCTCGGAATCGGCATCGTGGTTTCGCTTCGCGTACTGCTCGCTCAGCCAAGCATATAGTCCGTAGTACCTGGTCCGCAGCGTCACGTTGCTGATCCCAGGAAGCAGAGCTTGATAAAGCCGTACGCTTGCCGCCTGTAGGCCAAGCGGATCAAGGCCGCTCTTTTGACGCACCTGCGTCCATTCGGGCACGGCCATAAGGTCGTTCATCGCAGCACCTCACTCCTACGTGTCGGAGGTTAATCGGCGGAAGGAAAAGTCCCACGTGGGAGAATCAGAACCAAGCTCAGCCGTGATGGTTGAGTATGCGTTCCACAGCCACAAGAACCAATTTGAGCGGGTAGCGACAATGCTCAAGATTCAATGAAGCGTGCTGCTGGCCCTCGGGGGCTGAGCATCCTGATAAATGGTGAACCGACCCCTACTCATTCTCGGGTCCCTCAAGCAGCGGAATGTCCAGGCTGGGGATCTCAGGCAACGCCTTGCCGGCGATACCCTGCAAATCACCGTACATGCCGACGGTGGTCTCTATGACGCCCTGAATCTGACCCTCGCGCTTGGCCCAGACCCGGGTCATGAACTTGCGCTCCTTGTCCAAGTCGCTCTTCAGCTCTTCGAATTTCTCGATGATGCCCTCAACACGTTGACGGAAGCGGGGCCCGATCAGGTACTGATAGATCTGCTCCATCTTCGTTTGCTGACCTGCCTGCGCGCCGCGCAGCGCCGCTAGTTCGACGAGAGAGTGCCGGAGCGCGATCGCGACTGGAATGGCGCAGCGAGGATGCGCGATCCAGACGCCATCGATCAGGCCGAAGGTCTCTACTTCCTTCGGCAGCGCCTGGGAAACGATGAGCGCGACCTCAGCCTTCACGCCCCGCTGGTCTTCGCGCAGCTTCGAGAGCCACCCCTCGTTCCAATGCTTGGTCGACTTGAGCTCCCAAAGGATCGTGCCCGCCGGCGGCCCGATTTGGCCATTCACTCTTTGGAGGATGTCCCCGCCCGACTCGCCCTTCCCGACCGGGTCGACCTGATCGAGCGGAAAATTGGTCCGGAGAAGAGCCTCAAGCTCAAGCTCGAGTGCCTCTCCCTGGGTCTGCTGCGATCCCTGGGCTGCCTTTCTCTTTAGCTCCTCGATAGTCCGCCCCATGGACTCGATCTGGGCGTCCTTCTGCGAGACCTGTGCCTTGAGCTCGTCTTCAGCCTCCCGGCGAGCCTTGACGTGGATCTCTGTCTGGCTGGCGTTGACGCGCTTCTCGACAATTAGGTCGAGTTCGCGCTTCTGTTCGTCAAGTTCACGCTGTTTGCGAAGCACCTCCGCCTGTGCCTGCTGCGCTTCGCCGAGCTTGGCATCGTATCGCGTGAGAGTATCCTGCATCTCGGCAAGCTGGGTTCTCGAAAGTTGCAGTTCGGCGGCAGCCGCTTCCTTAGCTTTCTTCTGCTCCTCTATCCTGATCTGATCGGTTTTCTCCTGAAGCCGCTGTGCAATCTCGTCGGCAATCGCCGCCCGCGCTTGGGCAAGCTCTTCCTCCTTACGACAGACGTCATCCATCCTTTGGCGGTAGTCACCCTCCTTGGCGTCCAATTCGCGCCGATGGATTTCCCGCTCAGCCTCGAGTAGCGGCGCGGCAAGCGATTCGGTTAGTGGAATCTGGTGGCTGCACCTCGGGCAGATGACGTGTGGTTCGCTGGTACGCTTGTCGAGCATTTGGACCTCGAATTGATCGTTCTTTTCACATCGGAGCTGGCTGAGTGCCTCCTAGGGCGACACATGTCCAAGGGAATCAATCCAGATTGTACGCCGTCGAGGAGGCTGTTTGCGTTTCTGGTCCTGCAGACCAGTTCGCGGACAGATCCATACCCAACAAGCGAGAAGACCTGCCAAAGGCGGGATCGCTGTGCTTGCCGGTGCACTCGTCATGCGGCGATCCCGACACTTCCGGGATTGAAGGCTTCCCACGGCCTTCCCATTACGATCGTTCTGCCTTGGAGATCGCGGAGATGGCAGGACCCGAGTTCGTGTCTGGGCCCGCCGAGCGACAACCTCACCAGCTCGCTGACGACCATGGAGCCAGCAACGGCGCCGACGAAGGGCGCGCCGATCGAGCGGCCAGCGAGACGCACGATGCCGCAGCGGTCGCCAGAAGCTTCAAGCATCGCGCGGTATGCCGGCTGTGAGATTTCGGGATCGGATGGTGAGATGTCCGCCCAGACCTCCCGCGCGGGCTTCGACGCCGGAAAGGTATGCAGGTCGATGCCGAGATAGTCCTGCGGGCCACGACCTAGGCCCGCCTCGATCACGCGCGCGAAACCCACATCCTCGACAGCCTGCCGCGCCAACGCGTTATCCACGCCGACGAGCGCGACCGACGGCTCGCGCGCGCCGATCCGGAAGTCCGCCGCAAAGGGACGTTCTATGATCCTTGTCTTGAACCCGCGAGCGTCGGCCCAGTCGGCGAGCGCTCTGGTCTTCTTCCGCCGCATCATGTCAAGGAAAGTCAGAAGCGATGTGCTGACGTTGGATGGGGCGAGCACGTCCACGTCCTGCATCACCAACTCCGCGGCCTCCCCGCCGTACGGAAGCAGCGCGAGCGTCCACAGATATGCCTGACCGAGATTGCCAAGGCCGATAATCCAGGCCGAAGACGGAAGACGGCTCGCACTCGGAGCCTCTGTCCCACGCATCCAGTCGCGACTGTAGTCCCAGAGATCAAGCCCCGCTGCACGACGGCACGCCATGGGCAGTCCGCCGCGAAGACGCTGGAAAATCTCCGCGACGCCAATGGCGCCAGCGAGAACGCCCGCCGGCGTGAACGAGCCGTTCTCCCCGAGCCTCAAGCCGCTCGCGAGCGGAACGACGCCGCCACACCAATGCGCGAAAGTCGCACGAATCGCGAGACGCTCGATCCCTTCGGGCATGACATCACCAATCACCAATGTCGGGACCGCCGGGTCCGGCGCGTCGGCCATCCGTGCGCCCAAGCCGCGCATGGCGTCCGGCAGCCCTCCGAAGGACGGAAGAGCCACTAGGAGCGATCCACATGCGCCGACCACGGTCACGCCGCCGAGCATGCAGCGCGACGCGCAATTGACGGCCGTAAGCAGGGCGGCCTGCAGCACAGCGCTTTTCGCAACATCGGGTCCGACCACGATCTGCATGCGATAGCTGGCAAAGATGCGCCCGGCCTCTTCCACGCTCGACGCCTCCCCGGAATCGAGAGCCAGTTTGACAAGCCGGTTCAGGCTGTCGGTCAGCAAGTCGATGTCATTCATCACTGAGAATCCTCGATCTTGAGAACGCGCCCGCGCCGACAACCGCCGTGTGCGCGCCAACGATGGTCGCCGAGATATTCGTAGATGCCGACCGACCATCGCCGCACGGGAGGGCTGGCCATGCGGGGTAGGATGATCGCGATGTGGCCGGCGCGCGCGATCATGGGGTTCTGCCTGTCGGAAAGGCTCTGTTGCGCTCCAAACGGATGGACGTGCGCATCGGCGACCACCGCAAGCCCGAGCCTGGCGCAATGGTCCCAAAGCCTCGCGAACGCGTCGGCATGGAGAACGCAAACGCCGGTGTCGTAGGCGTGGGGGTCGAGCTCGTCATAGTACACAACGGCGGACGCAATCCGCCCGAGCTCACCCTTGTGGCCGAGAAGAAACGCGCCGGACTCATGGCGCTCCTCTGTGCGCCGGCGCAGTTCGGTGACGAGTTCATTCCACAACGGTCGCGCGACGCGGAGACAAGGCTCATGGGACACGCCGGCCTCCGTAATCACCTGAATTGAGGAGATCGTGCACAATGCGGAGATAGTGCACGATGCCGACCTCTGGATCCCAAATGAGACTGGGATGCTCGTTGAGCCAGTTCGCGTGTCCCTCGATCGACTGCCGGTCGCAAGGCACATAAAGGCAGGAGCCATTCTTCCAGCCGGGATTGAAGGCCAAGGACACCCGGTTCGCACCGGTCGGCCAACGCTCCGGAGCGAGCGGCGCGTCACGTTCGATGTCCCATGGTCGCGCCGTCGGCGGGGTCCTGGGATAATCCTGGCAATCGAACCGCAGACCGTATTCGATGCCGTCGACGGCGCGCACGCTGAAGATGGCGTAGGGCCAGGACACGCTGACCGTGCACCACCGGCCTGAGGCGACGCCCGTGCGGAAGCTCCCGCCGGCCAGGTGCCGGCGGAAGACGGCTTCGTCCGGGCGCATCGAGCAATTCATCGTCAGCCCTCCACTCGCTTTCGCGGAACGAGGTCGAACTCGACGGCGCAGGTGTCGCCGGTGAGCGTGCCGATATGGACGTCCCGGTCGGGTCGCTTGTCCGTACCGGTGATCTGCAAAACATGCTCGGCTGCGTCGCGCGGTGAGAGGCCAAATGCACGGCGGGCTGCCCAGTGATGCACCCGTCCGATGGTCGACCCCGGAGCAAAACGACGATTTTCGCTCTCGCCGTTGAAGCGGACCGACACCGCTACATGCCGGCATTTCGTGACGTGGAGACGCAGCGGAGCCACGATGGCCTCCTCGTCGAAGCGCAGAGGCAGCAACTCCTCGATGGACGTTTCCGGATCGAGCGGTCCATGCACATCCTCGACGAAGACCAGCGTTTCTTCGCGAATCTGGATTGGATGATCGAGACCCGCGAGCACCCCTGCCACGGTGTCGACCGGCGCGGCGGTCGCCACCAATATCTCGGGGACGCGGGCGCCTTGGATGAAGATTTCGATGGGACGCATTTCTGAAGCCCTTTCGTTCGGCCGACCGAGGATCGGTCGATCTGCTCTAAGGGATCAGTCGCGTCGGAACGGCAAAACCGGAAGTCAGTCGGGAACGGCTTGGCAGATGAAATAGTGCGGACAGCGGGGGCAGTCCTCCGACTGGACCGCGGGATAGCTGCCGTTCGCCAAACCCGTCACGACGGCGCGGACCTCGTCGATCCTGTCCGCCATGACGCGAGCGAAGGAGACCGGAACGACGTCGTCGGAGGATAGATAACGGATCTCGAACCTGCCGCCGTTGCCGAGCTCTTGTCGACCTGCTTCCGCCATCAAAGCGTGGAGCGCGCGGTGATCGGGCCTATTCTTCGGCGATCTGCCCGTGCGCAGCCGGCGCAGCACGAAGCCGCGGCCGTCCCGTTCGATCTCGTCCACGTTCAGTGCGATGTTGTGGCCGTCGATGTCGGCGGTAAGGGTTTCCCCGAAGCGAACCCCATTGCGCGGCCTGGCGTTCGCTTGATCCAGTATTCTTTGGGCCGATGCGCGATACAACGGTTGCAGCGGATGGTCCGTCGGTCCCGACTCGGCCCAGCGCGCTTCTGTCTCCGCCTTGAGAGCGTCCGCCGTCACCTTCCCGGGCTGAGCGGCCATCCAGCCGAGCACGCGATAGACCGTGCGGTGAAATCGGACATAGCCGTTGTCCTCCCGCGAACCGCTGAGACCCAAAATGACCTGATAGAGGTAGCGGCGCGGGCATCCCAGGTAGAGCTCGATGTCCCGGCCGTCGTGCTCGCGCGCTGCGCGTGCGAGATCGGACCGGTCGCCTCCGACGGCGCGCGCCGGCGGCCTTCTCGTCCAATTCGGGTCGGCGTCCGGCTCGCGAGGCAAGAATTCCGCGATGGCATCCAGCGCGGGGGACGGGTTGGATCTCTGACTGTCGGAGTAGCGACAGGCGCGCGACAGAGACAGATGGTCGCGGGCGCGGGACAGAGCGACGAAAAAGAGGCATTGCTCTTCCTCCGCGTGAGATTCCTCGGCCGTCGAGGGCAACATGCCCGCCGGGGCCGGGCACGTGGTCCCGATGCGCCTCAACGGAAAAATTCCGCTGCCGAGCACCGGCAGGTGGACGACGGCGAACTCCAGACCCTTGCTCGCGTGAACGGTCATGAGCCGGACGGCGTCGATCCCCTCGATCGCGGCGGGCATCTCGCGCAGCGCCCGCTCATCGCCGAAGGCCTCGAGCCTGCGGATCCAGCCGAGCAGCCGGCGCTTGGGATCGCCCTCGTCCGACCAGTCGTTCTCGATCGCGAACTGCAGGAACTGATGAATCGCGAGGCGCCGCTGCTGATCGGCCGCGGAATTTCCCGGAAGGTAATCGCGTATCAGGCCGCGCTCGAACAGAAGATGGGTCAACAACTGTCCAGGGCCGGTCTTGAAGCCGATTTCATCAAAGTCCGACCCGAGGCGCGCGAGGACGGACCTGCCTTCCGCCGAGAGGCCCTCGAGGCGAGCGATATCGGCGAGCGCCGCAAACGGCGTCTTGTCGGTCTGCTCGGCGAATGCCAGGAACGCCCGGACGTCGCTCAACTTCATGCGCCAGCGCGGAAGCGTCGCCACTCTCATCAGGCCGCCGCGCCGACGTTCGGACACGAAGGAAAGGATCGAAAGAAGATCGCGGATCTCCGGCCGTTCGAACAGGTCACCAAGGTAGAGGACCGGAATCCCGGATGCCTCGAGACCTTCCGCGATCTTCTGAAGGTTCGAATGCGATCGGCAGAGAACCGCTTGGTCCCGGTACGGACAGCCCGCTTTGCGATATCGCTCGATCGCCGCGGCGATGCCCGCGATCTCTGAACTCCTGTCGGCCGCGACGTTGAAATCAATCGGATCGGCGCCGGGACCGCGACTGGACCGCAGCGAGCTGTTCCGTCCGCCGCCCACGGTCATCCGACGGGCGTAACCGCCGAAGGTCTCGACGATCTGCTTCCGCGAGCGGTAGTTGACTGCCAGCGCGAGGCGCTTGCCGTTCGGATAGTCCTTCTCGAACTCGGTGGTGTTCGACGGCGCCGCGCCCCGAAAGCGATAGATCGATTGCCGCGCGTCACCCACGACCCAAAGTCGTTCGCCATCGCCTGCGAGCTCCTTCAGAAGAAGGGCGCTGGCGCGATTAACGTCCTGATATTCGTCTACCAGGACATGAACGTACTGCCGATGTAGCTCGTCGCGGACGTCCGGATGCTTCTTCAGTATCTCGATCGACCTGTTGATCAGATCGGCGAAATCCACATTTCCGTCTGCGCGTAGACGCGTTTCGTAATGGGCATAGACCCGCGCGACCTCCGCAGCCTTGTCGGCACGCAGGATGGCATCGTCGTCGGAGCCCGCCCTCGAGCGCATGCGCGCCGCCGCCGCCGCGTACTCGGCCGGGGAGAATACCTCGTCCTTGGCGCGCGAGATCGCGCTGGTGATATTGCGGAGCTCAAACAGCGGTTCGTGCAGCCGCAGATAATGGTCGAGCCCGAGTTGTGGAAGATCTCGTTCGAGGAAGGCGAGTTGGTCTGCCTGGTCGAGAAGCTTGACGGGCTCCTTGATGCCTTCGAGGGCGCCGTATTTGCGGAGAAGCTCCAGCCCGAAGGCATGGAAGGTCCCCGCCCATATCTCCGCCGCGGCCTCTGGCGCTGCGGCTGCGACCCGCTCCCTTATCTCCCTAGCCGCCTTGTTCGAAAACGTGAGCGCCAAGATACATGGTGCTGGAACGCCCTTCGCCAGGAGATACTCGATCCGGGCGATTAACGTGCGGGTCTTACCAGTGCCGGGCCCGGCCTCCACCAGCAGCGGTGCTCCTTCGAACTCGGCCGCCACCTTCTGGGAATCGTCGAGGCCCGGCCGCTCCCGATCCGCCGGCTTCGCTTGGATAGGAACGTCGGGAAGAAGGAACGCAACAGCGAGTTGCTGGTTTACCAGGCCGATCGGCACACCGAGGTCTGCTGCGATCGTCGATCCGGACGCACCTGCCTCGAAGCGGGCAGCGGCCCCCGGACCAGGCAGAAGAAACTCTCGCGCAAAGACGTTCGCGTACCTCTCTCGCAATTCCTGCGGGCTATACGCCTCGACCCGCCGCAGTCCGAGCGGTGTCCCCTCCTCCGGAGCTCCAGGGTCCGAGTTCCGGGGTGTTACGGCAGGCTCGTCCGGGGTTTCGATCCAGAAGTGACCGAATTCGTGCGCCTCCACGTAGGCAGCCACGTCGGGCGCAAGAGCGGACGAAAGATAGATCGACGGCTTGTCGCCCTTGCGGCGAAGCGCGCCGTCACCGCCGCCCAGCAATGGATGCTCCGGAGCTATCGATCGAACGACGATGCCGGTCTCTCGGCGTGCCGCGGCGAGCAGCTCCATTGCGGTCCCTCCCGACCCGGAAGACCTCATCGCTGCGTGCTTCTCACGCGCCAGCTTTCTTACGGCCCCGAAGCTGTCCATAGCTATGCCGCGAGTTTCGGGTCGGGCTCTTCGGCGAGCCAACGCGTCTTGTCGGTATCTGGCAGGTCCGAATCCCGAACCAGCATCGAAAAGTCGACCTGCACCGCACGGGGGCGACCTCGCGATTTATTGGCCGACGCAAGCGCCGGTGGGAGCCGGACGTAGTCCCGAAATTCGTCTGCCGTCCTCTTCAAGGCGTCCGATACGACCGCGACCAACCTTGCAGGGAGCGTGGCCGGATTGATGAGACGGTCGATCAAGCAGTCCAGGATGGAGCGGTCGATGTTGACCGTTCGCTGGAACGACTGGAAGTCGTATCCAGCCGCACGGATATCTGCGGCTAGGTCGACGAGCTGCTTCGGGCGCTCCTCTGCATCCATGATTGCCTGAACCCGGCTCATGGTCCGGTTGACGATGCTGCCAACGGTTTCCGCCGTAATCGGCTGCTTGCTCCGCAAGGCGTCTGTCGCAATCCAATCCGTTGCGAACTCGATCAGTTCGCGCTCGAACTCAGGATAATTGTTGACGAAGGAACGCAGCGTTGCAGAGTCCGGAGGCCCCGACAGACTGGCGAACTCGTCGAGCACGGTGTCGAGATCGGCTTTGCTAGTCGGTTTCATCGTCTTCTCCATCATGCCCAAGGACCTCGGCGGACTTCTTGAGCCAATCGTGCAGGGTCCGGACGTCTACATCCATCTGTTTTGCGACCTCCGCCCGCGTCATCCCGAAGACGTGGACGCGAATGAAGGCCAGGGCGTGTATGGTCGGCAGTTTTCGGATGTGCCGTTCCAACATCGCCCGAGCTTCCTGGCTCGGAATCCCGTCGGGAACGTCATCCAACGGGTCGAAATCCAGGGCAGGCTCTTTCCGAGCGAATGCGCCTTCAAAGCGCGCAGCGCGTTTGCGGTAGAGATCAATCGAACGTCGTTTCGCCCAGGCTGCGAAGACGCGTCCTGCCATGCCGCTCTTGCCTGCCCGGATGCCTTCGAAAAGCTGTTCGAGAATCTCTTGAACTTGATCCTTGATGTCCTCCCCGGTTAGGTCCCACGCCTGATTGGCAAGCAGAGGCGTCACCGTCTTGGTTAGCGCTTCAAAGGACAGGCTGAGCAAGCGTCGATCTCGGGCATGGTGCGCTGTGACTGCCAGCCGAACCAGGGATTCTGGAAGGACAGCCCTCGAACCCGCGACTACTTCCCGAAGAGCACTCCTGAGCTCGGTCGGAGCAAGTTTGCCTAGGAACTCCGTCTGGGAGTCGACTTCAGCAAGATGCTTGCGGGTCGCAGGTATGCGCCGGTCAGGCATGCCACCGGGGGCCTGATCGGACTCCGGATCAGTCGCCTCCTCGGCTTCCTCTAGTTCTCGCGGCTCTTCCATCCCTGAAACCCCGACTGGTGATGTATGAAGGACTAGTCGCGACGAATTCCGAGAATCGGGTGGTCCTTCCTACCTTTTTCGGCAACTATAACGGGCGTGGGGAGGATTGAGCAAACAACGCGGGCATCCGCCTCGCTATGGACGGCATCTCTAGCCATTTCGACCCGGCCCTCTATCCGGTGGGCAGGCGTGGATTTTCTTACTGCTGGCAATCTGACTGGCGGGCAATACCTGCCCCGCGGGCTTCGTACGGAGGCCCTGTCCCACACGCCCCCCTCTCGTCGGCAAAAACCACTTCAGGAGCGGTCTTCAGGCGCAAGCCGCCTACGACTAAAAGTCGGCCCTCGTGGCTCGGCCTGCGCGCGACGTCTACACCGGGGGAGCCCCCCGGGGGACCCGCATTTTCGTCACCCGGAAGCTATGGGAAGCTAAGGCGCGTTCGCTGCTCCGTTGGGTTCGTCGGACGAAGTCAACCGGAGCGACCTTGGAGCCGATCCGCCCGCGCCGAGATGATCAATCACCCGTGGGGGCATCCGATTGCCTCTCAGAGCCCCGTTTTCTCCGACGAGAACGGGGTCGTGTGGCGACCCGACGACCTCGCTCTCAGGGCACCAAGGCACCTCGGTCAAGCGCCGCGAGGTCCGGAAGCACCGGATCGAGCTCCTCCTGCTCCAGAAGTTTGGCGTCCTCGCCTGCGAGATGGGTGGCAAGGTCGTGCCGGAATCGGGAGGATCGCGCGGGCGAAGGCCGCTCGGGGGGGACTTGCCCCCGCCATTCTGCGATAGAGCGCTCGATGGCCGGAAGATCCTAGTGCCGTGGCCGTCGATGTCCGACCAATGGAAGATCGGAGTCTCGGGCACCATCCCGGCAACCCGCAGCGCCTTCTGGGTACCTAGGGATAGCCCGTCAGCGCCCTGCCCTCTGATCGATGGTGCTTCCATCGGCAAATCCGATCGCTAGGGTGCAGTACGACTTGGTCTCCCGCTGCGAGCCCGGAGAGACCTTCGGCGGACCGGTTATTCCGGTGTCCGATTTGGACTGGGACGGTTTTGGCACGGCCGTTCTCGTCGGCAAAAACGGCCCACTGGTCGCCTTTTCGGAATAAGGCGCTCACCGGCGCGGTCAGGGCGTCCGGAGCGCTCCAGGTGGTCACGTGGACGACGACCCGGTAGTCGTGACCAAGCGAGGCCGACACCTCGGGCGGATCCGCGAAGTTGATCGTCACCCGGACCCGCTGCTCATCGATGCCGAGCGCCGAGACGTTCAGGAAGCCGGCGGGGGTGAACGCGGACGACCGTCCTTTGATGGACTGTCCGCCCCAGCCGTCGATCCGGACGGCGGCCCCGGCTTTGACCTGGACCGCGTCGGTCGAGAGCAGGTCGGGACCTCCAGATCGAGCGGATTACCGATGTCGACTAGCAGCGTCCCGGCGGGAGAGTTGCCTCGCTATGCTGGATGATCATTAGCACCCGACCGCTCGCCGGCGCCAGTACCCGCACGCAGCATGTCGCCTCGGCCGGGGCCGCCAAGTTGGCGGGGTTCATCAACCGTGCGGCCAGGCTGGTACGCACCGCGCGCCGCAGGTCGACCTGGACCTTCGCGCCGGACCACGGCGCAGGCGGTGGCCCGCCGGCTAGGAATTGCTGACGTGGAGGCCGAGGTTCTGCCTGATCAGAGGGCGCCGTGTTCGCCAAACTGCAGAAACAGGGGCGCATCGTCGCCATGGCAGGCGATGGCGTGAACGACGCGGCGGCGCTGGCCGCAGCCGAGGTCGGGAACGCCATGGGTACGGGCACGGAGGTCGCCATGGAGAGCGCCGGCGTCACTCTGCTGAAGGCCGACCTCACCCGCATCGTTCGCGCCCGACGGCTTTCGCGCGCGACCATGAACAACATCCGACTGAACCTGTTCTTCGCCTTCGCCTACAACGCTGCCGGAATTCCGATCGCTGCAGGAGTGCTCTATCCACGTTCGGTCTTCTCATATCGCCGACGAAATCGCGGGCGGCGATGCTTACGGCAACATGACCTGCTGCGGTGGCCACTTCCGCGAGGCCCTTGCGGCGTGCATTCTTCATGCGGGATGGGGATCGAGGGAGGCCGATTCAGCTTGACAGGATTTTTGAAGCCTGAGTCGATCTTCAGGAGTATGCACCGCGCGGAGATGACCTAGCATGGCCGAAAAAGACGACGACGGTGGCGTTCCGCCCGCGCCCCCCGCGCAGGTCAACCGAGCCTCGGATGAAGCGCCGGCGACGTTTTCGGTCCGCAGCTTCCTCGCCGAACGTGGAGCTCTCGTCGTCCATTTTTCGACGCCCATGAGGCGAGACGATGCCTTGCGATTTCCTGACGATCTGCTTCGGGCCCAAGCATTGAGCGAAAAGGGCCTGTGCTGCTCGACCATTCTGCCTACCGACGTCGGGCCCGGGGAGCCCAACATCGACTACGCCGAGGCGAACGCCGTTGGGTGCATCGGCATAATTCTCGACGTCGACGATGCAGGTTCGGTCTGCGCCGTTCACCCGTCAGATTGCGGAACCTATCGGGATGCCGACGGAAATCTCGAATACGACGGCGACGAGCCAACGGCGGAGTTCTGCGCGAGGAGCATCGACCGCCGCAGTGGGAATAACGAATGGGTCGTGAAGAACTTTCGGACCATAGGGCTTTTCCTGTTCCGGCCGACCTTCGTCCACATAGCTCCACCAGGCTCGCCTGAGAGGCCAATCGCCGTTCAGGGCGCTATTGCCCCGTTTCCTGGGTTGAGGGTTTTCTCGGTCGAGAACCAGCAGTTCGTTGAATTTGACCGCACTACCAACGAATGGAGACCGGTAGAGTACGGCGCCATCGTGGGGAATGAGTAGGGTCTGCGCATTCCTATCGCGATGCCGTTTTACGAATTGGGGTAATCCTGGCGCAGCTCACCGGCCGGCGGCATGGCGAGGAAGGGCATTTCATCCGCGCCTCCTTCGATTTTCCAGGCCGGCGGCCTGACGTCGTCCAAAGGCACGCAGTTGAACTTGGTCTCAACATTGTCGGCGAGAACGACGGGCACCCACCGACCACGTTCGTCCATGACTTGGCGAGCCGACTTCGCTGCAGCAAATGCGCTAAGGCCGATCGCCGCCCGGCGGCCACTCTGCTACAATTGGCGCAGCGCCCTCGCCAGGCGGTTCCGGAGTCCTGACGATGTGCAACCTGTATTCAATCACCACCAACCAGGCCGCTATCAGCGCGCTGTTCCGTGTCGTCAACCGGTACGTCGGCAACCTTGCGCCGATGCCCGGCGTCTTCCCCGACTACAAGGCGCCGATCGTCCGGACCGGAGTCGACGGCCGCGAGCTCGCGAGCGCGCGCTGGGGCATGCCCTCGTCATCGAAAGCCCTCATGGACGCGACGAAGAAGCGGGCCGAGAAGCTGCAAGCCAAGGGCAAGGAGGTCGATTTCAAGGAGTTGCTCCGGATGGAGCCCGACGGCGGCACGACCAACATCCGCAACGTGAAGAGCAAACACTGGACGCGCTGGCTGGGGCCGGAGCACCGCTGCGTGGTGCCGTTCAACTCGTTCAGCGAGTTCAACAAGGCCGAAGGCGGCGACATCTGGTTCGCCCTCGACGAATCCCGACCGCTCGCCTGCTTCGCCGGTATCTGGACCAACTGGACGTCCGTCCGGAAGGTCAAAGAAGGCGAGACCACCAACGACCTCTATGCGTTCCTGACGACGGAGGCCAACGTCGAGGTCGGCACTATCCATCCGAAAGCGATGCCGGTGATCCTGACGACGTCCGAAGAGGTCGAGACCTGGATGACCGCACCGGTCGACGAGGCCCTGAAGCTGCAGCGGCTCCTCCCCGACGGGACACTGCGGATCGTCGCCCGCGGCGTGAAGGAAGATCAGCCTGCCGCGGCCTAAGATTGATCGGCGCGGTTCCGGCGCCACACTGACAAGCGCCCTCCTCGCTCCAAGCGCGGTCAGGATCGTTCTCATAAACCCAACACAGCGAGTGCCTAATCGGCCGCGATAAACGCTTCAACCGCGCTCAAGGCGCGATCCGGCTTTCAAGGCTCTTCTACGGGTCCAGAAATTGAAACGTTGTGGATCGGCCGACATCTTCCACTATGAGAATTTGCTGGGCAGAACGGGACAGAGCGCAACCCACAGCCTTCGAGTCCAGCCCAACCACTCCGACTATACTTTCTGCACTCAACTTGCAGAACGTCAAGAAGTTGTCCCAGTCGGACAGCACAACGATGTCACCATCAAGCACCGTTAATATGTGCGTTCGGCTCTTCCGAAGGTTGAAACTATAGGTCTTCTGGCGGCCAGTTTTGACATCGAAGCGCAAGATGTTGCCGTCGCCAGCGAGGCTATACAGACAGCCGCCTTCGTCGTCGACGAAGATGCTGACGGCTCCACAGGCCCTTTGCCACATGACGCGGTGGTTCAAGTAGTCGAGCGCCGCAACGACCCCTTCAGACAATTCTATAGCGCAGTGAAGCGATGGAAGGATTTCGAGAGCCTCGAGCCCCCCATAGAGCCTGTGCCGAGGAAAGCGTCGCATTTTCGGTTCAAACAGATCTAATATGAAAAGGTCAGGTTCCATATTCAAATCCAGAATAACGATGTCGCGCGCGTAATCCGCAGCCAAATATCCAAAATATCCCGATGCGTGCATCGGCGCGCCCGCCGCGTCTCCCATGAAGGCGTGGAACCCCCGTGGCCTTCCCAGTGCGCCGCTGTCCAAGACTTCGGACGTCCGAGTATCGAAAATCATGAAGGGGCAAAGCATGTCATACTGGATCAGAAAGCAAAATCGCTCGGTCGCGGCGGCGTCAGACCAGTGCGGCTTAAATCGTTGGCCGAGTATCGGTACGTCTTGCCTCGGGATTTTCCACTGCCGCTCACATCGAAGATCGTCGTCCTCGACGCGCCAGATCTTGCCGACGTCGCGTCCGAGGGTGAGGAATCTTCCTCGATCGATGCCGGAAGCGCAAATCAGGTTCTCCCCGTGCGCATGAGAGTTCGTTTGCCGCCATTCCGGCGACTTCCAACAGCAAATCACGCCATCCAGGCCAACTGTCGCAGCCACCGCGCCTGAGCGCGAGCCGGCGATCATAGCGACACGTCCAACGTGGCCTTCGGTGTCATCGTCCGCGTGCGTCGTCTCGCGCACATCCACGGCCACGACCTGTCGGTTAAAGGCGCCCACCGCCCAAGGCAGGTCGCGATCGCATGCGGCGACCGTCATAGGTTGACGAAGCGGATAGCAGATCGGCCCGTCTGGATCTTGGGCGTCGATGAAAAGCCGTCGCCCTGACTCACAAATTGCTCTCAGGTGTCCGTCGTCCTGCTCGTCGAGGCAAAGGATGCGGTCCTCGTCTAGGTAGATCGGCTTGAGCGCACCGTCCTCGATGTCAATCCTAATCGCGCCGTATTCCGCCAGGGCGACGACCCACCTCGGGTCACGCAGCGGGACCAAGGCAAGCACAGAGCCGAGCTTGAGGTCCGCCGAGCGCAAATGTTCCCCCGTATCCAGGCTCCAGAATTTAACAGTTTGATCGGTTGAGCCCGAGATGATCTTGGACTGATCGGTGCTGACTGCGACAGCGTTGATCCCTTCCGTATGACCTTCCAGCGTCAACAGCAGCTTCGCGGCCGCTGGGTCCCAGACCTTGACTACGCGGTCCCAGCCAGCGGATATGAGCACGTCACCGTCCTGCGCGAAGGCGAGTGCTCCAACCGGCTGCGCATGTGCGCCTTCGGTGGAGTCTCCCATTTCATTGCTCATGAGGGTGCGAATGAACTTGCCAGTGGCCATATCCCAAAGCTTGATCGACACGTCAAAATGGGCGTCCAGCCAGTGACCCGAGCCGCTGGCGAGAAGGCCTGCCTGCGGGGACAACGCTAGGCAACGCAGATCATCGTCGTGTGCCCTGATGCTGTATTTAATCTTCCCTGACGGAACATCTATAGCCACAATTTCACCGCTGGCCGTCCCATAGAGACCGAGCACGCTTTGTGCTATGGCGAGCACGGCTGCGCACGTAACAGCGCTCGGCACCCTGCGGAGGCTGAGGACGGCGTTAGGCTTCGCGTAGTCGCCCGATCGAACGGGCACCAATCCGGGAAGCGCCGCGGACTCGAAAGCGAGTTTTGATTTGAGGTCCGGCGGCGATCGCAGCTTGACCTGAAGATCAAACTGCCCAGGGTCGTCCCGGAGAATGCGGGCCGCGGCGGTCAATAGGTCTGCCGTCCTCCCCACCTCGTCGCTGATCACCTCGGCGGTCGACGCGTAAACCCTGAAATCGCCAAGCGTTGCCTCAATCCCACATCGCGCCGTCTTCTTCCGCAGCCACGTGATCTGCGTCAGTACGCTCGCTGCCCCTTCAAAATCCCCGCCCAGGCAAAGGTGCGTGACGTAGTGGAGTCTTGCATAGGCTCGGCGGCCCCGCCGGTGGAGCTCAGGGGTATCGTCAAAAACAACGTCTGGGGCCGATACCTCGGCCACGGCGCGCGCAAGCCTGCGATGTTCCAGCCGGGCGTCGACCCAAAGGTCGGCGGTTGACGGAGAGTCGAGCGTCGTCTGCGCAGTCATGAAGTCGGCAAAGGCGGCATGATAGAGTTGATAAGCGTCGCCGATCCGGCTGAGGAATTGTTCCAGCCAGCCCAGCGCCTGAGCCACTTGGGCGCGGCCGGCTGCGGTCCCGCTAATCCCCTGCACCTGGTCGAGGGTGAGGGGCTGCTGGGCAATAGAGAGCAGTGCGAGGATGGGTTGATAGAGTTCTGACCAGGACTCTAGGAGCGCGCTCTCGCCCGTGACCGTGTCGATCACCTTGATGCGGCTCCGGCCGGGCCCGCCCCGGATGAGTTTCAAAAAAAAGGCGAAGAGCGCGCCGAGGTCCTCGGGGAGAGAATCGAGGCGGAGGAGGCGCTCGATCAGAACCTTCTGCTCGGGACGGGCCAACGCCTGGTCGAACGCGCGGCCGATGGCGGCCGCATAACCGATGTTGCCATCCGCCCGCAGTGTCAATTCCGAGACGAAGGCTCGCGAGGATCGGCCGGCTTGCTCGACTGCCGCGGCGACGGCGGCCTGCCGCACCAGCAGCTCGGCATAGCGCGAGACATCCTCTTGGACACGCGGGTCATGCGCGTCGAGCGGCAGAAGGCGGAGCGGTCCCTTCCGCCGCTCCGTGAACAGGTCGAGTTGACGATAGGCGGGACGGCAGGACACGACGATTCTGACGTTGTTGGGGAGGTCAGGCCCGTTCGCCAACCATTCGAGCAAATTGCCCTCGGCCTCGCCGAAAGCCAGCTCGTCCACCGCGTCCACTAGGATGACTAGCTGGGCAGAAGGCTCGACCCTTGCGAGGCGGCGCGCCGGGGCGAATAGACCCATCTCCTGCAGATCGTCCACGGCAAGTAGGCGTGGATCGGTGATCCATTCGCCGACACTCAAGCCAATTAGCTTGCCGGCTGCGCGCTCCACGGTCTGCGAGATACGGATGGCGGCTTGGTGGAATGGCGAGGCGCGTAGTCGCTCGACGCGCGCGCCGATCACGTCGGCACCCTCCGGGATATCGCCGACAGATTGTGTGACATCGACCTCAACCGAGTCCAGGTCGAAGAGCTCTGGTCGAAGTGCGGCCAGCTGCCAGCCGATACGCAGCAAGAAGGAACGCGCACTGGTCTCGCCGATCGACGTCGTTTGATCGCGCCGAATGTAGAACACGGGCCAGTCGGTGTTGTTGTTGGCGAGCTGGGCAATAAAGCTGGACTTGCCAGAGCCGGGTTCGGCAACGACGAGCACAAAGCGGCAATCCGGCCGGTCCAGCTGCTCTCGCAACTCGTCCTCGAGCCATTCCCTCCGCACGAAGCGCGGCGCCCCGATGTAGGCTTGCGTCACGCCGTGGAAGAATAGGTCCGCGATCTCCGCGTCGGGCACTGAGGGGAGCCTCAGCCAATCTCGTCGAAATCGGCTCCCGTCACCTTCTTTGCCTTGTCCATGTGCTGCGACACCTCGGCGCTCCCCCGGGTCATCCGCTTCGCCTTCAGCCCAACGACTTCCTCAGCCTCCTTCATGTTCTGGACCACGCGGATCTGCGGCGCCGCCCGCTTGACCTCGGCAATAGCCGCCGCGAGCTCCGTCTGCAGGCCATTGTCTCGGGCGATTTGGCTTGCGATCTGCGCTTCGGCTTCATCCTTGGCGGCATTAGGGTCGGCTTCGAAGCGGTTCAGCGCAGCCGTTGCCGACGGGTCGGCACTGAAGGCCTTGCGCAGGCGTTCCCAGATCGCCTTGGCCTTTTCCTGCACGAACGTCGCCGCACCCTTCCCGGCTTCGCCGGCGAACTCCTCGGCAGCTTTCTTCAAGTAAGGCGTCAGCAACGCGACGACGCTGGCCGCGATGACGGATGGTTCCATTGCGATGCTCCATAGAATTGACGTTGGTTACAGAATGATAGCAAGACACAGCCACTCAGGCCTGCGACGGGGTAAGGCGACCGATAAGACCGAAAAGGGAAGCGCGCCCATGTCGCCATACAAGCAGAGCGAGTGTAGCACAAAGTCCGCGTCCACGCATTCGACACGACCGGTGGCCGCACGTCCTATTGGGCGCGTTCCGCCCTTTCGGGCGTCGGGATTGGCGCGACAATTGAAGTCGATGAGCCTTGCAATCGAGAGCGCTACCCCCAAGATCAATTAGCTCTCGCTGTCTTCGCACTGCTTGAGCTTGTTCACGACCGCCGAAGTATCGACGACCTTGCCGTCGCGGCTGAGCGGCACGTATGCCGCCTTCCTGCCCTCGGCGTCGCTGACTTCGATGACCCGCGGCATCGTGTCGGGATACTCGCCGGCGTGCTCTCGCGTCTCCACGCGGTAGCCCTCGAGGCGCATGTCGCTGCCGTCCATGCTTGGACCCTGCGGCCGCTGCTCGGGCAGCATCGGTGGCAGGTTGAGATCGGCCGCTTTCCGGGGCGGAGAGCTCCAAGAAGGATGACCTCGATCGAGAAGGTGCCTAAGCTCTTCGACGGCCTCGCCGCGCCGTTCGAGCTCCTCCACTGCAGCGACGACTTCGTCGCGATCGAGAACGTCGAGAAGGCCGTTGACCGTACGCTCGCATTCCCGCTCGCCCGGTTCCACGTAGCGCGCCAGGATGGCCTGGGACCGCTCGACGGCTTCCATCACCTGCTTTTCCGCGGACATCGGCCACCTCCACGCAACTCGCACTCGTCAATTCAATGGCGCACGAACTCCTTGTTCTTCTGTCTGTACAGCGGGGAACACGTGGAAAAACGCAGCCCCAGTCATTCCGAATCCCTGGGCTGTGATAGCAGCGCGGAACGCACGGCGGTCGACAAGATTCGTCGAAGGCAAGGAGCGTTTCGATGTTGATGTTCAAGGAACGACGGCCAGCGATCCGGACGCTGCGCGAGTGGGCGATCTCGGTGTTGCAGGAAGCCGGCGCCATCCGCGAGTGCGAGGAGCACGGGTGGATGCAGGACCGCGCCGACCCGCACGCTCGCGAGCGAGCCTTCGACCTCGCCCGCCAGGATCCACCGTCTGGCACCGTCTGGCATCTCTCCGGACGATGGCGTCGCAGAACTTCGGGACGTACTGGATTCGATCGGCGAAACTTGCCCGGAGTGCCTCTCCGACGACTAGGCCGTCCCTTCTCTCGACTCGCGGCCCGACGGCACCCGCAGGCTAGTGAGTTCGATCCACGCCAACGCGGCGTTGATCCATCTCTGCCGTTCGGCTCCATCGGCTTCCGCGGCGAGCTTCATGCAAACGACTCGAGCTCCTCCTTCGTGACCTCGATGAACTGGTCCTTTTCGAGCTGGTAGCCCTTGACGATATCCTCGTTCGGCACCTCGTCGCCGGTGTCGGCGTCGACCTTCAGATACTTGATGCGGTGGCCGGTCTGCCGGTTGAGCTGGTTGAAGCTGATCTTCTGGCTCTCGGACGTGGCCGGATAGAGCGCGACCGGACATGTCACCAGGGACAGACGCAGAAAGCCTTTCCAGTTGGCTCGGGGGGCCATGTACGCCGAACTCCGTTTGGGCGGCCTGGATTCAAGACGAACGAGCGGAGCCGGTTCCGACATGCCGGCCGCCAATCTCCCAGATTCCTCCGGCGCCGGCTGCCGCGCCTGGGAATTCGGAGGGAGGCTCTCGACTCGATAGAACAAAACAGGAGCATGCCCGTATGTACGCGACGCCCGAGCAGACCAATCCGGCTCGCGACGGGCTGGAAGCCGCCGCTGACCAGGCCATCGAAGCCTGCGGCGGGGACGCCCGGGAGGCGGTGAAGGCGCTGCTCGTCGCGAGCGAGTTTCTCGAGAACGAGATCGCGGAGCTCAAGGCGGCGGTCTCGAAAGGATACTCGCGCGGGCGCCACGTCGCGCAGCGCGATCACAAGGAGTGACAGATGTCGGAAGTGACCTACTACGTCGCTCTGCCGTTCGTTTTATCCGACGACGGCGTGGCTGCCGGCGAGCCGGCGGAATGCCTGAGCGCCAACGCCGCGGTCATGCGGGCCGAGGCGCTGTCCCGGAAGCCCGGCCACGCCGGCGCTATCGCGTTCTCGCGGACGGGAGATCCCTCCAGTGGCGACTTCAGCGACGCCAAGCTGATCCGGAAGTTCGGCGATGTGCCAGATGATCTCAGCGCCCTATGAAGCTCGACTGGGTCCGCAACGAGATCGCCCGCATGCGGGGACAGGTACGCGCTCAGGAGCGCGAGATCCTTATGCTGCAGCGGGCCGGCGTCGCGACCGCCTCGGCCGAGCTCCTGCTCACGCGGATGCGGGCGAAGGTCGATGACCTTTGCCGCGAACGGGACGCTCCGGAGGGCGTCGTTCGCCTGACGCCAACCCGCCGAGGAGCCGGTAGGCGATCGCCCTCACCTTGACTTGCCGGGCGCGAAATACTCAACTGCGACCGTTCAGCGTGCTGAGGGGTCGCACCATGGAGCAGGAATTCTATCTGGGCCTCGCCCATCGGGTGCGGACCCTTGCAGAGAAGGCCGACCCGTTCACCAGGCGGCGCCTGCTCGACCTCGCCAAACGATACGATGCAAAGGGCGGTCAGACCTCCCACCCCGCTGCGGCCGAGCGTCCCTTGCCTACACCGCGCACGACGACACCGGCATCGATCTTCTCCGGACCAGGCGAAGCCTGAAGCCCCGCAGCAGGGTCGCCGCCCACTCCCTCTTCGGGCAACGGATCGTCCTCGGTCAGCTTGGTCTCGAGCCGCAGGCTGTTGAGCTTCGCGCTCCTGGGCCGAAACCGCGTGCCGCGCATCAGGACGAACTTGAAGCGGCCGGCGATCAGCATCTGCAGGATCGGCGTCAGGGCATCCCACGGAATGCCGATGTTCCCCAGCACGCCGTCCGGGCCGAGACTGAGCGAGCCTAGCGCAATCGGCGTCAACTCCTTGCGCTTCTCCTCCACCAGCTCGGGCGAGGGCAATAGAGAGATCTCCACCCTGTCGGTCTTCGGTTCAGTTGGCGCCAGCAGCCGACCCTTGATCTGCAGGTGGCGGAATTCGTGGTAAGGATCGATCGGCAGCCGCTCCATGTTGAGCGAAAACGCATAGCCCCAGTCCCAGCCGTCGATCTCGACGACGTAATCGACGATCTCCTCGCGCGGCTTGCGCCGCCGCTTCCCCTTCACGCGCCTCGAAGGCTTCGGTTCGGCGGCCATCCGCTTGACCCGGGCTTCCTGATCCGGACCAGGCTATCCGAGTCGGCCGCGTCGTCGAAGGGGCGGCTACGACGAGCCAGCCCCCGGCGCGACGACCTCGCGCAGCGCGGCGAGCATCCGCTTCAATTCGGCAGCCCTGGCATCGCCGTCCGGACGGTCCATGCGCGCGAAGTCATCCCACCACTCGGAAGCCCATCGTCCCACCTCGTTCTCGCAAAGGCGGTCGCGCAGCACGGGGATGGCGCCCAGCGGCCTCGCCGCTACTCACTGCGTGAGATCTTCGCCGTCCCCTGCCGAATCTCGTGCTGATGGCTCTTCAGCCATTCGTCGATCGCCCTTTCCGCGAGTTCGTATGCCGGCTGCTCCATCGCGAGCGCTGCAAGCTTAAGCCGTCGGATTATGTTCGGGTGCATATAGATCAAGAGTTGGCTCCGCTTGTCCGCTCTTGCCCGCGCCTTTGACGCCCTCTTTTTCGGCTCGCGCACCTCTTGGCCCTCCGCGGCCAGATAGCTGACCATCTAGACTTCTCTACCATCGAGAAAAGTCCTGCGGAAGTGCTGATTTTCGGAAAAACCCAAGATATCCACACCCCAATCACCTGTCCCGACCGGCTACACACCATTCTAGATAGCTAACTATCTTGACTCCTGGATTGTCACCTGCTCTGTTTGGACGCGCGGACCGGGTGGAGGCCTGCCTACGGATCTCTCCCGGTACAATCGGAGACGATTTGTGACGCAGGCAAAACCGAGCTCTCGTCCTTCTCGATCGATCGATCTGCTTTCGGTCGCCGGCCGCGCGCTACTCGGCGACGGCAATGAATCAAACTGCCGGAGACTGGCGGTCCAACTGCTATTGGACCCGGGGGTCCGGTCCTTGCGCTTTGTCGCCTCTCTCCCCCTCGCCGGCGAAGACATCGACGTCCGGATGTTGGTCGCTGAGCACGACGATGGCCTAGTCGCATATGACATCGTGGACGAGCGCGATGACCGCGACATTGATACTGAGGGGCTGCTGCTGATTGCGCTTGATCAGCACCACATCACGCTACGCGCAATGGACGCCCCTTCGATCTGTGCGCAACCCTTCGCCCGGCACTGCGAGCGCATTTGGGAATACCACGCGCTCAATGTCGGTCGCCGCCTCCGCGCGCGGATTGAACGGGCTGTTGGAAGAGACCGTCTTAGCGCTCGCGAATTGGGTCATGCCGTCGGTGAACGGAACATCGTGCCGATTGTCTGCAATCTAATCTGCAAACGCGTTCTCTACTGCGATCTTTCGACCTCGCTCGATCTAGACGCCTGGGTGGCTCGTCGCTCTGATGGCGCCATCGCAAGCTCCTTGCTGAGCCACAAGACTGCGGGATTGATGAAACCAAAAACGGGAGGTGCGACATGACGACGTGGCAAGGGGCGCTTATCCAGAAATATCCTACACTTTTCGTCCGGCCCTTCCGGGGAGTGGCGTTCGCACCGGGATATCCCCGCTGCGCCCCGGGTTGGCAGCACGTCGTCACGCGCCTTGTCGATCGAGTGGCAGCTGCAGCGAACGACGGCTCTGTCTACTTCACACAGATGGTCTGCGAAAACGGTGTATTGCGCACCCATTGGAATAGCAGGTCCGAACTTCCGCAACGACTGGCTCTCAAAATCGAGGAAGCGATTGGCCTCGCCGAGGCTCGCTCCGCAAGCGCGTGCATCGATTGCGGTGCTGAGGGTCGATTGTTCGCTACTGACTTCGTACTCGCACCGCTCTGCAGGCTCCACCAGCGAGGCACGCCCGTTCCCATAGTCGCGGATCGCGACGTCTATCTCCGGCGAGGCGTCGTGAGGCAGCGCCCTGTTCTCGTTTGTTCCCGATACGACTGGGAATCGGATGCTTTCCTCGATCTGCCGACCTCGGCGGATCCGAGGCCAAAGCGCCTTCCGGATGATTGTGAATCGTAGAGTGCGCAGAGAGGACTGAACATGGCTATCAAAAAGAACAGCGAGCGCCTGCCCCAAGTGGGTCAGTTCGTATCTGTGAAGTGCGGTGGATCTGTCCCGGTGCGGCATCCGCTGATGAGGGATGCGCTGCTGCAAGCTGCGCTCGACCCGACGGTCCGATCCATCGAGTATCTGCCGACCATTCCTGCCGCGCCTCCGACATGGGACGTCGACGCCATCGTCGTCGAACGCGACGATTGCCGCTACTATCTGGACATCGTCGAGGCCAGGCCGGCCCGTTCAATAGCTCAGCGTCTCATGATTGCGCAGGCGTTGCTCGATCTGGGCCTTCGTCCATTGGTTCGGACGGAGTCCGACGTCATGCGCGAGCCTCGCTGCACCAACGCTAGGACGGTTTTCGAGTACGCCAGTCGGCCCGTAGACGTCGGGCTGCGCTTGCAAATCTTGGGCGCGCTCACCGAAGACGGTGCGATGCCGCTCGGCGAGCTTCTGAGCCGCCTGCGGAGCCACCGCGATCCGGTCACCGGTGTGATGTCCCTGGCTTGTAGCGACCTCATCGAACTCGACCTTATCTCGACGCCGCTGGGGCCGCTCACTGTGACGAGGCTGCGCCAGTGAGTTTTCGAGATCTGCGCCCCACCGGAGAAGCTGAAATCCTAGAAAGTACCGAGATGCCTACCGCCAATAAACGGTCTCCGGTCGATGCGATCCTCGAAGTTGCCTTTGGTAGGGCTTCAAGTCCGGCCCTTGAGCGCTCGCTCTCGGGTGAGGCCGCGCATGCAATCATCGTGATCGTTCCGACAGCGGCATGGGTCGCACCCTGCAAAGCGTTCTGGGAACGTCGCTTCGGCAATCGCTGGCATATCCTCGGTCGGGATGGAGCGAGCCGCTCCGAACACAAACCTACGGTGGGAAACCAGACGGTATCTAAGGCGCTCGCGGCCGGGCAATCGGTAGTGGGCATCGCCACCTCGATCGATATTCTACCGTCGACCCTCGCGGTTGGCGCAGATCACACGTTTCACCTGTCGTCTCCGTCTGGCGACGTGCTTCGCCAGGTTTTGGAAAAGCATTTCGGACGTCCCGTTGCAGCCCCTGTGCCTGCGCAGGTCGGCACCGCATTGGACATCTACGACCTAGCAGCGGCGTTTCGTCCTCGATCGACATCGCGCCAGATTGTCGCGCGGATGGAGCGAGCCACGCAACGGCGGATCGGCTCCGAAAGCAACGATCAATTGCCTTTACTCGAGACCGCGATCGAATACGGAGACTCTCGCCAATTTTTTTTAGACCTCGCAACCGATCTAAAAGATGGCGTCCCTTTCAGCCAACTGAGCCGTTCTGTGATTCTGTACGGCGAGAGTGGAACTGGTAAGACCACCCTCGCGAAATTGGTCGCGGCGCACTTGAATCTTCCGCTGCTCGCGTTTTCTGTTGCGGATCTTTTCGCCCGGTCCGACGGAGCGCTCGGCGGAGTCGTGCAAGCTACCAACGCGATGTTCGAGATGGCAACATCTCAAAGTTGTGTTTTTCTACTTGATGAACTGGACGCGCTACCAGATCGAGCTACTATCTCTGATAGAGGGCGCGACTGGTGGCTACCTGTACTGACAAACTTCATGTTGAAGCAGGATCTTGCCTTTGCGCGCTCCGGCAGCGGCCACGGCCATATGGTCGTGTTTGTCGCATGCACGAACTACATCGAACGTATCGATGCCGCACTCATGCGGCCGGGCCGCTACGAAAGGGCGATCGAGGTCCGACGTCCAAATCTCGCCGGTACCATCAATATTCTTGGCCACTATCTGCCTGAGATCCAAGGCGGTGAGCGCGCCGAACTCGGACGGCTGCTTGAGGGGTCGACCGGTGCCGAACTCATGATGATCGCGCGCGATGCCCGGCGCATCGCGCGCCGTGAAGAGCGCGTGCTCCGCGTCGAGGATGTGCGCGCCGCCGCTATGTCCGATAAGGATATTCCACCTGGGCGCTTGCGCCGAATCTGCGTGCATGAGGCCGCGCATGCGATCGGCATCCTGGTCCTACGTTGCGGTATCCTCCGGGGCATCGTCGTTCAGTCGCGTGATGGCGCCGCGGGACGGACGATGTCGGTCCACGCTGATGCAGATCTTCCGACGAAGCGTGACTTCGAAGCCCGCGTAGTCGCAACCTTGTGCGGCCGCGTCGCCGAGCGTTTGTTCCTGGGGGAAGTCTCCGTGGGAAGCGGTCTCGATGAGCGAAGCGACATCGCGACCGCGACGAAATTGATCGCATCACTTCATGCGTCGACGGGCTTGGGAGGGAAGCTCGCTTTTACATCTGATTATAACGACGTGCTCAGGGCCGTTTCGCGCGACAAGTCGCTGCGCCGGCACGTCGAGGCCGACCTCGTCCGCTTGGAGAAGAAAGCCGAGCGTCTCGTCAAGCGCAATCGGCGTGCAATCCTGGCGGTTGCCGACTCGCTCGCTCAGAGCCGATATCTCTCAGGTGAAGCGGTCCTCCAGATTGTGAACAGCGCTTTACCGCGTTCGCCTAACGTCTGCGACAGCAGTGACAAGGACTAAACGTGCGCCTCTGGATGATCTCCGACTTCCATCTTGAACTGACACGCCGCTGGATGCCTGCCGGCGAAGCGCGTCCGGATTTCGACTTGATGTCGTCACTGGCGGCCCAGCGCGCAGAAGGAAGACCGGCGTGGTTAGTCGGGCATAATCCGACAAGGGAGAATATATGACTGAAAGGAAGCAATCGATGCCCTTCGCGCCCGCCGGAGAGCGCTGGCTCGCGAGCCTAAAGACAGCCGGCAGATCTGAAAGCACTCTGGATTGCTACGCACGCGACATCCGCGACGTGGCGTCCGCGTCCGGCTTGTCGGAAACGACGCAGCTCTCGACCTTGAATCAGGCTGCGATTGATACGATCGCAGCGGCATGGCGACGGAACGGTATATGTGAGGGCACTATCGTGAGGCGCTTTTCCGCCTTGCGCGGCTTCGCGGCCTACCTGGTCCGCGAACACGGGATCAATCTAAGTGCGCTGCTGTCCGCCGATTTCCCGACGCATCCGAAGGGAATGAGACCGCCCGTCGAGGAGCCGGCGATCGACTTGTTGTTGTCCGAAAACTTGGACGAAGGTTGGCGGAATGCGCGCGACAGCGCTGTGTTCGCCATCCAGGCCGATGCTGGCCTGACGCCGGCGGAAACAGTCGGGCTGGACGTGGAAAGCGTTGACCTGAAAAGCCGCCTAGTCCGCGTCCTCGACACTCACCTTGAGGCGCGGATCGCCGGATTCTCAGATCGGTCGCGAGACCTTTTGAAGGAGTATCTAGGCGCCCTTCCCTTCGAGCTTGCGCCAACGGATCCGCTATTCGTGACCTCCAGGCGAACCAGGCTGCACGTCCGGACCGCGCAGATTTCTTTTCGGCGACGCCGTATACGTCTCGGCATCTCGCCGCAGGCGACGTTGATGGGCCTGCGCCACTCCGCCGCCGCCCGCTTGGTCGGCGACGGCAACCCGCCCGACGTCGTCGCGTCCGCCCTCGGCATTCTAGACACCACCGCGGGCCGGTATTTTGGCCGCAAGCTTTAGGAGAACGACCCGGTGAGCGCACGATGCAGCCAATTGGGGTCGCGGTACCCCATCATCGCGGCTACGATCTCGAAGGGTGCGTTTCGCTCCATCATGTGCAGCGCGAAGGCATGCCTCAGATCGGTCGTCGAGAGCGGTTCGGCAAACCCAAGCATCTTCGACCTTCTCGTCAACACCGGACCCAGATCCCTGATACGTCTACCTCCGCGGAGGAAGAGGAATTCGTCATCGGAATGTCCAACGGGGCGGTTCATCGCGCGAAGCACCCTGTCGGCAGAACCTTTAGGGACCGGCAACACGCGACTTGAAGAACCAGCGATCGAGAGGCGCATCCGCTCGCCGATTAAAATGTCGCATCGGCGGAGCTTGAGTACTTCGCTCATGGAGGGCCCGCAGCCGTACAGCAAGGCAAGCGCCGCGTTGTACAGATCCGCATCCGGACAATCGTCGAACGAGAAGATCGCGACGCACTGTTCGGGGGAAGGAATGAGCCGGGGCATAACCCGCCCATACACAGTGGCTCGGCAAGAATCGATGGGCAGTCGCGCGCTGGATGTAGCGATTCGTCCCGCTGCGGTTGTTTACACCACGAGCGCTTTCTTAGATTGCGGGCCAAATTTGTTGACAAAGCCAGAACCGGCAAGGGCAAATCGCAACAGATAGCTCAAAGAATACAAATACTTGCCGAGCCGGCATCTGACTCGGTAAAGTTGTCGCGAGGAGAATGCCGAATGAAGTAGCACCACCGAATGGTGGGGAAGACGACGCGGCCGCGGAATCGCCAGCAAAGCTACCGACCGCGTCGTCAGAACCCACCGACCAAACGACCACACCAGCAGTCGTCATCGAGAGCATCGAAAGATTCGCACACGGGCGGAATCCCCGTCAAGCGAATTTTCCGGCGTTGATGTCGGCCGCCCCAACGAGGCCGAATGTACCACGTCATCGATAGCTCGGATCGCTTCCCGCCGGACATCGGCCGCATCGTGCCGCGCGCGATGATTGATGCCGCGGGCGGCATGAAGAATTTCCTCACGATCCCGCTATCCAGCGAAGTGAAGTTGCATAGGCGTCGCGACTTCGAGAGGGTCCGCAAGCCCGTCGACGGCAAGCGCGGACACAAGACAGGAAAATTCCATACGCGGAAGGACCCGGCTCGCCGGGTCATCATGAATGAGTCCTTCGTCGGTGAGCGCTGGCGGAACGCCTGGTTCGAAGTGGATCCTTCGATCCGTCGTCACCTGGATCAAAGATTCATAGTGGAAGTCAACGACGCGGAAGGCGGATGCTGGGCGGTGCCGGACAGCTTCCTCGAGGGCATCGACGGGACGTTTGCGATTTGCGAAGGAAAGACCGCCCTCGTCTGGGAGCATTTGCCGAACGGGACCAAGCGCCTGAAACGCGGCTTGCCGGACAAGACGCAGAACGCGCTCATTCGGATCCAAGATGCCTTGGGACGCGCGGGTGTCGTCTACGAAGTCTTCGACCAGGCTTGGTCCGCACACCCGATCCACGTCGCGAACATCCGCGCGGTTCTTTCGGCGACCAAAAAGCTTCCGTTCGGATCCAGCGAGCGTCTGGCCATGGAGCGCTTGTTGGCGTGCGGCGACCTTACGGTTGGGGAATGCGCGCGCGAGTTCGCCGGCCGCAGCGATTGCCCAGAGGAATGGGTCTGCGCCGCGATGGGCAACGGTGTTCTCGAAATCGATTTCGAGCGTCCTATCGACCGCGATTCGCGCGTGTCTCCGCCGAAGCCGCCGTTCTGGAGCAAGGGATGAGTTCGCCGGTGCCCGTCGTAGCGCAGCAGACCAATGGCGCGGTTCTCATGGAACCCGGACAGTTCATGAAGCTCGACGGCGAGCGGTGGCAATTCGTGGGCTGGAGCGCAGACGGTCTCCAGGAATTCTACAGCCGCGCGCTAAAGAGGCACCAACCCTACCATCCCACCGAGCTGAATGCTTTCTGGGAAGCCAAGAGGTTGACGGTTCTGCCGCCCAGCAAGAGGCCCCCCAAGGAGTCGGTGCTGCGGAACATCCAGGTCCCGTTCGACCACTACACTGACGAGCAGCAGCGGCGCATGCGGATCCGTGAATACTACGCGAAGGAATTCCACAGGGATTTCCCGGGCAAGGTCACCAGAGGTCCCAATAGCGTCGCGAACTGGCTGAAAGGCATCGATCCGCCTCCGGTGCCGCACACCGCCGACGAACGTCTGTCCAAGTGGAGCGTGGTGCGCGCTTATGATGATTGGATCGCAGGTGGCCGCTGCATCGAAGCCTTGTCGCACGGTAACGCCAACGGAACGCACGAAAGCACGCTCGAGCCTGTTCGTCACATCATCGAGGCCGTGATCGAACAGTTTTACGTACCGTACAAGGAACTCGAGGTACCGGAAATCCTCGGGATCATCCTGAATGAAATCGAGCAGGCGCAATTGGATGATGATGATGAGGTGCCCGCGAAGGACGACAAGGGCGAGCCGCTTGTCTTCGCTCCCTGCAGGCAGACGATCTACAACTACATCAAGAAACTGAGCTCTTGGGAGAAAACGCGGATCCGCGAAGGCATCGATGAGGCGGACGACGAGCACGCGACGCGAGGCCGCAAGCCGCGGCTAAACTATCCTTTTCAGGAATGGCAGGGCGATCATGCGGTCCTCCCGATCGAGGTCTGCACATCCATCGTTGACCAGAATGGAAACGTCCACAACGTTCGCATGGGCGGGGTCTGGATGACCGCCATCGTCGATGTGAAAACCGACTATGTTTTTCCTCTCGGCATCGGCGTGGATGCCCCCTCCACCGCCCGCAGCATGGAAGTCTGTCGCACGGCTATGTGCCCCAAGGACGAGTATTTCAAGCGCATGGGACTGACCGGCCAATACGATCCAACGGTCATTCCGGAGATGATCTTCCTGGACAACCAAGCCGACAACCATGGCAAAGACCAGGACGCGGCGATGAGGGATTTCGACGTCGAAAATGGTTATGCGGGTGCCTACAAAGGCAAGCACAAGGAGGCCGTGGAACGCTGGAACAGGAAGATCAAGAAGCATTGGCGCAAATTTCCCGGCGCCGTTCCGAGGGCGGAAGATCTCACTCGCGGCAAACGACCGCGCAAGCAGCCGGTCATACCGCTGGACATGGAAGACATCCGGCTGGAGTCGGCCCGTTTCGTGGCCGAACACAACAACACTCCGCAGAAACGGCTTGGCTATATCTCGCCCAACGAAGCGATGCGGCGCCTGGTCGAGAAGATCAAGGATGAACGGCGAAAGGGTAAGCCTCTTCCATTCCGCCCGATCATGGAAAAGGGCCTTGACGATATCGATCGCGCATTCTCCATCCGCGCGATCGTGATCGTCCGGGACTACGGCGTGCGCTACCAGTACCTCGAATGGAATTGTGATGCACTGAAGGATCGCATCGGTCACAGGGTCGAGCTCCGCATCCCCCCGCGGGACGTCTCGGACATCTGGGTCTATGATTTAGACGACAAGATCTGGTTTCCGGCACATGGCTCATGGCCCTTCTACATGGTGGGATTACCCTGGACCGAACATCAGTTCGTCCGTGCGCGTGTGCTGAAGTATGAGCGCTCCTTGACCAAGGACGGGAGCAGCGTTTCCGTCGACTTTGCGCGCAAGTACATGGCCAACAAGGCCGAGGGCCTGCGGCGTCTGTTCGAGCTTGCCGGAAAATCTTTCGTGCTCAAACGCGACCAAGCGCGGAACAATCGGCTCTGGAAGCGTACAATGCCCGTTGGGCACCTCGATTTCGCGCTTCTCTCCACGCGCGCTGCGGCCGTCGACATGCGCGAAGGCCGGATTCCTCCGGGCATGGAAAAGACATTCAAGCTCGCTGAGAAAAAAGGGCTGATGATGCCCGTCCAGATTGAAAAGCCCGCAAGCAGCGTGCCTGAACCCACCTACTGGGAGACCGAAGACGACGAAGACGCTGTGACCGACATGACGGAGAGCCCGCTCCTCCGCGACGACGGGGGCGCGTCCGTATGACCAGGAACTTGCCCGCACCTGTCGGTCGGCGTGCGATGTCGTCCTCGGATGCGTGGAAGGAAATGACTCCCGCCGATCGGCTCGAAGCCGTCCGGACGATCCGGGTGTTCGCGCCTGACGCGAGTAGATATCTGACGCGCCTTAACGCGCGGGTGCGCGGCAACGGCCCGGCTGCCAGCGGCAACGCCGGAATTCTTCTCACCGGCCCGGCGCACATTGGAAAGCATTCTTTCATCGAGCATCTCGCTCAGGAAAATCCGCCGGTTCCGACGGATACGATCGCCCGCCGCAGCATCGTGGTCGTGCCTCCCATTGCTCGCCCGGATCCGAGCGGGCTCACTGAGGCAATCGAACTCGCGACGAGCTGGCGATATCGCGGGGAGCGCCTCCTACCCGGCGCAGGTCCTGCTTTCCAGGTCAACAGGATCTGCGAGGCAAACGGCATAAGAGTCCTTGCTTTTGATCGTGCGATGTATTTCTGCGGCAAGTTCGCGGTGGCGGCGGATGCCGTACCGTTTCTTACCGGCATCATGGACAAAGGAGAAGTGCTGGTCGTGCTGATCGGCCCCAAGACCCTCGAGGACCGGATCAAGCGAACGACTGACCTTTCGGAAAGATTCTTCTTTTGGCGTCTCGCGCCATTCGCATACGGGC
Source organism: Bradyrhizobium sp. CCBAU 45394 (assembly GCF_028128655.1). NCBI lineage: Bacteria > Pseudomonadati > Pseudomonadota > Alphaproteobacteria > Hyphomicrobiales > Nitrobacteraceae > Bradyrhizobium > Bradyrhizobium sp. CCBAU 45394. Next base: position 373,426 of record NZ_LBIX01000176.1, on the reverse strand, counting down.
CCGAGTGGATACAGGCGCTCCACGATTTCGAAGCCAAGATGCCCTTCAACGCCGGAAGCTTGACGGCCTCGACGATGCCGGCGCGGCTCTACCTCGCCTGTTGGGGAAAGCTGCCGCGTTTCGGAAAGTTGACTATCGAGGCTGCCCGAAATCGCCTCAGGAATCGTAACGCTAACGACATGATCAGGCTCGAGGATTTTCACCACGCGTACTCGGAACTGGCGCCCGACGAAAGGAACAACCCTTTTGACAAGGGCCACGAAGCGGCAGTCCTTGAAGATGACATCGCCCGGGGTCCGCAGATCGATGCTTCGACGATCACGGAGATCGGCCGATGACCGGCGCTTTTCTCTTGATGCCAGGAGAGAGCGCGAGCTCGTTCGTCCTGCGCCTAGCAAATTTCTTGACGGTGAAGCCGGACAAGTTTCTGAGGTCCGCACTTGGAGATCCGCGCAACTTGGCTTGGGCGATCCATCGCAGCGATAAACTACAGTTCCTGTGCGATGCAAGCGGTCTCCCCTCCGAACATCTTGCCTTCGCCTTCGCGCAACGTTCGCCCGGACCGCCGAACGAACGTTTCGTGCTGCAGTTCAGGATCTCGGAGCACCACCTGGATCAAACCACTCGCCGCGTCAGCCCCACGGTCCTTGCGCGCGACCTCGAGGCGTCAATTCCGCCCTATCACCGCATCCTCTGGTCGGTGCGTGACTTGCGTCGCGATCCGGAGACCGGTTCGCCCCTGATCTCGGCCTGTGACCATTGCGGCGCGACCCTAACTTGGCAGAATTGCGTTGATCCCGCTTGCTGCGGCCGTTGCGGCCGGCAGCTTTGGCGAGCGAGGAGTCCGGAAGATCCGATGACGCGGTTCGATCAGTTCGTCCGCGATCTTTTCCATCCAGATGCGACCGTGCGCTCGGAGCTGCGGTCCAGTTTCGTGCCGCCCCTCGGAGGATGGGCCGAAGGCGATCTTATCGACCTCTTGTATTCTCTGCAGCGGGTCCAGCACTTACTCTCTTCGTCGCCGAAGAGCGCGGTTACCATTGAGCCCGCCGTCATCGAGGCGGGATCATCGATCAAGCAAGCGATGGACCTGCCCATCAGATCGGCCGCGCTTGCCACCCAGAGCACCGCTGTCACCGTCGCCGCGGCCGCAAGGATGGCCGCCCTGCGGAGCGCCCCGCCTCCGGTCGCTGAATTCCTGATCCAATTGCTGATGAGCCGATCATGAACTGGCGCGAAAGAATCGTGGAACACATCCGGAGCATGATCGGCGCAGGCGAAGCGCGGGAAGCGAATATCGTACTTGGACTACTGATTGGGTACTTCGCTGGCAATATTGCAGCCCTCCTCGGCGCAACGTCGGAGCAGCTCTCTGAATTCCTGTACGCTCGCTATCGCGCTCACACGACCATTGCGCGGCGTCTGAACACTCTACGGCTGATCTATTCCATACTGGTCGAATGGAAGATCATAGGAGAGAACCCCGCAATAGATGTCGAGCGACCGACGATCGTTGATAAGCAAACCGACTTCGATGTCTCGCTGGAGGACGTCGAACGTCTTTTGGCGTTTCAAGAATCAGTTGTGCACCACTGCGAACTTCGCGCTTCAGCGACCGCACATCGGGAGCGCGCCACTCTTGCCACCCTGCAGTTGGTCGCTGGCGGAGCACTTATCGCGGAACTGGAAGGCTTGACCGTTCGCGACCTAAGCGGCGGTTGTATCATCGTCGGACGACACACACCGCGTGAACGTCCGATTTGGCCATCCGATCAGGCCCTCAAAACCATCCGGGCTGCCGCACACTCGTCACGACCTTTGCCGCCGGCACCGGAGGCGCCCCTTTTCCTGATTGGCTATGGTACTAGGCCTAATACGAAAACTGCATGGGGCTTGTTGCAGAGAGCCGTCCTTCGTGCAGGGCTTGAGGGACGAGGCCTGACTCCTGCGAAGCTCCATCGAGCTGCTGCAAAGAGCCTTCTCGAGAAGGGGCTCGGATGGGACGCGGCGAGGCAGCCATCTTCTTATTTGCGCATACCGAGGACCAAATATGTTCCATCTCTTGAAGAGATGGAACAAACGGTCATGCGCTGCCATCCGCTCGAAATTTTGTAACAAGCATTGAATACCAATGATCGGCCGGCCGGCGTCCCCGTCAGCCAGCCTAAGGGCATTCAACAACGGGAAGCAGAATCTGTTAGACAGATCCAAAACGAAAAGCAGATTTGAGTGGACAGCGAGGTCGGGCAAAGCAATTTAAGTTTGACAAAGATTGCTGAAATCATTGATGTTTTCGCTATTGTCGGAGCAAATCTGATTGGATTTTGCAGCCAGCCAAATCCGCAGCTATCCAGAACCCCGCTCCCGGCGGACAATCGCGGCGCGCTGCGACGATCCGACGGTCGCTCGGATGGTCGCAGGCAAGAACACAGGCGGTCCAAACCGTCGCCTATTGGGAGGTCCATCATGGAGCTGAACGTCGCCGGCGCGACCGGCTCGCGCGCCATTCCATTCGATGCCGCCAAGCTCGACCGCCTGATGGAAGCAGCCGGCCTCGACGTACTCATCGCGACCTCCAAGCACAACGTACAATACCTGCTCGGGGCCGAGCGCGCGATCTTCTTCGACTACATGGATGCCATGGGCGTCAGCCGCTATCTGCCCGTCCTGGTCTATCCCAAGGGCGCGCCGGAAAAGTCCGTCTATGTCGGCCACCGGCTGGAGACCCATCAGCGCGCCGTGGCGCCGCCCTGGGTGCCGCAGGTCCGGACCGAGTCCAGCGGCTCGGTCGATGCGATCACGCGGGCCGTTGCGGCCTTGAAGGACGCCGGTGTGCCGATGAAGCGGGTCGGGGTCGAGTTGGCATTCCTGCCGATGGATGCGGGCCAAGCGCTTGCCGACGCCCTGCCCGACGCGGCGCTCAAGGACGCCCTCCTCGTCCTGGAGCGTCTGCGCGCGGTCAAGTCTGCGGACGAACTGGCCAGGCTGAAGACGGCGTCTGAACTGGTGATCGCCGCGATGCTGGAGGTGATCGCCGGGCACGGTCCCGGCACGACCAAGCAGCAATTGTCGGACGCACTGCGCGTCGCCGAGGTCAACCGCGGGCTCACCTTCGAATACTGCCTGCTGGCCTGCGGCAACAGCCACAACCGCGCGCCGTCGGCGCAGCGCTGGGAGCAAGGCGAGGTGCTGTCGCTCGACTCCGGCGGCAATTTTCACGGCTATATCGGCGACCTCGCCCGCATGGCGGTGCTGGGCGAGCCCGACGGCGAGTTGAGGGACTGCCTGGCCGAGATCGAGGCAGTGCAGCGCGCCGCCTTCGCCGCCGTCCGGCCGGGCGCCATGGGCGGCGACATCTACGTCGCGGCCGAGCGGCAGCTCGCCCAGATCACACAGCGCGATTGCACCGAATTTCTGGCCCACGGCATGGGCCTCGTCAGCCACGAGGCCCCTCACCTGACCGCCACGGGTCCGGTTCCCTATGACGACACGGACGCGCGGCTGCCGCTCGAAACAGGCATGGTGGTGTCGATCGAGACCACGATGAAGCATCCGAAGCGCGGCTTCATCAAGCTCGAGGACACGGTGGTGGTGACGGCGACGGGCCACGAAATTTTTGGCGAAGGCGGCCGCGGCTGGAATCGCGGTGGGAGTGCGCTTTGATCTGACTGGGTCGCACGCCGGCTGAGGCACTCTGCGTGATTTCTTGCGCACGGCTTCCGCCCAAGCGCATTGTTTTTCGTTCCATCAGTGCACGCGCAAAAAACAAATCGGCCATCGCGGGAACCCTTGTCGGCCCGCCCTGTTCATTCTTTGTCCGATCCGGACGCGTAACAATTGGTGGATACTATGAAAAGAATTTTATTGGCGGCAGTCGCCGTTCTCGCATTCGCTTCTCCGTCAGTCGCAGCTGAGACGGGCAAGACCGTTGGCCAATCGCCCTCCTCGTTCTACCTGGCTCAGGATACCGCGACCATGAAGTGTCAGATCGTCGAGAGCCAGCCTGCCGGCGGCACCATGAAGGTTGTCGGCGCCGCTCACACGACAAAGGCTTCGGCAGAAGCAGCTATGAAGGCGGACAAGACTTGCGCCAAGTAAACTTGTGCCAAGTAACTTGCGCCAAGTAATCGGCTAAGTCGGAGCGTGAGTACGGAGGCGGGTCTGTGAGTTCGTTAGAACCACGAATCCTCAAATCCGCCGCCACCAGCGCCCCTCAAGAGTGCCCCGCGTCGAGCTTCTTTCTCGGCCAGTGGCACGCAAGTGACTTGCCGCTTGAGATGCTCCAAATTCGAAAGGATACGATCATGAACCAGCAGACAATGAAATGCGTGGTTGCCGTCTCGTTCTTCGGCGCGGCGATCCTCGGCTCGGTGCTCCCGTCAGGGGCAGCTCCGATCTCGCCGAGCACGAGTCTCCTGAAGCAAGCGGTTTCTTCGTCCGCAGTGACAGAGGTCTACTACAGACGCCACTACCGCGGTCGCGGCTACTACGGCGCTCCCGGGGCCGCAATCGGGCTCGGCATCTTGGGCGCCGCGGCTGGAGCCGCCGCCTATGGGGCCTACGGGTCCAGCAATTACGGGCCCGGGTACTACGAGCCAAGGTACGCTGCGCCAGGGTACTACGGCGACGCCTATCCCTATCGCCGCCAATACTACTCCCCGTACTGAGGGCACGAATGACGCTGTTTGGGCGCGGCAGTCTCTGTCACTGACCCTTCCCAATCAGCGTGCCATCGAGCGCGCGCTTGATCACCCGTTGCGGCTACGTGCTGAACCGTAATGCCAGATACTCGCGTGAGGGGACGATCAGCGGCTGAGGGCGGCCGCGGCTGGAATCGCGGCGGCACTGCGCGCTAGGCTGAAATCATCGTATTGAGCGCTCTCATGCTCGGCGCAAACAGGACCGCAACCCCCTTGAAACGGATGAATTCCTCCAACCGAAAGGTCACGGAGGCGTTGTCCTTCAGAGGGACACCGAACTGGGTTTCAGCCTTCGGATATCGGCGATTCCCGGTCAGGGCATCCTGGGCGTTGTATCCGTTCGGGAGCTTCTTGTAGGCATCGGCGAACTCCGTCTTCTGCATCCATCTCAGGATCGTATAGAATTGCTCGTTGATCCTGGCGAAGTAGAAGAGCCCGACGATGCCGCGGTCTTTGCCATCGTCCTGCACGCTGTCCAGGCGGGGCCCATAGGAGAATCCGCGTCGGATGACGCGCGGCGGCCCTTTCGGAAAGCGAACGTGATTGGCATATTTCATCGGCTGATCGCGGCAATTGGCAATTCGAATGTGGGCCCCGAGCGGGCATTTGACGCCATCCGGATCGTCGCCATAGCCGAATGAATCATCCAATTGCGGGGTCGACGGCGGTGCGTCCGGAAACCTGGACAGCGGCGATCCATGCCGCCAGCGTCCCATGAGCTTTGCGGCGATCCACTCCTCGGCCAGTTCCGGGCCGGCATGCGGCGCCGCCAGCGGCGCGTTGTCCTGGAGGAATTTGTTGAAGCCCGCGACGTCCTGATACACCCACGACAAGCCGACAAAGGAGCCATCCCGCGCAAAGTCCTGCCATGGGCCCGGATTGTGTGGCGCCGTTGGAAAGTCTTCGTTCGGATAGCCGACGACGATCTCGCGACAGTTGACCATGCCGGGCGTGCCAGCGTCCTGCCAGTCGATGTTGGGGGCGGTGATTCCATCCCGGTAGCCGAAATGCAGGCGGCCGTCGGCCGGCAGGCTGCCGGACAGCGCGCTGTCGTCCCAACCTTCGAGCGTTAATTCCTGCACACCGAAGCTTGCCGCCGACTGTCGCAATTCTGCGAGGCAATCGGATTTCTGCTCGGCTGTGTCGAACCCGATGTGGATGGCGAGATCGACATCACCCGACTTGAAATTGCCATCCCACCACGCAGCTGGAGCGCTGGTTCCGGAGAAACCGAGTTGCTCCGCGACGCCGCCGTCCGGCGCCTGCGCCGGATCCACGAAAAAGACGTCGAACTCCCGACGGCCCTGCGCCACGTCGAAGCCGGGACGCCCCGCCATCAGCGCCTCTATACCTTTCCAACTGAACATGAAGTGGAAGGCCGGCCCAGCGGGGTCCGGCGCCCTTCCCGCCGCAGTCCGCGGTATCCATTGCTGCAGGAACGCCCTGGCACGGCCGGCGTCGCCGAACTTGAACAGCAGCACCGCGAGCAGCGGCTTGGTGGAGCTTCGGGCAATGATCGCCTGCAAATTGGCAAGATCCACCATCGCGTCTGTCCTTGTGGGAACGCTCAATAGCCAGCCACAGAGCCGGGCACGTCGCTCAACAGGCGAGCGAATGTGCCCGCAATGCTATTTCCCGAGCTTTGTCAGGATCTCCTCGACCGTCATGTGGTCATAAGCCGAGAACAGCCAGCCGGACGGATTGCCGTTGATGTCCGTCGAGCCATCGGTCGCCTTGCCCAGCGAACGCTCGTTGCGATTCTTGGAGAATTCGAAAAATGCATTGGGGTTGGTGACGTCCAGCTCCTTGTCGCCCATATCTGCCAGCGAAAATATCGCCGCAAAGACCGGGGTGAGCTCGCGCCGGAAGAATTCGGTGTATTCCTGATGCGAGCCCTCATATTCGGTGATGACCTGGATGTACTCGTTGCCGATGACGACGACGCGCGCGAAATGAACGATCCTGGATTTCTTCAGCGCCGCTTCGATCAATGGCTGAACCTTGTCGGCGAAGATCGCCTCGAGGTTCTTAAATTGCGCCTGTGTCGCGGCATCCTGTTTGATCTTCAGCGTGAGATTGAGCGCATGGGTCATGGGAAATGTCCTTAAAAAATACAACTCTGGGATGTTATCATTGCAGCAAGGAATTGAAAGCGAATCTTTTCGCCGAGTTCGGATGCGCCCGCGTCATTGTGGCGCCTGTGCTGACATTTTTGGCTATCCTTTGACGTGCAAAGGCACCGGCCGGCCAAGGTCGTGGCGATTCAGCAAGACTAACGCAGCGGCAGCAGGTCCAACTGGCTTTGCGCCTTCTTGACGGCGGCCGCGAACCAGCTCTGGCTTGGCGCTTCCTTGGCGAAGCACGCCGTGAAGGCCGTCATCGCGTTATCTTCGCGGGTCATGTCGCCGCGCGGATCCTTCTTGTCGATGGGCCTCGCCATCATCTGCTTCCAGACCTTCTCGCAGGCCGGGATCGGCGTCGTCTTCACGGCGTCCGATGAGGCGAGAAAGAAGACCTTCTCGCCCTGGATCGCGACGACGTCGATTTCATGCGGCGGCCCCTTCAGATCGCCATTGCCGCGCACGCCGAGAACGGCGACTGCGGCGCTCGTGGATGCGGGCTTGGTGACCGGCAGCTCGGCATATTTGGCGAACGCCGAGTCCTGGATCGCTTGATAGTAGAAGCGATCCGACTTGAATGCGGCGCCGGTCTCCTGCGGCATGCCATCCTCGCGATGCTCGCGCAGCCAGTGCCTGAGCAGCGCCGTGGTCGTCACCACGGCTTGCAACTGGTCGCCTTCCGAAGCAAAACCGAGCCCGTCGAGATGGCCGAAGCCTGAGTCACCCTTGAAAAGCGTATCGGCGTTCGACTTGCCCTCTGCCGGCAGCCCCTTGATCGCGACCGGTCCCACCAAGCCGCGCAGCACGCCTGTCAGCTCGTTGAGCGCCGCATCGTGCTGCCTGGAGGTCTCGTCGTTTTCCGCAGCCTTCGAGAACTTTGCGATGTAGCGATCGCGCAGCTCGAGATAGCGCTGCTCGGGAGTGGCCGCATGGGCAGGCGCAGCTAGGACGAGCAGGCAGAGTAAGGCAAGGCACTTCATATCGATCCCACGAAGTAAGAGCTGTCTTCAGTCTTGGTGCCTCTGTTTCGCGGGAAGGTTCATCCGTGGTGGTCACCGCGCCGTCGTGGGGCCCTGCTGCGCCGGCGTAAATGGACCGCTATGGTCAACGGTTCTTCGAATATACCGGCTCGCGATGAACTTCGCGGCCGTTCTCATCGATGACGACGATCCGGAGATCTGGATGTCCTCCCGGCCTCTTCGTGCGAACGTCTTCCGCCAGGCTCTTGCTGTGGGCAATGGCGGCGCCGTCGCTTCCAAACTCCAGACCCGACTTGTCCCGAGCCGGAACGCCATCCTTCATGTCGAAATAGTAAGTGCGCATCACAATCCTCTCGCGTCCACCTGTCCTGGAGTGCCTGGCCAACCTATCGGAGAGGAAAGCAAACATGGGCCTCCTAGCCCTGGCTGACGCAACTGCAAATCGGGTTAAACACCCCGCGAAGCTAGCGAAGGTTCCCAGGGGTGGATTTGATTCCGATCAACGCGTAAGCCGTTGCGATCACCGGCGGGGGCGTGAGCGCCCTACTCCGCCGGCGTGAGCTGCCGGCTCAGGCGCATCGCGGCGGTCTCGCGCACCCGGACACGGGCGCGGCGCTTGCGCCACCAGATCACGACGCCGGTGACCGAGAGCGCGGCCACCACCAGCCCCATGATCGAGATCAGGATGCGGCCGAACAGTCCGACGATGCGGCCTGAATGCAGCGGAAACTGCGCCTGCACGAAGATGTCGGCGGCGGTGCCGACCCAGGGCAGACGCGCGCCGAGCGGACGGCCGTCCTCGCTGTCGTAATAGAGCTGCGCCGGGCCGACGCCGCCGGCGCCGTGATCGTCGCCGGGATGGAAGTAGGCGGCGGCATAGACCCCGTGAGCTGGGCCGTAGCTGAGCGCGCCGACCGGAGTGGACCACCCTCGCCCCTTGCCGTCGGCCGCCGCGCGCGCGGCGATGTCGGCAAATGTCACCTTGGGCTCGATCGGATTGTCGAGATCGCGGTACGGCCGCTGCTCATAGGGCGTCGGCGTGTAGTTCGACACCATCTTCATCAGCGGCGAGAACACCTCGAAATAGAGGTTCAGCGAGAACGCCGTGAAGGCGATGACGAACAGCACGCCCCAGGTCCACAGGCTGAAGGCGCGGTGGATGTCGAAATTGATCCGGTAGGCGCTGCCCGACGTCTTGATGGTCCAGGCCGGCGCCCAGCGCGCCCAGAAGCCGCGTTCGAGCTGGCGCGTGACTTGCGGCGCCCGCGCGGCCTTCGCGCTGCGCCGTGACGGCAGGGTCAGGTAGAAGCCGACGAAGCAGTCGATTGTCCAGATGATGGCGATGATGCCGAGCAGGCGCATGCCCCAGCGGTCGCTGCCCCAGAACTCCGGGATGTGCATCGTGTAGTGCAGCTTGTAGAGGAATGAGACGAAGTTCTCCCGCGTCACCGGCCACACCGCGCCCCAATAGCGCCGCCCCAGCTCGACGCCGGTGTTGGGATCGAGGAAGACCTGATTGTAGTCGAGGGCATAGCGCTTGCCGGTCGCGGGATCGATCCGCGGCATGATGAAGAACCACAGCGAGTGGCCCTCCTCCGGCGTCATGAAGAGATAGACGACGCGCGCGCGGGGATCGCGCTGCTCGATCAGCTTGGCGAGCTCGATCGAGGGAATGGCCGGTCCCTTGCTGGTGACGTCGAACAGGTGGCTGTTCAGGACGTCGTCGATCTCGTGATCCCAGGAAATGATCGCGCCGGTGATGCCGGAGAAGAACAGGAATCCGGCCGTGAGCAGTCCCGCCCAGCGATGCAGCCTGCCGAATATCGCTCTCATCGTCGTCTCTCACCAAACAGGTCCGGTCCGCTTGCCGGATCGTTTTCAATTTGAACTCACCAGCGATAGGTCAGCTTGCCGATGGCCTTGCGTCCCTCCGCGTAGAAGCAGCCCGATAGGCTGTAGCAGGCGGCGACATAGCGCGTGTCGGCAAGGTTGGTGACGTTCAGCGACAGGCGCCAATTGTCCCTGGTGTAGGCAACAAGCGCATCCAGCACGGTCGAGGCTCCCACCTTGAACGTGTTGGCATCGTCACCCCAGGTCGCGCCGACATAGCGGACGCCGCCGCCGAACTGGAGGCCGGCGAGCGGCCCGTTCTGAAGCGTGTAGTCACTCCACAGCGAGGCACGGTTGAGCGGCACGGTGACCGGCGCCTTGCCGACATTCACCGGATCCTGCGTGAGCATGGCGTCGACATAGGCATAGGCGGCGCGCAGGTTCCAGCCGTCGGCGAGCGACATGGTACCTTCGAGCTCGATGCCGCGCGATTTCACCTGACCGGTCTGCTCAGCAACGTTCAGCGGAGGGGCGTAGGTGACGACGTTGTCGCGCGTCAGGTCGAAGGCGGCGAAGGTGAACAGCGCGTTCCATCCGATCGGCTGGTACTTGACGCCGACCTCGTACTGCACGCCGGTTTCAGGGTTGAGCAGCTGGCCGCGCGGTCCGGTCGCGAGCACCGGCAGAAACGACTCGGAATAGCTGAAATACGGCGCGATGCCGTTGTCGAAATTGTACATCACGGCGGCGCGGCCAGTGAAGGCCGAAGCATCCTTCGAGACCGATGTGTCGAAGATACCACTGTCGACCTGCGTGGTGACGAAATCCTGGCGGCCGCCGAGCTGGAATGACAGCCGGCCGAGCCTGATCTGGTCCTGCGCGTAGAGGCCGACCTGCGACTGCTTGACGCCGGTGTTGTCGCTCATCGCGCCGATGGTCCAGTCGTAGCTATAGACCGGGTTGAACACGTTGATCTCGGGGGCCGAGGTCGTGACGCCAAAGGCGGTGTCGCGGAAGGAGGTGTTGCGATAGTCGATCCCGACCAGCGTGGTGTGGCTGAGGATGCCGGTGGTGAACTTGCCCTGGAGCTGGTTGTCCACCGCGAAGGAGTTGATGTACGAGTTGCTGTAGCTGCCGAAACGCGCGAGCTGCCCCGCGGCCTCGTCGGTATAGCCTCCGCCGTAAAACACCTTTTCCTCGTTGTGCTGATAGGCGTAGCGCAGGTTCTGCCGGAACGTGATGTTGTCGGTGAAATTGTGCGAGAGCTGGTAGCCGGCGGTTGCGATCTCGGTGTTGAACGCGTTGAAGCTCGGCACGCCCGCGAAGAACGAGACCGGGATGGTGCGGCCGTTGTTCGGCCACACCGTGCCTGAGGCGGGCAGGAACTGGAGGCCCCACCCTGCCCGGTCCCATTGGTAGTTGGCCAGAATCGTGATGGTGGTGTCCTCGTTCGGCGTGAAGGTGATTGCGGGCGCGATGAAGACGCGGTTGTCCTTGGTGAAGTCGACCTGGGTCTCGCCGTCACGCACCACGCCGGTCAGGCGCCACAGCACGGTGCCGTCCTTGTTGGCGGGGCCGCCCATGTCGAACTGGCCCTGATAGCGGTTGAAGCTGCCGCCGGAGACCGAGACCTCGCCGAACTGCTGCGCGGTCGGCAGCTTGGTCACGTAGTTGAGGATGCCGCCGGTGCCGCTGCCGCCATACATCGCCGAGGACGGCCCCTTGAGGACCTCGAGGCGCTCGGCGCCGTAGGGATCGAGGCCGTTGAAGTGCACGTAGTTGCTCGATGGGATTCGCAGGCCGTCGACGTAGAGGCCCGACATGGTGGTGTCGAAGCCGCGGATCTGGAGGGCGCCGAAGCGGGTGTCCGAACCGCCATTGACGTCGCCGCTGACGCCGGCGGTGTAGCGCAGGGCCTCGCCGATCGAGACCGCGCCCTGGTTCCTGACCTGGTCGGTGGTGACGACGGACACCGACTGCGGCGTTTCGATCAGCGGCGTATCGGTCTTGGTGGCGGTGCCGCTGCGCGTGGCGACGAACCCGCGCACCGGACCGTTGGCGCGTTCGCCGGTGGCGCCGTTCGAGGCCGACCGGGTTGGCGCGGCTTGCTGCGCGGGAGCGTGACGATTGGTGCGGGAGCTGCGCGTCGTTGCCGACCGTCGCGACGAAGCAACCGCCGCGGGACGGGCACGCTGAGCCGGCGCTTCAACGGAGACAGCGGGAATTTGCGTCTGCGCCTGCACCGAACCGAAGGGGGCGACGAGAGAAAATGTGCTGACGGCGCCGAAGAAAAACACCTGAAGCTGTCGAAGACGCGTTTGGGAACGCGAAGGAAGTTGGAAGTTGGTCACGTCTTGCGAGGCCCCACGCACTGCCGGCTTTGCCGGTATCGTTCTTGATGCCCCGCCCTAACGCAGGCGATTTCGGAGTGCGATAGGAACAGCGTTAGAATTTCTCCAGAGCTGTGCGCAGCAACTGCGGCGAATGCGCCCATGCGCGACCCAACGTGCATGTGCTCCGGATTTGGAATCCTTCTAGACGAACACGGTCGATCGACCGGACAGGACATTCGCCGACATCGAAGGCGAGCGCGGAGAACGAATCCTTTACCATGCCCGCCAGGCTCGATTGAGCCTGAGGAACCCAGGAGGTAGATTCAGCCGCGGGATACTTCATTCATTTTGCGGAACGCGCCGCAACGTTCTGCGCCAGCGCGTGCTGGGCACCCGGGGTTCGACGTCCATGAGCGAATTGCGCGCTGCGACCAGGCAACCGACCGCGAGGACCGGGATCATCGAGTTTGACGGCGCCAGAGGCATCGTCAGCATCCCCTGCACGATCTCGGACGTATCAGGCACGGGCGCAAGGCTGAAGCTCGACTGGTCGCTGTCGTTTCCGAAGGAGGCCACGCTGATCTTTGCCGACGGGCTGCGAAAACCCTGTCGTGTGGCATGGCAGAAGCGCAGACTGCTCGGCGTCGCATTCGCGGACGGTGTTGCGAGCCTGGACGAGCAGGCCCTCATGATGACCGAAGCAGAGCAGGCTCTGCACCGGCAGCATATTGGTGCGCAGGTGCGCGGCGCGCGCGAAGCACGGGGCTATACCGAGCTCCAGATTGCGAACTTCATTGGCGTCTCGCCCGATTACGTGTCACGTGCCGAGAACGGCGAGGTCAGCATCCCGCTCCACCAGCTCACCCACATTGCCGATCTGTTGCTGGTCGACCTCGACAGCCTGGTTGCCGGCCCGCCGTCGATCGGATTGCCCACCGCGAGCGAGGTCGAACTGGCGGCGGAGTGAATTCACGCTGACGAAGGCGACATCACTCGCTGGCTGCAGCCGCGAGCGTTGCCGGAAAGCGCATTGAGCTCTCCGGTGTGTAGAAGCTTGTGTCAGCGATGCCGCAGCCGGCGATTGACCCGGCCCGCCAGATAGTCGCCGGCGCTCTGGACGAGCTGGACCAGTGCGATCAGCACGACGACGACGGCCAGCATCATCTCCGGCATGAAGCGCTGGTAGCCGTAACGGATGCCGAGATCCCCCAGACCCCCGCCTCCGACGGCGCCGACCATGGCGGAGTAGCCGAGCAGGCTCACCACCGCGAGCGTCAGGGCCAGCAACAAGCCGGGCAATGCCTCGGGGATCAGCACCTTGAACACGATCTGCATCGGGGAAGCCCCGAACGAGGACGCGGTCTCGATCAGGCCGCCGTCGACCTCGCGGATCGCGGCTTCGACGAGGCGCGCGATGAACGGCGTCGAGGCGATGGTCAGCGGCACGATCGCCGCGGTCGAACCGATCGAGGTGCCGGCGACGAGCCGCGTGAACGGGATGATGGCGACGACCAGGATGATGAAGGGCGTCGAGCGCGTCGCATTGACGACGATGCCGAGCACGCGATTGACGACGGGGGCCGCGAACAGCTCCCCTTTCCGGCTGGTCGCCAGGAACACGCCGAGCGGCAGGCCGAAGGCGGTACCGAGCAGCGCTGCGATACCGACCATGTACAGGCTTTCGAAGGTGGCCTGGATGATCAAATTGATGAGTTCAGGCGACATAGCCGAGACGCTCCGCCGGGAATTGATATTGAGAGAGCCAGGCGAGCGTCCGCGTCACCGCGTCTTCGCCGCTGGAAATACCGAGAGGGATACCAAGGGTGAGCGAGCCCACATGCTGGCCGCCGATCTCGTCGATACGCGCCGCAAGCAGCGCAACGTCGAGGCCGAGCTCGCGCGCGAGCCGCGCCACCAGCGTGTCGCCGGCCCCCGCCCCGCGCACCTGGACGCGGATCACGGCCTGCCCGCCGGCAGACGGCTCCGACACGATCCGGCTCGCCAGCGACACCGGCAGGCTGTCGCCGACCACTTCGGCCAGGAAGGACTGCGTGATCGGATGTTTGGGACGGGTGAAGATGTCGGCGACGTGGCCGCTCTCGACGACATGGCCGGCATCGAGCACCACGACTTCCCTGGCGAGCTGGCGCACCACGGACATCTCGTGGGTGATCAGCACGATGGTCACGCCAAGCTCGCGGTTGATGTTGGCAAGCAGATCGAGGATCGCGCGCGTGGTCTGCGGATCGAGCGCGGACGTCGCCTCGTCCGACAGCAGCACGCTCGGCCGTGTCGCCAGCGCCCGCGCAATGCCGACGCGCTGCTTCTGGCCGCCGGACAGTTCCGAGGGATAACGGTCGTGCTTGTCGGCGATGCCGACCAGCGCCAGCAGCTCGGCGACGCGGGCCTTGATATCCGCCCTGGCCCAGCCGGCGATCTCGAGCGGCAACGCGATGTTGTCGGCCGCGGTGCGCGACGACAGCAGGTTGAAATGCTGGAAGATCATGCCGATCGAGCGCTGCGCCAGCCGCAACTCGCGGCCCGCCAGCGCCGAGATATCCTTGTTGTCGACGATCACGCGTCCCGTGGTCGGCTTCTCCAGCCCGTTGATCAGCCGGACCAGGCTCGACTTGCCGGCGCCGGAGCGGCCGATCACGCCGGTGATCGAGCCGCGCGGGATCGCGAAGTCGATGTCCTGCAGGGCGTTGACGCCGGGCTTGCCGCGATAGGCCGGATAGGTCTTCGAAATGCCTTCGAAACGGACCATCGCGTCCGGCGCGGTCGCGGCAGGTGAAATCGCATCGCGCGTTTCGATCCTCTGTCCGATCGCGAGCGATTGGTGGGCGTTCATGGCGGCGGCCTTCTTGTACAATAGTTCGCTTGCCGCGTGTCCCAGGGGGCGCACGGGAACCAGGTCGCATCGCGCGACGGGGAATGAAACTGCGACCGGGCGCCCGGGTCGAGCGCGCTGCACCGCAGCATGCACCATCGCCCGAACGGGTCTTTCTTGCAATGTCAGATATTTGCTGGGAGTTGGACGAAGTTTTCCCAATCCCGCCCCGGCGAAGAAAATTCATCTGCCGGGGGCATCAGTCGCGCCGCCCGGCTCAGTGGACCTGCAACCAGGGCAGCACGATCAGCAGAAGGCCTGCGAAATAGAGCAGCCCGAAGACCAGGCCAAAACCCCAGAACTGGCCCTTCCCGATATAGCCGCTGCCGAAATACATCGGCGCCGGCCCCGTGGCGTAAGGCGAGATCACGCCCATCAGGCCGAGCGAATACATGCAGAGCATGGCGAGCGTCGTGACCGGCAGGCCGGGAATGCCCGAGCCGACCGCGAGCACGACAGGCAGCACGGCGGCGGCATGCGAGGTGATGCTGGAGAAGAAATAGTGGATCCAGAAGAACAGCGCGACCAGCAGGATCATCGCGGTCGACGGCGACAGCCCGGCGAGCGGCTTTGCGTACTCGGTCGCGAACCATTTGATGAAGCCGATCTCGTTGAGGCCCGAGGCCAGCGTCAGCAGCGAGGTGAAATAGAAGAACACCTCCCAGGCGCTCTTCTCGCTGACGATGTCGGCAAACTCGATCACGCCCGTGACCAGCATCAACGAGATCACGATGAAGACGACGGTGGTGGCGTTGACGAAGTTCGAGCCGAGCAGCGGCACGTTGATGTCCGGGCTGGAGCCCGCGATCCACAGGAACATCGCGAGCACGATAAGCGCCAGCATGATCCATTCGTTGCGCGACATCGGGCCCATCTCGCTGAGCTCCTTTGCCGCCCATTCGGCGATTTCCGGGCTGCGCTTCACTTCGGGCCGGCACACCAGATAGCTGAGCAGCGGGACGAGGATCATCAGGAGGATGCCGAGCGGCGCAAAGCCGATGAACCACTGGCCCCAGCTCACCTCGACCCCGACGGTCTTCTTGGCGATGGCGAGCGCCGCCGCATTGGGCGCGAGCGCGGTGAAGAACAGCGAGCTGGTGACCGCGGTCGCCGCGAACGCGGTCCACATCACATAGGTACCGATCCTGCCGGCGGTCGATCCCGGCTCGGAGCCATAGATGCGCGGGATGTTGCTGATGATGGGATAGACGATGCCGCCGCTGCGCGCGGTGTTGGAGGGCGTTGCCGGCGCGAGCAGGAAGTCCGACATCGCGACCGCATAGCCGAGGCCGAGCGTGTTGCGGCCGAGCTTTTGCACCAGCACCAGCGCGATGCGCCGGCCGAGCTGGCTCTTGCGATAGCCGATCGAGAACACGAAGGCGCCGACGATCAGCCACACCGTGCTCTCGGCAAAGCCCGCCAGCATCCAGCGCAGCGACTTGGTCGGATCGGGATCGATATAGCCGCCGACGCCGGCGACCGTCAGCCCGATCAGGCCGACCGCGCCGACCGGCATCGATTCCAGGATGAGCCCGGTGATGACGGCCGCGAACACCGCAAAGTAGTGCCATTGATTGACGTTGAGCCCTGATGGCACCGGCCACAGATAGATCGCCAGCCACACCACGAGCGGTGCGATCAGTTTCCAGCGAAACCCTTTCGCCTCAGGTGCCTGTGAGCTCGCGGCCATGGGCCCTCCCCCTCGATTGTCGTTGCGTCGTGCCGCCCGTTGGCCGGGCCGCTTTTGTCCCTGCGCGGCGTATAAGGACTGTCCGCGGCGCGATCAATGGCTTGACGCGGGTTCTGCCGCCCGGCGCCTGATTTTCCCTCGCGGTCACAAATGCCCGGTGCGCCGGTGCTCCGGCTCGCTGCCGCGGACCGGAAACCGGATGGTGGTCCCGATGGTGATCCAGTTGGCGTTCTCGCCGGTGATGTTGCGGCCGTAGATCACGTCGACGGAGAATATCTCGTTCGGCCGGTAGCGGACGCCGGTCTGAAAGCGCGGCTGCACGGCGCTCGCGATTTCGGACGCGCCGGCCTGGCCAAAGGCCTCGATCGTCCACTGCAACGTGTCGGTGAACTTCCAGTCGAAGCCGATGCCGTAGGTCAGATAGTGGCGATCGACCGTGCGATCCCAGAGCCAGCCGCCGTTGACGTTGACGCGCATGGTCTCGGACAGGCGAAAGGTCGCGGGGATGACGGCAAAGGCGGACAGCGCCTCGCCGGTCGCCGCATCGAATGATCCGCCGCCATAAGCCGACAATCCCCACCGGCCGATGCCGGTCGGGACGAAATTCGTCTTGGCTTTCGGAGCGACCGTCGTGCTCCAGTCGCCGTCGTTGCGGGCCCGGATGGTCTGCATGCTCAGCTCGATCGGCCTGAAAGGATCGACGACGCAGGAGGGATTGGCGACTGCCTCGACATCGGTGTTTGAAGCCGTCGACAGCCAGCTTTCGACCTTGCAGGAGCCGACCTCGGAGATGTCGGCGGCATCCACCGCATAGGCGCCATTCGCGGCGCGCGCATCCTGCGCTGCGAATACGACAAGAGCCGCGATTGCGGCGGTTATTCCGGTTCGTGCAGCCCATCCCATGGCCCGATGTTAGCAGAGTCTTCGCCTCGACAAGGCCCGGATTCTGGGACTATCTTCCGTCCATGAGCGACCATCATCATCACCACGATCACGACCATTCCGAACTGTCCGAGACCGAGCTGCGCGTGCGCGCGCTCGAGACGATCCTGACTGAAAAAGGCTATGTCGAGCCGGCCGCGCTCGATGCCATCATCCAGGCCTACGAGACCAGGATCGGCCCGCACAACGGTGCCCGCGTCGTCGCCAAGGCCTGGACCGATCCGGCCTTCAAGCAGGCGCTGCTCGAGGATGGCTCGAAGGCGATCGGCACGCTCGGCCATGTCAGCCGCGTCGGCGACCATCTCGTCGTGGTCGAGAACACGCCGCAGCGGCACAATATGGTCGTGTGCACGCTGTGCTCCTGCTACCCCTGGGAAATGCTGGGGCTGCCGCCGGTCTGGTACAAGGCCGCGCCCTACCGTTCGCGCGCGGTGAAGGACCCGCGCGGCGTGCTCGCCGATTTCGGCGTCGCGCTGCCCAGGGATATCGAAGTTCGCGTCTGGGATTCCACCGCCGAGACGCGCTTCCTGGTGCTGCCGATGCGCCCCGGGGGTACGGAGGGCTGGAGCGAGGAGCAGCTCGCCGAGCTTGTCACGCGCGATTCCATGATCGGCACCGGATTCCCCAAGACCCCGGGAGCGCCGTCATGAACGGCGTGCACGACATGGGCGGCATGGACGGGTTCGGCAAGGTCGAGCCCGAGCCGAACGAACCGATGTTTCACGAGGAATGGGAATCCCGCGTTCTCGCGATGGTGCGCGCGATGGGCGCGGCCGGCGCCTTCAACATCGACACCTCGCGCTTCTATCGCGAGACGCTGCCACCGCACGTGTACCTGTCAAGCTCCTATTACAAGAAATGGTTTCTCGGTCTCGAGGAGATGCTGATCGAGAAGGGCTACCTCACCCGCGAGGAGGTCGCCGCCGGCCACGCGATCCAGCCTGCGAAGGCGCTCAAGCATGGCAAGTTCGACCTCGCCAATGTCGAGCGCGTCATGGTGCGCGGCAAGTTCGCCCGCCCTGCCCCGGCGCCAGCGAAATTCAACATCGGCGATCGCGTGCGGGCGAAAAATATCCATCCGGCGACGCACACGCGGCTGCCGCGCTATGTCCGCGGCCATATCGGCGTGGTCGAGCTCAACCATGGCTGCCACGTCTTTCCGGATTCGGCGGCGATGGAGCTCGGCGAAAATCCGCAATGGCTCTACACGGTCGTGTTCGAGGGCAGCGATCTCTGGGGCGCGGATGGCGATCCGACCTCGAAGGTCTCGATCGACGCGTTCGAGCCGTATCTGGACCTGGCGTGATGAGCAGCACGCTTGCTGCCGCCGCGACCGCGGCCATTCCGAGCATTCCGCGCGATGACGACGGCCCGGTGTTCCGCGCGCCCTGGGAGGCCCATGCGTTCGCGATGGCCTTGAGCCTGCACGAGCGCGGCGTGTTCACCTGGCCGGAATGGGCCGCAGCCTTGGCCTCCGAGATCAAGCGCGCGCAGGCCGCCGGCGACCCCGATACGGGCGAAACCTACTACCTGCACTGGCTCGCCACGCTGGAGGGGCTCGTCGCACGCAAGGGTGTCGCATCCACGGAGACGCTGCACCGCTACCGCGACGCCTGGGACCACGCCGCCGACAGGACGCCGCACGGCAAGCCGATTGAGCTGAAGCCGGAGGATTTTAGGTAGGTCGAACCACACCCGTCATTGCGAGCGCAGCGAAGCAATCCAGAATCTTTCCGCGGAGGGATTCTGGATTGCTTCGTCGCAAGAGCTCCTCGCTATGACGGTGGAGTTTGAGACGCTACCTGTGCGCCACGTACTCGTTCCACCCCTTCGCCCGCAGGCTGCACGCCGGGCACTCGCCGCAGCCGTATCCCCACTCATGCTGCGCGCCGCGTTCGCCGAGATAGCAGGTGTGCGACTGTTCGCGGATGAGATCGACGAGGCCCTCGCCGCCGAGGTCATGCGCGAGCTTCCACGTCGCGGCCTTGTCGATCCACATCAGCGGCGTATGCAGCTCGAATTTACGGGCCATGCCGAGCGCGAGCGCGGCCTGCATGGCGCGGACGGTCTCGTCGCGGCAATCGGGGTAGCCGGAATAATCGGTCTCGCACATGCCGCCGACGATGTGGGTGATGCCGCGCCGGTAGGCCAGCGCCGCGGCAAAGGTGAGGAACACCAGATTGCGGCCGGGCACGAAGGTGTTGGGCAGGCCGTCCGTGCCCATCGCGATCGCGACGTCGCGCGTCAGCGCCGTGTCCGAGATCGCGGCTAAGGTCGGGATCGACAGCGTGTGGCTCTCGCCGAGCTTGTCCGCCCAATCCGCGCGCAGGCCCTTGAGGCCATCGAACAGACGATCACGGCAAGCGAGCTCAACAGCATGGCGCTGGCCGTAGTCGAACCCCAGCGTCTCGACGCGCGCGAAGCGGCTGAGCGCCCAGGCAAGGCAGGTGGTGGAGTCCTGCCCGCCGGAGAACAGCACCAGGGCGGTTTCGGATGAAAATGCGTCACTCATGGCCCCGCGCTTTAGCACTGCGGAACGGGCCCGCCAATCGGTGGAAATCGGCCCGTTCCGTCGCGCCGCGCTGGGATCGGCGGGCCGCTTTTGGCATAAGGCTGGAGACCCAGGAGCAATGGCCCGCAATGACCCCTTCCCGCGACATTTCCCGCCTGATCGAGATCATGGCCGCGCTGCGCACGCCGGTGACCGGCTGTCCCTGGGACCTCGAGCAGAATTTTGCGACCATCGCGCCCTACACGATCGAGGAAGCCTATGAGGTGGTGGACGCCATCACCCGCGGCGATCTCGACGATTTGCGCGAAGAGCTCGGCGACCTCCTGCTCCAGGTCGTGTTCCACGCCCAGATGGCTTCGGAGCAGAACGCGTTCGCCTTTGGAGACGTGGTCGAGGCCATCACCCGCAAGATGATCCGGCGGCATCCCCATGTCTTCGCCGACAAGGACGGCAATCTCGCCTCCTCCCACGTCAAGGAAGTCTGGGACCGCATCAAGGCCGAGGAGAAAGCCGAGCGCGCTGCGCGCCGGCCGCCGGAGGAAGCTCCGTCGCACAAATCCCTGCTCTCGGGCGTGAAGGCCGGCCAGCCTGCGCTGACCCGCGCCATGGAGCTGCAGCGCAAGGCCTCCACCGTCGGCTTCGACTGGA
This sequence comes from Bradyrhizobium sp. CCBAU 45394, assembly GCF_028128655.1. NCBI lineage: Bacteria > Pseudomonadati > Pseudomonadota > Alphaproteobacteria > Hyphomicrobiales > Nitrobacteraceae > Bradyrhizobium > Bradyrhizobium sp. CCBAU 45394. The sequence goes on along the minus strand of NZ_LBIX01000176.1, from coordinate 352,781 downwards.
ACGACCCGCGCGCGGTTCTGCAAAAGATCCGCGAAGAAGCCGACGAGATCGAGGCCGCGCTGGATCGCAATGACAAGCAGGAGATCGCCGAAGAGACCGGCGATTTGATGTTCGCCCTCGTCAACCTCGCCCGCCATGTCGATGCCGATCCGGAAGCCGCGCTGCGCGCGACCAACGCAAAGTTCGAGCGCCGCTTTGCCTATATCGAGCGCTCTCTGGAAGCGCAGGGCCGGACGCTGGAGCAGGCGTCGCTGGCGGAAATGGACGCGCTGTGGAATGCGGCGAAGACGGCAATCTGATGCGGGGGGCGCGACGTGGAAATCAGGCAGGACGATCCGACGGCCCCCTATGTCGCCTATTTGTTGGCGCATCATCTGGAAGAGCTCCGCAGCGTCATGGGCGAGCATGCGCAGGCGCTGGACGCGAGCGGTCTTTCGGCTGCGAGCGTCACGTTCTGGACGGCCTGGCAGGGTGATGTGCTGGCTGGATTCGGGGCTTTGAAGCAATTGGATGAGACGCACGGCGAAGTGAAGTCGATGCGCGCTGCGCCCACTGCGCGGCGTAGCGGGGTCGGACGCGCTCTGCTGCACCACATCATTGCCGAGGGCCGCAAGCGAGGATATCAGCAACTCAGTTTGGAGACGGGCACAGCGCCGCTGCACGCTCCCGCCATCTCGCTGTACCGGAGCGCCGGTTTCGTATCCTGCGAGCCGTTCGCTGACTATCAGGCGAGCCCGCACAACCAGTTCATGCGCCTCGACCTGTCCAAGTGATCTTCTCGGTTCGTAGCCCGGTCGGAGCGAAGCGCAATCCGGGACGCGAAGCGTGGCTTACGCCGACAGACGCGGCACGGCGTCGAACCGGTTCACCACGATATCGCGCTTGGTCTCGTCCACCCGCACGGTCATGTCGAAGCGGCCGTCGTGCAGCTCCTTGGTCAGCACCTCGGAATTGCGGTGCAGCCAGCTGATTCCGGCACCGTCGCCGGCGTCGATCGAGAGATCGAGCGTGGTGCGTTTGGCCGCAAGCCGCTCCTCGATCGCGGCGAGCAGCGCGTCGACCCCCTCGCCTGACACGGCCGAGACCAGCATCGCCGGATGATCCTCCGGCCTGCGCGCGGCGATGTTCAAGAGCTCTTCGCGCTGCTCGGCGTCGTAACGGTCGATCTTGTTCCAGACCTCGATGATGCGGCCGGAATCGTCGGGATTGATGCCGAGCTGGCGCAGCACCGCGTCGACGTCGCTCTGCTGCGCCTCGGCGTCCTCATGCGAGATATCGCGGACATGCAGGATGACGTCGGCTTCCAGCACCTCCTCCAGCGTGGCGCGGAAGGCGGCGACGAGCTGCGTCGGCAGATTGGAGATGAAGCCGACGGTGTCGGACAGCATCGCCTTGCCGCCATGCGGCAGGGTGAGCGCGCGCAGGGTCGGATCGAGGGTTGCAAACAGCATGTCGGCGGCCTGCACGTCGGCGCGCGTCAGGCGGTTGAACAGCGTCGACTTGCCGGCATTGGTGTAGCCGACCAATGCGACGACGCGATACGGCACGCGCTGGCGCCCGGCGCGATGCAGCCGCCGCGTCGCCTGCACCTTCTTCAGTTCGCCCTCGAGCTTGGAGATGCGCTCCTGGATCAGGCGGCGGTCGGCCTCGATCTGCGTCTCGCCGGGACCGCCCATGAAGCCGAAACCGCCGCGCTGGCGTTCCAGATGGGTCCAGGATCGCACAAGGCGCGAGCGCTGGTAGTTGAGATGCGCGAGCTCGACCTGGAGCGAGCCTTCCTTGGTCTTGGCGCGGCGGCCGAAGATTTCCAGGATCAGGCCGGTGCGGTCGAGCACCTTGGCGTGCAGCTCCTTCTCGAGGTTGCGCTGCTGGATCGGCGCCAGCGCGCAATCCATCACCACGAGCTCGACGTCGAGGCTCTTGGCCAGCGCGGCGATCTCCTCGACCTTGCCCTTGCCGATATAGGTGGCGGGACGGATCTGGCTGATCGGCGCGATGATGGCGTCGGCGATGACGAGATCGATCGCGCGCGCGAGGCCCGCGGCTTCATCGAGCCGGGCCTCGGCGTCACGCACGACATGGCTTTCCGATTGCGCGTCGGTACCGCCCGCGCGCACACGCAAGTAGGGGCCGATGACAAGCACCCGCCCCGTTTGCTTAGCCCCTGCCGGCCGCGAACGGTCGGCATCCCCGTCGAAATTCCGGGGTTCCAATCAGGTCACTCTCAAGCCGGCTGATCCTCGCCGCCTTCGAACAGCTGGATCGGAGCGCCCGGCATGATGGTCGAGATCGCATGCTTGTAGACGAGCTGCGAGTGACCGTCGCGCCGAAGCAGCAAACAGAAATTGTCGAACCAGGTCACGATGCCCTGGAGCTTCACTCCGTTGACCAGAAAGATCGTCAGTGGCGTCTTGGTTTTGCGAACGTGATTAAGGAAGGTGTCCTGTAGGTTTTGTGCGCGGTCTGCCGCCATTGTTTTTTTCTCGCTTTGAGTTTCTTTTTATTGCACCGGTTGCGGCCCTCTTTGTGAAATTCGGGACCTCTTCCGGTTGCCGCTCCTCATGAGATCCCCCTCGGAGGAACAGCGGTTCGATTAGAGGACAGGTCGGGATATTAGGCAAGCCGCTTCACGCGGCAGCCCATGCCCTATTGCCCCGAAAAACTACGGAAATCGATGATTTTCCTCGCTTATCCCTGACGAGCCGCCACGACGTCGCGGCGATTTCTGTATGCGGACCGGTATCCAATTCGCTCGCAGCGTTCTAACCGACGCCGAGTGCCTTCAGCTTTCGATGCAGTGCCGACCGTTCCATGCCAACGAACTCAGCCGTGCGAGAAATATTTCCTGAAAAACGGCTGATCTGTGCAATCAAATAGTCGCGCTCGAACACTTCGCGCGCTTCGCGCAACGGCAGGCCCATGATGTGCTCGCCATTGTTGCTGGTCGGCATCGCCGGCACCATCGAGCCGACGTCCTGCGGCAGCATGTCGGCGGTGATGATGACCTCCGGTCCGCCCGCGGCCAGAATCATGACTCTTTCAACGTTGTTGCGGAGCTGGCGCACATTGCCGGGCCAGACATGCGATTGCAGCACTGCCATCGCGTCCTGTCCGATCTGCCGCTTGGGCAGGCCGCTGCCGGCCGAGATCTGCTCCATGAAGTAGTCGATCAGCTCCGGAATATCCTCGCGCCGCTCCGAGAGTGCGGGCACGCGGATCGGCACGACCGAGAGGCGATGATAGAGGTCCTCGCGGAAATGGCCGGCCGCGATCTCCTCCTCCAGGTTGCGCGCCGTCGAGGAGATGATGCGCACGTCGACCTGCACTTTGCCGGTGCCGCCGACGCGCTGGAACGACTGCTCGACCAGCACGCGCAAGATCTTGTTCTGGGTCTCGCGCGGCATGTCCGCGATCTCGTCGATGAACAGCGTGCCGCCATGCGCCTCTTCGAGCGCGCCCGGCTTGCGCGGCTGCTCGCCATTGGACTGCTCGACGCCGAACAGCTCGTGCTCCATGCGCTCGGGCGTGATCGCGGCGGCGTTGATGACGACGAAGGGACCGTCGGCGCGGCCCGAGGCCGTGTGCAGCGTGCGCGCAGTCAGCTCCTTGCCGGCGCCGGCGGGGCCGACGATCAGGATGCGGCTGTTGGCCTTGGCCGCGCGCTCGATGGTCTGGCGCAGCTGGTTCATGCTGGGCGAGCGGCCGACCAGCGAGCTTGCACTCGGTGCGAGCTGCTTCAGCTCCTTGACCTCGCGCTTGAGCCGCGAGTTCTCCAGCGCGCGGTTGGCGACCAGGATCAGCCGGTCCGCCTTGAACGGCTTCTCGATGAAGTCGTAGGCGCCGCGCTTGATCGCGGCGACCGCGGTCTCGATGTTGCCGTGGCCGGAGATCATCACGACCGGCAGGTCGGCATTGTCCTTCTTGACCTGCTCCAGGAGCTGCAAGCCGTCGAGCTTGGAGCCCTGGAGCCAGATGTCGAGGAACACCAGATGCGGCCTGCGGTTGGCGATTTCGGCCAGGGCCGAGTCGCTGTCGCGTGCAGTCCGGGTGACGAACCCCTCGTCCTCGAGAATGCCCGCAACGAGATCCCGAATATCGGCCTCATCATCGACAATCAGAATTTCACTTGCCATGGGTCGCGCCTGTCTTGTCAGCTGCCTGTTGAGGCTTCGATCTTCGTTGAATCATTGGTCTTTTCAGCCGGCTCTTTGGTTTCGGCTGCCGGCCCTTTTGTTTCCGTGCCCTTGACGGATTCCTTGGCGATTTCCGCTTCCTTCGCCGCATCCTTGACCGTTTCCGCGGTCGCTTCCTCGCGCGTATTCTTGACGGCCGGCGCCCGCTCGGTCCCTTCGGTCTTCGCCGGCGTGCCGGAGATCGCAAAGCGCATCCGCATCCAGGCGCCGCGCTGGCCTGCGCGGAAGTCGGAGGCGTCCTTCAACTCGATGCGCCCGCCATGGTCTTCCAGCACGCGGCCGACGATCGCAAGGCCAAGGCCGGTGCCCTTGGCCCGCGTCGTCACATACGGCTCGAGCAGTCGCGAGCGCGCCACCTTGGGCAGGCCGATGCCATTGTCGATGACGTCGATCAGCACGTCCTCGCCCTCGCGCGACACCACGACGTCGATGCGGCCCTTGCCGAGCTCTTCCGGCGGGACCTGCTCGATTGCCTCGGTGGCGTTCTTGACGATGTTGGTGACCGCCTGCGAAATCAGCCGCCGGTCGAACTGGGCGCGCAGCGGATCTTCCTTGAACTCGGCCTCGATATCGAGCTCGGGGTGGGCGACCTTCATCAGGAACACCGCCTGCCGCACGGTGTCGACGACGTCCTCGCCCTCCATCACCGGTTTCGGCATCCGCGCGAAGCGCGAGAATTCGTCGACCATGCGCCTGATGTCGTCGACCTGGCGCACGATGGTGTCGGTGCACTGCTCGAAGATCTGCTTGTCCTTGGTCTCGGTGATGTCCTTGCCGAACTTGCGGCGGATGCGCTCGGCCGAGAGCTGGATCGGCGTCAGCGGGTTCTTGATCTCATGGGCGATGCGGCGCGCCACATCGCCCCAGGCCGAGGTGCGCTGTGCCGACACCAGCTCGGTGATGTCGTCGAGCGTGATGATGTAGCTGTCGTGCGGCTGGTTCTTCTCGGCGCTGACGCGGACCGAGAGGTTGCGCTCCTGTCCGTCGCGGGTGATCGTGATCTGGCCCTGCACCAGGCGCTGGGTGCCTTCCCGCGCCGTCTTCATCATCTCGTCGAGCTCCGGCAGGACGTCGGAGAGCGCATGGCCGAGCGTCTCCGCTTCGGAGTGCCCGATCAGCTTCTCGGCGGAGCGGTTGAGGATGCCGACGCTGCCCGAAGTATCGACGCCGATGATGCCGGCGCTCGCCGAGGACAGCACCGCTTCGATGAAGCGGCGACGGCTGTCGATGAGGTCGCTGGCGTTGACCAGTTCGTCGCGCTGGCTGCGCAATTCCTGCGTCATCTTGTTGAAGGTTTCGCCGAGCTGGGCGAGATCGCCCTCCGACTGGTGCACCGGCACCTTCACGTGAAGGTTGCCGGTCGAGACCGTGTGGGCCGCGTTCATCAGCCGCCGGATCGGCGAGACCAGCGAGTTAGCGAAGTTCAGCCCGATCAGCACCGAAGCCATCAGGATGGTCAGCGCGATCACCGCGAACATCAGCGCGAAGGCGACCTGGATGCCGAGCCGCCGCGACTCGATCTGGGCATATTCGGCGACGCTGACCTCGGTCTGCTTGAGCTGGTTGACCACGTTCGGATCGAGCGGCCGCGCGACATAGAGGAAGGTGTCGCTGAAGGCGCGCAGGCGGATCACCGCGGCGACGAAGCTCGCATCCGGCAGCACCGCGATCTCGGGCTCGGACTCGTTGACGTTGCTGAGGAAGTCCGGCGCCGGCGGCGAATAGGCCAGCCGCATGCCGGTGTCGGCGGATTCCAGGATGTTGGTGTTCTTGTCGATGATCATCGCGCCCGGCAGATTGCGGGAGCTGGCACTGGCCGTCAGCAGCTCGCGAAACGACCGCCGATCCTGGTCGTAGAGCGGCCGGGCGTGCGCGATATCGTTGGCCATGCCGAGAATGTCGCCGCGGATCAGCTGCGCATGGTCCTGCATATAGGCCCGCGCGATGTTCAGCGAATTCTGGATGACCTCCTTGGTCGGCCCGGAGAACAACCGGTCGAGGCCGCGCTCGAGGGTGACGTTGGCGACGACGGAAACCAGCACGGCCGGCAGCACCGCCACGATCGAAAAGAGGCTGACGATCTGGACATGGAGACGTGCCGCCGCCCTGCCCCGCCGGCGCGCCAGGATGAGCTGCCAGAGCTCGCGGACGATGATCCCGACCAGGAGCAGGATCGTGCCCGCATTCATCAGATAGAACGTGCGGACCACCTCCGGCGTCGGATCGATCCTAGTGAGGCCAGTCAGGACCAGGAAGGTCAGCAGGCCCGACAGCAGCGCCAGCGCCACGGCAAAGGGCGCCAGCCAGCGTCGCGGCGACCAGCGTCGGGGCTCTTCAGCTGGGGCCGTGTCAAAGGATGCGGCCGAGGTGTCTGCGCTGGTCATTCCGGCAATGGGTGCTGAAAACAGGGGTCCGCGGCGGCGGCGGATACTGATGTATTCGTACCACATTGTTGCCGAATTGCGACAATTCCGCGGCGCCCCTGCCGCGACGGACCGGCGCATCCACAGGGCACGCCGGGTCAGCGGGAACGGAATCCGTCCATTCCGGCTTGACTGGGATGGACAGGTTCTTTCTCGCGATAATGGTCGCGGCCGTTCTGCTGCTGATCGTGGCTTCCGACCTGCTGGTCAACGGCCCCGGCAGACAGGCACCGGCTGACGTGGCCATGCTGCCGGCGTCAGCCCGACTGGTCAGATAGGCGCGAGACCGCACCCCGCGGTCGAATGACTCATTTGAATGTTCCGGCGGAACAATTCAGTCCGATTCGGACTTCTGCTCACCGCGTCAGCCATCAAGGCCAGCGCGATCCGGACAGGCTCAGCTCCGCCTTGGTAGGGGGAGCTGAGCCACCGTCCGAGGCGGCGAGCTAGAACTAGCCCCCGCTCCGATAGACCTGGATGTCGAGGTCCCGGATCTTCTTGCGCAGGGTGTTGCGGTTGAGGCCGAGCAGGTCCGCGGCGCGGATCTGGTTGCCGCGGGTCGCCGCCAGCGCGGCCGTGAGCAGCGGCACCTCGATCTCCTTGAGGATGCGGTGATAGAGGCCCGGCGGCGGCACGCCGTTCGGAAAGCCCTGGAAGTGCGAGGACAGATACGCCTCCACCGCGCCGCCGAGATTGTCGACGCCCTGCTGGACCGCAGCACCCGGGCTGACCGAGGGCGGCGCAAGCTCGCCGTCGATGACGGAGGCCGTGATCACATCCTGCGGATAGAGCGCCGCGAGGCGCCGGGCGAGATTTTCGAGCTCGCGCACGTTGCCGGGCCAGCGGTGCTGCTTCAGCCGCTCCAGCGCCAGCGCATCCAGCTTCTTCGGCGGCAGGCCGTCCTTCTCGGCCAGCGCGAAGAAGTGGCGCACGAGATCCGGCAGATCCTCGATGCGCTCGCGCAAGGGAGGCAGCCGCAACGGCACGACGTTGAGTCGGAAGAACAGGTCCTCGCGGAACAGGCCCTGCTGGATCAGCACGCGCAGATCCTTGTTGGAGGCCGCAACGATCCGCACGTCGGTCTTGATCGGGGTGCGGCCGCCGACGGTGGTGTATTCGCCCTGCTGGAGCACGCGCAGCAGGCGGGTCTGCGCCTCCATCGGCATGTCGCCGATCTCGTCGAGGAACAGCGTGCCGCCCTCGGCCTGCTCGAACCGGCCCGAGGCGCGGGTGTTGGCGCCGGTGAAGGCGCCGCGCTCATGGCCGAACAGCTCGGACTCGATCAGGTCGCGCGGGATCGCCGCCATGTTGACGGCGACGAACGGGCCGTTGCGGCGCTTGCCGTAATCGTGCAGCGCGCGCGCCACCAGCTCCTTGCCGGTTCCGGACTCACCCGTGATCATCACGGTGAGGTCGGTCTGCATCAGGCGCGCCAGCACGCGGTAGATTTCCTGCATCGCCGGCGAACGGCCGACCAGCGGGATCGCCTCCATCTCGGCGTCCTCGTCCGGCGTCGAGGTTCGCTCCTTCGGCTCGGCGAGCGCACGGCCGACGATGGCGATCAGCTCCTTCAGGTCGAAGGGCTTCGGCAGATACTCGTACGCCCCGCGCTCGGAGGCGCGGATCGCCGTCATGAAGGTGTTCTGCGCGCTCATGACGATGACGGGCAAATTCGGCCGCATCTTCTTGATCCGCGGCAGCAGGTCGAAGGCGTTTTCGTCCGGCATCACCACGTCGGTGATGACGAGATCGCCCTCCCCCTGGCTGACCCAGCGCCATAGCGTTGCGGCATTGCCGGTGAGCCTGACCTCATAGCCGGCGCGGGACAGAGCCTGATTGAGAACCGTGCGGATGGCGGTGTCGTCATCTGCAACGAGAATGCTACCTGCGGGCATTGTTAATCCTCATTTTGCCCCCTGTGATGCAGACGACGACTTCCCGGCAGAGCCGTCGCGACTGCTGTGATCGGCATGTTTGACCGATGTGGAATACATCGGCATCAGCACGCGGAAGGTGGTCTTGCGCGGCTGAGATTCGCATTCGATGATGCCCCCGTGATCGCCGACGATCTTTGCGACCAGGGCGAGGCCCAGACCCGAGCCGGTCTGCTTGGTGGTCACGAAGGGATCGAACAGGTTGGGCAGAAGATCGTCCGGCACGCCTGGTCCGTTGTCCCTCACGCAGAATTCGAGCGGCAAGGATACCCGGGATTTTTGACCGGGGACTGACAGGCGCACGCCGGGGCGGAACGCGGTGGTGAGCTGGATCTCGGCATCGGGCACGTCGATCAAGGCTTCGGCGGCGTTCTTCACGAGATTGAGGAACACCTGGATCAGCTGATCCTGGTTCGCCAGCACCGGCGGCAGCGAGGGATCGTAGTCCTCGATGAAGCGGATGTTGCGGGCAAAGCCCGACTGCGCCAGCCGCTTCACGTGATCGAGCACCGAATGGATATTGACCGGCCCGCGCACCACGGGACGCTCGTCGCCGAACACCTCCATGCGGTCGACCAGCGTCACGATGCGGTCGGCCTCGTCGCAGATCAGCCGCGTCAGCATGCGGTCCTCGGACGAGGCCTGCTGCTCCAGCAGCTGCGCCGCGCCGCGGATGCCGGAGAGCGGATTCTTGATCTCATGCGCGAGCATCGCTGCTAGCGCTATCACCGAGCGCGCGGCGCTGCGATGGGTGAGCTGCCGATCCATCTTGTCGGCGATGGTGCGCTCCTGAAGCATCACCACGATATGGCCGGGCCGCTCGGTGAGCGGGGCGACGTGCAGATCGACCTGGCGATCGCCGCCCATGCGGGGCGTGCCCAAATCGACCTTGTATTCGTTCACCGGCGAGTTCGACGAGCGCACCTGGTCGATCAGCGCCAGCAAGGGGCTGCCGAACGGCACCAGCTCTTTCAGCGACTGCCGCTTCAGGAATTGCGTCGAGATCTCAAAGAAGGCTTCGGTTGCGATGTTGGCGGCGACGATCTTGCCGTCCGGCCCGATCAGGAGCACGGGATTGGGAAGCGCGTCCAGGATCGCATCGCTGTCGGACGGTAGCGGCCGACGTTGTTCAGCGGCTGAGCTCATGCAGCAGCGCTCCATGCGAAGTCGTCGAAGGCATCTTGCAGTGACTGGTGGACGATGCGGGGATCCTCGGACGTCAGAATTGTCCGGCGCCAGGATTTCAGCTTCTCGACCGGCGCGCGGCTCGCATCGGCGGCGACGTCGAGCGCCCAGCCGAGATGCTTGCGGGCATGCTTGAGACCGACGCGCAGGCCGTAGAGCGCGCACACGCCTTCATAAAGCGTGCGGACATAATGGAGTTGCGTCGCGAGCGATGGCGTGGCTTCCGCCGCCCCGCCCTTCAGGCGCCGGCCGATCTGGCCGGGCAGCCAGGGCTGGCCCTGTGCGCCGCGGCCGATCATCACGGCGTCGGCGCCGGAGGATTCGAGCGCCGCGAGCGCCTTCTCGTACGAGGTGATGTCGCCGTTGACGATGAGCGGAATCGAGATCGCCTCGCGCACGGCGCGGATCGCATCCCAATCGGCCTCGCCCTTGTAGAACTGGCAGCGGGTGCGGCCATGCACGGTCACGAGCTTGATGCCCGCGGCTTCCGCGCGCCGCGCCAGTTCCGGCGCATTGCGGCTGCGGTCGTCCCAGCCGAGCCGCATCTTCAGCGTCACCGGCACCTTCACCGCCGCGATCGTCGCATCGATCAGGCCCACAGCGTGGTCGAGATCGCGCATCAGGGCCGAGCCGGACTGGCCGCCGGTAACGTGACGGGCCGGACAGCCCATATTGATGTCGATGATATCGGCGCCTTCCGCTTCGGCGATCCGGGCGCCTTCGGCCATCCAGTGCGCCTCGCAGCCGGCGAGCTGCACCACGTGCGGACCGATTCCGGTCGCTTCGCAGCGCAACCGGGACATCCGGTGGCCGTTGGCGAGCTCATCGCTGGCGGTCATTTCGGACACCACCAGACCTGCCCCAAGCTCGGCGACCAACCGCCGGACGGGCGAGTCAGTCACTCCCGACATCGGCGCCAGGAAGACCGGGGTGGCGACCTCAATATCGCCTATTTTCAAGGGCTTGGAGCCTGATCCTGCCGAGCCGGTCACAGTGGTCTCATTCACTCGCAGGGCCTCATCGCACCTGCCATGACCTATCTTGCGCACAATTCTTGTGCAGTCAAGCGTCATGCCTACAGTTTAGACAGTTCTGCAAATCTTTCAAGTGCAGTGCAGCAAATTGCTGTTTCCCACAATCCAGGGAAACCCCCTTTTTTTGCGGGCCTGCCGTGCTAGAGGCATGCCGGCAATCACCCACTTCCGACTCTTTCATTAGCAACTGAGTATTTGAGTCCTATGGCGAAATCACAGCGCACCGCAGTCGTTCTTGTCGCGGCAGGTCGCGGCCTGCGCGCCGGCGCCGGCGGGCCGAAGCAATATCGCGAGATCGGCGGCCAGCCCGTGATCTATCGCGCCATGGAAGCCTTCAGCCGCCACCCCGACGTGTTTGCAGTGCAGCCCGTGGTCAACCCCGACGACAGCGCCATGTTCACGGCAGCGGTCGCAGGATTGAAGCACGAGCCGCCGGCCAATGGCGGCGCCACGCGCCAGGCCTCGGTGCTTGCCGGTCTCGAAGCGCTCGCAAAGCACCAGCCCGACATCGTCCTGATCCACGACGCCGCGCGTCCCTTCGTCTCGGAAGGCGTGATCTCGCGCGCGATCGATGCGGCGAGCCGCACCGGCGCCGCGATCCCCGTCGTTCCCGTCACCGACACCATCAAGCTCACCGGCGCGAGCGGCAACGTCGAGGACACGCCGGATCGGGCCCGCCTGCGGATCGCACAGACGCCGCAATCCTTTCGTTTCGACGTCATCCTCGAGGCGCATCGTCGCGCGGCGAAGGACGGACGCAGCGATTTCACCGATGATGCCGCGATTGCCGAATGGGCGGGATTGACGGTTGCAACCTTTGAAGGCGATGTTGCCAACATGAAGCTCACCACTCCCGAAGACTTCGTGCGCGAGGAAGCGCGCCTGGCCGCCCAGCTCGGCGATATCAGGACCGGCACGGGCTACGACGTCCATGCCTTCGGCGAAGGCGACCACGTCATGATCTGCGGTGTCCGCGTGCCGCACAGCAAGGGTTTTCTCGCGCATTCCGACGGCGATGTCGGCCTGCATGCGCTGGTGGATGCCATCCTCGGCGCGCTGGCCGACGGCGACATCGGCTCGCACTTCCCGCCGAGCGATGCGAAGTGGAAGGGCGCCTCCTCCGACCAGTTCCTGAAATACGCCATCGAACGCGTCGCCCAGCGCGGCGGCCGCGTTGCCAATCTCGAGGTGACGATGATCTGCGAGCGGCCAAAGATCGGCCCCCTGCGCGACACCATGCGCGCGCGCATCGCCGAGATCTCCGGCGTCGACATCTCGCGCGTCGCGGTGAAGGCGACGACCAGCGAGCGGCTCGGCTTCACCGGCCGCGAGGAAGGCATCGCGGCCACCGCGAGCGCCACCATCCGCCTGCCGTTTAACGAGAAGACCTGGAGCGTCTAGGCCATGGCCGGCAGCGACGCACGCGCCCTCTCCCGCTCGCTGCTCGATTTGTGCCGGATGCGCAAGCTGACGATCGCCACGGCGGAGTCCTGCACCGGCGGGCTCGTTGCCGGCGCGCTGACCGACATCCCCGGCTCCTCCGACGTGATCGACCGCGGCTTCGTCACCTATTCCAACGACGCCAAGCGCGCGATGCTCGGCGTTGAAGCAGGTACGCTCGCCAATTTCGGTGCCGTCAGCAAGGAGACCGCAACCGCGATGGCGATCGGCGCGCTGGAGCGTGCCGGTGTCGACCTCGCGGTCGCCATCACCGGCATCGCCGGCCCTGGCGGCGCCACGCCCGGCAAGCCGGTCGGCCTCGTGCACTTCGCCGCCGCCGCACGCGACGGCCGCATCATCCACCGCGAGCACCGTTTCGGCGCGATCGGCCGTACCGCGGTCCGCCAGCGCTCCGTCGTCGAGGCACTGCGCATGCTGATGGATCTCGCCCGCGGCCCGCAAGTCACGGCCAAGCCACAACGCGCCGCCGCGAGCCGCTTGCGCCCCCGTGTGACGCGGTCGCCGCGCCGGCATGCGGCGAAGCGCAGGCCGCTGCGGTCACCGCGGGGGTGAGTCCCGTCGCCCGGGTGAGCGAAGCGATACCCGGGACGCCGCAGCAGAAGTCCCGCATGTCGCCAGATCGGTGTCCGCGATTTCCTTGAAGATCGTCAGAGTAATGTGGTCCACGGTCAATCCCTGTAGGCCACTCAACATCCGTTAGCTTCAGCGTAGCGATCTTCCGCCTTCTGAACCCAGCTGTGTTTTGTGTCGAGGTCAATGGAAGCACGAAACAAGGCTCGGGCAAGACGCGCGGCGAGACTGAGATGCCGCGCTTGCTTTTCAAAAAGCACGCAAATCTTGTCGAATCCGATCGTTATATGCAGTGCAAGAGCGCGACCAAACGTCATCGTCCCCATCCGAACTTGCGCGCGACCATATTGGCGCAATAATGCCGCTCTATGTTGTGGTCCGGAATCAACCGGCCCAGCCTTCTGGAGGGCGACGAATTGTTCGCTCGCACCACTGCTCTGGCCATTGCCATCTTGGCCGCCCTTGACGGCGCAGCCGCACAAACGGCCAACCAGCCGCCGGATACGATGGCGGCGCGGGTCGAGGCCTGCACGCCCTGTCACGGCAACAAGGGCGAAGGCACCAGCGACGTCTATTTCCCGCGCCTCGCCGGCAAGCCCGCCGGTTATCTCTACAACCAGCTCCTCGCCTTCCGCAGCGGCCGGCGCAAATATCCGCCGATGAACTATCTGCTGGAATTCCTGCCGGATCCGTATCTGGAGGCGATGGCGGAGTATTTTGCCACCGAGCACCCGCCGCTGCCGCAACCGGCGCCGAGCGAGGTCGGCAAGGACGTGCTGGCGCAGGGCGAGCAGCTTGCGACCAGCGGCGATGCGGGCCGCAACATTCCGGCCTGTGTGAGCTGCCATGGTCCCGGACTCACGGGCATGCAGCCCGGCATCCCCGGACTGCTCGGCTTGCGCGCGCCTTACATCAGCGCCCAACTCGGCGCCTGGCGCTACGGCAACCGCACGGCGAAATCGCCCGACTGCATGCAGCTCGTCGCCGGCCATTTGACCGAGGCCGACGTCACCGCCGTTGCAGCCTGGCTCGCGACGCGGCCGGCGCCCGCGAACCCGGCTCCCGTGCCGAAAGGCACCTACGCGCTGCCTTTTGGCTGCGGCAGCCAGCCCAACTGACGAGGCGGATGATGGGCTCAAGACTGTCGATCACGCTCCTCGCTCTCGCCGCGTTCACGACGGCCACGCAGGCGCAGGACAAAGACAAGACCGGCGATATCATCGCGCGCGGCGAATATCTCGCCCGCGCCGGCGATTGCACCGCCTGCCACACCGCACCGGAAGGCCGCCTGTTCGCCGGCGGCCGCGCCATGCCGACGCCGTTCGGCACGCTCTACACCTCCAACATCACGCCCGATCCGGAGACCGGGATCGGCAAATGGAGCGCCGACGATTTCTACAGGACGATGCACAATGGCCGCTTTCCGGATGGCGGGCTGATCTATCCGGCGATGCCGTTCGCCTCCTACACCAAGGTGACGCGCGCCGACAGCGACGCGATTTTCGCCTACCTGCGCTCGATCCCGCCGGTCAGCCAGAGGAACAGGCCGCACGAGCTGCGCTTTCCCTATGACAACCGTCAGCTCATCCTCGGCTGGCGCACGCTGTTCTTCAGCGAGGGCGAGTTCAAGCCGGACCCGACGAAATCTGCCGAGTGGAACCGCGGCGCCTATCTGGTCGAGGGCCTCGGCCATTGCGGCATGTGTCACTCACCGATCAACGCGCTCGGCGGCACCTCGCAATCGGACGCCTTCAAGGGCGGCCTGATCCCGATGCAGAACTGGTACGCGCCCTCGCTCACGTCCAACCGCGAGGCGGGCCTCGGCGACTGGAGCATCAAGGACATCACCGACCTGCTCCAGACCGGCGTTTCGGCGCGCGGTGTCGTCTACGGCCCGATGGCCGAAGTCGTGCACAACAGCCTGCAATATCTGAGCGACGAGGACACCAAGGCGATGGCGGTGTACCTCAAGGGCATCTCGGAGCCCTCCCCGCCGCCGCCGGCGAGCTCGGCGCTGCCGACCACCGAGAGCAGCCTGCTGATCAGCCTCGGCAAGACCGTCTATGACAAGAACTGCGCGAGCTGTCATGGCACGCAGGGCGAAGGCAAGCCGCCGCACTGGCCGCCGCTCGCCAACAACCAGTCGATCGAGATGCAGTCGGCGGTCAACCCGATCCGCATGGTGCTCAACGGCGGCTATCCGCCGGGCACCAAGGGCAATCCGATGCCATACGGCATGCCGCCGTTCGCGGGCCTGCTCTCCGACAATGAGGTCGCCGCCGTCGTCTCCTACATCCGCACCGCCTGGGGCAATCGCGGCACGCCGGTCTCGGCCCGCGAGGCCAACGAGCTGCGCTCCGCACCGCTGAACTGAGGACGCCAGAGATCCATCATGATCAATTCCGATCCGCCGACCAGCCCAGCCGCCGCCGACCAGGCTGTCGAGGAGGTCGTCGCGCAAGGCCCGTCCGGCGCGATCGTGCTCGCCGGTATCGCCACGGCCTGCGTGGTCGCGATTTGGCTCGCCTTCTATCTGTTCGTCTTCCTGCCGCGCGGATCGCTGCAATGAGCGCAGAGGACACCCATGGCAGCGCCGAGGTCGCGGCCCGCGTCGAGCGGCGCTGGGCGACCATCGCCGTGATCATCATCGTTGGTATGGCGGTGCTGGCGGCGTTCGCCGGCATCCATCGCGCGACCATGCCGCAACCGCGTGTCGAGACCACCGATCCCTCGCGGATTCATCTTTCCGGTGAATTCGTCGAGAGCAATCTCGGCAGCGTGCTGGAGGCCAACGGCAACGTCACGGTGCGCGCGATCGGCCAGCAATATTCCTTCACGCCGGCCTGCATCGTGGTGCCCGTGGACACGCCGATCACGCTCCGCGCCACCAGCGCCGACGTCGTGCACGGCATCCTGATCCAGGGCACCAATGTCAACACCATGCTGGTGCCGGGCTACATCTCCGAGCAGCTGATGCGCTTTACCAGGACCGGCGACTATCTGATGCCCTGCCAGGAGTTTTGCTCCTTCGGCCACGAGGGCATGTGGGGCAAGGTCGAGGTGATCGACAAGACCGACTTCGCCGATCGCGCGAAGGGCGGCGGGAGGCTGAGCTGTGTTGGCCAATAGGAAGCTCATCCTCGCCCATTTCTGGTTTGCATTTGCGCTGTTCGGCGTCGCGCTGACGCTCGGCGCCTGGCAGATGTTCATCCGCAGCCCGATCGGCACCTGGCTCTCCAACCCCGAGCTCTACTACCGCTCTCTGACGGCGCACGGCACGGTGATGGGCTACGTGTTCCCGACCCTGGTCGCGATGGGTTTTGGCTACGCCATCAGCGAGTCCGCGCTGGAGCAGCGCCTGGTCGGCGTGCGCTGGGCCTGGGCCGGCTTCTGGCTGATCGTTGCCGGCAGCATCATGGCCGTGATCCCGATCGCGCTCGGGCGCGCCTCGGTGCTCTACACCTTCTATCCGCCGCTGATCGGCAACGTCTTCTACTACCTCGGTGTCGTGCTGGTCGTGGTCGGCTCATGGATTTGGGTCGCGCTGATGTCGGTCAATCTGCGCGTCTGGCGAAAAGCCCATCCCGGCGCGCCGGTGCCGCTCGCGATGTTCGCCAATGTCGCCGGCTCCTATCTGTGGGCGTGGACCGCGGTCGGTGCCGCGCTCGAGCTGTTGCTCCAGATCATTCCGGTCGCGGCGGGGCTGAAGGCGACGATCGACGCCGGTCTTGCCCGCGTGTTCTTCTCCTGGACGCTGCACGCCATCGTCTATTTCTGGCTGATGCCGACCTACATCGCCTATTACACCATCGTGCCGCGCGCGATCGGCGGCCGGGTCTATTCCGACAGCATGGCGCGGATCTCCTTCATCCTGTTCCTGGTGGTGGCGATGCCGATCGGCATGCACCACACCTTCGCCGATCCGCAGGTCGGCGCCGGCTTCAAGTTCATCCATTCGGCCTTCACCGCACTGGTCGCACTGCCGACGCTGCTGACCGTGTTCACGATCTGCGCCTCGGTCGAGATCGCCGCGCGCCTGCGCGGCGGCCGCGGCCTGTTTGGCTGGATTCGGGCGCTGCCATGGGACAATCCGATGATGCTGGCGCTCGCGTTCTCGTTCGTCATGCTCGGCTTCGGCGGCGCCGGCGGCCTCATCAACATGAGCTATCAGCTCGACGCGTCGATCCACAACACGCAGTGGATCACCGGCCATTTCCACCTGATCTTCGGCGGCGCCATCGTGATCATGTATTTCGCGATCGCCTATGATCTGTGGCCGCATCTCACCGGGCGCGAGCTGACCGACCTTCGCCTGATCCGCACCCAGCTCTGGCTGTGGTTCGTCGGCATGATCGTCACGACATTCCCCTGGCACTGGGTCGGCATCCTGGGCATGCCGCGCCGCATGGCCTATTTCGACTTCGGCGATCCCGCGATCGCGCCGCAGGCGCTCTCCGTCACATTCTCCGCGATTGGCGGTTTCATCCTGCTGACCTCGGGCATCATATTCCTGGTCATTCTGGCCCGAGGGATGCGTGCGCCTCAGGCTGATGCCGGCCCCTATCGCTTCGCGCTGGCGGTGCATCAGCCGGCGACGGTGCCGGTCGCGCTCAACACCCATGCGCTGTGGGTGGCGCTGATGATCGCCCTGACCATCACCAATTACGGCTATCCGATCCTGACGCTGGCACTGACCGAGGGCACGTCGGTGCCGGCCGTCTATGTGGGAGCGCAGTGATGAGCACGCGCGACCTCTTCACCTTCCGTAACGGCCATTTCAAGATTGGCGTTGGCATCACCGCCGCGATCCTCGTCGTGACGGCGATCGCAGGCTTCATCGTGCTGCCCTTCGCGCAGCCCTGGGTGCAGTTCGCCAATGTCTGGGATGCGATCTGTAGCGCCGCCGGTGTGCCGCGGCGCGCGGCAAGCGTGACGGCGCCCGAGCAGAGCATGCGTCTGTCGGAGGTCGTGCTCACCTCGCACACGCTGTCGCGTCCGAGCCAGGAGGCGATTGGCCGCGGCGCCACGCTCGCGCAGCGCTGCGCGATCTGCCATGGCCCGACCGGCATCAGCCGCGCGGACTCGCCCAACCTCGCCGGTCAGTATGCGGCCGTGATCTACAAGGAGCTGCACGATTTCCGCTCAGGCGCGCGCACCAATGCCGTGATGTCGCCGTTTGCCGTCAACCTGACCGACCAGGAGATCGCCGACCTCGCGAACTACTACGCCTATCTGCCGCGGCTACCAGCCTATCATCCGACGCCGCTTCTGCCGAAACCCAACATCGTCATCTACGGCGCGCCGATCCGCGGCATCGCGCCGTGCGGCGCCTGCCATGGCAGCCTCGACAACAAGACCGGCAGCCCGTGGCTGGAGGGGCAATCCGAGGCCTATATGAAGGCGCAGCTGCAGGCCTTCGCCTCAGGCGAGCGGCGCAACGACATCAGCCAGCAGATGCGCAACATCGCCCGCGCGATGACGCCACAGGAGATCGAGCAGGCCGCGGCGTATTATGCCTCGCAGCCGCCGGATATCGTGAAGGCCGTTGATTGAGCCCCGCTGTCATTGCGAGCGTGGCGAAGCAATCCAGAATCCCTCCGCGGAAAGGCTCTGGATTGCTTCGTCGCAATAGCTCCTCGCAATGACGGCGGAGAGGCTACGCCTTACGTCGACGCCAGCTTCGGCCGGCCGTAGATCGCATCCGCGCGTTTCTCGAACGCGGTGGAAAACCGCGCGAACGCGGCGTCGAACATCGAGCCCATCAGCATCGCCAGCATGCGGCTCTTGAACTCGTAGGCGAGGAAGAACCCGACGTCGCAGACGCCCTCGCCCTTGGGCTCGAACGTCCAGCGGTTTTCCAGATTACGGAACGGGCCTTGCAGATATTCGACGAGGATTTTCAGGTTGGCACGGTCGAGCGTCACGCGGCTGGTGAAGGATTCCTTGACCAGCTTGAACGACACCGTCATGTCGGCGACCAGCACCTCGGTGCCGTCGGGCTTCGCCATGCGCTGGCGGACCTTCAGCGCGCTGCACAGCGGCACGAACTCCGGGTAGCGCTCGACATCGGCGACCAGATCAAACATCTCGGACGCACTGTGGTTGACGCGGTGCTTGCTCGAAACTCGATGCATGATACGTCAGCTGGCGTGAGCTGCCCGCGCAGCCTTCAGTCTCGCGAAATCCTCGCCGGCATGATGCGACGAGCGGGTGAGCGGACTCGCCGACACCATCAGGAAGCCCTTGGTGTAAGCGACCTTTTCATAGGACGAAAACTCGTCCGGCGGCACGTAGCGCATCACCGCGTGATGCTTACGGGTCGGCTGGAGATATTGCCCGATGGTCAGGAAGTCGACATCGGCCGAGCGCAGATCGTCCATCACCTGCTGCACCTCGTGGCGCTCTTCACCCAGGCCCACCATGATGCCGGACTTGGTGAAGATGGACGCATCGAGCTCCTTGACCCGCTGCAACAGCCGGATCGAATGGAAGTAGCGCGCGCCGGGGCGTACCGTGAGATAGCGCGACGGCACGGTCTCGAGATTGTGGTTGAAGACGTCGGGCCTCGCCGCGACGACGACCTCCAGCGCGCCTTCCTTGCGCAGGAAGTCAGGCGTCAGGATCTCGATCGTGGTCGAGGGGCATGCGGCGCGGATGGCGCGGATGGTCTGGGCGAAATGCTCGGCGCCGCCATCGGCGAGGTCGTCGCGGTCGACCGAGGTGATGACGACGTGGGCGAGGCCCAGCTTGGCCACAGCCTCGGCGACGTTCTGCGGCTCGGCCGCATCCAGCGCGTTGGGCAGGCCGGTCTTGACGTTGCAGAAGGCGCAGGCACGGGTGCAGGTGTCACCCATGATCATGAAGGTCGCGTGCTTCTTGTCCCAGCACTCGCCGATATTCGGGCAGCCCGCCTCCTCGCACACCGTGTGCAGGCCGTTCGCCCTCACGATGTTGCGGGTGTCGGCATAGCCGCGGGTGTTGGGCGCGCGCACGCGGATCCAGTCCGGCTTCGGCGGCGAAGCGGAATCGGGGCGATTCACCTTTTCGGGGTGGCGCGGGCGCAGCGGGTTCGAGATGGTATCGACAATAACGACCATGAGGTGTCCGGTCTGTTCAGGTCCTACCTAGTCGGTCTTGCCCGGCATCGCAACCCGGCTCGCACCGCTTCAGGGAACATGGCAGATATGGGCAATATCCTGCTCTGTTCTCAGACGATTCTCACCTCGAATGGCTCCAACCTCGAAGACTTCTCCCCCGCGGCTCGGCAAGCCCCTGAAGCGCGCCTTTTTTGGCCGCAGCGTCCGCGAGGTCGCCCACGACCTGATCGGCGCCACCATGCTGGTCGATGGCGTCGGCGGCCCCATCGTCGAGGTTGAGGCCTATCATCATACCGAGCCGGCGGCGCACTCCTACAACGGCCCGACGCCGCGGAACCATGTCATGTTCGGCCCGCCCGGCTTTGCCTATGTCTACCGCTCGTACGGCATCCACTGGTGCGTGAACTTCGTCTGCGAGGCGGAAGGCTCGGCCGCGGCGGTGCTGATCCGCGCGCTGGAGCCGACGCACGGCATCGCCGCAATGCGCCGCCGCCGTCATCTCCAGGACGTGCACGCGCTGTGCTCGGGCCCGGGCAAGCTGACGGAGGCGCTCGGCATCACTATCGCGCACAATGCCCTGCCGCTGGACCGGCCGCCGATCGCGCTGCATGCGCGGACGGAGGATTTGGAGGTGGCGACAGGCATCCGGATCGGCATCACCAAGGCTCTCGAGCTGCCCTGGCGCTATGGCGTCAAGGGCTCGAAGTTTCTGAGCAAGCCGTTTCCGAAGTAGTTGTCATTCCGGGGCGCGTCGAAGACGCGAGCCCGGAATCTCGAGATTCCGGGTTCGGCTCTTCGAGCCGCCCCGGAATGACAGCGAGGCTACGACGCCTGCTTCAGCCGCTCCAGCGCCTCCAGCAGCTTGGCCTTGCGGGCCAGCGCCGCCTCGCGCTTTTCGCGCTCCTCCTCGACGACCTCCTCGGCCGCGTTGGCGACGAATTTCTCGTTCGCCAGCTTGGACTCGGCGCGCTTGATGTCGGCGTCGGCCTTGCCGATCTCCTTGTCGAGACGGGTGCGTTCGGCGGCAACGTCGATCACGCCCTTGAGCGGCAGCGCGGCCACCTCGCCGCGCACCAGGAGCTGGACGGCGCCGTCAGGCGCGCGGTCGGCGAAGGAGATGTCCGACAGCCGCGCCATACGCTTGATGACGTCGCTCCAGCGCGGCGCGCGCTCCCTGGTCTCGGTCGACGCGCCGGCGAGCACCAGCGCGGTCAGCGTCGCCGGCGGGATGTTCATCTCGGCGCGCACCGAGCGGATCTGCGTGACGAGGTCGATCACCCAGCCGATCTCGGCTTCAGCCTTGGGATCGGTGAAGTCGGCATGGTCGAAGATCGGCACGATCAGGGCCGGCGAGATCAACGGATCGGTGGGACCTGCGGCTGCGGCGAACATCGCCAGTTGCTCCGGCGTCGGCTCGGCCGGCTTCAGCGGCCACGCGGCCAGCGCCAGCAGGCCGTCGCGCTTCGCCGTCACCTCCCACAGCTCTTCGGTGATGAAGGGCATGAAGGGGTGCAGCAGCTTCAGGATCTCGTCACGTGCCCAGGCGACCATGGCGCGGGTCTCGTCCTTGGCGGGGCTGTCCGGGCCAAGCAACACGGGCTTTGCGAGCTCGACATACCAGTCGCAATAGACGTTCCAGACGAAGCGGTAGATCGCGCCGGCGGCATCGTTGAAGCGATAGGCCTCGATCGCCTCGGTCACCTCGCGCGTGGTGTGTGCGCTCTCATGCGCGATCCAGCGATTCAGCGTCTCCTTCGCCTTCGCCGGCTCGAAGCCTTCGGGCACGGCGCAGTGGTTCATCTCGGCAAAGCGGGACGCATTCCAGAGCTTGGTCGCGAAATTGCGGTAGCCCTCGACGCGGCTGGTGGCGAGCTTGATGTCGCGTCCTTGCGCCGCCATCGCGGCCAGCGTGAAGCGCAGCGCGTCCGCACCGTATTCGTCGATCAGGTGGAGCGGATCGATGACGTTGCCCTTCGACTTCGACATCTTGGCGCCCTTCTCGTCGCGGACGAGGGCGTGGATGTAGATCGTCGAGAACGGCACTTCCTTCATGAAGTGCAGGCCCATCATCATCATGCGGGCGACCCAGAAGAAGATGATGTCGAAGCCGGTCACCAGCGCGTTGGTCGGGTAGTAGCGCTGCACCTCGGGTGCGTCTTCGGGCCAGCCCAGCGTCGAGAACGGCCACAGCGCCGAGGAGAACCAGGTATCGAGCACGTCCTCATCGCGAGTGATGAAGCCCTCGCGCTTGTTGCGGTCGAGCGCCATCTCGCGGCCTTGCTCGGCCGTGATGACCTCCTGCTCGACGTAGTAGCCGAGCGCGTGGCTGATCGCCTCCTCCTCGGTCTCGG
This sequence comes from Bradyrhizobium sp. CCBAU 45394, assembly GCF_028128655.1. NCBI lineage: Bacteria > Pseudomonadati > Pseudomonadota > Alphaproteobacteria > Hyphomicrobiales > Nitrobacteraceae > Bradyrhizobium > Bradyrhizobium sp. CCBAU 45394. The sequence goes on along the minus strand of NZ_LBIX01000176.1, from coordinate 330,533 downwards.
CGACGAACACCTTGCCGTCCGGCCCGTACCAGGCCGGAATCTGGTGGCCCCACCAGAGCTGGCGCGAGATGCACCAGGGCTGGATGTTCTCCATCCACTCGAAATAGGTCTTTTCCCAGTTCTTCGGCACGAAGCTGGTTTCGCCCGAACGCACCGCCGCGATCGCGGGCTTTGCGAGTGTCTTGGCGTCGACATACCACTGGTCGGTCAGGTACGGCTCGATCACGCTGTTGGAGCGATCGCCGTGCGGCACCATGTGGGTGTGCGGCTCGATCCGCTCGACGAAGCCGAACGATTCCAGCCGCTCGACGATGCGCTTGCGCGCAACGAAGCGGTCAACCTTGTTGAACTCCTCGGCGAATTGCGCGGCGCCTTCCGGCAGGTCGCGCAGGTAGTCCTCGTTGTCGAGGAGATCGAGGCAACCTTCCTTGTCGAGCACGCTGATCCGGCGCAGGCCGTGGCGATTGCCGACCTCGAAGTCGTTGAAGTCGTGCGCCGGCGTCACCTTCACCGCGCCGGAGCCCTTCTCCGGATCGGAATAGTCGTCCGCGACGATCTCGATCTTGCGGCCGACCAGAGGCAGGATGACGTGCTTGCCGACCAGCTTCTGATAGCGCTCGTCATCGGGATGCACGGCGACGCCGGTGTCGCCGAGCATGGTCTCCGGGCGCGTCGTGGCGACGACGATGAAGCTCGAGGGATCCTCGGGGCTGAAGATCTTGCCCTCGATCGGATAGCGAAGATACCAGAGGCTGCCCTTGACCTCGGTCTGCTGCACTTCGAGATCGGAGATCGCGGTCAGGAGCTTGGTGTCCCAGTTCACCAGCCGCTTGTCCTTGTAGATCAGGCCGTCGCGGTGCAGCTCGACGAACACTTTGATGACGGCCTTGGACAGGCCCTCGTCCATGGTGAAGCGTTCGCGCGACCAGTCGCAGGACGCGCCGAGGCGCTTGAGCTGGTTGATGATGGTGTCGCCGCTCTCGGCCTTCCACTGCCAGACCCGCTCCAGGAACTTCTCGCGGCCCATCTCGCGGCGGCCAGGCTGCTGGCGCTCCATCAGCTGCCGCTCGACCACCATCTGGGTGGCGATGCCGGCATGGTCGGTGCCGGGCTGCCACAGCACGTCGCGGCCGCGCATGCGCTCGAACCGGCACAGGATGTCCTGGAGCGTGTTGTTGAGGGCGTGGCCCATATGCAGCGAGCCCGTCACGTTCGGTGGCGGGATCACGATGGTAAAGGGCACTGCGTCGCGGCGGTCGGGGCGGCCGGCCTTGAAGGCAAGGCTGTCCTCCCACACCACGGACATACGGGCTTCGATATCGGCGGGCTGGTAATTTTTCTCGATCATGGGGCTGCTAGAAAGCCGCGCGCGGGGGGCAAGTCAACGAAAAGGTCAACGGAGAGCCTGGCGGCAAAACGGCTTCCCGGCCCGGTCGAGAGGCCAAATGTGACGTACAAGCGGGGCTTTATGAGGGCTCCGCGGCCTGCGTTACCTGCCGCCGCGCGAGACCCGCTCGATTTCGGCCTTCACGATGCGTTCAACCAGGCCCGGCAGGTTGTCGTCGAGCCACGACTTCAGCATCGGGCGCAGCATCTCCTTGACCAGGTCCTCCAGCGTCCGCGCGTTGCTGCTGAGCACCGTATGAGCCAGCGAGTTGAAGGCGGATTCGACCGCCGAGACCGTCGATTGCGCCAGGATCGGCTGCTGCGGCGGCAGCGGCGGCGCATCGAAATCCACCGACGCGTAGGACGGCGGCGGCGACGGGCGTGGTGGGGGCGATTCGGCGAATTCGAGATCGTCGCGCGGCTCGACCTTGCGAAAGCTCGGCGGCGGCGGAGGCGGCGTCGGCTCCGGGTCCATCGCCATGTCGTCGGTCAATTCGAGCACGTCGGGCTCGGGCTCCGGCTCAGGTTCCGGAGCGCGGACCTCGGGCGCTGACGTGGCTGTGTCGAGCCCCGCCAGCAGCGCGTCGATATCGTCCTGGCTGTTTGGCCCGACATCCGCGGCAGGTGCAGGCGGCGGGGGCGGCGCCGGCTTTGCGGCCGGCGGCGGGGCGGGCTTCTCGGCAGCGGGCTTGGCGGGTGCGACCTTGGATGGCGGAATGTCGTTCATCGGCTTCGGCGGCGCTGCCGGCGCCGCGGCTTTCTCGGGCTTCGCGATGTCTGCCGGCGGCGGCTTGGCCTCGTCGTCGGCAATGATGCGCCGGATCGAGGCCAGAATCTCCTCCATCGAGGGTTCTGTGACCTTTGCAGGCTGCGTCATCTCCGACTCCACATCATCAACGCCCTCGCATGCGTTGTTTTACACCAAGCACGGCAGGATTGGCCGGTTCCGCAACGGACGCCCCGACATTTTCGTCGCGGCAGGCCGACTTGTCCCCAGATCACGGCTCAACGTGCGGCGGTGCGCCCCTGCCCTCGGCACTCAAGCTTTACGCACACGACATCAGGTGCGGGGGCGAATCGACCCGCATCTTCTTGGCAAGGCTATGTCAGGGATTTTGATGATTGCAAGCAAAGCACCGATCGGCCCCGGCTGTTTGCGAGGCCGACCGGACACTTATGGGAATCAGCGCCCGTCAGGCGTGCGCACGCCGGCCCAGCTGTCGCGGACCTGCTGGTAGTGAACGCTCGGATCGTAGACAGTTGTGTTGAGACCGAGCACCTGCGGCGCGAGACGGCCGACCGCGTTGAGCACCGAATAGGACGCCACCACGCGGTCATGCTGCGCAGTGACGAGCGCAACGCGTGCGTTCACCAGCGCCTGCTGCGCGTTGAGCACGTCGAGCGTGGTGCGCTGGCCGGCCTTGGCTTCCTCGCGCACGCCGTTCAGCGCGATTTCGGAGGCCGTGACCTGCGCCTGCGCGGACTGCACCTGCGCCTTGCCGGCTTCCAGCTGGCCCCAGGCCTGCACAATGTTGGCGCGGGTCTGATCGCGGGTGGTCTCAAGATTCAGGCGTTGCTGCGCCAGGTTCTCTTTCGATTGGCGGATGAGCGAATATTCAATGCCGCCCTGATAGATCGGCACGGAAGCCGTCGCGATGGCGGAAGCGGTCGTCGTTCGGAACACCGTCAGGGTCTGTTGGTACTGCTGGGTGATGCCCGCCTGAATCGTGACGGTCGGCAGCAGCGCGCCTTCGTTGATCTTGACCTGGAGATAGTTGACGTCGATGCCGTACATAGCAGCCGTGACGTTGGGGTTCTCGACCAAACCGAGATTGACCGCGGAGGCGATCGTCCCGGGAAGGAAGCGGTCGACCGGCGAGCCCGGGGCAAGGTTTGTCGGCTCGTTGCCGATGATCCGGCGGAAGTTCGCGCGCGTCGTCGTGAGATTCGATTCAGCGGTCAGGGCTTGCGTCCTGCCCGCAGCCAGTTGCGCTTCGGATTGTGCCACGTCGGTGCGGGTAACCTCGCCGACATTGAAGCGATCGCGCGTCTGCTTGAGCGTCTGTTCGAGCACGCGCACGTTGCTGCGCTGAACTTCGAGCGTTGCCGCATCACGCAGGTAGTCCATGTAGGCGCTGGCAGCCTGCAGCAGAACGGACTGCTCGAGCACGCGCAGCGCTTCGCGGGAGCCGGAGACCTGGGCTTCCGCGTTGCGCGTCTTGTTGGCGGTGATGTTGCCGTTATAGAGCGTCTGGGAGACGGTCAGGCTGGCGGCGTTGGGCTGAAGGGGGTTGGGTTCATGGATTCCCGGGCCCCTCTGCACCTGCTGGATGTCCTGATATTGATACCCGGTGCTCGCCGTCAGCGCGACCTTGGGACGATAGCCTGACAAGGCCTGCGGTACGTTTTCGTCAGTCGAGCGCACCTGGGCGCGCTGTGCGTTGAGCTGCGGATTGTTCTGATAGGCGCGCACCAAGGCGGCCTCGATCGTGTCCGCCAAGGCAGGCGTCGGCCCGGCAAGCGCCAGCACCAAGACCGAAACCGCAGCTCCGGTGAAGAGCTTCACCCCATGCATCCCAAAAATTCCGTTCATTCTAACGTCCGGCTCGTGCCCGCGAGCTGGGTTACCGTCTACCGAGTGGAGTCGTTGCCCCGTCGCAACATAGGACGCGGATTGGCGCGACGGAACTACCTCAAGGTAGTTCTCGGTGGAAACTCTTCACGTGCAGCATCCCGGCCACACTTCTGATTCAGAACGGGATTTTAACGGGCTTTGGAGCGTCAGAAGACGAAGGCGGCGGCCCGTTCCAGCCCTGGGAGGACCGGGGCGGCGGCATCGAACAGCGCCCGATGGCCGAATTCGCCGTGGGTATGGGTCACGATCACGGCCCGCGGCGGCCGGGATTCGGCAGATACCCCCACCAGACGCCCGCCTTCCCTAAGCTGCCCGAGCAGCCCTTCCGGCGTCACCTCGACAGCGCCATTGAGGATAATGACATCATACGGTGCGGCAGAGGGGTCACCCTCGGTGCAGGAAGCGGCCTTGCAAGTGACATTGGTAAGCCCGAGGGCGGCGAAGGCGTCCTTGGCTTTCGTAACCAGGGCCGAATCGCATTCCGTCGCGGTAACCCGACTCGCCAGCTTGGCGGCCAGTGCCGCGAGGTAGCCCGTGGCGCAGCCGACCACCAGCACGTTGTCACCCTCGCCGATCTCGGCGGCCTGGAGCAGCTTACCGGTCAGCTGCGGCTTGATCAGGAACCGCTTGCCGCCGCCCTCGCTCACATCGAGGTCGAGGTCGAGATAGGCCAAGGCCTGGCGGCTCGCCGGCACGAAGGCCTCGCGCGGAACCGTAAGCATGGCGTCGAGGACACGGCGATCAGTGACGTCGTTGGTGCGCACCTGGCCATCGACCATTTTGAGGCGCGCGGTCGAGAAACCGGACATTTGCGGACCCTGAAATGCGGACGATGCCGCGGACGAAAGTTGCCGGCATCTTTGGAACATGCCCGGCGAAAACGCAACATGGCCGTTGGCCTCCGCCGGCCAACGCCTCCGCAACTCGCCGCATCAGGGGGCGATGGACTATTCGATCGTCACCGCGAGGCGGCCGATCAGGGCGGCGACCTCGTCCAGCCGCGCCGAATCGGGCGTCTCGACCGCGCGCGCCAGGCAGGCGATGCATTCGTCGTCGCTGAGCTCGGGAATGTCGGCCGGCAGAATCGAGGGAGCCAGGTGGGCACGGTCGATCTGGATGTGGGGCATGGGAATCAGCTCCGTAAGAGTCCGGCCCTGCCAAGCTTGATTTGAATTAAGTCGATTTGGTGCCAAGCCGCACGGTGGCGAAGCAGCGGTCGGGACACGTTTGTTTGAACACGATTCTGCGTCGGATTCGGGCAAGCACCGTGCTGAGAGATGGCCCGAGCGACATCGCGCACCACATCAAGGCGCGACTGCAAGCTTCTGAGATTACGGCGGAATTTGGCTCCCCGGGCTGGATTCGAACCAGCGACCATCCGATTAACAGTCGGATGCTCTACCGCTGAGCTACCGAGGAAAAGGCGAACCGTTCGTTCGCGCGCGGCTGCGTATAACAAAGCCGGTTGCGCTTGCAAAGGACGAATTCGTCGTCTTCCGCAACGCGCCTGAGGAAGGGCCGGACGGCCCCTCCTCCGGCCATGTCGGGCGGAAAACTATTCGGCGACGAAGGACGTGGTCTTGGTGCCGGAGTCGTAGCGCAGCCGCAGCGCGGTGAACTTGCAGAGGTTGACGTTCTTCCAGAGCACCGACTCGTCGTAGTTCTGCCAGTCGACGCGGATGTTCCAGACACATCCCTCGTCGTCATCGTCGAACTCGACATAGGTGCTCGCCTGGTTCTGCAAAACCTTGTCGAGCTCGTTGTCCCATTCGTCCAGGCCATCGTCCGGCGCGTTGAAGCCCAGGAATTTGATGGCATAGCCGGTCTCGTTGACGACGGTGACGTTGCGGGCGTCCGCCGCGAACGACGGTGTGGCGGCGATCGAAAGACCGATCGCGACCAGTGCAGCCAGAAAATACTTCATGTGAAATTCCCCCGATCGAAACAGGCTTTAAGCGCCTGACGTCGATCGGCGCAGGCGCCGCGGCAACCAATGGCGTTGCCTCCAACGGTTCGTCCGGAGCGTGATCGAAAGGTTCAACACGCCTCGATCAGCACTCCGGAGCCGTGCGCGACGCGAGGCGCGCACGGGGATTTCTTATCGATTCGAATTCTCAGCAGCAATGAACGGGCGTTCATAGATCGGCGGCGTTCGTTTTCTCCGGCGCGTGCGCCGGCACAGCGGCACCGTTGCTCTTGCCCGTCACGGCGCCGACCAGCGCCTGCACGGGATCATCGCCCGGCGCAAAGCCGCTCTGGCGCAGGATCTCGTCGATCATCGGACGCAGCGCGTGCACCTTGAGCAGCTCGCCCGCGAGCCCTTCGCCGAAGCCGACATTGCCTCCGCCGGCGCCGTTGCCGCCGAATGCGCCGCCGGTGTGCAGGATGCGGACGTCCTTCAGGTTGGCGATCGGCTTGACCATCTCGGCGAGGGCCGACGGCATGATCTCGATCCGCTTCTTGGCGATCTCGAAGTCGATGACGTTGCTGCCGAGCTTGTTCTGCGCCTCGTTCTTCATGGTGATGACGGCAGCTTCCGCCTCGCCGATGTTCCGGACGCCGACCGCCTTGATCTTGTTGGACTCGGCCTCCGCCATCGCCAGCGTCTTGGTGGCCTCGGCGCGATCGAGCGCGGCTCTCTTCTCGGCTTCGGCCGCCACGATCACCTCGGTCGACTTGCGCTCGGCCTCGGTGCGCGCGGCAAGCACCTGGGTGAGACGGGCACGATCGGCGACCTCGACGGCACGCGCGGTCACGACCTTTTCCTCCGCGGAGACGGCGATCGCCTCGGCCGTCTTGGCCTCGGCGACGGCTTCCGAGGTCTGCTTGCTCTTGGCCGCGATCTGGATCTCGTTCTCCTGGGTCGCGATCTGGATCTCGCGCTGCGCGTCGGTCTTGCGCTTGTTGATCGCCAGATCCGACTCGATCACGGCGGTCTCCTTGACCTGCTTGGCGCCGGCCTCCTTCTCGGCGACCGCCCGGTCGGTGTCGATGCGGGCGTTCTCCTCGGTCAGGCGCGCGGTCTGCGTCGCCGTCGCGACTTCCGCACGGGTGCTCGCGGTCTTGTTGGCGATGTCGCGCTCCTGGGAGAGCTCGGCTTCCTTCTTGGTGCGTTCGATGGTCAGCGTCTGCTGGCGCGCCTCGAGGTCCTTCTGGGCGATCGCCACCTCGTTGTCTCGCACGATGGCGTTGCGGTCGCGCCGGCGGGTTTCGGTGATGGTCTTGAGCTGGGTGAGACCTTCGGCGTCGAAGAAATTTTCAGGGTTGAAGAACTTCACATCCGTCTGGTCGAGCTTGGTCAGCGACACCGATTCAAGCTCGAGACCGTTCGATTTTACGTCCGACTCCACGGTCGCCTGCACGTGTTTGACGAAATCGCTGCGCTTTTCCTGCAGTTCGAGGATGGACATGGTGGCCGCCACCGAACGCAGGCCGTCGACGAATTTTGCCTCGACCTGGTTACGCAGGGCTTCGGCGTCATTGGTCAGCGCGCCCAGCGTCTGGCTGGCGAGCGCAATACTCTCGTCGTCGGGACGGACGCGCACGTAGAACTCGGCCACGATGTCGACGCGCAGGCGGTCCTTGGTGATCAGGGATTCCCGCTCCTTGCGCTCGACGGTGAGCCGCAACGTCTTCAGATTGACGCTGGCATAGGAGTGGAAGATCGGCAGGATCATCGCGCCGCCGTCGAGCACGACCTTCTTGCCGCCGAGGCCGGTGCGCACGAAGGCCTCGTCGCGCGTGGCGCGCTTGTAGAGGATGGTGAAGACGATCCCCAGGACGACGATCAGCGCGACGCCGATCATGGCCGGGACTGCGATGTCGAACATGACTTTCTCCGCTAATGAGCTTGGCTGGCTAAGTGCTTAGAGTCGGCTTGGACGGCTTGAGTTCATCGTCGGCCTTGACCGCGACGAAGCGGGTGCCGGCGCGATCCACAAGCAGGACCATGGTTCCCTGCTCCAGTGGTCCAGATGCGGGCGCTGCGACCGCCCAGACGAAGTGCCTGTTGCCGTGGACGTCGGCGACGCTGACACGGCCCGGCGGCCCCTGGTCGAGCGGACCGATGACGACCTCGCCGACGCGGCCGACGAGGTCGCCGAGACCGACGACATAGCTTTCGTCCTTGGGAATGACCCGCGCGATGCCGCGGCTGGCGGCGCGGACCAGCGGAACCGAGACGGCGACGGCCCCGATCGAGGCGACCGTCGCCGGCATGGGACCGGCGACCATCCGCGCGACGTCCTGGATCAGGAAGCCGGTGATCGAGAACGCGCCGAGCGCCAGCAGCAGGAAGATCAGCAGCGGCACGCCACCGACATTGATCCAGGAAATGGCGTTGAGCACGCCGTTGTCGCTGGGGTGACTGAAATCGATGCTGGTGCCGAGCATCTCGCTCAACGAGGCCCCGACCAGCATCGTGACGACCTCGAGCGAGCCGACGATGACGATCATGGCCGCCGCGATCGCGAACGGCCTGACCTCGGGCGCCATGACGTGTTCGAGCAGTGCGCTCATGACACATTACTCAGGAGCGCGACTTCAACCGCGCCAGCCTCGCTGCAATCTCCTTGTCGCGATGCAACGTGCTGAGCTCGTCGATGTCGCTTGAAAACGGGATGGCAGCCGGCACGCCGGTGGCGCGCGCCACCGCCCTGCCCGCACGCAGCGCCTTCGCCGCAGCCGAGGCACCACCGGGCTTCCGGGGCGACGTCGCGGCCTGGTGGCTTGCGTGGGCCTCGCTCTTTTCGAGATCCGCGCGACGCTGCTCGGCATCCTGCAAGGCCGACAGCACGGCGCGCAGCGACGTCACGCACTGTTCGATCTTCTCGTTGTTCTCGTCGATGGCGCGGGAGAGCACCTCGAACTGCGCCTCGAGATCCATCTGGCGCGCGATGCCGGCGCGCGCGAGATCATCACGCCCGTCCGCGATCACGCCCTCGATCTTGGCCGTGAGATCGGTCATCTCGCGCTCGATCTCGGTGCGCCGCGCGTTGAGGCGGTATTCCTCGGCGCGCGCCGCCGCGAGCGCGTCGCGGGCCTCAGCTTCGGCGCGCTCGATCTCGCGGATGGCCTGGCCGACCACTTTCAGCTTGTTCTTGCCTTCCGCCTGCTCGATCGCGTCATAGGCGATCCCGGCGATCAGGCGCCCGACCCGGGACAGGAAATTGTCGGGGGCGGCAGCGATGGTATCCATGGCATTCTCCTCCTCTGGCAGACTGTTCGGCGTGACGCCGTAGTGAACTTCAAAGCCGTCGTCGGTGCGGATCAGGTGTGCGGGCGCGCTCTGCCCCCAGCCCTCGGCATAACCGGCGTAGTCGAAGGGCACGCTGAAGCGCCCTTGCACGGTCGCAATCGAAATGGTGGCGGGCCCCTTGATCTTGGCGAGCTTGTCGTCGAGCGGCAGGCGGCGCCCTTGCGCGGCGCGATAGTCGGCGCGGTCGCGCAGACCCAGCGTCACCAGCCGCGACGGCAGTGCGGTTGCTTTCCGGATCGGCTCATAGGCATGGGCGTGGAGCAGGACCACGTTGGAACCCACGTTATGGGTCCGCGCAACCTCGTCCAGGATCTCCATCATGCGGTCATAGGCCTGGAATGTCGCCTCCATGGCGGCCTTGGCGGCCGGGTCAGGGGCAAGCCTGTAACGCAGCGCGGACGGCGCGTTTCGGGGCGACTGGCTCATGGAAAGCACTAAAGCACCATTTTGGTGCTTTACAAGGGGGAAGGCCGATCACGTTCCACTGATCCTTATGCACTCTATGAGTTGGTCGCTGACGGGCTTTGGCGCGTTCAAGGCTGGCGATCACCCCTAGATCACAGCCGATCAAGACTTCTTGCACGCGCGGGTTGCAATTTGAGGCGAAATGGAGGGAGCGTTCGGCAACGGTGCTTGGTGCTTGCTGCTCGCTCTCGTGTCCCGGACGCGCTGCAACGTGAAACGTTGCGGCGCAAAGCCGGGACCCAGGAAGCCGCACCGTACGCTGTGGCATGGGCCCCGGCTCTGCAGCGCGTCACTTCGTGCTGCGCAGCGTCCGGGGCACGAGAGCAGAATTGGGGCTCGACTCTCTTAGCGTCGTCATTGCGAGCGCAGCGAAGCAGAATCTTTCCGCGGCGGCAGTCCGGATTGCTTCGCTGCGCTCGCAATGACGGAGTATTCGTAGGATGGGTAGAGCGAAGCGAAACCCATCAAAGCTTTTTCTGCGCGCGCCGAAGCATGATGGGTTTCGCAAGTGCTGTACCCATCCTACGACCTTGCAGACACACCTTCGTATCCTCGCGGCTCATCTCGCCCGAGCTTTTGCCTCATCTCGTCACCCTCCTCTCAAAGGGCGCAGGGAAGACCGGGTGCCGACTGGCACCCGAGGTCCACTGTGCGAAAGGTGGCTACGAAAATCTGCACAGCGGCATACAGGTGAAGCCATAGCAACCGGCCTTCCCTGCGCAGTGGTTTGACGGCTTATGCCGCGTTCTCCCCGGGGAGCGATGCACTATTGCCCCCGTCGCCTTGCGGATCGCTGATGTGCGCGCCCGGTCGGGCCGCCGCATCACCGCAAGACTTGGCGCACAGACCCCGGGCGCCAGGACGACACGGTTTTGCCGTACGCAGATCACATCGGTCGTGTGCGCGACGGCCTTCGCTCACGGTTGCCCGCCCTGCGATGCCCTCGCGCCGATGTGACTAACGTCCACCGCAGCTCACCCCGCGTGTCGTGACGATCGCGATACGCCCCTCTGACCGGGATGAGGTGGCGCACGAATACGCCAAAGCCGAATTTCGGTAAAGTGGAATCTTTTCGCCTGAGCGGATTGTGGGGTCGCAGGGTGGGTTAGCGCAGCGTAACCCACCACTGTCTATCTCCGCAGAAGCAGAAGTGGTGGGTTACGCCAGCCGACCAGCGCTTCGCGCAGCCGCTCGGCTAACCCACCCTACAAAGCACACATGCCTCACGGCCGCCGGCACACCAGGTCGATCTCGATCAGCGCGTCAAAGGCAAGCCCGGTGACGCCGACGCAGGTGCGGGCCGGCAGCCGGTCGGGCGCGAAGTAGGTGCGGTAGGTCTCGTTCATCGCGGCGTAGTCTTCCTTGAAACGCGTGAGGTAGATCCGCGTCATCACGACGTGCTCGAGGCCGAGATCGATGCCGGCCAAAACCACTTTCAGGTTCTCCATCACTGCTCGCGTCTGCGCCACGATGCCGTCGGGCAGCACGCCCGGCGACTGCGGCGTGTCCGGCATCTGGCCGGTGACGAAGACAAAGCCGTCGGTCTCGACGGCGTGGCTGAAGGGCGCGACCGGCTTCGGTCCGCCGCTGATCATGTGGAATTTCACTTGGGATATCCTTGGGGTTAGGAGGCGTTCTCGAACAGGCGCTTGCTGAGGATGGCGTGCACGCCCCAATTGCCATCGACGACTTGCGTGACGCCGAAATCGACGGCGGCCGACATCAGCGCGATCGCCTCGTCCTCGCTGAGGCCCTTCACGTTCATCAGGAAGCGCCGCATCTTGCGGAAGGCATCCTTCATGGCAAGGTCGAGCGAGGATTTAGCGTAAACCTCGCTCTGCCCCTGCGCGCCGAACTCGGCGAGATAGTTGGGATGGCTGAAGCCGGTCAACACCCAGTCGGTCGCGGTCTCGATCAGGGGATAGGAGAGATCGGCGAAAGGCTGGCCGGCAAGGTCGGCCTTCTTGTGCAGGATCACCTCGAAGGTGCCGGTCATCGAGCACTCGATCGCGGTGCCGCTGAGTTCGCCGTCGCCCTGGGCTGCGTGGGGATCGCCGACCGACAGCAGCGCGCCGGGGACGGAGACCGGAAGATAGACGGCCGCCCCCTTCCCCAGCCGCCAATTGTCGAGATTGCCGCCGAAATAGGACGGCGGCACGGAGTCGACGAAATCGACCTCGCGCGGCGCCACCGCGATCACGCCGAAATGCGGCCGCAAGGGAATGCGGATTCCGTCGAGCACGGCGTGGCGGCGCTTGATCGTGGCGGGCATGACGGGAACGCCGGGATAGTCGTAGGTCGCGTGCACCACGCCGAACGGATCGGTCTGTGGCTCCCAGCGGTAGGAATACAGCGCGCGGGCGTGCGGCGCGACGGTGTCGTCAAATATCTCGTAGATCGTCACGGCTTCGCGCGGCTTCGGACCGCCGAGAAACTCGTTGTAGTGATAGCCCCACCACGCCGCGACCGAGGAGCCGAACACGCGGCCGGCATGGATCGGATTGCGGCTTGCGCGCGGCACGATGTCGAGGATGCGCACTTCCAGAACGTCGCCGGGCTGGGCGTCCTTCACCGCGACGGGCCCAGTGCAGATGTGCACGCCAAACCCCTCGCCGGCGCCGCGGCCGAACACGCTGGCATCCATCGGCCCTGCCCCGCGGCGATCGACGTTCTTTCGATCGCGCGTCCATCCGAACACGCTCTCGGCGCCGGCATCGCCCGCGATCATCATGTCGGGTGCGTCGGAGGCGTGTTGGGTCAGCGTCTCGATGGTGATGGTGTCACCCGAAGCGATCTCGATCTGTGGCTGCAATGAGCGGCTGAAATAGCCCCAATGGACGCGGCTGGCCCCGACCGGGAGATGGTGATGCCTGCGCTCCGTTGTCGTGCGCTCCTCGGCGCCGGCACACGCGACGCTGCTGCGTGCCTCCACGCTTGGATGCACCCGGAGCTGCGCCAGCGCCTCCTGCGGCCAGCCACGCTGACCGGCGACGCCGTGCTGCGAGGTCGCCCGCTCCGCCTCCTGCTGGCGGAACTCGCGCGGCGGCAGGCCGAAGCGATGGCGGAAGGCGCGGCTGAAATGCGCGGAATCGCCAAAGCCATAGGCGTAGGCGATCTCCGAGATCGAGCGATGCGCCTCCGCCGGATTGGACAGGTCGGCCCAGGCGCGCTGGAGCCGGCGTTCGCGGACGTAGTGGGTGAAATTATCGCCGACCGTCTCGAACAGCTTTTGCAAGTAGCGCTCGGAAATCCCCTCGGCCTCTGCGACGCGCGCGGGCACCAGCTCGGGATCGTCGAGCCGGCGCTCGATGGTCTGGCAGATCCGGTGCAGGAGCGCCGCCTGTGTCGCGCTCGATCCGGCGTCGGACGTCGAGGCCGCCAGTTGATGCGCGAGCGTCAGGAGGAGATCGACGAGGCTCTGCGCGACCGCATTCCATTCGGCATCGCTCAAGCTGTCGAGCGTGCGCGCGGTCGCGTCGAGCAGGCGCGCGAACACATCGGCAAAGCCGCCGGGCGGCACGACGCGGGGCTCGCCGAGCCGCGGCTTGCCCGAGAACCGCCCGTGCAGCGCTTCGGAGGTCACCGACAGCACGATCGCGCGCATGTCGCGCTGGAACACGATGCTCCAGTCGCCGCTGCGCGGCAGCAGCACGAGATGTCCGACGGGAACGATGCGGTGGCCGCCGGCGCTCTTCAGCACCATGCCGTCCTCGACCGGCATCAGTGCGATCGGAATATCTTCGTTGAATTGCGAGAGTGGACCGATGGTCTGCGCGCCCGCGGCCATGCGCGTCAGCGCGACGCCCGCAGTATGGCGATGCGATGCGGTTGCATGTCCGTCAAGGAAGGAATGGCCGGTCGCCGGTTGCAGGCCGACGGCAGCCAGCACGTCCCGCCAGGCTTCGGGGCGGTCGTCTTGCGCGTAGGACTCGCTCGTGAACGGCCGGAAGCTCATCGGATCAACCCAGATTGCAGTTGATCGAAGCAACCTCTGTGCCAGACGCACGCGATCCTCCGTCGCAGCGACGGGCCGCAAATGGGGCTCGTTGGTCATCCTCTCATTCCGAAAACAGGCTAACCTTCAACGGGTTAGAGCATGATGCGCTCGTCTTGACGCTCGTCATTCCGGGGCGTGCCCAAGCGCGAACCCGGAATCCATCGGGCGCAGAAGACGGTGGTGAAATGGATTCCGGGTTCGACGCTTTGCCTCGCCCCGGAATGACAAGACGGAGAGATCTAGTCGCACCGGAAGATGTTCTTGCGGATCGTGCCGTGGACGCCCCAATTGGCATCGACCACCTGGGTGACCCCGAAATCGGCGCCGACCGACAGCAGCGAGATCGCCTCGTCCTCGCTGAGGCCGTGCACGGTCATCAGGAACCGGCGCAGCTTGCGGAACGCATCGCGCATCGCACGGTCGAGACTACTGTGATTGGCGATCTCGGTTTGTGCGTCGGCCCCGAGCGCGGCGAGATAGTTCGGATAGGTGAAGCCGTAGAACGACCAGGCCTGCTCGGTCTCGAGCATCGGATGGTCGAGGCCTTCCAGATTGGTGCCGGCCAGATCGGCCCTCTTGTGCAGGATGAATTCGAAATCGCCGGTCAGCGAGGTCTCGATCGCGGTGCCGCCGAGCTCGCTGTCGCCCTGGGCGGCGTGGGGATCGCCGACCGAGAAATAGGCGCCGGGAACCGCGACCGGATAGAACATTCGCGCGCCCTTGCCGATGCGCCAGTCGTCGATATTGCCGCCGGTGTAGCTCGGCGGGATCGAGCTGACGAAATCGGCTTCCGACGGCGCAAGGCCCATGGTTCCGAAATGCAATCGTGCGGGCACCTTCATGCTCGCGAGGATGTTCTCGCGCTTCTTGATGGTGGCGTGGTCGACGCGGACCCCGGGATAGTCGATGGTCGGATGCACGATGCCATCAGGGTCGGTCTGCGGCGTCCAGACATAGTTGTACACCGCCTTCGCGTAGGGCTCGCCCGAGGTGTCGAGCTCGAAGATGGTGACGACCTCGCGCGGCTTCGGCTCCTCGATCAGGTCGTGGTAGTGAAAGCCCCAGTTCGCTGCGACATTGGAGCCGAAGCAGCGGCCGGCATGGCAGGCGCTGCAGCTCGGCCGCGGCCTGATATCGAGGATGCGCACTTCGAGAATGTCGCCGGGCTCGGCGCCTTCGATCGCGACCGGGCCGGTGAGGAGGTGCACGCCGATCCCCTCGCCCGCGCCGCGGATGAACGGGCCTTCGACGGGGCCCGAGCCGCGCCGCGCCACCGCCTTGTGCTCGCGCGTCCACTGGAACACGCTCTCGGCGCCGGGATCGCCCTGGATCATGCGCTCGTAATCGTCGTTGGCGTGATGGGTCAGCGTCTCGATGGTGGCGCGGTCGCCCGAGCGCAGCGTCAGGGCCGGAGCGACCGTCTTGGAGAAATAGCCCCAGTGAACGGTTTTCGGCGAAACCGGCAGCGTGAAATGCGTCATGAGGTGGCCTCTTCGGGAGTCTTGAGCCTTGTGGACACTGCGCTCATCGGACCGCCTCCGGTGTCTTGTCGGCTTCCATTACGCTGAGGAAGCGCGCGGTGAGCGGATTGCGGGGGTTGGAGAGCACCTCGTGCGCCGGCCCCTCCTCGATGATCGTGCCGCCGCTCAAGAAGGCGACGCGGTCGGCGACTTCATCGGCGAAGCGGATCTGGTGCGTCGAGATGATCATGGTGAGGCCGTCGTCGATGGCGAGGCGCCGGATCACCTCCAGCACCTCGTTGACGAGTTCGGGATCGAGCGCGGAGGTCGGCTCGTCCAGCAGCAGCACGCTGGGGTTCGGCGCAAGCGCCCGCGCAATGGCGACGCGCTGCTGCTGGCCGCCGGAGAGATGCCGCGGCAGCGCATCGGCGCGGTGCGACAGCCCGACCCGGTCGAGCAGCTCGGTGGCGCGGCGCTCGGCATCGATCCGGGGCATGCCGTGGACCCAGCGCAACGGGCCGGCGATGTTCTCCTTTGCCGACAAATGGGCAAACAGATTGAACTGCTGGAACACCATGCCGACGCCGACGGTCGCCCGCTCGTTGGCGATCGCCCGCGGTGACAGCAGCTTGCCGTCGTCGTCAAAACCGAGACGCCGGCCGCCGACGCGCACGGTGCCGGCGTCCCAGTCTTCGAGATGATTGATGCAGCGGAGCAGCGTGCTCTTGCCGGAGCCACTGGGGCCGAGCAGCGCGACCACCTCGCCGACGCGGACCGTGAGGTCGAGACCTCTAAGCACCTTTTGCGGGCCATAGCTCTTGGTGAGGTCCTTGGCCTCGACCGCGATGTTGTTGCGCGCGATCGTCGCGGCGCGGCGGGTGCGCTCCTCGCGGGTCAGCGCCAGCGGCGCGGTGTCCGCGAGCTCTGCCTGTGCGGGCTCCGGATCATCAACGGTCACGGCTGCAAGTTCGAGCTTGGTGCCGAGATCGACGCGGCGCCACGGCAGGTAATCAGCAAGCTTGCGCTCGCGGCCCTTGGCGCGGTCGAGATCGAGCAGCCATTCGACGAACAGCTGGATGACGCTGATGGTGGCGGTCAGCACGAGATACAGAAGGCCCGAGGCGAAGAAGATCGAGAAGAAGTCGAAGGTCGAGGACGCCAGCTGGGTCGAGCGCAGCGTCAGCTCCTGGACCGCGACGACGGAGGCGAGCGAGGAATTCTTCAGTGCGCTCACCGCCTCGTTGCCGAAGGCCGGGATCATGGTGCGGATCGCCTGCGGCGCGATCACCCGCCACATCAGGATCCGCGGCGTCATGCCGAGCGCCTGGCCGGCGGTCACCTGCCCGCGATCGACGCCGAGCACGCCGGCCCGCAGCATCTCGGCGATGAACGGCGCCTCGTTGCAGGCGAGCGCGAGGCCGGCCGCCAGCACCGCCGGCAGCTTGATGCCGATATGCGGCAGCGCGTCGTAGGCGAACACCATCTGGAGGATCAGCGGCGTGCCGCGGAAGATCACGGTGTAGGCCCTGGCGATCGCCGCCAGCAGCCAGAAGCGGGAGAGCTGCATGCCGGCGAGGATCAATCCGAGGATCAATCCGCCGCCGAGCCCGAGGGCGGTCACCTCGAGGGTGAGCTCGATGCCCTCGAGCAGATACGGCATGCTCAGGTAATGGAGGAACAGCGACATCAGTCAGCCGTCAGGATGTCCGGCTCCTTGAAGTTGTTCACGTCGAGCCCATGCTTCTTGAGAAGCTCAATATGCGTGCCGGCCTTCTGCACCTCGATCAGCGCGGCGAGCACGGCGTCGCGGAATTTCGGCTTGTCCTTCGGGACGGCAATGCCGACCGAATACGGGATCGTCACCGCGATCGCCTTCTCCAGCTTGTCCGGATAGGCCTTCACCGCGCTGTCGACGGTGTTGACGTCGTTGACATAGGTGTCGGCGCGGCCGGCGAGGATCGCCTGGATGCAGTTGGCGTTGTTGTCGTAGAGCTGGATGGTCGGCTCCGCCTTCCCGGCCTTCTTGCATTCCGGCATCAGCGCCTGGATCAGGGGCACCTCGACGTAGCCGGTGTTTTCCGCGGCGGCCGCACCGCACATCGACGTGTTGATGCCGTTGATGCCCTTCGGATTGCCCTTGGCGACCAGCACGCCATCGAACACCTTCGAGTAGGTGATGAAGTCGGCGGCCTTGGCGCGCTCCTTGGTGGCGTAGATGTCGGAGATCACGATGTCGGCCTGTCCCGCCGAAAGTGTGGTCAGGAGCGCCGCGAACACCACGGGCTTGTAGGTCAGCTTGAAGCCGAGGCATTCGCCGATGGCCTCGCCGAGATCGATGTCGAAGCCGATATATTTGCTGGGGTCTTTCGGATCGATGGTCTCATAGCCCGGCGTGTGGGGGTTGATGGCGTTGACGAGCGTCTTGCCCTTCCAGTCCGGATATTTCTCCTGGAGCGCGGCGCAGGCGGCGGGCGCTGCGGCCTGCGCGCTGAGCGGTGCGCCGAGAACGCCGAGAGCGATGGCGGCGCCGAGCGCGGCCTTGTGCCACGGCAACGATGAGCGTGCGATCCCCCGCCGCACGTTCCTCCGTACTTGGGGCAATACCCGTCTCTCCATATCCAGCTCCTTCGAATTGTCATGGCACTGGCCATGTTCCAGATCTCGGGAGCGAGCCTAGGTGGAGTGCGCCGGGGAAAGCTTGTCTGCGGGCGTACAAAAAATTGGATGGAGGGGGCCCGCAATTTGGGCAAGCCGCTGCACAAAAACTGTTCGCAGGCTTTGCGCGCGGTGAACCGATATTCCGAATTCGGCGGAACCAAATGATCTCGTATCACGCAGGGGTCTGCACGATCAGGGAACCATTCGATTGGGTCATTTGACAGAGATGTGACGCGTTACGGACGTATCTGCGTGCGATATCCGAAGCAGATCACCGCCCCTCCACAGCCTGTCCGCAGCATATCCACAGGGTGACTATGCCGGATTCGCGAGGCCGCACGAGCCACTTGCTGCGCACAAACTCACAGACCCGCTATGTCAGCCGCCGGCCTGATCGAACACGGAACGGCAAGCCTCGCTCAAGCTTGACCGGTTACGGCGCAGGCAGGCCGTGATGGCGCGGACATTGGGAATCTCGCCGGCGCAGAGCCGGTAGACGTCGGGGGTGCAGGCCCGGCGCTGCTCCGCCGTTCCCTGCTGCGCGTGAGCCGCGGAGGCAAACAGCGTCAGGAACAGTCCGACCGTGGAGGCGTGTCGCGCCCGGCTCTTCACACCCGCTAACCGCAAGAACCTTGCCTTCATGACGAAGTCTCCTGTCTGCCCTGCCCGCCCCGGCCAGCCGTTGGCCGATGTGTGCAGGGGTAGGAGAAATAAATCGTGGAGAATGTGATCCCTTTCACACGGGCAGCCAGCCCGGGACGCCTAAGTTCCCGCGAGGATTTTCAGGAATCGCTAACCATACGAGACCTGATCGCCGGATCGTTAAAATGCGAACGATCGGCTCAATCGGGCAACAAACCGGCTTTGCGACATTGCGCCATCCGCGTTCCGGAGGGTGCGATGAGCGAAGCCGAATTCAACTTGCTGCTGGATGCCGTCCGCGACGCCATCGTCCATGACGATTTTGCGCCCGCGCCGGAGGAGGAATTCGTGCCCCGCTCGTGGAGCTTCGACGCAACGCCCAAAGCCGCCAATGACAATGAGGGCGCCTGGCCCATGCTGCCGTTTCCCGACGGCTGGTACGCGGCCTGCTGAGGCCACCTTCACCGTGAACGAATGCGCCCGCCTGCTGGGCGGTTTGGCATCGCCATGCGCCGGAACCCGGCGCGGCCACGATCAATTCTTGACGCGCTCCTCGCCGTCCTGCGGCACCCGGTCGGGTGCGGCCGGCGGAAAGATGCTGTCATAGATCGCACGGGCCTCGCGAATGAGACGGGCCCGCTCCAGCTCGGATTTCGGGACAAATCGAACGACGTCGCTCACGTGCTCTCCAGCTTTCAGGGTTCGTGACGCATCACTTCGCAGATGCGAAGTCTATGCCATCGGGCCTGAATCGCTGGTTTCCGCCAAGCCCCGGGCAAACCCGGTGGCAGCGTCCCGCCTCACCCCGGCAGCCGACGGCGAGCGGCATCGGTGGAACCTGCGCCGAATTTGATTTTTTGGCTGAAAAATCAGAAGCTTGTGATGGAGGCCACGACCAGAATTGAACTGGTGTACACGGTTTTGCAGACCGTTGCGTAACCACTCCGCCACGTGGCCCCGTAAGGGCGGACCAATATAGGGGATCAATGGCTTAGGCAACCCCGACCGGGCGGCTAAGCCTTCGCGCCAGCGAGATATCGGCCGAGAATCTCCTCGGTCGCGCCGGCAGCGGCGAACCAGCAGGATCGCGCGGATGACGTAGGCCGAAGTCAGGCTCGCTTGCCCCGCCGGACACCGCGCCGGCGGTCCTTGACCACCGGCTTCGGCGCCAGTTCAGGCATCTCCGCCTGCACCTCGCGATAGCGCGTCAGCATCCGCTCGAAGCTCGCATGCAGCGTCTCGGCGATGTCGGGGCGCCGCTCTAGGCCTGCCAGGATCGCAGCAGCCGCTTCGATGGTCGACAGCCCGTCCTTGCGCGGCTCCTTGCGCAGGCGCCCGTAGCGCGAGGGGCGCGACGGGTTGAGGATCACGCGCTGGCATTTGAGCATCCACGGATTGCGCCACCACAGCGCCTTGGCCTGGCTCCAGGTGCCGTCGAGCAGCACGACGCCTTCGAGCTTGCCGAGGATCGCGCGCTGGTTGTCCGCGACCTCGCCCTTGCGGTTGAGCGCGACGATCTCGGCCTCGGCTTCGAGATCGGCCGCGCGGGCCGAGCCAAGATAGAGCACGGCCCAGTGGGAGGCATTCTCGACCGGCTGCCCGAGCGCCTTGGACAGGCTCGGCCAGGACAGGCCGACGCGCACCACGGCATTGGGGAAGTGCTTCGCAGTCAACCGCGCGGTACCGAGCGCCCTGTCCTGCTCCTGCGGATGCTGGAGGATCAAGAGGCCGAGGCGATTTTCAATGGGCGCGACACTGTCGCAGATGCACAGCGGCATCGGCTTCTGGCAGTGCGGACATTCGGGGATCGGGTCGGCCGGCGCGGCGGCAGTAGGGTTCGACATGGCCGCCGCTATACGCTTTGCACGGCGGTTCAACAACCTATTCCGCCGGTGCGGGCAGCGGACGCGGCCCTGTTCGCCGCCGCAGGCGGTCGATCAGCAGGTAGATCACGGGCGTGGTGTAGAGCGTCAGGATCTGCGAGACGAACAGGCCGCCGATGATGGTGATGCCGAGCGGACGGCGGAGCTCGGTGCCGGGCCCGGTCGCAACGACCAGCGGAATGCCGGCGAACAGCGCCGCCATCGTCGTCATCAGGATGGGGCGAAACCGGGCCTGGCAGGCCTCGAAGATCGCCTCCGCCGAGGACAGGCCGCGCTGGCGCTCGGCGTCGAGCGCGAAGTCCACCATCATGATGCCGTTCTTCTTGACGATGCCGATCAAGAGGATGATGCCGACGAAGGCGATCACCGTCAGCGGCGTGTTGGTGATCTGCAGGGCCAGCAGCGCGCCGAGGCCGGCCGAGGGCAGCGTCGAGATGATCGTGAGCGGATGGGCGAGGCTCTCATAGAGCACGCCAAGCACGATATACATCGCCACCAGCGCACCGAGGATCAGCAGCGGCTGGCGGCCACTGGTCCTGGCGAAATCGCCGGCATTGCCGTCGAAGCTGCCGCGGATGCCTTCCGGCATATGCAGCTCCTCGACCGCCCGCTGGATGTTCTGCGTCGCAGCCTGGAGCGGCACGTCCGGCAGCAGGTTGAACGACACCGTGGTCGAAGGGAACGACTGCGAATGATAGACCGCGAGCGCGGCAAGGCCGCGCGTCGCGCGCACCACGGCCGACAGCGGCACCTGCACGTCGCCGGCGCCGGCGACATAGATGCGATCGAGGTTGGAAGGATCGACCTGGAATTTCGGGTCGATCTCCAGCACGGTCATGTACTGGTTACGCTGGGTGTAGATGATCGAGATCTGCCGCTGCGAGAACGCGTTGTTCAGCGCGTTGTCGATGTCCTGAACCTTGACGCCGAGCGCCGAGGCCTTCTGGCGGTCGATGCTGAGCGTCAGTTGAAGCCCGCCGGGATCGCGATCGCTGGAAATGTCGGTGATGCCTTCGACGCTCTCCATGCGCTTGGCGACGATCGGCGCCCATTTCTGCAACAGGTCGAGATCGGTCGAGGAGAGCGTGTACTGGTAGTCGGAATCGCTCTGCCGTCCGCCGGCGCGCACGTCCTGGGCGGCGAACATGAAGAGGCGGATGCCGGGCACCGGGAACAGCGCGCGCCTGAGACGGTCGATCACGACCTGTGTCGAGACGTGGTCGCGTTCCTCCGGCGGCTTCAGGCTGATGAACATGGTGCCGCGGTTCGAGGTCGCCGCCCCCGGGCCCCCGCCTCCGCTGCCGACGGTCGAGCCGATGCCGGCCACGGCCGGATCCTGCATCACGATGTCGGCGAGCCGCTGCTGGAGGCTGAGCATCGATTGGAACGAGATGTCGGCCGAGGCCCGCGTCGCGCCGATGACGAAGCCGGAATCGTCGGTCGGGAAATAGCCCTTGGGCACCTTGATGTAGAGCGTCACCGTGAGACCGATGGTGGCGAAGAACACCAGCAGCGTCAGCAGCGGGAATTCCAGCACGGTGCGCAGGGTGCGGGTGTAGAAGGCGACGATGCGCGACAGCGAGCCCTCGATCAGGCGATCGAACAGGGTCGCGGTGCCGGAGGTGGTCTGCCGGATGTAATGGGCGCAGATCATCGGCGTCACGGTCAGCGACACCAGCGTCGAGACCAGGATCGCGAAGGTGAGCGTCAGCGAGAATTCGCGCAGCAGGCGGCCGACGATGCCGTCCATGAAGATCAGCGGGGTGAAGGCGGCGATCAGCGACAGGCTGATCGACACGACGGTGAATCCGATCTGCTTCGCCCCCTCCAGCGCCGCCTCGAACGGCCGCATGCCGTGCTCGAGATTGCGGAACATGTTCTCGATCATGACGATGGCATCGTCCACCACGAAGCCGACGGAGATGGCGAGCGCCATCAGCGACAAATTGTCGATCGAGAAGCCTGCGACCCACATCCCGGCGCAGGTGCCAGCCAGCGCCAGCGGCACCGAGATGCCGGCCGCGATCGTCGGCGTCATCCGCCGCAGGAACACGAACACGACGAGCATCACGAGGATGGCGGTTGCCAGCAGGGTCCACTGCATGTCGAGGACGCTGGCGCGGATCGTGCTGGTGCGATCGACCAGGGTGGAAATGTCCACGCCGGCCGGGATCCATTGCTTCAGCTCGGGGATCAGCGCCTTCACGCGGTCGACGGTGTCGATGACGTTGGCATCGCCCTGCTTGGTGATCTGGATCAGCACCGCCGGCTGCTTGTTGAACCAGGCGATCGAGCGGGCGTTGCGGACGGAGTCCTCGATTTCGGCGACGTCGGAAAGCCGGACGAAATTGCCGTTGGAGCTCTTGATGACGATGTCGCGGAACTCTTTCGCGGTGCGCATCTGCTTGTTCAGCGACAGCGTCTCGCTCTGGCGCTCGCCGTTGAAGATGCCGACGGGACCAAGCGGATTGGCGTTGACGATTGCGGTCCGCACGTCGTCGGTGGCGATGCCGGCGTTCGACAGCGCGACGGGGTTCAGCTGCACCCGCACGGCCGGCTGGTCGGCGCCGCTGACCGTGACGTCGCCGACCCCCGGCACCTGCGAGATGCGCTGCGCCAGCACCGTATCGGCGACGTCGTAGATCGCGCTCGCCGACAGTGTCTTCGAGGTCAGCGCCAGCACGAAGACGGGCGCGCCGGCCGTGTTCGCTTTCCGGAAGCGCGGCAGGGTCGGCAGATCGCTCGGCAGGTCCACCAACGAGGCGTTGATCGCGGCCTGCACGTCGCGCGCGGCCTTGTCGATGTTGCGGCCGATGTCGAACTGGAGCTGGATGTTGGTGACGCCGAGCGACGACGTCGAGGTGATCTGGTTGATGCCTGATATCTCACCTAACCGCCGCTCCAGCGGCGAGGCCACAGTCGCCGCCATCACGGAAGGGTCGGCGCCGGGCCGGCTGGCCGAGACGAAGATGGCGGGGAAGTCGACGTTCGGGACCGAGGCGACGGGCAGGAACTCGTAGGCGACGACACCCAGCAGGAACAACCCGATCGACAGCAGCGTGGTCGCGACCGGGCGGCGGATGAAGGGCTCCGAGATCGATGCCATCACTGCATCCCCTCGGTCGCGCCCGCGACCGGCGGGCCGCCGGATTCGGCCGGCGGCAGCGCCTGCTCGAGGCGGCGGTTGATGCGGTCGAGCGCCAGGTAGATCACGGGCGTGGTGTACAGCGTCAGGAGCTGGCTCAGCAGCAGGCCGCCGATGATGGAGATGCCGAGCGGAAAGCGCAGCTCGGCGCCGGTGCCGCTCTCGATCGCCAGCGGCAGCGCGCCGAACAGCGCGGCCAGCGTCGTCATCATGATCGGGCGGAAGCGCAGGAGACACGCCTGCACGATCGCCTCGTTGGGCGACATCCCCTGCCCGCGCTCGGCCTCGAGCGCGAAGTCGATCATCATGATCGCGTTCTTCTTGACGATGCCCATCAGCAGGATGATGCCGATCAGGCCGATCACCGAGAGATCCTGTCCGCACAGGACCAGCGCCAGGATCGCGCCGACGCCGGCCGAGGGCAGCGTCGACAGGATGGTGATCGGGTGGATGTAGCTCTCGTAGAGCACGCCGAGCACGATGTAGATCGTGATGACGGCGGCGAGCAGCAGCCAGGGCTGGCCGGCGAGCGCCTTGGCGAATTCGGCGGCATCGCCGGCATAGACCCCGACGATGCTGTTGGGCATTTCGATGCGGGTCTCGATCGTCTTCACCGCTTCGACGGCATCGCCGAGGGCTGCGCCCGGCGCGAGGTTGAAGCTGAGCGAGATCGCCGGGAATTGCGCCTGGTGCGAGATCGCCAGCGGCGCCGTGGTGCGCTTCAGCGTCGCCACCGCCGACAGCGGCACCTGGGCGTTGGGCGCGCCGACGATGGCGCTCGCGGCGCCCGGCAGATAGAGCTTCGACAGGATCGAGGGATCGCGCTGGTACATCGGCAGCGCCTCCAGCACGACGCGGTACTGGTTGGCCTGGCCGTAGATGGTCGAGATCTGCCGCTGGGCGAAGGCATCGTTCAGCGTGTCGGTGATGCCTTGCAGGCTCACGCCGAGCTGGCCCGCCCGCGTTCGATCCACATCGAGCTGCGCCCGCAGGCCGCCCTCCTGCGCCTCCGAGGAGACGTCGCGGAACAAGGGATCGCGCCGCATCTCCGCAACCAGCTTGCGCGCCCATTCCGACACCAGCGCCGCATCGGTGCCGGTCAGCGTGTACTGGTATTGCGAGCGGCTCGACTGGTTCGAGATCTGCACGTCCTGCACCGGCTGGAAATAGACGGTCATGCCGGGGATGCCCGACACCCTCTGCTTCAGCCGGGTCACGACCACGCTGACGTCGTCACGCCGCTCGCCGCGCGGTTTCAAGGTCATGACGAGACGGCCGACATTGGTGGTCGGATTGACCGAGCCGGCGCCGATCACCGAGACGACGCCGACCACGTCGGGGTCTGCCTTGATGGCGTCGGCGGCCTCGGCCTGCCGCTTCTGCATCTCCGCGAACGAGACGTCGGGTCCGGCCTCCGTCACCGCCGTGATCGAGGCGGTGTCCTGAAGCGGCAGGAAGCCCTTTGGCGCCACGACGTAGAGGACGAGGGTTGCGATCAGCGTGGCGAAGGTCACGACCAGCGTGGCGCGCTGGCGCTCCAGAACCCAGAGCAGCGTGCGGTGATAGAACTCGACGGTGCGGTCGATGAAGCGGCTGATCGCAGCGAGGCCCGGCACCGCCACTTCCTCATGGGCGTGCCTCAGCAGCCGCGAGCACATCATCGGCGTCAGCGTCAGCGAGACCACGGCCGAGGTCACGACCGCGATCGTCAGCGTCAGCGCGAATTCGCGGAACATGCGCCCGACGAGGCCCGACATGAACAAGAGCGGGATGAACACCGCGATCAGCGACACCGTCAGCGAGATCACCGTGAAGCCGATTTCGCTCGCGCCTTTCAGCGAGGCCTCCATCGGCCCGTCGCCATTCTCCATGTGGCGGACGATGTTCTCGATCATCACGATGGCGTCGTCGACCACGAAGCCGGTGCCGATCGTAAGCGCCATCAGCGACAGATTGTCGAGGCTGAAGCCGGCAAAATACATGATGCCGAAGCTCGTGATCAGCGACAGCGGCAACGCCACGCCCGCGATCAGCGTGGCCCTGAGCGAGCGCAGGAACAGCAGCACCACCAGCGTCACCAGCACGACGCTGAGGATCAGCGTGAACTGCACGTCGCGCACCGAGGCGCGGATGGTGACGGTGCGGTCGGAGACGATGGTGAGGTTCACGCCGGCCGGGATCGCGCGCTGGACCTTCGGGATTTCGGCGCGGATCTGGCTGACGACGTCGATGACGTTGGCGCCGGGTTGGCGCTGGATGTCGATGATGACGGCCGGCGTGCCCTGGTACCAGCCGCCAGTGCGGTCGTTCTCCAGGCCATCGACGATCTGCGCGACGTCGGCGATCGTGACCGGCGAGCCGTTGCGATAGGCGATGATGACAGGCTTGTAGGCCTCGGCGGCGGCGATCTGGTCGTTGGCGGCGATGATGTAGGATTGCTGCGCGCCGTCGAGCGAGCCCTTCGGACCCGAGACGTTGGCATTGGCGATCGCGGTGCGCAGATCCTCCATGGCGATACCATAGGCCGCCAGCCGCGCCAGATCCGCCTGGATGCGCACGGCCGGCTTCAGCCCGCCGAGCACGGAAACGCGCCCGACGCCGGAGATCTGGCTCAGCCGTTGCGCCAGAAGCGTATCGGCGATGTCGCTCATCGCCCGCAGCGAGATCGTGTCCGAACGCAGCGCCAGCGTCATGACTGGCGCATCCGCCGGGTTCACCTTGGCGTAGGTCGGCGGATATGGCAGCGTCTTGGGCAGCACGCCGGCTGCGGCGTTAATCGCGGCCTGGACGTCCTGGGTCGCGCCGTCGATGTCGCGGTTGAGGTCGAACTGGAGCGAGATCTGGCTGACGCCGAACGAGCTCGTCGAGTTCATCGCCGACAGCGACGGGATCTGGCCGAGCTGCCGCTCCAGCGGCGCGGTGATCAGCGAGGCGATCACGTCGGGGCTGGCGCCCGGCAGCTGCGTCGTCACCTGCACGGTCGGGAAGTCGACCTGCGGCAGCGCCGAGACCGGGAGCGAGAAATA
The DNA here is from genome assembly GCF_028128655.1 of Bradyrhizobium sp. CCBAU 45394. NCBI lineage: Bacteria > Pseudomonadati > Pseudomonadota > Alphaproteobacteria > Hyphomicrobiales > Nitrobacteraceae > Bradyrhizobium > Bradyrhizobium sp. CCBAU 45394. The sequence continues at coordinate 303,979 of NZ_LBIX01000176.1, read as the reverse complement.
GCCCAGCAGCCCGCCGATCAGGAGCGCGATGCCGAGCAGCGAGGTCGCAATGGGACGGCGGATGAAGGGTTCGGAGACACCCATGGGATGCGCCTGCCGCTCAGGCGGCTGTTGTCGGGATCATGGCTGCTTGGCTCCACTTCCCGTTGCCCCGGGTCCCGGTGCCGGCCCGGTCTGTCCCTTCTGGTCGCCTTCGCTGCTGCTCCGCTTGGCGCGGGGCTCGCCGTCCTTTTGGCCGTCCTTGGCGCCATCCTTTTTCTGAGCGTCCGGCCCGCGCGAGCGCTTGCGCGGCGCGAGGTCGGCCGACGGCGTCTGGTCGTCGCGTCCGACGACGACCTTTGAGCCATCGGACAGATTGGCAAAGCCTGTCGTCACGACGCGGTCGTTCGCCGACAGGCCGCTGGCGATGACGGCGTCATGCTCGTTCTGCTGGGTCACCGTCACGGGCTTGGCCGAGACGACGTTGTCTTCGCCGATGACATAGCTGAAGGTGCCGATCGGACCGCGCTGGACCGCCGACGTCGGGACGACCAGCGCCTGCATCAAGGTCTCGACCTTGAGGCGGACATTGACGAACTGGCCCGGCCAGAGCTGGTAATTGGCGTTGGGGAACTCAGCCTTGAGCCTGAGCGTGCCGGTGGTCTGGTCGACCTGGTTGTCGATGCCGGTCAGCTTGCCGGTATCGATCACGGTGACGCCGTCATTGCCGAACACGTCGACTGCGAGCGCGCCCTTGGCGGCGGCCGCATTGACCCGCATGATCTGCTGCTGCGGCAGGCTGAACCACACCGCGATCGGCTGCAATTGCGTGATGACGACGAGGCCGGTGGTGTCGGCGGCGTGGATGATGTTGCCCTGGTCGACCTGGCGCAGGCCGGCGCGCCCCGAGATCGGCGCAACGATCTTGGTATAGCTCAGCGTCGCCGCCGCATTGTCGATCGCGGCCTGGTCGGCCTTCACCAGCGCCTCGGTCTGGGCGACCAGCGCGCGCTGCGTATCGGCCTGTTGCTTGGAGCCGGCGTTGGAGGCGGCGAGCTGCTCATAGCGGGTGAGGTCAATGCGCTGGTTGGCGAGCTGGGCCTGGTCCTGCGCCTTCTTGGCGACCGCCTGATCGTACGTCGCCTGATAGAGCGCTGGATCGATCTCGCCGACCACGTCGCCCTTCTTGACGTCCTGGCCTTCGGTGAAATTGACCGCGATCAGCTTGCCGTCGACCTGCGAGCGCACGGTGCGCCGCTGGGCGGCTTCGCAGATTGCTTCCGCATCGGCGGCATCATTCTTCTGCCGCTTTACGAAAGGCTTTACATAGTCTGGCGCGAGTCGCACCGCATGCCCCAATCTCCCGATCTCGCGCCCCCAGTAGTGGCTGCTGGCGCAGGCCTCCATGGCGACCGTGCACGTCGGCTGCGCGGCAAGACATTTAAGGACCTGATCCCGGCGCAGCTTCTTGCGGAAAAGCACGGTTCCTGATGCATCCGCGCCGTGCATCTGGAACACATTCTTCGCCAGATCCAACCCGATTATGCTAACTTCCGACATGGACGCCTCCGTTCAAGTGATGGTCAACGACACCACTTTGGCACAGCGATGCCGTGAGGGGGCGTCCACCCCATCAACTTGCCCGCTCACAAGGTCCATAGCGTTCGAGAGGCCATCCAGGCGGCCGGAGCTAGCCTGCTCTATCTTCCGTCCTACAGTCCAGACTTCTACCCGATTGAAATGGCCTTCTCCAAACTGAAAGCGCTGTTGCGGGCCGCCGCAGCGCGCACCATGCCCGATCTCTGGCAAGCAATCGCCAACGCTCTCAAACGCTTCTCACCCGAGGAATGTCAAAATTATCTCGTCGCGGCTGGTTACGACGCAACGTGATCGGAAAGCGCTCTAGGAGCTGGGAGCGATGCGCGTCCAATTCTTAGGCGACAGATTTCATCCCAGCGTTCGCGTCGTGCAGCCTTTCGATCCGCCCGCAATTGTGCAAGGCCGGGCGGGAGCGTGGAACTGCCAGTCTTCGGTCGTTGCACGGACGCCATGATTTGCACGGCGGCGGCTATGCTGTGACGATGGCGGCCGACCGCGTGGCGCAGGGCCTCACCCAGACTGTTGAGCAGGTGCCAGCGGTCCGCCACCTGCACCGCGTCGGGGGCGCCGCAGCGTGCGCCATCAGTATAAAGTCCCGCACGATCGCGGGCGACGACCTTGATCTCCGGCCAGCGCTTCAGCCAGCTCGCAACACTGCCGGCGTTACGATCGGGAAGCAGGTCAAGCACGCAATTGCGCTCCAGATCGCAGATGATCGTTCCACATCGCTGGCCACGACGCCAAGCCCAATCGTCGATGCCGACGACGGTCGGGGCAACGAAATCCGGCAAGGGTGTCGCCGCTGACTGGCATGGCCAGTTTGCGCGACAGGCGCGAGCCGGGCTCACCGCCGACCGCAAAGCCGATCGCCAGCTGGCTCTCGCCGAGGCGGGTTGTGCGTCTTGCTTTCGGCCGCACCGTTGCCGGTAGCCGCTCAGTGAATATCCGACGCGGGCATTGCGGATTCGCGCATCGAAAGCGTCGCGCCTGAAGCCGGATTTCGACAACCCGCCCCTGCCATGGCAGATCGGCTAAGCGTCGCTCGTAATGGCTGTGGACGCGACCCGTCTGGCCGCCGCAACAGGGGCAGAGCGAGACCGCTGACTTTGGCCGAGCCACGAGCACCCCCCTGTCGGTCTGGGGAAGGATCTCGACAATCGAACGTTCGGGGGAAACCAGTGAGCGGAAGGCATGGAGCAAGGCGAATTACGGGCGTCGACTGCGATTCCGACCTTAGCCGAGCACGCCGCCAATCAGCAGCGCAATGCCGAGCAGCGAGGTTGCGATCGGCCGCCGGATAAAGGGGTCGGAGACACCATGGGATGCGCCTGCCGCTCAGGCGGCTGTTGCCGGGATCATGGCTGTTTGGCTCCAGATCCCGATGGTTGAGCCCCCGGCCCTGGCGCCGGACCGGTCTGGCCCTTCTGGTCGCCCTCACTGCTGCTCCGCTTGGCGCGAAGCTCGCCGTCCTTGCCTTGTCCGTCCTTCAGCCCGTCCTTCTGACCGTCCTTGGCCTGGCCATCCTTCTTCTGGCCATCCGGCGCACGCGTGCGCTTGCGCGGGACGAGGTCGGCCGACGGGGTCTGCTCGTCGCGGCCGACGATCACCTTGGAGCCGTCGGACAGATTGGCGAAGCCTGCGGTCACGACCTTGTCGTTCGCCGTCAATCCGCTCGCAATGACCGCGTCATGCTCGTTCTGCTGGGTCACCGTCACAGGCTTGGCCGAGACGATGTCGCCCTCGCCGATGACATAGCTGAAGGTGCCGATCGGTCCGCGCTGCACCGCCGACGTCGGCACCACCAGCGCCTGCGACAAGGTCTCGACCTTGAGGCGGACATTGACGAACTGGCCCGGCCAGAGCTGGTAATTGGCGTTGGGGAATTCAGCCTTGAGCCTGAGCGTGCCGGTGGTCTGGTCGACCTGGTTGTCGATGCCGGTGAGCTTGCCGCTGTCGATCACGGTGACGCCGTCATTGCCGAACACGTCGACCGACAGCGCGCCTTTGGCAGCGGCGGCATTGACCCGCATGATCTGCTGCTGCGGCAGGCTGAACCACACCGCGATCGGCTGCAATTGGGTGATGACGACAAGGCCGGTGGTGTCGGGGGCGTGGATGATGTTGCCCTGGTCGACCTGGCGCAGGCCGGCGCGCCCCGAGATCGGCGCCACGATCTTGGTATAGCTCAGCGTCGCTGCCGCATTGTCGATCGCGGCCTGGTCGGCCTTGACCAGCGCCTCGGTCTGGGCGACCAGCGCGCGCTGTGTGTCGGCCTTCTGCTTGGAGCCGGCGTTGGAGGCGGCGAGCTGCTCGTAGCGCGTCAAGTCGATGCGCTGGTTGGCGAGCTGGGCCTGGTCCTGCGCCTTCTTGGCGACCGCCTGATCGTACGTCGCCTGATAGAGCGCGGGATCGATCTCGCCGACCACGTCGCCCTTCTTGACGTCCTGGCCTTCGGTGAAATTGACCGCGATCAGCTTGCCGTCGACCTGCGAGCGCACGGTAACGGTGTTGAGCGCGCGGATCGCGCCGACGCCGTCGAGATAGACCGGGACGTCCTGGATGCGGGGCGTTGCCGCCAGCACCGGCACCGGCAGATCGGGGCGCTGGTTGCGGCCGTTCGCCTGCTGCGGCTGCTGATGCCACACGGTCCAGCCGAGATAGCCGAGGCCGCCGAGGATCGCGAGCGTGACCAGAGTCAGGATGAAGCCGCCGCGCGACGATTTCCTCACCGTCCCCGCCTTCGCGTCATCCTTCTTATCCGGCTTAAAGAGCATTGACCGGTTTCTCCATCCTCGGTTCCCAGCCGCCGCCGAGCGCCTGATACAGGCTGACGATGGCGAGAAGCCGTGCGAGTTGGGCCTGCGACAGCGCGTCTTCCGCCTGGAACAGGGTCAGCTGGGTGTTGAGCACGGTCACGATATCGGCGGTGCCGGCGCGCAATTGCTGCTCCGACAGATCGAACGCGCGCCGCGAGGCGGTGACGACATCGCGCTGCAATTGCAGCTTGATCGTAGTCTGCTTGATCGAGAACAGCGCATTGTCGACGTCGGCGAAGGCCTGGACGATGGTCTTGCGGTAGGTCTGGAGCAGTTCGTCCTGCCGCGCCTTGGCAAATTCGAAATTGCCGAGGATCTTGCCGCCGTCGAAGATTGGCTGGGTGGCACTGCCGACCAGCTGGAAGAAGGCCGCATGCGGCTGGAACAGCGACACCAGCGCCGAGCTCTGATAGCCGCCATTGCCGGTGAGCTGGATGGTCGGAAAGAACTGCGCGCGGGCATTGCCGATGTTCGCGGTCGCCGAGGCGAGCTGCGCCTCCTGCCGGCGGATGTCCGGCCGCTGCGTCAGCAGCTCCGACGGCAGGCCAGGCGTCACGCGCGGGATCGCGATCCGGTCCAGGGAGCCGCCGAGCACGCGCACGCTCTCGGCGCGGGCGCGAGACCAGCACGGCGAGCGCGTTGACGTTCTGGTCGAGCGTCTGGCGCAGCGGCGGCACCAGCGCCTTCTGGTTGGCGACCACGCTCTCCTGCTGGGCAACGTCGAGATCGGTGCCGGTGCCGGCCTTGCGACGCTCCTTGACGGCATCGAGGATGCGTTGCGCGCTCGCGATGTTGCGCTGGGAGGTCCTGAGGCGATCCTGCGAGGTCAGCACCTGGAAATAGGCGTTGGCGACACTCGCCAGCGTCGTGAGCGCGACGACGTCACGATCGAAACGGTTGGCGTTCGCTGTCTCCTCCGCGGTCTGGAGTGCGTCGCGATTCTGGCCCCAGAAATCGAGCTGGTAGCTCGCGCTCAGCGAAGCCGAATAATTGACGACCTCGCGGCCGCCGTTGGTGAGACCCGAGGACGACGAGCCCGAGGTGCGTGAATAGGTTTCCGATCCGCCGGTCGACACGCTCGGCAGCAGCGCAGCGCCCGCCTGCCGCGCCTGGGCGTCCGCCTGGACGATGCGCGAGACGGCGGCCGCGATGTCGAGGTTGACGGTCTGCGCCTCCTCCATCAGCTGCGTCAGCTCGGCGGAACGGAAGCCGCGCCACCAATCCAGCGACGGCGGCGTATCCCCCTTCCCGGCGTATTTGTACTGCGCGGGAACATCGAGCGCGGGATCCGGAAGATCCTGCGTCAGCACGCAACCGCCCGAACCGGCGGCGAGGCACAGCACCGCAAGCCAGCGCGCCGCACGACGCGTCCGGGACGCAGAACCCAGAGACCGCCGCATGACGGTCGCCAGAACATGCTGTGTCACTTCCACCCCCCGCCGGGCAGACCGAGCCGCCACCGCGCAGCCGGATTAACCGATTCGCGGCCGGACAGTCGGGGGGCTTCGTGTAGCTCGATCACAACGGTGATGCTTTCAGCGGAACTTTGAGCTTCATACTAGCCGGGCGCGGAACAGCGGGACAGTCCCGCAGGTGCGAGATGGCGACCCGGATGCGCGGATATCCGCGCCATGAAAGTGCAAGATATGGCTGTCTTGCAAAGACTTCTCGTATTTTTCCGCCATCGCGAAGCGGATTCAAGCTTACCAAGATTTCATGTGATATTGGCGCCACACCCACACGGATCCGTTTGATCCGGCGGAGCATTGGTCGGCAACAAGCTTTATGCGGCTTTGGCTCCACCTCAAACCGCGGCGGGCCATCGTCACGAAGCCGGCAGTGATCGAGAAGGAATATGCAGCTGTTGTGCAGATGTGTCGTCCGCCATCTCGCCCCGGCGGAGATTGGGCGCCAAGGTTAATCGCGACGACCATTATCTTCCATGCCCTGACAGTTGTCGGACAAATCATTCCACCGAAATCCGGCGCCGCAGCTCAGGATCGCCCGCGCTCATCTTCCCCCGAAATATGGTTGCCCGGAGGGGCACTTCCACCCGTTTCGCCGCAGCGCAAAAGCCTTCCCCTTTGGCCTCCCAGGCACTAGGTTCTGGCCAACCTGATCAACCCCTTGCCAGTGATTTCCCCCTGACATGACCATTCGAAACGACGTTGTCGAAGCCATTGGCAACACCCCGCTGATCAAGCTCAAACGCGCCTCGGAGGCGACCGGCTGCACCATTCTGGGCAAGGCCGAATTCATGAATCCCGGCCAGTCGGTGAAGGACCGCGCCGGCAAGTGGATGATCCTGGAGGCCGAGAAGCGCGGCGAGCTCAAGCCCGGCGGCCTCGTGGTGGAAGCGACCGCCGGCAATACCGGCATCGGGCTCGCGGTCGTGGCGAGTGCGCGCGGCTATCGCACGCTGATCGTGATCCCGGAGACGCAGAGCCAGGAGAAGAAGGACTTTCTCAAGCTGTGCGGCGCCGAGCTGATCGAGGTGCCGGCGCTTCCTTACGCCAATCCCAACAACTACCAGCATGTCGGCCGCCGGCTCGCCGACGAGCTGCGCAAGACCGAGCCTAACGGCGTGCTGTTCGCCGACCAGTGGAACAATCTCGACAATGCGAAAGCGCATTACGAGTCCACGGGGCCGGAGATCTGGGAGCAGACCGGCGGCAAGGTCGACGGGTTCGTCTGCTCGGTCGGCAGCGGCGGCACGCTCGCCGGCGTCAGCCGCCTTCTGAAGGAAAAGAACAAGAACGTCCGGATCGCCTGCGCCGACCCGCATGGTGCCGGGATGTTCGATTATTTCAGGACCGGCGAAGCCAAGGCGACGCCGGGCGGTTCGATCACCGAAGGTATCGGCCTCAACCGGGCGACCGCGATCGTCGAGAGCGCGAAGGTCGATGACGCCTATCTCATTCCCGACACTGACGCCGTCACGGAGATCTACGACCTGCTCCAGCACGAGGGCCTGTGCCTCGGCGGCTCGACCGGCATCAACATCGCCGGCGCGATACGCCTCGCCAAGCAGCTCGGCCCCGGCAAGACCATCGTCACCGTGCTCTGCGATTCCGGCAGCCGCTATCAGTCAAAACTGTTCAATGCGGACTTCATGCGCGCCAAGAACCTTCCGGTGCCGGAATGGCTGGAGAAGCGCAGCAACATCAAGCCGCCCTTCGTTTGATCGTCGCGGTTCGGCCGGTTCACGCCACCTCGCCGTGTTCCGAGGCCACGGCACAATAGTCGCGCCAGAACCGGCGATATCCTGCCTCGACCTCACGCGTGTAGATCTCGACATTGCCGGCGGGCGAGGCCGCAATCTGAGCCGGCAACTCCGCGCGCAACTTCGCCAGATGAGCGGGCTGCGCCGCAAATTTGCACGCGATCGCGGCATAGCCCGCGTCGTCATCGGCAACCCAGTCGGCAAGACCGACGGCCGCCACGATGGAGGCACCGGCGCGCGAGGAGGCACCGTTACCGAGCTTGGCGACGACCGGAACGCCCGCATAGAGGGATTCCCAGGTGCTGACGCCGCCATTTTGCGGGAACGTGTCGAGCGAAATATCGACATTGGCAAAGGCCCGCAGATGCTCGGCGCGCGGGCTCGAGCCCAGGCAAGTGATGTTTGCTTCGGCGACGCCATGCGCCACGAACCGCGCGATCAGGCGGTCGCGCACCAAGGGATCGTCAAGCATAGTATGCTTGATGATGATTTTCGACCCGGTCACCTCACGCATGACGCGCGACCAAACGCGGATCGCCTCATCCGAAATCTTGTAAATCCGGTTGAACACGCCGAAGGTCACGTAGCCATTGCGGAGCATCGGAAGCTCCGAGGGCGGCACATCCAGGATCGGATCGATCGTGATCAGGCAGGGCAGATCATGGACCTTCTCGGCCAACAGATGGCGGGCCGATTGCGGAATGAAGACCGGATCCGCGAGCACATAGTCCATGGTCCGAAGGCCAGTGCCGGTCGCGTGTCCGAATCCAGAGACCTGGATGGGGGCCGGCTTCCGCGCAAAGACAGGGAGCCTGTTGCCGGTCGTGTGTCCGGACACGTCGATCAGGATATCGACCTTGTCGGCCTCGATGCGATCGGCCAATTGATCGTCCGAGAGCCGCCCGGCCTCGACCCAGACGTCCGCCAGCGACTCGAATTTGGCGGTCACTTCATCTCGTACCGGTGAGCACGAATAGCAGACGATTTCGAATTTGCTATGATCGTGATGAGCGAGCACTGGCAACAGCGTGAACCCTGCCGAGTGGAACCAGAACTCGGCAGCGACATAGCCGATCACGATCCTCCTGTCGGGATCGAACTGCCGGGGCGCGAGCTTCCTTTGCGCCAATTTGACGCCGATTGCGTCCCACCACTGCGTTCGGGCGGCCTGCTGAACAGCGAAATCGGCGTCGGAGAGATAGTCCAGGAAAAAGATCTTCCGCCCGATCAGGCTGGCATCCGTCACAATGGCCAGCGCCGCATCCAGCAATTCGATCGCCGATGCGATCTCTCCCTGGTTTGCAAAACAAGCACTCATCAGCGCCATCGCGCTCGCGGAGCGCGGATTTTCCTCCAGCAACGTGGTGCAGGCCAGGATCGCCTGCGCCGTATTTCCCACGGCGAGCGAGACTTGCGCCTTCCCCTGCAAGGCCACCTCGAGCTTGGGCGAAATCGCAAGGGCTGCGTCAAAATCCGCAGCCGCCTGTTCCAACCTCGACATCTCAAAATTGAGCCGTCCGCGGTTCGCCAGGATCTTCGCCGAACCTGGCCTGATCGCGAGCGCCGCCTCGAGCGCGCCCTTTGCCTCGTCGAAGTTCTTGAGCTCGATATTGACCAAACCTTTGCCGACGAGCGCCTCCACGTTTCGCGGCTGAAACAGCAGCGCCCGCTCGAAACTTTGCCTGGCGCGATCAAGCTGGCGCAGCGCAAGCTCGGCCAGGCCACGGTTGCAGAACGCGTCGGCATAGTCAGGCTTTAGCCTGATCGCGCGATCGTACATCTCGATCGCCTGCTCGGGCAGGTTCATGTTGAGCAAGGTATTGCCGAGGCCGGTCAGGGCCGGCGTGAAATTCGGCTTCAGCGCGATCGCCTTCTCCTGGCATGCGCGAGCGGCCTCGAATTTCTGAAGGACGACGTACACGGCCGCGAGATTGTTGTGGGCCTCGTGCGAACGCGGATCGATCGCGATCGCGCGCTCGAGCAGCTGTTGCGCCTCTTCCAGGCGCCCGCCCTGTTGCACGCTCAGGCCGAGCAGGTGCGTGGCGTCGAAATGATCCGGAACGGCTTGCACGATCTGGCGGCAGAGCGCCTCGGTCTCCGCATACCTGCCTTGGCCATAGGCGCTTGCCGCGGCAGAGATGACGGCGTCCGCCTGCTTCTTCAATTTCTTCTGCAATCGCGCATTCTGGAATGCGCGCGCGCCGACGCTGCTCTGCAAGGTGTCTCTCCGGAAGATGCCCCGCGGCGAGACTAACTGATTCGCGCGGCGGGCCGGCCGGTCGGCGGGACCGGAAACCCTTCCGGGCTATTCCGGGGCTCGCTGCAGGATCCGGCTCAGGAACCGCTAGGTGCGTCTGTCCCGCTTACCGCAGCGTCGCCGCTCTCCGAGGCGGCGGCACAATAGTCTCGCCAGAACTGGCGGTAACCCGCTTCGAGCTCACGCGTGTAGATCTCGACATTGCCGGCGGGCGAGGCTGCGATCTGAGCCGGCAATCCCGCGCGCAACTTCGCCAGATAATCGGGCTGCGATGCAAACTTGCGGGCGATCTCGACATAGCCATCGTCATCCTCGGCGACCCAGTCGCCGAGACCGACGGCGGCCACGATGGAAGCGCCGGCGCGCGAGGAGGCTCCAATGCCGAGCTTGGCGACGACCGGGACGCCCGCATAGAGGGATTCCCAGGTGCTGATGCCGCCATTCTGTGGGAACGTGTCGAGCGAAATATCGATCTTGTCAAAGGCCATCAGGTGGTCGTTGCGCGAGGTGGTGCCGAGGCAGGTGATATTCTCCTCGGCAATGCCCTGCGCCACGAAACGCGCGATCAGGCTATCGCGCAGCAGGGGATCATCGAGCAGACCGTGCTTGAGGACGATCTTGGATCCCGGAACCTCGCGCATGATCCGCGACCACACACGGATCGCATCATCCGATATCTTGTAGATGCGGTTGAACACGCCGAAGGTGACGTAGCCGTTGCGGAGCATCGGCAACTCGGACGGCTGCAGATCCGAGACGGGCTCCATCGTGATCAAGCACGGCAGATCGTGGATCTTTTCGGGAAACAGATGCCGGACCGACGGCGGAATGAAAACGGGATCCGCGAGCACATAGTCCATGGTCTGCATGCCCGTGCCCGTCGCGTGTCCGAACCCAGTGGCCTGGATCGGGGCAGGCTTCCGCGCGAAAACTTGCAACCTGTTACCGGTCGTATGGCCCGAAACGTCGATCAGGATGTCGACATTGTCAGCCTGAATGCGATCGGCGAGTTCGTCGTCCGAAAGGCCCCAGGCGTCGACCCAGACGTCCGCCAGCGACTTGAACATGGCGGTGTACTCGTCCGCTCCCGGCCAGGAATAATAGCAGATGATTTTGAAGTTGGCGTGATCATGATGGCGCAGCACCGGTAGCAAGGTGAGGCCCGCCGAGTGTTGCCGGAATTCGGCAGCGACATAGCCGACCACAATCTGCTTGTCCGGATCGAGCGGCCGCTTCGGCAGCGTCCGCCGCGGCAGCTTGGAGCCGATCAAGTCCCACCAATCTCGTCGTACCGCCTGCTGGAGCGCGAAATCGGCCTCGGCGCGGTAGTCCTGCAAGAAGATCTTGCCCCTGATCGCATCTCCATAGTCCGGGCGGATCGCCAGCGCGCGATCGAGATATTCGATCGCGGCGTCCATCTCTCCCTGATTTGAATGAGAGAATCCCATCAGCGCCAAGCCGACCTCGGAGCGCGGATTTTGCTCGATCAAGGCCGTTGCGGCCGCCATCGCCTGCGCGGTCTTCCCCATCACGAGGCAGGCCTGTGCCTTGCCCCGGAGGGCCAGTTCGAGCTTGGGCGAAATGGCAAGCGCGGCCTCGAAATCCGCAAGCGCCGGCTCCAGGCGCTGCAACTCGTAACTGAGCCGCCCTCGCTGGGCCAGAATCCTCGGCGAGCCGGGCTTGATCGCGAGCGCCGTGGCAAGCTTGGCTGCCGCCTCCTCGTGGTGCCGGAGCTCCATGCTGACCATGCTGCTGCCGACGATTGCCTCGGCGTGACGCGGCTGAAACAGCAAGGCGCGATCGAAACTTTCCTTGGCGCGCATGATCTGTCCAAGCACTATCTCGACCATTCCGCGATTGCAGAACGCATCGGCGTAGTCCGGCTTGATCTTGATTGCGCGCTCGTGCAGTTCGAGCGCCTGTTCGTACTGCCCCAGATGCATCAGCGTATTGCCGAGGTTGGTCAGCGCGACCACGAAATTCGGCTTCAGCGCGATGGCCCTCTCCTGACACCGCCGCGCCTCCTCGAAATTACCGAGGTCGAAGTGCACGGTCGCCAGGTTGTTATGGGCGTCATGCAGGCGCGGATCGAGCGCAATCACGCGATCGAGCAGCTCCCGGGCCTCCTCCAGGCGGCGGCCGTCATGCGCACACATCCCGAGCAGGTGCAAGGCGTCGACATGATCCGGAAGCGCTTTCAGGATCTCACGGCATAGCGCCTCTGTCTCGGCAAATTTGCCTTGGCCATAGGCGGCGGCCGCGGCGGAGATGATGGCATCCGCCTGCTTCATCAACTTCTTCTGCAATCGCGCGTTCTGGAATGCGCGCGCGCCGCCGCTGTTCTGCAAGGTTACTCTCCGGAGGATGGCCTTACCGAGAGTCTAACTGATTCGCGGCCGAGGCCGCCCGATCGGCTGGACCGGCAACACCCCGGGATCTTCCGGTGCCCCGCGCGGGATCTGGCTCGGGACCAGCCTCGGGCATGCACCATCCAAAGCTGATGTCGATCATCTCAGGCCTCGGACGTCGCGGTCCGGCGCGGCGGACGTGCCTACGCAACGTCGCATGTTTCCGAGGCCTCGGCACAATAGTCGCGCCAGAACTTGCGATATCCCGCCTCGACCTCACGCGTGTAGATCTCGACGTTGCCGGCGGGTGAATTGGCGATCTGCGCCGGCAGATCCGCGCGCAGCTTCGCCAGATGGGCAGGCTGCGCGGCAAATTTGCACGCGATCGCGGCATAGCCCTCGTCGTCATCGGCAACCCAGTCGCCGAGACCGACGGCCGCCACGATGGAGCCGCCGGCGCGCGACGAGGAGCCATTACCGAGCTTGGCGACGACCGGGACGCCCGCATAGAGGGATTCCCAGGTGCTGATGCCACCGTTTTGCGGGAAGGTGTCGAGCGAAATGTCGACATTGGCAAAGGCCCGCAAATGCTCGCGGCGCGAGGTCGAGCCCATGCAGATGACGTTCTCCTCGGCGATGCCCTGTGCCACGAACCGCGCGATCAGACCGTCGCGCAGCATCGGATCGTCGAGCAGCCCGTTCTTGATGATGATCTTCGATCCCGCCACCTCACGCATCACCTTCGACCACACCCGGATGGCCTCGTCCGAGATCTTCAAGATGCGGTTGAACACACCGAAGGTCACATAGCCGTTGCGGAGCATGGGAAGCTCCGAAGGTGGCACGTCCAGGATGGGATCGATCGTGATCAGGCTCGGCAGGTCATAGACCTTTTCGGCCAGCAGGTGGCGCGCCGACTGCGGAATGAAGATCGGATCCGCGAGCACGTAGTCCATCGTCTGAAGGCCCGTGCCTGTTGCGTGCCCGAAGCCCGTGACCTGGATGGGGGCCGGCTTCCGCGAGAAAACATGGAGCCTGCTGCCGGTCGTATGTCCGGACACATCGATCAGAATATCGATCCCGTCGGCCTGGATACGATCGGCCAGTTCATCGTCCGAAAACTGCGCGGCCTCGACCCAGACGTCTGCGCAAGCCTTGAACTTCTCGGTCATCCCATCCTGCAACGGCCAGCAGGAATAGCAGACGATCTTGAACTTGGCGTGATCGTGATGGCGCATCACCGGCAACAGGGTGTACGCCGCCGAATGCTGCCTGAATTCCGACGCGACATATCCGATCACGATCCGTCTGTCCGGATCGAGATCGCGCGGCGACAGGGTCCTTTGCGGAAGCTTGGCGCCGATCTGATCCCACCAATATTTTCGTGCCGCCTGCTGGACCACGAAATCGGCCTCCGGCAGGTAATCCAGCACGAAAATCTTGTATCCGATGGCCTCCGGAAAGTCCGGCGCGATCGCCAGCGCCGCATCGAGATATTCGAGCGCCGTCGCGATGTCTCCCTGGTTCGCATAGCAAGAGGCCAGGAGCGACATGCCCGCCTCGGATTGCGGATTGACCTCAAGCAGGGTCTTGACGCCCGCCATCGCCCCCGCCGTGTTCCTCACCATAATGTCGACCTGCGCCCTCCAGCACAGCGCGAGCTCGTTCCGTGGCGATTGCGCCAGCGCTGCATCGAAATCCGCGGCCGCCTGCTCCAGCCGGTACAGGGTCAAATGGAGCCGTCCGCGCTGCACCAGAATCCGCGGTGAGCCCGGCTTGAGCGCGAGCGAAGCTTCGAAGGCGGCCTCCGCCGCCTCGAAGTGCCGGAGCTCGAGGCTCACCATGGCCTTGCCGGCGATCGCTTCGGCGTGACGCGGCTGAAACGACAGGGCGCGATCGAAGTCCACCCCGGCGCGCTCAAACTGGCCGATCATCAGTTCCGCCATCCCGCGGTTGCAAAATGCATCGGCATAGTTCGGCTTCAGCCTGATGGCGCGCTCGTGCAGTTCGATCGCCTCCTTGGCGAGGCCGAGGTGCAGCAGCGTATTGCCGAGATTGGTCAGGGTGATCGGACAATTCGGCTTCAGCGCAATCGCCTTCTCCTGGCATGCGCGGGCATCCTTGAACCTCTCGAGCGCGAAATACACGGCCCCGAGATTGCCATGGGCATCGGGCGAACGCGGATCGAGTGCAACGGCGCGCTCAAGCAGGAATTGCGCGTCCTCGAGCCACCCGCCGTCGAACGCGCGCAGGCCGAGCAGGTGCGTGGCGTGGAAGTGATCCGGAACCTCCTTCAGGATCTCGCGGCAAAGGATCTCGACTTCGTCAAATCTGCCCTGCCCAAGTGCCTCGATCGCGAAGGACATGACGGCGTCCGCCTGCTTCCTCAGCTTCTTTTCCAATCGCGCATTCTGGTATGCGCGCGCGCCGACACTGCTCTGCAAGGTCTCTCTCCGGAGGATGGTCCGAAAAGAGGCAAGCTGATTCGCATGGTGCGAAGCTGGTGGGTCGGTTGGAGCAGCGAGGCCGCCGGATTTTCAGGCGCTCACCGCAGAATCTGGCTCAGGAACAGTTTCGTGCGGGCGTGCTGGGGGGCGGCAAAGAACTCGTTCGGGGTATTGGCCTCGATGATCTGGCCGGCGTCCATGAACACGACGCGGTTGGCGACCTCGCGGGCGAATCCCATCTCGTGGGTCACGACCAGCATGGTCATGCCCTCCCCGGCGAGGTCAACCATGGTGTCGAGGACCTCCTTGACCATCTCGGGGTCGAGCGCCGAGGTCGGCTCGTCGAACAGCATCACCTTCGGGTTCATCGTCAGCGCGCGCGCGATCGCGACGCGCTGCTGCTGGCCACCGGACATCTGGCCCGGAAACTTGTTGGCCTGGTGCGGGATCTTGACCCGCTCCAGGAATTTCATCGCGGTTGCCTCGGCATCCCTCTTGGGGATGTTGCGGACCCAGATCGGCGCCAGCGTGCAATTGTCCAGAACCGTCAGATGCGGGAACAGGTTAAAGCTCTGGAACACCATGCCGACCTCGCGGCGCACCGCGTCGACATGCTTGAGGTTCGGCCCGAGCGCGATGCCGTCGACGACGATCTCGCCCTCCTGGAATTCCTCCAGTGCGTTGATGCAGCGGATCAGCGTGGACTTGCCGGAGCCCGAGGGCCCGCAGATTACGATGCGCTCGCCCTTCTTCACCTCGAGGTCGATGTCGCGCAGGACGTGAAATTCGCCGTACCATTTGTTCAGGCCGGAAATCTTGACGATGGGGTCGGACATGGTGGCCTCGATCAGTTGCGGCGGTGGGCGTTGAGGCGGTGCTCGACGAACAGCGAGTAGCGTGACATTCCGAAGCAGAACAGAAAATAGATGATCCCCGCGAACGCGAAACCCGTGAACGCCGTGGACGGCGTCGACCATTTCGGATCCGAGAACGAGGCCCTGAGCGAGCCCAGGAGGTCGAACAGCGCCACGATCGAGACCAGCGAAGTGTCCTTGAACAGCGAGATGAAGCTGTTGACGAGGTTCGGAATGACGTGGCGCAGCGCCTGCGGCAGCACGATCAGCGAGGTCGTCTTCCACCAGGACAGCCCCAGGGCGGCCGCGGCCTCGCCCTGCCCGCGCGGGATAGCAGCAAGCCCGCCGCGAACGTTCTCGGCCTGATAGGCGCCCGTGAACAGCGCGATGCCGATCAGCGCACGCACCAGACCGTCAACGGTGAAATTGCCGGGCAGGAACAGAGGCAGCATGTAGGTCGCGAAGAACAGCACGGTGATCAGCGGCACGCCGCGCCAGAACTCGATGAAGGCGATCGAGAAGATCCGGATCAGCGGAATGGTGGAGCGGCGGCCCAGCGCCAGCGCGATGCCGATCGGCAGCGAGGTGACGATGCCGGTGACGGACACCACCAGCGTCACCAGCAGGCCGCCCCACAGGCTCGTCTCCACGACCGGCAGCCCGCCATGATCGAGCCCCATCAGCTTGATCACGATGGCGATGGCGACGAAGGTGGCAATGCTCGATGCGAGCGCACGCCAGCCGGCGCGCACACCACCGCCGAGAAGGAAGGCGATCAGGGAGACGATCACCGCGGTGATGGCGAAATCGACCCAGACCGACTGGCCCGTTCCCTGGAGCTGATCGCGCAGCCAGGTCAGCGGAAAGATCAGCCAGTAGATCGCCGTGCCGACAAGCACGACGAGGTTGCCAACGACCCACAGCAATGGGGCGATGGCCGACGTCTTGCTGAGATTGAGCAGGGCCTGCCCTGCCCCGATGATGCTGTCGTTGAACAATTGCAGGAGGCCGGCCGTCCAGCTCAGGCCAAAGCCGGTGATGCCGCCGCCGCGCAGCAGGAAGAATGCGACCACCGGAAAGGCGAAGAAGAACAGGCCGGCGTTCAGCCCTTTCGACGGCAGGCGCGGAACGAGCAGCGGCACCAGCAGGACCGCCGCCAGGATGAGCGTGAGGTTGACCCGCCAGCGCTCGGCCTCGGGATAGAAGCCGTAGATCAGTTGCGGCAGCTTGGCCTGGATGTAGGGCCAGCAGGCGCCGACCGCAAATCCGGCATTCTCGGCCAGGCAGGCCGTGCGATCCTTGCCGGCCCAGACCGCATCGACCATCAGGAACCTGACTGAGGGAATGATGGTGAACCAGAGCAGCAGGGCGCCCACGATCGTGAGCAGAATGTTGGTCGGCGAGTTGAACAGGCGCGTACGCATCAGGCCGACGAAGCCCGTGGTCTTCACCGGCGCGGGACGCTCGGTGAGCAGGTCCTGGCGAACGAAGCTGGACGAGGTGATGTCGGTCATGCGCCCAGACTCCGGCTGACGCGCCAACCGTAGACGCTCATGACGGCGCTGGTGACGAGCGAGATCAAGAGATAGACGCCCATCGTCATGGCGATGATCTCGATCGCCTGTCCAGTCTGGCTCAGCGAGGTGCCGGCGAACACCGACACTAGGTCGGGATAGCCGATGGCGACCGCCAGCGAGGAGTTCTTGGTGAGGTTGAGATACTGGTTGGTCAGCGGCGGCACGATGACGCGCATCGCCTGTGGCACGACGATCAGCCGGAGCGTTGTGCCGCGGCTCAAGCCCAGCGAGGACCCCGCCTCCATCTGTCCCTTGTGCACGGACAGGATTCCGGCGCGCACGATCTCGGCGATGAAGGCGGCGGTATATGTCGACAAGGCGACCGTCAGCGCCACGAACTCCGGGATGATCCGCGACCCGCCGGCAAAATTGAAGCCCTTGAGCTGCGGCAGCTCGAAGGTGAAGGGCAGACCGAACACCAGCATCGTGACCAGCGGCAGCCCGAACAGCAGGCCCAGCACATAAGGCCAGATGCGGATCACCTGCCCGCGCTGGAACAGCGCGCGCCGCGCATGGAAGCGCAACGCCAGCGATGCGACGATGCCGAGGACCAGCATCGCCAGGAACGGCTCGAACCCGCTCTCGCCGATCGGACGGGGAATGACGAGGCCCCGATTGCTGACGAAGGCGATGCCGAGCAGCGAAATGCTCTGCCGCGGATTTGGCAGCGCCGCGAGCACCGCCAGGTACCAGAACAGGATCTGGAACAGCAGCGGCAGGTTGCGGATGATCTCGACATAGAGCTCGCCGATGCGCGACAGCAGCCAGTTGGGCGACAGCCGGCACAGCGCGACGATAAAGCCGATCACGGTGGCGAAAAAGATGCCCACCACCGAGACCACGAGCGTGTTCAGAAGCCCGACGATGAACACGCGCAGGAACGTGTCCGAGCCAGTGTAGGAGATCAGGGTCTGGTTGACGTCGAAGCCGGCATTGTTCCTGAGGAAGCCGAAGCCGGCGGCAATGTGCTGGTTTTCGAGGTTGGCGCGGGCGTTGGAGACGATCTCATAACCGATCCAGCCCAGGATCGCCGCGAAGGCAAACTGGACGGCGACGCCGTTCCAGCCTGCCTTGCCGCCCAGAATGCGCCTGATCTTCAGCGCGATCTGGGCCGGCGGTTTTCGAGCCTCGGTGCTCATCGCCGCGTGCCGCTCAAGCGGGATCAGCGGATCGGCGGCGCGTACTGGAGACCGCCCTTGTTCCAGAGATTGTTGAGGCCGCGATTGATGGCGAGCGGCGAGCCCGCGCCGACGTTGCGATCAAACACCTCGCCGTAATTGCCGACCGCCTTCACGATCCGCACCACCCAGTCTTTCGTCAGGCCGAGCTGTTCGCCGAAATTGCCGTCGCTGCCGAGCACGCGCTTCAGCTCAGGGCTTTCGAGTTTCGCCTTCTCGTCGACGTTCTTCGAGGTCACCCCGAGCTCCTCGGTGGTGACGAGGGCAAACAGCGTCCATTTCACGATGTCGAACCACTGGTCGTCGCCGTGGCGCACCATCGGGCCGAGCGGCTCCTTCGAGATGATTTCGGGCAGCACCATGTGGTCATTGGGATTGGCGAGCTTGAGGCGGTTGGCATAGAGGCCCGACTGGTCGGTGGTGAACACGTCGCAGCGGCCGGCCTCATAGGCCTTGACCGTCTCGTCGTTGGTGCCGAACGCGATCACCTCGTACTTCATGTTGTTGGCCTTGAAGTAGTCGGCCAGATTCTGCTCGGTGGTGGTGCCGGTCTGCACGCAGACCGAGGCGCTGTTGAGCTCGAGGGCGGAATTCACCTTGAGCGACTTCTTCACCATGAAGCCCTGCCCGTCATAATAGGTCACGCCGGTGAAGTTGGCGCCCAGCGAGGTGTCGCGCGAGATGGTCCAGGTGGTGTTGCGCGAGAGTACGTCGATTTCGCCGGATTGCAGCGCCGTGAAACGGTCCTTGGCCGAGGTCGGCACGAACTTGACCTTGGTCGGATCGTTGAAGATGGCGGCCGCGATCGCACGGCAGACGTCGACGTCGAGCCCGGTCCAGTTGCCCTTGTCGTCGGGCGCGGAGAAGCCCGGCAGGCCCTGGCTGACGCCGCAGGACAGCGTGCCCCGGTCCTTGACGGTCTTGAGCGTTTGCGCATCGGCGGCTTGGGCAGTCAGGCCGGCGGCGAGAGCAAGAGTGAGAGCCAGGGTTACGCGTTTCATGGGGGGAAGGCCTTTCAAGGGTCGTCTCAAGGTCAGGAATGTTGTCTCAGGATCGTCTCTGCCAGGGTGAGCCTTGCAAGAGTCATGCTGGAAAACCTTGCCGAACACTCGCCGATCTCGGGAGGCCATACCTTAATCCCCGCCGCAGGCGCCCGCCATTATGGCTGTGGCGCAAGGTCCGGTCAGACGATGGATCGAAGGTCGCGGCAGGCCCCTCAACATGCGGCGACTGAATAGCACCTACGCATCACAGAACGACTGGCGAGCCGGGTCAAGGGGTTGACGGGACTCTTCTGTGTTCTGTTATTAACGACAGCGGCCTTTCGGCCGGCCAGCGGGGCGCATCGCGCCCGGCGGAAACGCAGTTTTGAAAGCAGGCGCATGGATTCCTCGCACCCCTCCCAGCAGCAGGCCGAGACCCGGCTGGTCACCTCCGGCCGCGACACCAAGGCGCAGAAGGGGTTTGTCAATCCGCCGGTGTTCCACGGCTCGACCGTGCTCTATCCGACCGCCGAGGACCTGCATGCCCATCGCGGCGAGTTCACCTATGGCCGCCACGGCACCCCGACGACCAGGGCGTTCCAGGACACGCTGATGGCGCTGGAGGGGCCGCAATGCGCCGGCGTCGGCATCGTGCCATCCGGGCTGTCGGCGATCTCCACCACCCTGCTCTCGGTGCTGAAGACCGGCGACCACATTCTGGTCTGCGACAATGTCTATCGGCCTTCGCGCAATTTCTGCAACGGCATGCTCGCCCGCTACGGCGTCGAGACCACCTATTTCGATCCGCTGATCGGCGCCGGCATCGACAAGCTGTTCAAGCCCAACACGCGTGCGGTGCTGGTAGAGGCGCCGGGCTCGCAATCGTTCGAGATGCCCGACATCCGCGCCATCGCCGAGGTCGCGCATGCGCGCGATGCGCTCGTCGTCGACGACAACACCTGGGCCACCCCGCTCTATCATCGCTCGCTCGAGCAGGGCGTCGACATCAGCATGCAGGCGGCGACCAAATATATCGGCGGCCATTCCGACATCATGTTCGGCACCATCTCGGCCAACGCAAAAGCCTGGCCGCAGATCGCCGAGGGCATCCGCCTGCTCGGCGTCTGCGCCGGCCCCGACGACGTCTTCCTGGCGCTGCGCGGCCTGCGCACGCTATCGGTGCGATTGGCGCAGCATCATCGTTCCGGCCTCGACATGGCGCGCTGGCTCGCAAGCCGTCCCGAGGTCGCGCGCGTGCTGCATCCCGGGCTCGAGACCGATCCGGGCCATGCGATCTGGAAGCGCGACTTCACCGGCGCCTCGGGCCTGTTCAGCATCGTGCTGAAGCCGGCCCCGCAGAAGGCCGTCGACACCATGCTCAACACGCTCAATCTGTTCGGCATGGGCTTCTCCTGGGGCGGCTTCGAAAGTCTTGCGATTCCCTTCGACTGCGACGGCTATCGCACCGCGACCAAGTGGGCGCCGGGCGGCCCTACCCTGCGTCTGCATATCGGGCTCGAAAGCACCGACGACCTCAAAGCGGATCTCGATCGCGGCTTCGCTGCCCTCAAGGCAGCAATGTGAGCCTGCTCAAAAGGCATCGCGCCTGCGGACGCGCCAACGCGCGCCGCGGGAACGCGCAGCCGCCGCAAACGTTAACGCCGACGCGCCAACAAATGGTTTGATCCCCAGACATTTGGCGCTAGCTTCACCAATCGACTCCAATCCGGACACGGAGCATGGGAACGTTGGTTCTGCTCGATCTGATGGGCGGCGTGGCGCTGTTGCTGTGGGGACTGCACATGGTCCACAGCGGGATCCTGCGCGCCTTCGGCCCGGACCTCCGCCGCCTGCTCGGCAAGGCGCTCGGCAACCGCGTCAGCGCGTTCGCCGCCGGCCTCGGGCTCACCGCGCTGCTCCAGAGCAGCACCGCGACAGCCCTGATCACCAGTTCGTTCACCGCCGAGGGCCTCGTCAGCCTCGCCGCAGCGCTTGCCATCATGCTGGGGGCCAATGTCGGCACGACGCTGATCGTGCAGGTGCTGTCGTTCAACATTGCTGCCGTCGCGCCCGTGCTGTTCGTCCTCGGGCTCGTCGCCTTCCGCTCCGGACCGCGCTCGCGGATCAAGGACGTCGGCCGCGTCTGCATCGGTCTCGGATTGATGCTGCTGTCGCTGCACATCCTGCTCGACACGCTGGCGCCGGCCGAGAACGCACCCGGCGTGCGCGTCGTGATGTCGGCGATCACGGGTGATCCCATCCTGTGCATCGTCATCGCGGCGCTCGTCACCTGGGCGGTGCATTCGAGCGTCGCCAGCGTGCTGCTGATCATGTCGCTGGCCTATTCGCAGTTCATCACGCCCTACGCGGCCCTGGCTCTGGTGCTCGGCGCCAATCTCGGCAGCGCCATCAACCCCGTGTTCGAAGGGGCCAGGCGCGACGATCCCGCGAGCTACCGCCTGCCGGTCGGCAATCTCGTCAATCGCGTGATCGGGATTGCACTGGTGCTGCCATTCCTGAGCGCGATCGCGGAGCACATGCACGCCTGGCAGCCGGATCTCGCCAGGATGACGGCCGCCTTCCACATCGCCTTCAATGTCGGCACCGCCATCATCTTCATCGGCCTGCTCGACACCATGTCGCGCCTGCTGACCCGCCTCCTGCCCGACCGCATCCAGGACACCGATCCGGCCCGCCCGCGCTATCTGGACGAGACCGCGCTGGAGACGCCGTCGCTGGCGCTCGCCGACGCCGCCCGCGAAACGCTGCGGATGGGCGACTTCGTCGAGGTGATGCTGCGCAAGGTCATGGCCGCGATGATGACGGGCGACCGTGCCCTGGTCGACCAGGTCTCGAAGATGGACAATGTCGTCGACGGCCTGGATGAAGCCATCAAGCTGTACGTGACGAAACTGATGCGGGGCAGCCTCGACGAGAGCGAGGGGCGGCGCGCGATGGAGATCATCTCCTTCGCCATCAACCTCGAACACATCGGCGACATCATCGACAAGAGCCTGAGCGAGCTTGCGACCAAGAAGATCAAGCGCCGCTTCCAGTTCTCGGCCGAGGGCTCCGACGAGCTCGCCGCCTTCCACAAGCGCACGATGGAATCGCTGCGGATCGCCTTCGGCGTGTTCATGTCGGGCGATGCGAATGAAGCGCGCAAGCTGCTGGTGGAGAAGACCACGCTGAAGAACACCGAGCTTGCCGCCGTCGAGCGCCATCTCGACCGCCTGCGCGAGGGCCGCCCCGAGACCATCGAGACCACCTCGCTGCACCTCGACGTGCTGCGCGATCTGCGCCGCATCCATTCGCACATCTGCTCGGTCGCCTATCCCGTGCTGGATGCCGCGGGCGAGCCGTATCGCAGGACCGAGACCGAGACAGTCGCCCTGCCCGCCTCAGGCGCGGCCTCGGCGTTGCCGCGCTAGCCCGGCGCGAACAAGAACCGCGCCGCCCGCCAGCAGCAGGCCCGCGCCGCAAAGCAGGACCGGAGCGATCCACAGCGTCAGGAACGACAGCAGCCGCGCATCCTCGGGCCGCCGTGGATCGTAGGCTATCTTGACCTGCTCGCGGTCTGAATAAGGCTGAGCGGTCGAGCCCGACGAGGACGTGAACGTCACCGAGCGCCCGTCGATCGTCGTGAATTGAAACGACGGATAGAGAAACGTTCCGCCATGATTCCCGCCGGTCCGCGCGACGGCACCCACGAAGCGCGCTTCGGTCTGCTCGGCCCGCACAAGGAACGCGACGGTGCTGCCGAGCTCGAACAGGCCGAGCCCAAGTAACAGCAGGCCGGCCAGAAGGACAGATGTGAACAGGACAGCTTGTAACTTGTTCATGCCGATGAGGCACGCAAGAGCGAGCTATTCGCTCGAGACCTGCTTGCCGTTGATGATGATGAAATAGACGTTGCGGAGGTAGACAACGAGGCCAAGCGCCTGGCCCGCGATGAACACGGGATCCTTGCGATAGAGCGCGTAGACCAGGAGCAGCGCACCGCCGCCGACCGAGAAGAACCAGAACGCGACCGGCATGACGCTCTTGCGCGCACGTTCGGACGCGATCCACTGCACCACGAAGCGCATGGTGAAGAACGCCTGCGCCACGAAGCCCAGGATCACCCAGGCGTCGAATTTCACGACGAAGACGTCGTGCAGATAGTTGAGAAGGCTAGTCATGAGGTGTCACCTCGGTCACGTCGGGCGTCGGCTTCTTGCGTCGGATCAGCCACCACACGCCGGCCAGATCCATGATGCCGATCCATAGCCGGTCGAAGAAACCGTAATTTGACACGCCGGAGCGGCGCGGCCGGTCGATCACGTCGACATAGGCGATCTCGTAGCCTTCACGCCGCACCAGTGCCGGCAGGAAACGGTGCAGCCCGTCGAAATAGGGCATCGCCAGGAAGACCTCGCGCCGGAATGCTTTCAGGCCGCAGCCGGTGTCGCGCGTGCCGTCCTTCAGGATGCCGTTGCGGACCTTGTTCGCCACGCGCGACTGGAATTTCTTGAAGCCCGTGTCCTTGCGTCCGACGCGCTGGCCCGCGGCGAGCCCGACATGGGCGCCCTTCTCGACCGC
Source organism: Bradyrhizobium sp. CCBAU 45394 (assembly GCF_028128655.1). Taxonomy (NCBI): domain Bacteria; kingdom Pseudomonadati; phylum Pseudomonadota; class Alphaproteobacteria; order Hyphomicrobiales; family Nitrobacteraceae; genus Bradyrhizobium; species Bradyrhizobium sp. CCBAU 45394. The sequence continues at coordinate 280,137 of NZ_LBIX01000176.1, read as the reverse complement.
CGCGATCAGGTCCGGCAGGAACGCCGGATTGTTCTGGCCGTCGCCGTCGAGCGTGGCCACGATCGCGCCGCGCGCGGCACGCACGCCGCTGCGCACGGCAGCGGACTGGCCACCGGATTTTGCATGTCGGAGCTGACGCAGATTGCCCCGCTGCGCCATGATGGCCTTGAGCCGCTCGCCGGTCGTATCGGTCGAACCGTCATTGACGTAGATGATCTCGTAATCCCAGCGGCTGTCGAGCGCCGCGGTGATCTCCTCGATCAGGGGCGCGATGTTGTCGGCTTCGTTGCGCACGGGAACGACGATGGAAACCGAAGGCTGGGACGTCGACAAATGAGGCTCGTGGTTGGAATTGGCCTGCGCCTCGGGGAACCGGCGGCCCCGGCAGGCAGCCGCTTTTATGGGGCGGAGGCCCCGCGGGCAACCCTTTTGAGGCGGCCGCCGACCGGTCCTGGAATGGCCAAGATGCTGCCATCGGCGCGGATGGCGAAGCCGAGCCTACGGGCCGCGAACCAGTAGCGGACCGCCATGGCGCCGACCATGCCGACCAGGGCGCCGGCCACGACGTCGCTCGGATGATGCGCGAGCAGCACCAGGCGCGTCAGCAGGATCACGATTGCGTAAGTGAACATGAAGACGCGCAGCCGCGGCCAGAGTGCGGACACCGCGAAAGCGAGCGCGAACGCCGTCACCGCATGGCCGGATGGCAGGCTGGCATAGGCCCCGCTGCCCTCGAACGGGATGAAGTTGAACGGGTCGGCCTTGCCGCCGACGAACGGACGTCCGCGGCCAATGAGATATTTCAGGATCTCGGCGATCAACACCGAGAATGCAACGGATAGAAACAGGAACTGGAGCCGCGTACCGAGGCCGAGCAGCAGCGCGCGGCGGGTGCCGTAAAGGCCGGCCGCAACGAGCGCCACGGCCACGAGGGCGACGGCCAGCGCCGAGAGCACATACTCGTCCTTGCCGAAATCGGTCAGGATGCGGATCGGCCACAGGCTGGGCGTGCCGCGCGCCGGCATCAACTGGATCTCAGTCAGGTCGAACGCCAGCATCAGCGCGATGACCAGGGCCGCGCCCGCTGCGCTGAGCCATAGCGAATGGCGCGCCAGCTTTCGCGCGGCCTCGGCGCGGCGCGAATGCGAGGGCGAACGCACGAGCTGCGCCAGCGCACGCCCCGTCACGGTCAGAAACTGCGCGGGATAGCTCGGCCGCGGCGCGATGTTGGTCGAGGCCGGCATCCTATTCGGTGCCTTCCGAGCGGAAGATCGAGATCGAGATCGCGCGCCCTTGCGAGAAATTGTAGCCGTCGATGCGGGCGCCGACCTTGTAGCGCAGCCCGATCGCCTCGGCGCGCTGCACGAAGCTGCGCTCCGAGCGCTGCTCGATCAGCGCGAAGCGGCAGCTGCCCTGCCGCAGGAAGTCCGCCGCGCCCGAGCCGTCGGTGAGCAGCGTCTGGGTGCCCGTCAGGAACACGAGGCTCGGCTCGTGATAGCCGGCGGCGGCCGCCTTCGGTCCGACGCAGGTGACGTTGCGCAGAGCACGCGCGACCTCGATGCTCGGAAACACCGGCGTCAGCGACGGCAGCACGATGCCGTAGACCACGACCGCAAGCATCAAGGCTGCGACCAGCGCGTTCAGCACCGAGCGCTCGGCGTGGTTGGTGTCGAACAGCCACCAGGCGAACAGGCCGAAGATCAGCGACGCCGCGATGAACGGCCAGGCCACGAAAGCCGGCTGCCGCGTCAGCATCACGGCGCCGACCACCGCGATGATCGAGGCGGCCGCGGGGATCGCGAACCACCAGGCCGAGCCGCGCATCAGCCAGGAGCGCGACAGCACGCGCCGCTCCAGCGCGCCCACGGTCAGGATCGCGATCGCCGGGTACAGCGGCAGCACGTAATGCGGCAGCTTGGTCAGCACCGCCTCGAACACGATCCAGGACGGGACCAGCCAGGCCAGCAAAAATTGCGCACCGGGCTCACGCCGCGCCCGCCACACCGCAGGCGCCGCCATCGCCGCGAGCGGTGCGCCCGGCCAGAAGGTGATCCAGAACAGCGCGAGGTACAGTCCGGGCGGCGCGCCATGGGATTCCTGCGCGCCGATCTTGCTCAGCATGTCGCCGCCGACGGAGTCCGCGAAGAAGGCATCGCCCGCGCGCCAGAAGATCGCGACGAACCAGGGCAGCACCAGCACCAGCATCCACATCAAGCCCCAGAGCGGGCGCAGCTTCCACAGCCAGGAGGCATCGCGGTCCTGGATCGCCAGTGCGACGATGGTCAGGCCGGCGAACATCAGGATCAGCGGCCCCTTGATCAGGATCCCGACGGCGAGCGCGGTCCAGAAGATCGCGGGCCAGCTCCAGGGCGGATGTGTCTCGTCCTCGGCGCGCTGCCAGGACAGATAGGCCCGCGCCATCGCGCCCATCGCGGCGGTGACGCAGAACAGCAGCATCGCATCGGTCTTGGCGAGCCGCGCCTCGACGCCGAGCAGCACCGAGGCGCACATCAAGAGCGCTGCGAGCACCGCACCGCGCCGCGTGACGAAGCCGAGCGCAGCCCAATAGGTCATGAGCACGGCGCCGATCGCCCCTAGCAGCGACGGCAGCCGGTAGACCCAGATCCGCAACTCGACCTTCGGCAGCTTGAGCGCCGCGGCGGTTTCAACCGCCGCGGATTGCAGCCAGTAGATGCCGACCGGCTTCTTGTAGCGGACGTCCTCCTGGAAGCGGATGTCGACATAGTCGCCGCTCTCGACCATCTGCTTGGTGGCCTGCGCAAAGCGCGCCTCGTCGCGGTCGACAGGCGGGATTGTGAAGAAGCCCGGCAGGAACAGCAGCAGCGCGCACAGCACCAGAAAGGCCACCGCGCGGGCGTGGCTAGCCGTGACGACATCGAGCATCGACACCAGCCGGCTACCCGGATTGACGGGCGATTTCGGCTCGCGGGGGGCTCCAAAACGGGGGCTTGGGTAGGTCTCGGCCATTGGTTCCGCTTACGCTGAAACCGTCATTCCGACAACCGCTTAAGGCCGGGTCATTGAATTCGAATGACAACTGTGTCCGCGGCGCCAGTGGCATCGATCACAGTGAGCCGCGCAAAGCCCGGACCGGGCGGATCAATCAGGCGCTGGCGGCGCCCGTCGATCTCGCCGAGCGCCGTGCCATTAACCATGACGGTCATGGGCAGAACGCCGCCGGCGACCTTAACCGGCATGGCTGCGGCCTCGGAGCCACCCGACCGATCGACGTCGATCCGCGAGCCGTTCAGCGGGAACTGGATGTGCAGCGCCTGCTCGCTGCCGGTCCGCACCAGTTCCCCGACCGGGCGGAACCGTTTCAAGGGCAGCGGCAGCTTGGCGTTGCTGGCGACCAGGGTTCCCTTGGGCGGCTTCGGCATCGGGGCCAGCGTCTTACCGGTCCGGGCGAAGGCGTCGAACAGGATGGGCGCGGCGGCGACACGGCCGATCAGGCCGGGAACCGGCGCTCCATCGGGCCGACCGACCCAGACGCCGATGGTCATGCGGCCATCGAAGCCGACCGACCAAGCGTCGCGATAGCCGTAGGATGTGCCGGTCTTGAAGGCGATCCGGTTGTGGGCGGCGTTTTCCGGCGGTGGCGTACCCAGCAGCACGTTGCCGACCTGCCAGGCCGCGACCTGATCGAGCAGCCGCAGCGGCTCGCGGTCGTCTTTGGCAGCCACGACCTCGCGCAGCGGCTTGGTGGTTCCAAGGCGGGCAAACCCGGCATAGAGCTGCGCAAGGTCCTGAAGCGTCACGCCGACGCCGCCGAGCCCCATGGCAAGCCCTGGCGCTTCGTCCTTGGGCAGGATGAGATTGCCGCCGGCCTGCCGCAGCCGCGACGCCAGCCGGCTCGCGCCGACGCGGTCGAGCAGCACGATCGCCGGCACATTCAGCGACAATTGCAGCGCCTTCTTCACCGGCACGGTGCCCTGGAACGTCATGTCGAAATTTTCCGGCGCGTAAGAGCCGAAGCGGACAGGCCGGTCGTCGATCAGGCTGTCGGGATGGACGAAGCCGTCCTCGAAGGCGAGGCCGTAGATGAAGGGCTTGAGCGTCGAACCTGGCGAGCGGATGGCGCGCGTCATGTCGACCTGCCCTGCCCGGCTCTCGTCGAAATAATCAGCCGAGCCGACGCGCGCGAGCACGTCGCCGCTCTCGTTGTCGACCACGATGATGCCGACCGAGATGTTCGCACCGAGCGCAACCGCGCGGTCGCGGGCCAGCGGCTCCAGCACCTTCTGGAGATTGGCGTCCAGCGTCAGCTTGATGACGGGCGTATCCTTGACCGTCGCAAGCGCGGTGTCGGACGCATGCGGCGCCAGGACCGGCATCGGCTTGCGCAGCTTCGGCACCGGCACGGCCTTGGCCTGCTTTGCGTCATCGAGGCTGACCACGTGCTCCTCGACCATGCGGTCGAGCACGCGGTCGCGGGCCTTGAGCGCCGCATCGGGATAGCGGTCGAGCCGGCGCGTCTCCGGCGATTGCGGCAGCGCCACCAGCAATGCGGCTTCAGCCAGCGAGAGCCGCTTCGGCTCCTTGCCGAGATAGGCGATCGAGGCGGCGCGGATACCTTCGAGATTGCCGCCATACGGCGCGAGCGCGAGATAGAGGTCGAGGATTTCGCTCTTGCTGAGGGTCCGCTCGATCTCGATCGCGCGGACCATCTGCCGCAGCTTCGCATAGAGCGAGCGCTGCCGCCGCGGCTCCATCAGCCGTGCCAGCTGCATGGTGATGGTCGAGCCGCCGGACACGATCTGGCCGCGCGTTCCGAGCTGCAACGCGGCGCGGCCCAGCGCCAGCGGATCGATGCCGTCATGGGCATAGAAGCGCTGGTCCTCATAAGCGAGCAGCAGCTTGAGATAGATCGGATCGACGTTCGTCCTGGCGTCGACCGGAAGCCGCCAGCGGCCGTCCGCCATGGCGTAGGCCCGCAGCAGCTTGCCGTTGCGATCGACGATGGTGGTGGAGACCTGGCGCGCTTCGTCGAGCGGGAGCGGGCCGAGGGAGTAGACCCAGCCGACGAAGGCGGTGATGGCGAGGATGAGTGTGAGGGCGAGGACGGAAAGGATGCGCATGGTGGTGCGCCCTCCTTCTCCGTCATTCCGGGGCGGCTCGAAGAGCCGAACCCGGAATCTCGAGATTCCGGGTCTGGTCCTTCGGACCATCCCGGAATGACGAGACACTTGGTTGGCTTCGCTCACCTGCGCTCCACTCACTTCGCCGCCCGTACCTCGACATTCCCCGTGCCCGTCCGCCCGTAGCGCGAGGGGTTGTACATGTCCTCGACATAAGCCTGCGGCAATACGTATTTACCCGGCGAAACGGCGCGGACAACATAGGCGACGGTGAAGACCGACTTGGAGTCGGAGGCCCGGTCAACAGCCGCCGTGAAGCGGTCGTCGCGGAACTCGGTATCCTCCGGCTCCTCGCCGTCCTCGATCCAGTCCAGCGTACCGCTGTCACCGGACGACACCAGCTTCGGATTGTCGATCTCCAGGCCCGCCGGCAGATAGTCGGACACCATGATGTGGCCGTACTCCGGCTTGGCCTCGGTGATCTTCAGCACCACCGCAAAGCGCTGGTTCTGCTTGACCTTGCTGATGTCGGCGGGCTTGCCGTCGAGCGTGAAGTAATTGCGCTCGATCTTGAAGCCGTTGGAGGCCGCCGGCTCCGGCGTCACCGGCGAGCCCGACACCGAGACCACCGCCTGCACCGGCGCATCGCCGGTGTTGGTGATCTTCAGCGGCTTGCCGCTCAGCGTGTCCGCCTTGTAGCTGCGATAGAGCGCGGTCTTGACCGGCTGGCCGTCGACCTCGATCGACAGGTTCTCCTTGGCGAGCGCCCGCGCCGCCAGCACCAGCCACGCGTTCTCCTGCGTGGAGGTGTAGGGCGTCAGCCCGCGCGCGGTCTCGACTCGCGACACCGCCTGCGTCAGCGTCGCCCTCGGCGCGTTGCCTTCGCTGGCAAGCGAGACAAGCGCCGCCGCATCGCGAAGCTGCGAGCCGTAATCGGTGCGGCCGAACTCCAGCACGGGTTTTGGCGCGAGGCTGTCGAGCGCCGCACCATAAACCCGCTCCGCGCGGTTGCGGTCGCCGACCAGCGCGAGCGCGGCCGCAAGCTGCGACTTCGCGATCGGCGTCGCGAGGTTGCTCAGCTTGGTGTCGGCGAGATAGCGCAGATCGCCGATCGGAGCTGCGCCGTTGCGTGCAAGCACGTAGAGGCCGTAGGCGAGATCGCGGCCGCCGTCCTTCTCCGGCTCATTGCCGTTGACGACGGAGTTGCGGATGCGGTCGAGCGCGTTCTTGAACAGCACGTCCGGCACCGCAAAGCCCTTCTCGCGGGCCCGGGTCAGGAAGTCCGTCACGTAGGCGTCGAGCCAGGCATCGTCGCCGCCGGCCGACCACAGGCCGAACGACCCGTTCGAACCCTGGCGCGCCAGGAGCCGCTCGATCGCGTCGCGGATGCGCTGGTCGACCTCGGTGTCCATGGCGAGGTGGGCGCCGGCCGCAAGCTCGTTGACATAGAGCAGCGGCATGGCGCGGCTCGTGATCTGCTCCGAGCAGCCATAGGGATAGCGGTCGAGCGCTTTCAGGATCGTCGCCGCATCGAGCGCCGTGGACAGGCTCGCCGAGACCGAGACGCTGCCGGTGCCCGGCACGAGGTCGGAGAACATGTCCGAGGTCAGCGTCAGGCTCTCGCCCTTCGCCAGCGTCCGGATCGAACGCCGCGCCAGCACCTGCGTCGCCGCCTTGACGTCGAACGCATAGTGGCGTGCGAGTGCAAGCCCGTTCGGCCCCTTGATGTCGACGTCGAGCGTCGCCTGTCCCGCCGCGGTCGCATCGAGCGCAAGCGAGAACGCGTTGCGCTGCTTGGCGGCGAGCTTGACCGTGGTCGCGGGATTGCCGGTCATCTTCACCGGGCCGCTGGTCTTCACGTTGATGACGTAGTCGCCGGCCTGGCCCTCGACATTGTCGATTTCGAGGTTGACCGTGCCGTGGTCGCCATTGAGCAGAAAGCGCGGCAAGGTCGTGGTCAGCACGACGGGATCGCGGATCACGACGTCGGTGTTGGCGCGGCCGAGCTTGGTCGCGGTCCACGCCACCGCCATCACGCGCGCGGTGCCGGCGAACTCCGGAATGTCGAAGCTCACCTCGGCGGTGCCGTCAGCGCCAACCGTGACGATGCCGGAATAGAGCGCGAGCGGCTTTTGCGCGGGCGGCGAGCCCTGGAGCTCGGCCGCGCCGGCATCGCCGCCGGACTTGATCTGGCCGCGCGTGCCCGACATGCCGTCGATGAGTTGCCCGTAGAGATCGCGGATCTCCGCGGAAAGGCGGCGCTGGCCGAGATAGTAATCGTCGGGCGCCGGCGGCTTGTAATTGGTGAGGTTGAGGATGCCGACATCGACCGCGGCGATGACGATCTTGGCGTCCTCGCCCGGATTGAGCCCGTCGAGCCTGACCGGGATCTTCAGCATCGCGTTCGGCCGGATCAGCGCCGGCGGCGTCAGCTTCACACTCAGCGTGCGGGTCTGCTTGTCGATGCCGAACCATTTCAGGCCGATGGCGCGGCCCGGCATGCGCTGGGCGGCGGCATCGAGCGGACGGCGCAGCGTCGCCACCACATAGGCGCCGGTGCCCCAGTCCTTGCCGACCGGGAGCTTCACCTGGGCGGTGCCTTCCTTGACGTCGATCGTCTGCGTCGTCAGCAGGCGGTCGCCGAGCACGTTGACGGTGAGCTTGCCGGCGCTGCGCACGTTGACGGACACCGTCATGGTGTCGCCGGAGGCATATTGCGGCTTGTCGATCGAGGTCTCCAGCAGGTCCGGCGTATCGGCGCTGCCGTCGGAATACCAGCCGACGTCGAACTGCACCGAGGTCACCGGGCCGTCAGCGTCGTTCGACTTGACGTCGAGCCGGTAGCGGCCGGGCCGCGGGCTGAGCGAGACCCGCGACGGCTTGTCGGAGGCGATGGTGAGGTCGCCGTCCGCGACGCGCGAGGTCGACTTGACCGGCTCATACTCCCAGTAATTGTTCTGGCGATACCACTGGTAGCGCGACTCCATCTTCAGGAGCTCGTAGCGCAGGCCGTCACGCGGCAACGCCTTGCCCTCGGGCGAGACGAACACGACATCGAACTCGGCCTTGTCGCCTTCGGCCACGTTCTTGTCGCCGAACAGCGGCTTGACGCCGATCAGGGCGCTCGCGGGCGCGACCGGCAGCACCAGCTTGCGCTCGACGGCACGGCCGCCGGTCTCAACCATGCGGACGAAGATCTGCGCCTCCTGCGGGCGGGTCGAGGCCGGCTGCTTGTCCAGCGTCACCGGGAAGGTGGCAACGCCGTTGGCGTCGGCCTCGGGCAGGTTCTCAAGCGGCGTGCGCTCGTTCGAGGTGGTCTCCTCGTCGGCGACGCCGAACTGGTAGCCGGCAAAGCCCGGACGTTCCGAAGCGGGCGCGATCAGCATGTCGCCTTCGAGCTGGAGACCCGCGGCGGGTGCGCCGTAGAGGAAATGACCGTCGGCCTTAAGCTCCACTGGAGCGTTAGCTTTGATCAGCTTGTCCTTGGCAGACAAGTCGAATTCGATCCGGTCGGGGACATAGTCCTCGACCATGAAGGTGGTTTCGCCGACCGACGAGCCCTTCGGATCGGTGAAGGCACGCACTCGCCAGGTCCCGGTCGGCACAGCCGAGTTGAGCGGCACGGACAGCGTGCGGCCGCCGGCGCCCTGGTCGGACAGTACGGCGCGGCGGTATTCGACGCCGTCAGGGCGCTCGACCACCAGGGTCATCGGCCCGCCGGTGACGGCATTGCCCTGCCCGTCGCGCAAGAGCGCGGTGAGATAGACGGTCTCGCTGGAGCGGTAGACGCCGCGCTCGGCATAGACGAAGGCATCGGCGCCAACAGGCACCACGCGGCCCGCCACGCCACGGTCACTGAGGTCGAAGGCCGAGGTCTTCAGGCTCAAGAAGGCATAGTCGGCCTTCTCGCCCGTCACCGTCAGCATCGCCGGCGACAGGCCGCCCTCGCCGCGCGCAAGGCCGGCCTCGAACAGCACATGACCGGAATCGTCGGTCTTGCGGGTGGCCAGGATCTCGTTGTTGCGCGCGACCAGTCGCACCTCGGCTTTGCCGACCGGATCGGTCGAGGCCAGCGAGTTGATGAACACGTGGATGCCGTCGTTGCCGGAATAGGCCGACACACCGAGATCGGAGACGATGAACCATTGCGTGGCGAGCTGGTACTCGTCGTCCGAGCCCGGCCCCTTGGCCGCCGCGGTCATGACATAGACGCCCGGCTGGAGCTCGCCCAGTGCCTGGTCAACGGGGAATGCCGTGGTGACGTCCTGGTTCAGCGTCATCGCGGTCGCGAGCTCGCCGGTCCAGACTTTCACGCCGCGCTCGTCGCCGAGATCGCTGAGCTGATACTTGGACAGCGTCTTCTGGAAGTCGCTGTCGACCACCGTGTTGATCAGGTTGCGGTCGCCGATCCGGAAGACGTTGATGTTGACCGCGGGCGTGTTGACGCTGACCACGGGAATGCCGCGCTGGCCGGTCCTGGGCAGCACATAGGCGCGGCTGGTGAAGCGCACGAAGGGCTTGCGGTCGCGCACATAGACGTTGAACTCGGCCGATTTCGGCAGCCCCTCCTTCACCGTGGACGGCAGGCCGGCGCGCAGGTTGATGTTGTAGCGCTCACCGTGCTTCAGGCCGTCGACGCAGAGCTGCTTGCCTTCGGCCGACAGCGCCGGCTTGTCCTGGCCCGCGAGCGCGAGGAACGGCGCAAAGTCGGTGCGCTTGGCGAGCTCCTCCGAGAACTGGAAGCAGGCGCGCGGACTGGCCGAATCCGAATCGACGGTATAGTCGAGCAGGCGGAAGCCGTGCTCGTCGCGCATCTTCTCGTATTGGCCGCGGACGTCGGCGACCTCGCGCATGTCGAGCGACAGCCGCAGCGCGTCCAGCGCCGGCCGCCACAGCTTGCGTTCAGCCAGCGACTTGCCGAGCACGGCGAGCGCGTCGGCCTCCTCGCCCGGATTGCCGGCGCGCTGGTAGGCGATGTAGGCGGCGGTCGAGGCGCGCTCCAGCAGGAACGTCTGCTCGGTCGAGTTCTTCGGCCAGATCTGGAAGATCACCTTGGCAAGCCGCAGCCAGTTGCCGGCATCGTCAGGCGTCGTGGCCGCAATCTGGCCGAGCACCGACAGGCCGGCACGGTAATCATTGCGCCGGAAGGCGGCGTCAGCATCCGTGCGCAGCGTCGCGTTGGTCTTGGCGACCGGTCCCGCCTCGCTCTTGATCTGCGCCTCGAGCTTGATCGCGGAATCGGCGAGATCGTCGCGTTTGAAAGCCTTGTCGGCGGCTTGCGCAGCCGAAAGGCCGAGCGCCAGCGCGGCGCAGATTGTGACGGCGCGAACAAGACCGATCATGGATGGACTCCCGGAAATCGCGGACGAACGCCGCTTGTCGCATGAAATGCGTGGAAAGGTGACGGACTCAAGGCGATGGAACCAGAGGTGCAAAACGTCGCATTCGCCATGACAAGGCAGGCCCAGAGGAGACCGATCAAGATACCGCCGCGCACGCCGTCCTGATGGCGCAGCAATATCTAGCCGGTCGACCGGCGGCCGTGTCCCGGAAGCTGTTCAGCGTTCCCGGCGATGTGATCCATCGTCCGGTCCGCTGCCGCTCAACCCGGCACCCTGACACCCCACCGTTCCGTTTTGTCGCGCCATTGAGGAAAACGGTTCGGTTCAGGCTTGGCGGACGTGCGGATTTTTCATATTTGGCGTGATAGAAGACCGGCAGACGGTAGCCGAGGCCGGCTCAAGAGCGGCCTCACGACGGTCCCATAGCTCAACTGGATAGAGTAGCGGATTTCTACTCCGCGGGTTGCAGGTTCGAGTCCTGCTGGGATCGCCAGTCTTAACACTCTCCGAGCGGATTGGCTTCGTTCGGGCTGAGCCGAGCCGACGAGAGCCAGAAATCACCCCGGCCCGCGATCTCCGTGGCGGCGTGATTTGCAGATCCAGCGCACTTCAACAAAGCGTGCGCGGACCTGTCCAGGCGGCGAGAGAATCCTACCTATCCGGCATGCAGAAAAGGTGTCGAAGGTTTTGTGATGCCGTCATCTGAATGGACAAGAATGGCTGTCGCGTCCGGAATTGCCGTCGGCGCAATGTCGTTTCTGGCGATCGATGCGGGCGTGGACTTGAACTCCAGCGGGATAGCCAAACACCTCGAGGCGGCACAAGCTTCCATTATGAACGTCGCGGCGAGCCAGCATCAGCTGGCCTTCGCCGTTCGTTCGCTGGCGGGCGGGAGCGACCAGAATCGCCGTTCGGCGGATCGACCATGCATCCAGGATTACGAGCACGGGTCGAAACCGGCAGGAATCGATCGCGGCGTGTAACGTCGCTTGCGGTGGATCGCAGGCTCAAGGATTCGGCCGGCAGTCGTCGGCTTGATCCGACTATTCCGTCGGTTCATCGTCGCGCCGGTCGCGTGCCAGCTGATGCCAGGCAATGGCGAGCTCGATGAGTCTCTGCCGGTCCGGGCCTTCTGATGCCGCGGCGCGCTTCATTGCCGCCTCGGCTTCGTGCTGTGGATCGTACTTGTTACACATGGGCGGATTCTAGCCGTCCGATCTGGACAAGTGCATGGCAATTTCGTCCGTATGATTGCGGATAATCAGCGTTGTCGTGAGCGATTTCAACACGCTTAAATTGTGCATCATATGAAACTGCACCCGCGGTTTTAACGCGCCCCACGGCGACCGTGCGACGCCATACCGCACGAACCCGTGAGACTCGGCGTCATTCGGACGGATGTGAATTGCGTCACAGCCTGCGCCCGGCGTCTCGGCTAGAACATCTCAGCGCTCCCAAAGACGGGAGAAGGCACGGGTGGTCTTGCGGTCATGACACGAGAAGCAGCAGCTGAGGCTCACGTCCCCACACCGCGAAAAAGGTCCGACGCGTTCGGCGTCACCTTTCTTGCGACCATCGGCATCGTGATGCTGGCCTGGATCGCGGGCCTGGTCTGGGGCCTCATGGCGTTCATGACCTGGCTGGTGTCGTAGGCGCGCGGCAATCAGTCGTTCCGCCGCGGCGCCAAGCCAAGACGACAAACCCGGACAAAAAAGAAGCGGGCTTTCGCCCGCCTCTTCATTTCAGAGCTGCCTGGACCCTCAGTAACACGCGCGAGGATCGGCCTGCACATACTGGCCGCTCGGATAGCGGTAGTAGCAATTGCCCTCGGCCAGGTAGTAGCCGGGACGCGAGGCAGCCGTAGCACCGGCGATCGCGCCGGTGGCGCCGCCGATCACGGCGCCCGCGGCCGCGCCCGTCGCGTTGCCCGAGAGCAGACCGCCGAGCACGCCGCCGACGATGCCCCCCCCCCCCCCCCCCCCCCCCCCCCCCCCCCCCCCCCCCCCCCCCCCCCCCCCCCCCCCCCCCCCCCCCCCCCCCCCCCCCCCCCCCCCCCCCCCCCCCCCCCCCCCCCCCCCCCCCCCCCCCCCCCCCCCCCCCCCCCCCCCCCCCCCCCCCCCCCCCCCCGGATAATAGTACCAGACGCCGCCGACATCCCACCACCAGCCGGAGCGGCCGTTGTGGACCTCGTGGCGCCAGCGCCCGCCATCCCAGGCGACGTGGCCGCGATAGGCGTGTCCGCCCCAGTCGCGCGCCGGTGCGGGCCCCCTGGCGTAGTTACGTCCGGGCGGCGGGCCGCCCGCATTGTGCGGACCGGCCCCGGGGCCCGCATGGGGCTGGCCGCCGGGCTGCGGCGCAGGCCGGGCCGCCTGCTGCGGCGGCGGGCCCTTGCGCATGTTCTGGTTGTTCTGGGACGGTAAGCCCGGAGCTGGCGCTGCCGGAAATTGGCCGGCGTCCCTCGGTGGCCTGGCTTCCTGCGCCTGCGCCGAGAGCGCGAGCAACGACATGGCCGAAACCAAGGGAATGATGATCTTCTTGCTGCTGGACGCACTCATGCGTGCTTGCCCCCCTACTCTTTCGATTGCCGTGGTCCCAGCGCGATAGACGATTCGCTGCGCGCTGGGCTGATGCCGGCTGACATAACTGACCTGCCTGATCGGCGAAGTCCCGTTACAAATGATTAAGATCACGGCGATTTTTCGGCCCAAAGAGCTGCAGAGGACAGCGTTGGAGGACTTCTAGCGGGCCGGCTCGATCACGTTGCAATTGCTTCGCCCCGACATCAGGCAGTCCTGCATCTTGCTGGCGGCGGTGAGATCGCGGGCCAGCCACCAGCCGACGCCGAGGATCACGATCGCGATGATCAGGCCGGCGACCGCGCCGCGGCGGTTGTCACCGGATTGAGGTCTTGGCGGGGATTTGGGCCCCTCACCCAGTTCAGGCTTGGGTTCGGGATTGGGCTCAGACTCGGGCTTGGTCATGACGGGATGATCACGGAGGCGAGCCGGCTTTAACACCTCTGCGGCGACGCGTCACATCGCAAGTTCCGGTTCAGCCTCGGGTCGCCCGGATCGCATCCTTGCGCGAGGTTTCGACCGCGGGGATCGCCTCACGGACGCGTGGTGCGCAAGTCGTGAGCACGAACGCGGTCTGGCTGCACTCCCAGTCGGCGCCCAGGACGGCACTTTCGATCGGCTGCGGACGGGCGAGCAGGAACGCGGCGCCGGCCAAGGCGGCGACAGCGACGGTGATTGCGAGCGCCTTCAGGCTCAATCGGAAGATCATCATGCCCGTGCTCCGTCTCGTTGGCGCGGACGCTAGGCGCCGCTCCGCGTGCTCCCTTATGAGGGACATCACAATTCGGCAGTTTTTCCGGGCTACGAGGATCGTCGGGAGGCGATTTTCGTCTACCTGGTCGGCTGCGATTTGGGTGGCGTTGCGACGCGCGGCGATGTACACGCATCTGCGTCGCGTGGCGCCTGCTATGCCCAGCCGACGTACCAACACGCAGTGATGTAGGGTCGAAAGCGAGGAAGACAAGGCTCGTCGATGAGTGGATTCAGGGAACCAGGTTTCGCAGACCGGCAAAAGGCGGCGCAGGACGCCCGCAAAAATCTTTTGAACAAATTCAAATCCCAACCGGGACCGGATGATCCGTCGGTTGCGGCGAAGCGTGCCGAGCGTGAGGCGCTCGCGGCCAAGCGCGCCGAGGCAAAGGCTGCGCGCGAGGCGGAAAAGGCCGAGCAGAAGCGCCTTGAGGAAGAAGCCAAGGCCGCGGAAGCTGCGCGACTTGCGCGTGAGGCCGAGGAAGCGGCCGCCCAAGCGGCTGCGCTCGAGGCCGAACAGAAGGCCAAGCGCGACGCCCGTTACGCCGCCCGCAAGGCCAAGCGCAAGTAACGTTCACAAGTCACATTCAGTTGAACTTGCGCTGAGACATCGCTCCGGGGCGGTCCACGGGACCGCTCCGGACTTTCGAGAGCGCGCGTCTGCCTTGCGCAAACGCCTCCCGCGACGATGGAAGATCAGTTCTTCTTCATCATCCCGTCGTCTTTCTTCATCCCGTCCTTCGACATGTGATCCTTCTTCATGCCGTCGTCCTTGGTCATGGCATCCTTCTTCATGCCGTCCTTGGACATGGTGTCCTTCTTCATCATGCCGTCCTCCTTGCCCATCTTGTCGCCCATCTTGTCTTGGGCAAAGGCGGCCGGCGACAGTGCGAGGCCAAGCGAGAGAGCGGCAACCGAGACGCCGAGCGCGATGCGGGTGCGAATGGTCATGATTGGTCTTCCCTTCGAGATGGTGTTTGTCAGCGACGGACGCCGCTATTCAATCTCGACGGATTGCCACGCGGCGTTGTTACGCGGTCGCTGATAAATTTCTGCGCGCCGCCGCCGTCCCTCGTTCCGCCTGGCCTAGGAGGACCAGAAGTGTGCAGCGCAGCACGGCCGACACTTGCCGCGGCATTCGGTCTCGAACTATCAGATGAGAGAACATCGGGCGAAAGACCGGCTAGGATGGGCCCAGGCACCGGTCTCACAAGGCCTGACCCAAATCACACCAAACAAGAACCGTCCAAGGGAATCACACCATGCTCACGCGCCGCCACCTGCTCGCGACCGCCGTCGCGGCACCCGCCATTCTCCGCTTCGGCACTGGCACCGCGCATGCCGCGACCACGCTGAAGATCTCGCACCAATTCCCGGGCGGCACCATCGACAAGGGCGATTTCCGCGACCGGCTCTGCCGCATGTTCGCCGCCGAAGTCGCCAAGCGCAGCAATGGCGACATTGCCGCTGAGATCTATCCGAACTCCTCGCTGATCAAGACCAACGCGCAGTTCTCCGCGATGCGCAAGGGCGCGCTCGATATCTCGCTCTATCCGATGCCTTACGCCGGCGGCGAATTGCCGGAGACCAATATCGGCCTGATGCCGGGCCTCGTCACCACCTACGACCAGGGCATGCGCTGGAAGAAGGAGCCGGTCGGCAAGGCGCTCTCCGACTTCCTCGCCGACAAGGGCATCATCCTGCTCACCTGGGTATGGCAGGCCGGCGGCCTCGCCAGCCGCTCCAAGCCTATCGTCGCGCCTGAAGACGCCAAAGGCATGAAGGTGCGCGGCGGCTCGCGCGAGATGGACATGGTGCTCCAGACCGCCGGCGCCTCGGTGCTGTCGGTGCCTTCGAACGAAATCTACGCGGCGATGCAGACCGGCGCCTGCGACGCCGCTCTCACCTCCTCCACCAGCCTGATCTCGTTCCGGCTCGAAGAGGTCGCGAAGTCGCTGACCTCGGGCGCGGGCGCTTCCTACTGGTTCATGCTCGAGCCCTTGATGATGTCGAAGGCGATCTTCGACAAGCTACCGAAGAACCAGCAGGACGTGCTGCTCGCAGTTGGCGCCGAGCTCGAAGTCTTCGGCCGCAAGGGCGCGCAGGACGACGACGTCGAGGTCGCAAAGGTATACGAGAAGGCCGGCGCCAAGGTCTCGGTGCTCGATGCCGCGACCGTCGGAAAGTGGCGCGACATCGCCCGCGACACCGCGTGGAAGGATTACGGCGCCAAGACCGCGACCGCCGCGAACCTGCTCAAGCTCGCCACCGACGTCGCGGCATGAGCCACGGTCCGCTTCCGGATCGTGACGACCAGGCCAACGCTGCCGCAAGGACCGGCCTTGCGGCGGCGATCGATCGCGGTCTCGCCATCCTCAACAGCATCATCGTCGTGTTCGCGGCGATCGCGCTGGTCGCGGCCTGCGCCATCCTGAGCTACAGCGTGCTGAGCCGCGCCTTGTTCAAGGCCGCCAATTACTGGCAGGACGAGGCCGCCGTGTTCCTGCTGGTCGGCGCGACCTTCATGACGGCCGCCTATGTGCAGCAGAACCGCGGTCATATCGGCATCGAGGCTTTCGTCGGCCTGCTCTCGCCGCTGGCGAACCGGATCAGGCTCTGGCTGGTCGATGCCGCGACATTCATGTTCTGCGCCTTCTTCACATGGAAATCCTGGACGCTGGCCCATGAGGCCTATGTCGACGGCCAGGTCTCGAACTCGATGTGGTCGCCGCCACTCGCCATTCCCTATTCGCTGATGGCGCTCGGCATGAGCCTGCTCTGCGTCCAAATTCTCGTGCAGCTTGCGCTGCCTTTCGCAGGAGCCAGGCGTCCATGAGCGTTTTCGGTATTGGCCTAGCTTACGCGATTGCGACGCTGGTCGTGATGTTCTCGGGCATGCCGATCGCCTTCGCACTTGGCGCGGTCGCGGTCGTGTTCATGGGCATCTACATGCCGTCGGCCTCCCTCGATACGGTGACGCAGAACGTCTACGAGGAAATGGCCTCGATCACGCTGCTGTCGATCCCGCTCTTCATCCTGAAGGGCGCGGCGATCGGCAAGTCGCGTGCCGGCCAGGATCTCTATTTGGCCCTGCATGCCTGGCTGCATCGCGTCCCCGGCGGGCTCGGCGTCGCCAACGTGTTCGCCTGCGCGCTATTCGCGGCGATGGCGGGCTCGAGCCCAGCGACCTGCTCGGCAATCGGCTCGGCCGGCATCCCCGAGATGCGCAAGCGCGGCTATTCCGGCGGCTTTGCCGCGGGCATCATCGCCGCCGGCGGCACGCTCGGCATCCTGCTGCCGCCCTCGATCACCATGATCCTGTTCGCGGTCGCGGCGGAAAAGTCACTCGGGCGTCTCTTCCTCGCCGGCATCGGGCCGGGCCTGCTGCTGGTGTCCCTGTTCGGCACCTATGCCGTGATCCGCTTCCGCCGGGAATATGCAGCCGCTGAGGCCATCTACAGGAAAGGCGGACCGGAAGCCGCAATTCTCGCCCGCGACGAGTACACGCTGGCCGAGCGTTTCAGCGTGCTGCCGCGTGTGATCCCGTTCGTGCTTCTGCTCACCGGCGTCATGATCGCGCTCTATGGCGGCTATGCCACGCCGTCGGAGACCGCCGGCCTCGGCGGCCTCCTCGCGCTGGGGCTGATCGCCGCGATCTACAGCGTGTGGCGGCCGAGCGACCTTGCGCCGATCATGAAGTCGACGATCCGGGAATCGACCATGCTGATGATGATCATCGGCATGTCGCTGCTCTATTCCTACGTGATGAGCTATCTGCACATCTCGCAATCGGTCGCCGAATCCGTTGTCGCGATGCACCTGCCGCGCTGGGGCCTGTTGTTCGCGATCCTCGTCATGGTCGTCGTGCTCGGCTTCTTCCTGCCGCCGGTCTCGATCATCCTGATGACCGCGCCGATCATCCTGCCGCCCTTACGCGCCGCGAACTTCGACATCATCTGGTTCGGCGTGGTCATGACCATCGTGATGGAGATGGGGCTGATCCACCCACCTGTGGGATTGAACATCTTCGTCATCCGCAACGTCGCGCCCGATATTCCCCTCAGCGAGGTGATCTGGGGCACCCTCCCCTTCGTGCTGCTGATGATGCTCGCCGTGCTGCTGCTGTGCTTCGTGCCGGGGATATCGACCGCGCTGCCGGATCTCGTGATGGGGCCGGACGGGAGCAGGTAGCGGCAATCGCAACTTCCGTAGGGTGGGCAAAGCGTAGCGTGCCCACCAGAATGTACGACGCCTAGACGGTGGGCACGGCGCTATGCGCCTTTGCCCACCCTACGATTTCTCCTTCCGCCGTGATTTCGGCGCGATCGTGCTGCCGGCCACGACCTGCAACAGATCCTTGCGCACGGCCTCGATGTGCCGCTCCAAAAACCGGCAGGCCTCATCGACCTTCTGCGCGCGGCAGAGCGCGATCAGGTGGGCGTGCTCTTTCTCGGCCGTCCCCATCGCCTTGGTGTTGGAGAGCTGCAGGCGCGTGTAGCGGTCGCTGGTCTGGAGCAGCGACAGCACGATCGCGCGCGTGCGCGGCTGCGGGGCGTGGACGTAGAGCGCCATGTGGAAGTCGGCGTTGAGCTGGCCCCATTCGCTGACGTTGCGCGCCTTGATCGCCTTCTCGAAACTCTTGTGGATGTCGTCGAGCCCCGCGAAATCCTCCGCGGTGAAGCGCGGCGCCGACTGCGCCAGCAAGCGCGGCTCCAGGATGCGGCGGAGGTCGAACACGTCGTTGATCTCGTCCAGTGACAGCTCCGAGACGATGGCGCCCTTCTGCGGAACAATGCGCACCAGCCCTTCGGCCTCGAGCTGGAACAGCGCCTCGCGCACCGGAATGCGGCTGACGCCGTAGGCATCGCCAAGCGCATCCTGGCGCAATTGCGATCCCGCCGGATAGGTGCCGTCGAGGATCGCCTGCCGGAGCTGGTCGACGATCGCAGCCGACAGGGTGCGATGCTTCAGAGGCTGTTTCATCTGACCTTCCGTCTTTCTTCGCGACTCGTCCGGCAGAAAGCGGTCCCTCTCTTGCATGTTGAGGGCGCCAGCAAAAGCCAGCCCCCCACAAAACCAGGTGCCCAGCAAAAGCGCGTCCTGCCGCCGAAATGACCGCAATCTCCGTTTGACACCCAAAATGTATAAATTATACATTTTGCCTTGGCACGAGAATTCTGACGGGGGATTGGGGCCTTTGATGATCGAAGGGACGATGCCGGATACGGGCGCGCTCAGCGCCCGGCGGATTGTGATCAGGGCGTCGAGCGCGCTGCTGGCCTTCGAGCGTCTGGCGCTGATGGGCCTGATGTACCTGCTCACCGCACTGATCCTGGTGAACGTCGTCACCCGCTACTCGCATTTCCCGATCTACTGGATCGATGAATCCGCGGTCTATTGCGTGGTCTGGCTGACCTTCATCGGCGCCTCCGCCATGACGCGGTTGCGGCTGGACTTCGCCGTCACGATGCTGACGGAGCGTCTCTCGCCGCAGCACCAGAAGATCGCCAAAGTGATCTCGACAGGTCTCGTCGTCGTGTTCGGCATCGCCCTGATCGTCACCTGCGTGCTCTGGATGGACCCGATCGGGCTCGCACGCGCCGGCTTCGACGGGCGCAAGCTCGCGGCCGAAACCTTCAACTTCCTCTACACCGAGCACACCCAGACGCTGAACTGGCCGACCTGGGTGCTCTATTTGACGCTGCCGATCTTCGCGGTGTCGATGACCATTCACGGCCTCGCCAATCTACTTGAAGATCTCGAGCTGGTCCCGCGCACGCCGCTGAGGGGCTTCCAGCTCTCCGAGCTCGACGGGGTCAACTGATGATCACGTCTGCCGCCTTCGTCGCGATCATGCTGGTCGGCGTGCCGATCGGGCTCTGCCTGTGCCTCGCCGGCCTCGTCTATATCGCCGCATCCGGCAATCCGGTGCTGTTCCAGTCCTATCCGCTCCAGCTGTTCGGCGGCGTCGACAGTTACGGCCTGATTGCCATTCCGCTCTTCATCCTGATCGGTGAGATCATGAACGGCGGCGGCATCACCCGCCGCATCGTCGACATGGCGATGGCCTTCGTCGGCTCGCTGAAGGGCGGGCTCGCCTACGTCAACATCCTCGCCAACATGTTCATCTCCTCGATCCTGGGATCTGCGACCGCGCAGGTCGCGATCATGGCCCAGATCATGGTGCCGGAGATGGAGAAGAAGGGCTACGACAAGACCTTTGCGGCGGGCCTCACCGCCTATGGCGGCATGCTCGGGCCGATCATCCCGCCCTCGGTCATGTTCGTGGTCTACAGCGTGCTCGCGCAGGTCTCGGTCAGCGACATGCTGATCGCCGGAATCGTGCCGGGCGTCATCCTGACCGTGATGTTCTGCCTCGTCATCGCGCTGATGGGATACATCTACAATTATCCCCGCGCCGACTATCAGACGCCGCGCCAGCGCGTCATGACGATCCTGCGGACGTCGCCCACCCTGCTGATCCCGATCGTCATCGTCGGCACCATCCTCGGCGGCCTCGCCAACGCAACGGAATCCGCCGCGGTCGGCGCCGTGGCCGCTGCCCTGGTCGGGAAATACTGGACCAAAGAGTTCGAGTTCTCCCAGTTGCCGCAGATGATGCTGCGCAGTGCTATCTATTCGGCCATCGTGCTGTTCCTCGTCGCCGCCGCCGCGGTGTTCTCCTGGGTCCTGATCTTCGGCAAGGTTCCGCAGGAGACCGCCGGCTGGATCCAGTCGGCGGCCAAGGACCCGATCAGCTTCATGCTGATCTGCAACGTCATCCTGCTGGTGATCGGCACTGTCATCGACGGCATTCCCGGCCTGATCATGACGGTGCCGATCCTGCTGCCGGTCGCAACCGACGTCTATCACATCGACCCCCGGCATTTCGGCGTCGTCGTGGTGATCAACCTGGTGCTCGGCCTGTTGTCACCGCCGGTCGGGCTCTGCTTCTTCGTTGCGGCCGCTGTCACCGGCGCCAAGCCCGGCAAGATGTTCATGGTGACGCTGCCCTTCTTCGTCATCTCCTGCGTCCTGCTGGTGCTGCTCTCGCTCTTCCCTTCGCTCTCGCTGATCCTCGTCAAATAGGCCCGTCCAAAAGGAGCCCGACCATGCCGCTTTCTCGTCGCCGCCTTCTCGCCGCCAGCGCCGCCGCATCGGTGTTCGCGCCGTCGCTGGCGCTCGCCCAGGCCAAGGAATTCCGCCTCGGCCTGATCACGCCGAACGGCCATTCCTGGAACAAGGCCGCACTCAAATTCGGCGACGACCTCAAGGCCGCCACCAGCGGCCGGCTGACGCTGACCGTGTTCCACTCCGGCCAGCTCGGCAACGAGCCCGCGATGATGCAGCAATTGCAGTCCGGCGCGCTCGACATGGGCTTCATCCAGGCCGCCGAGCTCGGCTCGCGCGTCCCGCACATCGCCGCGATCAATGCGCCCTACATCGTCCGCTCGACGCCGGCGGTCGCGAAATTCGTGCGGCATCCCGCGGCGGTGAAGCTGTTCGACGTGCTGCCGCAGGAGACCGGCACGATCGGGCTCGGCTGGGGCATCACCGGCATGCGCGCCGTGTTCTCCTCCAGGGACCTGAATTCGCTCGCCGACATCAAGGGCATGAAGCTGCGCATCAACCCGACGCCGGTCTATCGCGATTTCTATTCTTCGCTTGGCGCAGCGCCGACACCGATCCCGACGCCGCAGGTGTTCGACGCGATGGCCAACGGCCAGGTCGATGGCCTCGAGGCTGATCTCGAATTCTCCTGGAACCAGCGCTTCGACAAGGTCTCGAAGGTGATCCTCCAGATGAACGCCGTCTTCATGCCGATGGCCGCAGTGGTCTCGGGCCGGGTCTGGCAGTCGCTCCCCGCAGCCGACCGCGAGCTGATCGCCAAGACGGTCAAGTCGACGCTGGACGCGCAGATCGACGAGCTCGCCGGCAATGAGCCCGCACTGATCGAGAACTTCAAGAGCGCGCCGATCCCGATCCGCCAGGTGCCGGCCGGCGACACCGAGGCAGTCATTGCCGAGTTCGACAATATCTGGCTGCCCAAGGCTCCGGTCCTCGCCGAATTGCGCAAGGTCGGCGCTACGCTCTGATCCCGCCCGCCATCCTCTTCACCACAGCCGGCGGCCCCAGCCCCCCGCCGGCGAAATTTACTTGGAGTAAGACCATGAGCCGCCGCGTTTCCTGGGAAGGCGTCTTCCCGGCCGTCACCACGCAATTCCACGACGATCTCTCGCTCGACATCGACGCGACCGCGAAGGTGATGGACGGACTGATCCGCGACGGCGTCTCCGGTCTGATCGTCTGCGGCTCCGTCGGCGAGAACACGTCGCTGGATCGCAAGGAGAAGGTCGCGATCATGGAGACGGCGAAATCCGTCGCGGCCGGGCGCGTGCCCGTGCTGTGCGGCATCGCCGAGTTCACCACGGCCTTCGCGGTCGAGACGGCGAAGGAAGCCGCGCGCGTCGGCATCGACGGCGTCATGGTGATGCCGGCCCTGGTCTATTCGTCGAAGCCGCACGAGACCGCCGCGCATTTCCGCGCCGTCGCCACCGCGACGGACCTTCCCGTGATGCTCTACAACAACCCGCCGATCTACAAGAACGACGTCACCCCCGACATCCTCGCCTCGCTCGCCGACGTCGAGACGGTCGTCTGCTTCAAGGATTCCTCCGGCGACACGCGCCGCTTCATCGACACAAGGAACATGGTCGGCGACCGCTTCGTGCTGTTCGCAGGCCTCGACGACGTCATCGTCGAGAGCGTCGCCATGGGCGCCGTGGGCTGGGTCTCCGGCATGTCGAACGCCTTCCCGCGCGAGGGCGAGACACTGTTTCGCCTGGCCAAGGCGGGACGCTATGCCGAGGCGATGCCACTCTACGAATGGTTCATGCCGCTCTTGCATCTCGATGCGCGCCCGGACCTCGTCCAGTGCATCAAGCTGTGCGAGCACATCATGGGCCGCGGCACGGTGCTGACCCGTCCGCCCCGCCTCGCCCTGCTGCCGCAGGAAAAGGCCGAGGTCGAGGCCATGATGGTGAAGGCGCTCAAGAGCCGGCCGCGTCTGCCGGATGTTGGGCTGAAGGCGGCCTGACCGCGCGTTTCGTTGTCTCGTAGGGTGGGTGAAGCGAAAGCGTGCCCACCATTTCCAAATTCGATCGCGGAGAGATGGTGGGCACGGCGCTATGCGCCTTTGCCCACCCTACGAAAATTAGGACGTAGTTCGCTTCTTCTTCGCATTCAGCGCGGACGCCACGCGGCTCACGGGCGGCTTGCCCAGCACGCCGCTCATCTCGTTCGTCGCCGCCAACAGCTTCTCCATGTCGACGCCGGTGCTGATGCCCATGCCTTCGAGCATGTAGACGACATCCTCGGTCGCGACATTGCCGGTCGCGCCGGGGGCGTAGGGGCAGCCGCCGAGGCCGCCGGCGGCGGCATCGATGACGCGGACGCCCTGCTCCAGCCCGGCATAGAGGTTGGCGAGCGCCTGGCCGTAGGTGTCATGAAAGTGCATCGCGAGATTGGCGGCGGGGATGTCGGCGCTGACGGCGCGCAGCATTTCCTTCGCCTTGGCCGGGGTGCCGACGCCGATGGTGTCGCCGAGCGAGATCTCGTAGCAGCCGAGGTCCCACAGCGTGCTAGCAAGATCGGCCACCGCCTTCGGCTTGATCTCGCCGTCGAACGGACAGCCCAGCACGCAGGAAATGTAGCCGCGCACCTTGATGCCGTCGGTCTTGGCGCGCGCCAGCACCGGCTTGAACCGTTCGATCGACTCCGCGACCGTGCAGTTGATGTTGGCCCGCGAAAAGCCTTCGGAGGCTGCCGCGAACACCGAGACCACCTTCGCGCCCGCGGCGCGGGCGGCGTCATAGCCCTTCTCGTTCGGCACCAGCACGTGGAATTCGGCACCCGTTATATGGCTCACGCCGCGCAGCACGGCATCGGAGCTTGCCATTTGCGGGATCGCCTTGGGCGACACGAAAGCGCCGACCTCGACCGTATCGAGGCCGGCTGAGACCAGCGCCTCGACGAAGGCGATGCGGGCCTCGACGCTGACGGGACTCTTCTCGTTCTGGAGGCCGTCGCGCGGCCCCATCTCGATGATGCGGACGGGCTCGCTCATCTCATTCTCCCGAAGGCTCGACCACGGCGAGCTCGACGCCCTCCTGCACGATGTCGCCGACCTTGCACTTGATCGACGTCAGCACGCCGGCATAGGGCGCCCGCAGCGTCTGCTCCATCTTCATCACTTCGAGGGTGAGGATCGGCGCGCCCTTCTCCAGCGTTGCGCCCTCCTCGGCCAGCACGGCGACGACCGTGCCCGGCAAGGGTGCCGCGATCTTGTCCGCGCCGGCCTGCTCCTCGGTCTCGCCGCCGAACGGATCGACCCAATGCAGGTCGAAGCGGCCGTGGCGCGTGCGCAAATAGAGTTCATGGCCGTCGATCACGGCGGCGACCTGGGATTTGACGCCGTCGAGCGTCAGATCGAAGCCGCCATCGCGCGGCGCGATCGCGAATGCCAGCTCGCGGTCGCCGATCACAAGCGTCGACGGCCCGCTGCCGTAGTTGAGGGTGATCTTCTGCTCAGGCCCGTGGCCAACGCGGAAGGCAAAGCTGCGCTGACGCCGGCCGACCGGCATCCAGCCGAACGTCTGCCAGGGCGAATTCGCCTCGGCCTGCGCGGCCTGCCGCTCGTCGTTCACGATCGCGGCGACCGCGGCGCAGAGCTCGAGCTCGCCGGGCGCCGGCGTAGCCTGCGTCAGCACCGCCAGCTCGCGCTCGATGAAGCCGGTGTCGATCGCATTCGCCCGCACTTTTTGATGCGTGATCAGCGCCGACAGGAACGGGATGTTGGTGACGATGCCGCGGACGTCGGAGTCCTCCAGTCCGCGGTTCAGCCGCTCGATCGCGACATCCCGGGTCGGTGCCCAGGCGATCATTTTTGCGAGCATCGCGTCGTAGTACGGCGAGACGCTGTCGCCCTCGCGATAGCCCGCGTCGATGCGCAGGCCGCCGGTCTCCGGGGGCAGCCGCCAGGTCGAGATCTTTCCGACCGAGGGCATGAAGTTCTTGGTCGGATTTTCGGCGTAGACGCGCGCCTCGACCGCGTGGCCGTTGAGGCGGATCTCGTCCTGCCGCAGCGGCAACGCCTCGCCGAAGGCGACGCGCAGCTGCCATTCGACGAGGTCGATTCCGGTGATCAGTTCGGTCACGGGATGCTCGACCTGGAGACGCGTGTTCATCTCGATGAAGAACGCGTCCTTGCCGTCGGAGACGAACTCGATGGTGCCGGCGCCGACATAGTTCACCGCGCCCGCCGCCTTCCGCGCCGCGGCGCAGACCGTCTCGCGCTGTGCCGCATTGAGGGTCGGCGACGGCGCTTCCTCGATCACCTTCTGGTGCCGGCGCTGCAGCGTGCATTCGCGCTCGAACAGCGAGAGCAGATTGCCGTGGCTGTCGCCGATGATCTGCACCTCGATATGGCGGGGATTGTCGACATATTTCTCGATCAGCATGCGGTCGTCGCCGAACGCGGCCTTGGCCTCGCGCTTGGCGCTGACGATCGCGGGCCCGAGCTCGGCCGCCGAGCGCACGATCCGCATGCCGCGGCCACCGCCGCCGGCGGACGCTTTCACCAGGATCGGGAAGCCGATCTGGTTCGCGGCCTTCGCCAGCGTCGCCTCGTCCTGGGCCTCGCCGTGATAGCCGGGCACCAGCGGCACGCCCGCCTTCTCCATCAGCGCTTTCGAGCCGGACTTCGAGCCCATCGCCGTCATCATCCCGGCGGTCGGCCCCACGAAGACCAGCCCCGCGTCGAGGCAGGCATGCGCAAACTCGGCATTCTCCGACAGGAAGCCGTAGCCGGGATGCACGGCCTCCGCCCCGGTCTTTCGCGCGGCTTCGATCAGACGCTCGACATTGAGATAGCTGTCACGCGCCCGCGCGGGGCCGAGCAGCACGGCCTCGTCGGCGAGCGCGACATGCATCGCGTCGCGGTCGGCCTCGGAATAGACCGCGACCGTGCGCAGGCCCATGGCGCGGGCGGTGCGGATGACGCGGCAGGCGATCTCGCCGCGGTTGGCGATCAGGAGCGTGCGAAAACGCCGGTAGAGCTTTGAGCGGTCCATCGCATCACATCCTGAATAGGCCGAATTTGGTGGGCTCGATCGGCGCATTCGACGCCGCCGAGAGGCCGAGGCCGAGCACGAGCCTGGTGTCGGCCGGGTCGATCACGCCGTCGTCCCACAGGCGCGCGGTCGCGTAGTACGGATGCCCTTGGCTCTCATACTGCGCGCGGATCGGCTCGCGGAATTTGTCTTCCTCGTCCCTGGACCAGCTATCGCCCCTGGCCTCGATATTGTCGCGCCGGACCTGGCTCAGCACCATCGAGGCCTGCTCGCCGCCCATCACCGAGATGCGCGCGTTTGGCCACATCCAGAGAAAGCGCGGTGAGTAGGCTCGGCCGCACATGCCGTAATTGCCGGCGCCGTAGGAGCCGCCGATCACGACGGTGAACTTCGGCACCGAGGCGGTCGCAACCGCCGTCACGAGCTTGGCGCCGTCGCGCGCGATGCCGCCGGCCTCGTACTTCTTGCCGACCATGAAGCCGGTGATGTTCTGCAGGAACACCAGCGGAATGCCGCGCTGGCAGCATAGCTCGATGAAATGCGCCCCCTTCAACGAACTCTCGCTGAACAGGATGCCGTTGTTGGCGATGATGCCGACCGGATAGCCCCAGATATGGGCGAAGCCGCACACCAGCGTCGTGCCGTAGAGTTTCTTGAACTCGTCGAATTCCGACCCGTCCACGACGCGCGCGATGATGTCGCGCACGTCGAACGGCTTGCGGCCATCGACCGGCACCACGCCGTAGATCTCCTCGGCCGCGAACAGCGGATCGCGCGGCGGATGCATGTTGAGGTTCGGCCGGCTCGACGGCTTCAAGGTGCCGACGATGCGGCGGGCGATGCCGATCGCGTGGGCGTCGTTCTGCGCGTAGTGATCGGTCACACCTGATTGCCGCGAATGCACGTCGGCGCCGCCGAGCTCCTCCGCGGTCACCACCTCGCCGGTCGCCGCCTTCACCAGCGGCGGGCCGCCGAGGAAGATGGTGCCCTGGTTGCGCACGATGATGCTCTCGTCCGACATGGCCGGCACATAGGCGCCGCCGGCGGTGCAGGACCCCATCACGATCGCGACCTGCGGGATGCCTTGCGACGACATCTGCGCCTGGTTGTAGAAGATGCGGCCGAAGTGGCGCTCGTCCGGAAAGATCTCGTCCTGGAGCGGCAGGAAGGCGCCGCCGGAATCGACCATGTAGACGCAGGGAAGATTGTTCTGCCGCGCGATGTCCTGCGCGCGCAGATGCTTCTTCACGGTCATCGGATAATAGGTGCCGCCCTTGATGGTGGCGTCGTTGGCGACGACCACGCATTCGCGGCCCGAGATGCGCCCCACCCCGGTGACGACGCTCGCCGAATGCACGTCGCCGCCATAGAGGCCGTAGGCCGCCAGCGGCGACAGCTCCAGGAACGAGGTCCCGGGATCGATCAAGAGGTCAACGCGCTCGCGCGCCAGCATCTTGCCGCGCGAGGTGTGGCGGTTGCGCGAGGCCTCGCCGCCGCCGCCGGCGACCTGGCTGAGCTTTTCGCGCAAGTCCGCGACGAGGGAGCGCATGGCCTCGGAATTGCGCGCAAAGTCTGACGACGACGGATCGATGCTGGAATGGAGCGGCATGTTGTCCCGCGTTTCTGGTGATCTGGTGAGAGGCCGCGGCCAGGTTGGACCGCGGCAATTCCAAGTGCGCCGGACCTACGCCGTCTCGGCCATCAGCTCGCGGCCGATCAGCATGCGGCGCACTTCCGAGGTGCCGGCGCCGATCTCGTACAGCTTGGCGTCGCGCCACAGGCGTCCGACCGGAAATTCGGATGTGTAGCCGACGCCGCCGAGCGCCTGGATCGCCTCGCCCGCCATCCACGTCGCCTTCTCCGCGGAATAGAGGATCGCAGCCGCGGCATCCTTGCGCAGGGTCCGCGCATGGTCGGCGCGGTCGCAGGCGCGCCCGACCGCATAGACATAGGCGCGTGTGGCCTGCCAGGTCGCATACATGTCGGCGAGCTTGCCCTGCATCAGCTGGAAGTCGCCGATCGGCTGGCCGAACTGCTTGCGCTCGTGCATGTAGGGCACCACCGCGTCCATGCAGGCCGCCATGATCCCGAGCGGGCCGCCCGAAAGCACGGTGCGCTCATAATCGAGGCCGGACATCAGCACCTTGACGCCCTCGCCCACCTTGCCGAGCACGTTCTCCTCCGGCACCTCGCATTCGTCGAAGAACAAGGGATAGGTGTTGGAGCCGCGCATGCCGAGCTTGTCGAGATGCTGGCCGTGGGTAAATCCCTTGAAGCCCTTCTCGACGAGGAAGGCAGTCATGCCGCGCGGGCCGGCCTCCGGATCGGTCTTGGCGTAGACGACCAGCACGTCCGCGTCGCCGCCATTGGTGATCCACATTTTCGAGCCGTTGAGCACGTAGCGGTCGCCGCGCTTGTCGGCACGCAGCTTCATCGAGACGACGTCGGAGCCGGCGCCGGGCTCGGACATCGCCAGCGCGCCGACATACTCGCCGGAGATCAGTTTTGGCAGATAGCGCTCGCGCTGCGCGTCGTTGCCGTTGCGGCGGATCTGGTTGACGCAGAGGTTGGAATGCGCGCCGTAGGACAGGCCCACGGCTGCCGACCCGCGCGAAATCTCCTCCATAGCGACGATATGGGCGAGATAGCCCATGTTGGAGCCGCCATATTGCTCCGGTGCCGTCATGCCGAGCAGGCCGAGGTCGCCAAGGCGCTTCCAGAGATCCGCCGGGAACAGGTTGGCCTTCTCGATCTCGGCGGCGCGCGGGGCGATCTCCGCCTCCACGAAGGCGCGCAGCGTGTCGCGCAGCATGCTGATGTCTTCGCCCAGATCGAAATCGATGCTCGGGATGTTCAAGGCGATTCCTCCGTATTCTTGTCGGGTCCGAACCTACCCCCGCCCGGGCGTCCTGGCGGTCGAAAAGGTTGCATTTTCCGCCAACTTTGGCGAGGATTTTTCATGCCGTTCCAAGCCGCAACCGCGACGCCCCGCCGCGCCATGACCCCAGCCGCCTTCGTCCGCGGCGTGGTTGCCGCTTATGCCCTTTACGGGCGGGATCCGGCCGAGGCATTGGGTAAGGGCCAGGTCACCGAGGATCTCGTTCGATCCCAGGACGGACGGGTGACGGCGGCCCAGTTCGAGGCGCTGGCCGGCCACGCCATGCGCGAGCTCGACGACGAAGCGCTCGGCTGGTTCTCGCGCCGGCTGCCTTGGGGAACCTATGGCATGCTGTGCCGCGCCTCGATCACGGCCCCCAATCTCGAAGTCGCGCTAAAGCGCTGGTGCCGGCATCATCGCCTGCTGACCGAGGACGTGCTGTTCGAGCTCTCGCTTGGTGATGAGACCGCGACCATCTCCCTTCGCGAGCAGCGCGATCTCGGCCCCTTGCGCGAATTCTGCCTCGTCACCCTGCTCCGCTATGTCCTCGGCTTCTCCTGCTGGGCCGTCGATTCCGCGATCGCGCTGCGTGCGGCCGAGTTTCCCTATTCCGAGCCGGGCCACGTCTCGGTCTATCCGACGATCTTCTGCAGGCATTTGAGCTTTGATGCGGATGGCGCCCGTATCGTGTTCGACAAGCACTATCTTTCACTGCCGCTGACCCGCAGCCCGGCCGATCTCGACAGCATGCTCAAGGGCGCGCTGCGGCTGACCGTGCTGCCCTATCGGCGCGACCGGCTGCTGGTCGAGCGCGTGCGCCGCGTGCTGCGCAATGCGCGCGGACGCAGTCTCGGCGCCGAGGATGTCGCAAGCGAGCTTGCGCTCTCCACCCGCACCATGCACCGGCGCCTGCGCGAGGAAGCGACCTCGCTGCGCGATCTGAAGGAAGAGACCAAATTCAAGCTCGCCAAGCAGGAGTTGATGCGCGGCCGCACCCCGATCAAGCGGATCGCGGAGATCGCCGGCTTCCGCAACGAGAAGAGTTTTTCCCGCGCCTTCCGAAGCTGGACCGGCGCCTCACCGCGCGAGTTTCGCGGAAGGTATCGCTGATGGGCGCCGAAGCGCATTGTTGTCTGCATGTCATAAGTTACGGCCCCCGAGATCACTCTCGGAGGCCGCAATGTCCCGGATCCGGTCTCGATGTCAGGCGTTAGTTTTGCGCGCCCGAACGAGGCTTGGTGCGCGACTGCGTCTGCTTCGGCTGGAAGGCGAGCGCGTCGTTGGTGGTCTTCGCGCCGCCGGCCTGCGAGCACGAGCCGCCGATGCCGCCTGCCGCCTGCCGGCAGGCTTCCATCGTCGGATAACCGCAGCCGTGAGCGGCCTGGGCGCCGTTGGTAATGCAGTAATCGTCGGCCTTCGCAGCCGGTGCCGACAGAACAAAAAACGCAGACGCACACAGCGCCGCAGCAGACGCTGCGATCGTCTTCGAAGTCGATGTCATGATGTCTTTTCCTGCTTAGGGTCCCACAAAAGCATCCCCAGCGTGCGATGCAGGCTGAGGCTCACACCCTGCATCTAGGCAGCGCGCAGGGACCGACAATCACGATCCGGCGCATTGCAGGGCTTCGCAAATCACATGTCAAACTTATGTGAGTTACTAAGATATATAGTTCCACTATGACGCCCTTACCGGTCCTGGCGCCCCATGACGTGGATCGGCCTGAAGCAGCCCAGGATCAGACGCTTCGGATCGAACGGAATGTCGCCCGCAGCCTCAAATCGCTTGTCGTCGCCCATCCCGGCTTCGGCGGCCTCGAGCGTTGCCTTGTCGGGCCAGACCTGCCAGGTGAAGACGATCTTCTCGCCGTCCTTCGCATTCACGGCGCGGCGAAAGTCGGTGTGCGTGCCACTGGGGACGTTGTCCTCCCAGGACTCGACGATCTCCAGACACCCGTATTCCCTGAACAGCGCCGCGCCGTTCTCCGCCCATCGGCGATAGGCCTCCATCTTGTCCTCCGGCACCGGAATGACGAAGCCTGCGATGTACATGATTTCAGCTCCTTCGCAGTCTCTGTGAGCCTCACACCGGCGGAGCGATCTCCTATCCCGCCGCCGCAACCTCCTGCAACGGCAGCGGCACGTCCTTCGCGACGCCCAGCACCGGAAAGCTGCGGACGTTCTTCACATCGGGCATCGCGGCGAAATGCAGCAGCTGCTGGCGCATGCTCTCGACGCTCGGCGCGACGCATTTCAGCAGATAATCGGTGTCGCCGGAAATGCGCCAGCACTGCTGGATGCGCGGGATCGCGGCGATCGAGCCCTCGAACACCTCCAGCACCGGCTGGGCCTGGCTGCCGAGCTGGATCGAGACGAACGACACCACCTCATAGCCGAGCAGCCGCTCGTCGATGACGGCGCGCACCGCCCGGATCACGCCGCGGCTGAACAGCGATTTCAACCGCCGCAGGCAGTTGGGCGCGGACACGCCGACGCGCAGCGCCAGCTCGTTGTTGCGAACCCGCCCGTCCTGCTGCAGCTCGGATAAGATCTTCAGATCGACGCCGTCGAGCTGGTCACGCCCGGCCATCCCCCACCTCGCCCTGATCCCGTGATGCCGGGACCAGCGAAGCATGAGGCGGAATTGGTGCCAAGAGCCAAGCGCGCGGCACTATCGAGTTCGGGGGAATACCTCCCCACGGTCATGGCCGGGCATAACCGTCTGAAGGACGGCGTCGCTTCCGCTCGCCTATGTCCCGGCCATCCACGCTCTTTCACGCGGCCCAAAACGTGGATGCCCGGGACTAGCCCGGGCATGACGAGTACATCACGTCGTATGAAGTCGGAGCAGCCACCTGCCCCCTCAATGCGTCCAGGGCTCGCCGCGCCGGAACGAGAAATTGTCGGCATAGGCGACCGGCCGGCGGATCGAATCCTGGGGCTCGATGACCTGGTAGGCGATGCCCTTGCGCTCGCAATAGGCGACCGCCTCTTCCTTGCTGTCGAAGCGCAGCGTGATCTGCTGCTTCATGTCGCCGGACGAGGTCCAGCCCATCAGCGGCTCGACCGCACGCGGCTGCTCCGGCTCGTAGTCGAGCTGCCATTCCCGGGTCTTGGACCGGCCGGATTGCATCGCGTTCTTGGCGGGCTTGAAAATGCGTGCGGTCATGGGGTGGTCCGGGCCTTTTCGTCTTTTCGTTCGATTTCGATGCGTCAGGGTGGCAGTTGGTGGAAACCTCAGGGATAGTATAGAGACACCGATCGGGAACTGATCGGTGATTCCGGCCCCCCGGTCACCCTTACCGACGGTATAGTCATTATGCTGCACCGTGACAATTCCGTACCCGCCTTCCGCGCCGGGATTCAGCCCGGCCGCACTGCCTCGCCGACATCAGCGCATCTATCCCCTCCGAGAGCTCCCGTCGCATGGCCTTCCTGAACATCAACGCCACGCTCCCTGAAAAAGGCCGAGACCTACGGCTCGACCTGTTTCGCGGCGTCGCCAACTGGGCGATCTTCCTCGACCACATCCCTGACAACGTCGTGAACTGGATCACGACGCGCAATTACGGCTTTTCCGACGCGGCCGACCTGTTCGTCTTCATCTCCGGCTACACCGCCTCCTTCGTCTATGCGCGCATGATGCTGGAGCGCGGCTTCATCGTCGGCGCCACGCGCCTGACCAAGCGGGTCTGGCAGCTCTACGTCGCCCACATCATCCTGTTCGTGATCTACATCGCCTCGATCAGCTATCTGGCGCTGCGCTTCGGCGATTCAGATATGATCAACGAGTTCAACGTCGCCGGCCTCGTCGACAACGCCACCGAGACGTTGCGCCAGGGCCTGTTCCTGCGCTTCAAGCCGCTCAATCTCGACGTGCTGCCCCTCTACATCGTGCTGATGGGACTGTTCCCGCCGGTGCTGTGGTTCATGCTGCGCAAGCCCGATTTGACGATGGTGCTGTCGATCGTGCTGTGGCTCGCCGCGCGCCATTACGGCCTGAACCTGACCGCCTATCCGGCCGGCCAGTGGTACTTCAATCCATATGCCTGGCAGGTGCTGTTCGTGTTCGGCGCCTGGTGCGCGATGGGCGGGGCGCGGCGCTCGATGACGCTGATCAATTCGCCGATCACGCTGTGGCTCTGCCTCGGCTATCTCCTGTTCGCACTGGTCATGACCATGGCCGGCCGCTTCCCCGCCATCGGCGGCATGTTCCCGGAATGGCTGTTCTCGGCCTTCAACCCCAACGACAAGACCAACCTTGCGCCGTACCGCTTCATCCATTTCGTCGTGATCGTGATCCTGGTGATCCGCTTCGTGCCGAAGGACTGGCCGGGCCTGGAATGGAAGGTGTTCGATCCCCTGATCGTCTGCGGCCAGCAATCGCTCGCGGTGTTCTGCGTCGGCGTGTTCCTGTCCTTCGTCGGCCATTTCGAGCTGTCGATGAGCTCGGGCTCGCTGTTCGCGCAGCTCTTCGTCAGCATCGCCGGCATCGCGATCATGACGACGGTGGCGTATTACATCTCGTGGTCGAAGCGGCAGGACAAGCCGCTGAAGCCCCCGCCATCCAAGCCGGCGCCCGCAACGAAGGCCGCCTGAGCCGGGACGCCCGTTCGTCCGGGCGCACCGTTCCGACGCCGCTGTCGGTTCGTCCGGGATTGGATTGACCTGCGTCAACCAGGGCCGGCGCCGGCCGAACTAGTGTCGCCGCGACTCGCGCCGCCGCATCGACGTCGGCGCTTCCTCCCGGACAAGGCCAAGCACATGCCCTCTCATTTTCACGCCATTGTATGGATCGACCACACGCAGGCCCGGATCTTCCATCTCGGCCTGAGCGGCTCCGACGAAATCACGCTGCATCCGCATCTGGCAACGCGTCATCTCCATCACAAGGCCAATGAGATCGGCAGCGGCCATGCCGCGCCTGACAAGACGTTCTACGCTGAGGTGACCAAAGCCCTCGCCGATGCCGGCGAAGTCCTGATCATCGGCCCGGCCAACGCGAAGACCGAGCTCGCCAGCCACATCCGCGCCAACGCGCCAGATGTCGCCAAGCGGATTGCCGCAGTGGAAACGGCCGACCATCCTTCCGACAACGAGATCGTCGCTTACGCGAAACGTCACTTCAAATTGCCGCTTCCGCGCGTGCAGGCACCAACCTGAAAGCGGGATGACGATTTACGATCGCATCGCTTCAGGCCGCTTCTTCGCTGTCGAACTCGGTGAATTTCTTGTAGATCCAGTCGCGGCCGTCGTGCCGGCGCCAGACCTTGCCGTAAACGAGCTGCCCGTTGATCGAGCGGCGCGGCACGATCACGGTCCAGAGGTGCCAGATTTCGGTCCAGCTCGACTGCGGGCTGGCCGTTCTTAAGTTGCGATCGAAAGACATGACACAGAACTCACAGGATACGCGCGCCGCGACGAACTGTGATCTTGTGTGAGCGCGAATTCCAGGCAGCCCATCGCGAGCCGGCACTGATCTGATAACGATCGCCAAAGTGGCCGCAACAACCGCTCGCTCTTAACCTAACCCATCAACCTTACCTGTCGCGGACAGGTGGCCAGGCTGGTTGAAAGCCGGCGCCGGTTTTTCTACAATGCATGCGTGATTTGAGAGTGAGTGCACCGTTTTCGGGACGCGCGATTGAATTTGAACTGACGTCGCTTTTTTTAAAGAGCTTGGAATTTAAAGACGACTTGGATTTTGAGGAAGACTCGGAAGTTTTGAAGACTTGAAGGTTTAAGACTCGGACGTTTTGAAAAAAGACATACTGGCTGGGGCGACCACAATGAATTTGCAGTGTGCATGT
Organism: Bradyrhizobium sp. CCBAU 45394; assembly: GCF_028128655.1. NCBI lineage: Bacteria > Pseudomonadati > Pseudomonadota > Alphaproteobacteria > Hyphomicrobiales > Nitrobacteraceae > Bradyrhizobium > Bradyrhizobium sp. CCBAU 45394. Next base: position 245,554 of record NZ_LBIX01000176.1, on the reverse strand, counting down.
CTGCGCTTGGCGGTGCGATCGACGCCGCCTGTCCCGGCCGTCAGGACGTCGGCTCACGAACCGCCAAGGGCCGCCAACGACAACCAGATGGTCTGGCCGTTCGTGCCGTTTCCGCCCGGCTGGCACGCCTCGAGCTGATTGGGCAATTCTGAAGAACGCGACGTCTGAAGATCGCGACGCCTGCAAAAAAGACGTTTGAAAAGCGCAACGCCGCGCAAGCGGAGTATTATCGCTTGGCGGCGTCCGTTAGGCATTGGGCGCTGAAATCCCCAACATCCATATGTCCATGGCGACAGCCAAAGGTTCGATGAATCTTTGGTAATTCTGCGTCGGGCCGACCGCGCCAATGCCTTGAAAAATCGCGCGGAAGTCGGGCTGCGCAAGCAACGAGCGCGAGGGCTTCAGGCCGAACGCGCCGGGTCTGCAAAGCAGGCGCTGGCCGCGTGAGAAAGTTCGATCCGGCACGCATGTTCCGCGCCGGACGGCCGCAACCAATCGCCGCGCGGCGCGTTGCAGCTTCTTCCCATCCGTCCGGGGTCCTGGCGAGCGCCAACGATCAGCGCGCGCCCGCCATGGACGGACGGTCATCGCGTCTCACGTCCGTGTGAGCTGGAGCCCGGTCGGTGAATTTCGTCGAGCGAGAAGAGACCAATGAACAACGGGCCGCAAGGCAAGGGGGATGCTGTGAGCCAGATCGATACGACCGAGAAACTCTCCGAGGCGCCGGAGCCCGGAGACTCGCTGTTCGCACTCTGCGGACTCGGCGTCGCGGGGATCGTGATGCTGGGCTGGATCTGCGCCCTCGCCTGGATCGCCTGGCGCCTCGCCGATTGGCTGCTGTTCTGAGCCGGGATCCGCGAGTCGAAATTTCGAAGGAAATGAAGGAGGTTCGACCTCGGGACTGGTCGGGGCAGCTGGATTCGAACCAACGACCTGCAGTACCCAAAACTGCCGCGCTACCAGGCTGCGCTATACCCCGAATGTCCGGCGAGCCCTGTCGATACACGCTTCCCAAAGCGCCAGCAAGCGTCCTAAAGGCGCCGGCAAGGCCGGGAAGGCCCCCACCGGACGGCTCTATTTGCTGCCGAACAGCGGGTGGCCGACGCGGTCGCCGGGGCGGATGCCGTATTTCTGCGCCGTTCCCGCCACCACCTCCAGAACGGCCCGCGCGGGGCCCTTGGACGAGATGATCTTGGTCGACAGCGGCTCGGTGTTCTCGGCAATGCGCAGGATGCGGCCGTCGGCGCGGATGAAGATCATGTCGAGCGGGACATAGGTATTCTTCATCCACATCGACACTTCCTGCTCGGGATTGAAGTCGAACAGCATGCCTTTGCCGTCGGCCAGCTCCTTGCGGTACATCAGGCCGGTCTGCTTCTCCTCCTCGGTCGTTGCCATCTCCACCGAGAACACCTGCACGCCGCTTTTGGTGACGATCTCGAGCGGCTGGAAGCTCGCGGCTCGGACAGGTCCGCCCGCCACGACAACGCCGGCGATGACCAGGATGGCGGCAAGCCAGCCCTTCGCAACGGACCAGACAGCCTTTCGATCAAGATTCATGGGATGGCACTCAGGGCGTGGGAATGGAACAGTCCTACGCGGCGACCGCCCGAAAAGCCAGAGGCGCGCCGGTCAGCCGGCGCGCCTCTGCTCACGATTGCGGGAATTGGCGATCCTGCCGCCGCTAGTGCGACTGCAGTCCGGGCGATCCGGTCTCGGGATGGATCTCGGCCGCCATCATGCCCTTGGAACCGGGCCCGAAGCGGACCAGGACATATTGGCCGGGGCGCAATTCGGTCATGCCGAAGCGGCGCAGCGTCTCCATGTGCACGAAGATGTCGGGCGTGCCCTCGCCGCAGGTCAGGAAGCCGAAGCCGCGCAGCCGGTTGAACCATTTGACCTGAGCCCGCTCCAGCCCGCTGGTCGGGGTGACCGTGACGTGGGTGCGCGGCGGCAGCATCTGCGCCGGATGGATCGCGGTCGACTCGTCCATCGAGACCACGCGGAAGGCCTGGTAGCCCTTCGCGCGCTGGATGCATTCGACGACGATGCGCGCGCCCTCATAGGCGGTCTGGAAGCCGTCGCGTCTAAGCACGGTGACATGCAGCAGCACGTCCGGCCAGCCATTGTCGGGAACGATGAAGCCGTAGCCCTTCGACGCGTCGAACCATTTGATGACGCCGTGGACTTCGACGAGGTTGGCGCTGGCCTCGCCAAGGCCGGTGAACGGGCTGAGCCCGCTCTCGCGGCCGCTGCCGTGCTCGCCCGGCGTCATGCGCCCCGGCGACGTGCCCTGTCCGGGAACTCCAAGCTTTTTGGACTCAAATCCGTCCGACGACCCCATAACCCCGGACCCCACACTGCCATGCAACCCGCCACATTGGCGGCGCTCGAATCACGCGTCTTAAGAGAATGTTCTCAATTCGACGCGACGCGAATCTTTCGACTCAAAAGATAACACTCCCGGTTGCGGCGCATAGACAAAAAAGAGATTCGCCGGAACCTATGAACAGCTTGCACAGCCGCGAATCAAACTAACGCCTCAATTGCCGACAAAGGGTCCGAGCGTTTCGCCGATGTCGTGGCGGATGACGAGGTCGGCGATGTCGTCCTGCTCGGTCGGCTCGCGATTGATGATCACCAAACGTGCACCCGCGCGCTTCGCCATCATCGGAAAGCCCGCTGCCGGCCACACCACGAGCGAGGAACCGATCGCGATGAAGAGGTCGCAGGCGCGCGACAGCGCGGTTGCGCGCTGCATCTCCTCCTCCGGCATCATCTGGCCGAACGAGATCGTGGCGGTCTTCACCGGCTCGTCGCACACGGTGCAGTTTGGAGCGCCGTCCTGGTCGAATCGGCGCTTCACCCAGTCGAGCTGATAGGTCTGCCCGCATCCGACGCATCGCGCATAAGTAGTATTTCCGTGAAGTTCAATCACGTGCTCGTGCGCGAAGCCCGAGGCCTGGTGCAGATTGTCGATGTTCTGGGTGATGACCGCGGGGACCTTGCCGGCGCGGTAGAGCGAGGCGAGCGCGCGATGGCCGCGGCCGGGCCTTGCCGCCGCGAAGGTCTCCTCCATCGCGAAGCGCCGGCGCCAGGATTCGTCGCGCGCCTCTTGGCTCGCAACGAATTCGTCGAACGGGATCGGACGGTTGCGCGTCCAGATGCCGCCCGGCGAGCGGAAGTCGGGGATGCCGCATTCGGTCGAGATGCCGGCGCCGGTGAACGGTACGATGGTCTTCGCCTCGGCGATCATGTCGCCGAGACGTTCAACGCCGCTGCGAAGATCCGATGCAATCAATCGCACGCCTCCCGCTTTGGTCTTGCGCTAGCTGCAAGATGCGCAAGCGACAAGATTGTTGACGCTGTTATCAACTGCGAACGCAGGTGCGCTCGGCAATTTTTTCCGCCCATCGCATATCACAATCCTGCAATGCCTCCTCCCCATTGACGCCCCAATCAGAAGCGCCAATGCATGTGTTATGCGACTCAAGGCCCGGTGCGGCGGCAGCGCTTGAGGACACTCGTAAACACGACCCTGTAAAAACAACCCGAGTAACATCGTCCAAGTGTGAACAGAGGGGATGGACATGACCGAAGACGAACAACGCAAGATCCGTGAACGCGAAGAGATCGCCGCCCGTGTCGCCGCCTTCCGTGCCACCCAGGAGAAGTTCAAGCGCGAGCGCGAAGAGTATTTCGTGTCGACGCTTGAGAACGCACGCAAGGTCGAGCGACCCTCGCTCTGGCCGTAGCACGCGCCTGATCGCCACGCATGAAAAAAGCCCGGAGCATCGCTCCGGGCTTTTCACTTACCCCCGCCGTTACCAGTGACGGTAATAGTGGCGGCGATAGTAATACGGTCCGTCGCCATAATAGGCGTACGGGCCAGATCCGTAATAGTAGCCCGGGCTGTCATAATAGCCGTAGCCAGGGCCGTAATAGCCGTAAGGGTGGGACGCGGCGATCGCGCCCGCGGTGATCGCGCCGGCGGCAAGACCGAACGCGAGGCCCGGGCCGATGCCGCGGCCGCGCGCCTCGGCAGGCGCAGGCGCCGCCACCGCGGTCACGCCGACGGCTGCGACGGTGGCCAGAACTGCCAGTGTCTTTTTCATGAGCTCCTCCTTCGCGTCTGGGGTGACAACGCGAGTGCCGTTTGATGGTTGCGCGCGGCGCGGAACCGGAGCCGGTCAAAAAAATCGATGCGAGGCGGAACGAAATCGCCGTGCGGCGGTTGGAATTGCAAGTGCGAAGCCTCCGCTATCCGGTGAAGGCCCAGCACGAAAGCCCCGTCAGTATCCTCCGCGATGCTGGCGGGGTTTTTGTTCCACGGGAGCAAATGGGCAGCAGAGAACAACGGCTGCCCGCGGGGCGGAAGGCCGAGGAGGAAGGATTGCCGATATCCGCTTTGCTTGCCCGGATCCGCCGGCTCGTTCCCGGATCCGGCGATCGACATTACGACGAGATCGTCCGCAGTTTCGGTGTCGGCGCGCTGCGCCCGCCGCCGACGCCGATGAGCGACGGCGAGCTGGCGCGGGCCATCGCCGAGTTCCTCAGGGAACAGCCCTCCTCCGAGTCCGTCGCGACCCTCGGCCGGCGGCTCGACCCCTCCTCCCGGCTCTAGGCGGACTTCTTACTAGCGGATCTCTTTTGCGCGAGCCGGGAACAAGCGCCGCGCATGCAAGTTGAGGTTGTCTTCACGCAAGTGAGGTTCGACATGTTCGACATGCCCGTGTGGCTCGAAGTCTTGCTCAACCTGTCCGGCTATGCCGGCTTCGTCGCGCTCGCGAGCCGCGGCACCTCGTGCCCGCGCGCAGCGGCCGACGACCGGATCGGTGGTGACGAGCGCTAGTTGGTGTGCGGCGCCTGGCCCGCCGTGCGCACCAGCCGGTCGGCCTTGACCGCGACGCGCGTGTCCTCGGCTTGCTGCCGCAGCGAAAAACTGATCAGCACGAAAGCGAGGCAGAACAGCGTGCCGACGATCGCGACGCGCCAGTAGGTGTGGCGGTCGCCTTGATAAAAGGACGGCTCTGAAAAAGGTGTCATGGCAAAGTGGCTTCTTGGCAAAGTCGTTTCTTGTCGTTGCCAGACACCTACTCCAACCCGCGGCAAGCGCAACGCGATTGGGCTTTTAACCTAACCGAATAGGGTTATCGTTTCCCGCGCAAGCTTTCGTTAGGAGTTGGCGCAGCGCCGTTTGGATCTCGGCGAGCCGCTTGAGGCATCGCGCGATCGCCGAGGCAGGCCCGCCCCTCGCCGACCGTCTTTGTTCCAGCTTCGCCCGCATTTCGTTCTCGAAGAACGAATCGGAATCGAAGAAATCGGCGCGGAGCAACTCTTAACGAGTGGTGTCGCGCGCGAAATTTCTCGTCACGTCGTCTCGGCCGGCGTCGATCGCAGCGGCAGCACCTGCGGCACCGATGGCTTGTCGCTGCGCAGCCTCGCGTGGTGTCTTGCGTGCCGGTCGGACCAGAACACTCTCGCGATCTCGGCGAACATCTCGATCAACCAGCATGCATCCATGTCGCTCTCTCCTCGCTCATCTCCTGCGCGGGAGACGAGAACGGCACTGTGCGAGACTTCACGCTGTCTCGTTCTGACACGCACGCTCGCATCGACATCGAGGACGCGCAACTTGTTCTGCATCCGACTCCATTTCGTTCTCGAAGAACGAATCGGAGTCGGGAAAATCAGCGAGAATCGATTCCTAACGATCGATGAAACCGCGTGCGCTCACGTCTTCGCCGGCAGACATCTTCGGCGGCGAAATATCGAGACCGCCGCAACCACGATGGCGATCTCGTGCGCCATCGCGGCCGGCGTCCGCCCGCGCGCGCATCACGCCGCGCGCTTCTCCTTGCCCTTCTCGGAGAAGCATTCGAGAATCTGGATGCGGAGTTCTTCTGCGGCCGGCCCCTCGACCTTCCTGAGCTCGTTCCAGAGTCTGATCACTTCGCGCTGCTTTTCGACGGTCATGAGTCACCTCCCAAAGGATTCCAAAAGATGATGGCTCATAGGAACAAAATGAGAACAAAAAGTCCAGCCCCCCTCGCGCGATTTCCCACGCCCATCGTCTTGAACCTTTTGGGCGCCGCAAAGACCCATCGAGGCTGGGGATTTCAGCGCCCAGTCATACGGCAGCGCCGCCTGACGAACATACTCCGTCACGGCGGCGCTGTTGCTTTTTGGATTTTCTACCCCAGGTTTGATCTACGGCTGACGGCCAGGCGCTGAAATCCCATCGCCGTCAGTTTGGAAAGCCCCGCGCGAAAGCGCGGGGTTTTCTCTTTCTCTTCTTCGGAAGGCTGAACCTTTTACTGGGCTGGCGCGTCTTATTCCTGAAGCTTCCCCCAGGCTTCATCCCCATCAGAAAGCCCCGCTCCCCCCAGGCGGGGCTTTCGCTTTTGCGGACATCGCGCCGCCCAAGACAAAAACAAAGAGACAAAACAAAGAGCCCCGCTCCGACATCATCGGAACGGGGCTCTGGGCACGCAAGCGGTGCGCGATGGCAGGATCAGACGGCGTCCTTGGCGACCTTCAGGGGCGATGCCTTCACCGACTTGCTCGCGGGCTTGGCCGCAAACTGCATCGGCTCCTTGGTGAAGGGATTGACGCCCATGCGGGCTTCGGTCGCCGGCTTGTTCACGACCGACATCTTCACGAAACCGGGAATGACGAACTCGCCGGACTCGTTGAGCTCCTTGTAGCCGACCGTCGCCATGTACTCGATGACCGACTTCACGTCGTTCTTCGCAAGCTGCGTGCCCTCGGCAATCGCGTCGATCAATTGAGTCTTGGTCATCTTCGCCATGTCAAACGTCCTTCTGAATGGGGTGCGCGCGGGCTGTGGGGTAACCGTGCCGGGCACGCGACAAAGCCGCGCAGCGCGCTTTGTGTTCATGCCAGCGGTCAGGAAGTCACCGGGCTTAGAACCCATCGGGGCCGAAAACGCAAGCCGCAGTTTGACGTCGGTTCCGCCTGTTTCGGCGGGATGACAGCGCTTGCATCGACCCGCGCCGAATCGAATTCAGCAATGTCCATAGAGGGTTCTGCCGGTTCGCCAGCAGGCAGCAGCGATGCCCGTATTAGCCGAAGTCACGAAAGCCCCTAACTGGTTCTCTTTCGAAAGCATTTGTTGCATAGTGGCGCATGGCCAAAACAAAAGTGACGTTTAGAGCGGTCCGGATCGCCGATGGCGACTGGAAGATCCTGGCGGACTACCCCGACCACGAGCAGCGCGAAATCGCCGGATTTACCAGCAAGGCAGATGCCGACGACTGGATCAACGGCGATCGCAAGATCGCGTGGCTCCGGTCCCAGGGCTACGCCAAGTGACTTAGCGCAAGTGACTTAACGCAAGTGACGTAGCGCTCCCGCGCGAAAACGGCGTTCACGGGCGGCGGCAAAGCCACCTCATCCAGCCAGCTCAGCAAGACACCTCACCGTGAAACCTGTGGTTCGAGCCGTGTTGTTGACACTTCAGTAACCCAACGCATCCAAGCTCCCCTTGGTATCGTTGCGTTGGAGTATCCTCACAGTGCTGGATTTTCACGAGCTGCGTGAACTCGCGGCCGATGTTCGCGTGTTTGTCGATGTCGCCGAAGACAAGGCCGAGGCGCTCAGAGCCGTCATCGCGGCCTATGACGTCGTGCTGGCAATCTTCCCTTCCGAAGAGGGCATGGGCCTCCACGTCATCAAGGGCAAAGCGATCCTGGACAAGATCGCCAAATCACGCAGCCATGCGACCTACAGCCATACGGCGATCGCGGTCCCTGACCTCGAGCATGCCGAAGTGCTCAAGCTCCTGACGGCGCCTGCCGAGCAGCGGATCGCTGCCTAAGCGCAGACGGCGAGAAATTCAGCGGCGGGCCGCATCAGGTTCGTTCGCCGTTGCTCGGCGCCGAACAGGTCGAAGCCTCGGTTCTCGGGAGCCGAGGGCCTGCCTAGCTCTCGCTGGGCAAGCCATCGCGAACCATCCCGCCGACGGCTCCGCCCAAAATGACGGACACTGTGACGGGCCATACAGCCGCCATCACGATGACAGCTCCAAAGCGAACGTCCCTGTTGGGGCGATCGTAGGAGTCCATGGCCGTGAAAACGAACAGGGCAATCAGGCAACCGATCGCGTATTTCTTCTTCCAGCTCATGTGATGAGGACCTTATGAAGCCGAGCATTGGTCGCGCCGGCTTTTCCGTGGGTTCATCCGCGCCGTCGCGATCCGGTGGCCGCGCTAAATTCGTTCGCCCGATAAATCCGGCCTGCCAAAGCCCGCTATTGCGGCATAGAGAAAGGCTGCCAAAAGGCGTCAGGAGAAAGCGATGGCTCAGTTCCAGCCTATCGAGCCGTACGAGACTGGATTGCTGGATGTGGGCGACGGCCAGCAGATCTACTGGGAATGTTGCGGCAATCCCGCGGGCAAGCCGGCGCTTTTCCTGCATGGCGGTCCGGGCACGGGCTGCTCTGTTGGTCAGAGACGATTTTTCGATCCTGATGTCTACAGGGCTGTGCTGTTCGATCAGCGTGGCTCCGGTCGCAGCCTTCCGCTCGCAAGTCAGTCGGGTTCGAGCCTGGCAAGCAATACCACCGCTCACCTTGTCGCAGACATCGAGAGGCTGCGCGAGCTGCTCGGTGTCGAAAGCTGGATCGTCCTGGGCTTGTCCTGGGGCACCACGCTTGGCCTCGCCTACGCACAACCGCATCCGCGACGCGTGAAAGCGATGGTGCTCGGATTCGTGACGACGACATCGCGTGCAGAGGTGCAATGGATCACCAACGATGTCGGGCGCATCTTTCCAAGGGAATGGGAGCGCTTTTCCGAGACTGTCCCCCGGCATCTCCGCGGCATGCCGCTCGTCGATGCCTACGCAATCATGCTTGCCGATGCCGACGAGACCGTTCGCGACAGGGCCGCCCGGGCATGGTGCGAGTGGGAGGATGCGCACGTCTCGCTCACCCCGGGACACCGGCCAAATCCCCGATTTGACGACGCGGAATTTCGATTGCGATTTGCGCGCCTGGTCACTCACTATTGGCGCCACGCCGCATTTCTCGCGGAGGATCAATTGATCCGCGACGCATCGAGATTGAACGGCATTCCCGGCGCCCTGATCCATGGCCGTTTCGACGTCAGCGGACCGTTGTCCACGGCGTGGCAACTGCACAAGCGATGGACGACCTCCAGGCTGCATATTCTCGAAGACGCCGGCCACGGCGGCGGCAATGAGTTCATGCCCTTGGTCATCAGAACTCTGGATGAGTTCGGGAAGCTGTAGGCGCGTGAGCTGTTACGGCGTGGGACCGCCGGAATTGCGGTCCAGTCCATCAAATTCACTCGCTAGCAACCCTGCCCATCGCTGCGGCTCCGTTGGCAAATGAACGGCAACAACATTTCGGGTATCATAACCAATGCCCCTTGCCGCCGAGCCCAATTCTATTGAAGACGACGGCAAATTCATCCGGGGCGTTAGCGAAAAATATGCTCAGGATCAGCACCATAAGCGCGGCGACTTGTACACGAATATCGCCAAGCGCTTGACGTTCCAAGTTCTCGCGCAGTGTGGAAAGTGCCTGTGCCCGCTGCGCAGTTTCTTGTTCCAACAACTTGCGAAACTCGCGTTCGCTAGCATCGACCTTGAGCGATACTCTACCGAGCGTGGCTTGTACTTCCTGCAGTGTTCTCTGCAAATGCGCGACGCGTTCCTCCAGCGTGCCGGCAGTGATAATACTTGTCCCAACCGCTGCCATTGAACCGACACCCCTGAGAATTGCAGAGGCGCTGACGCTCCTAGGCGAGCGTCGAAAACCGATAAATCGCCATTCACCGACCCAACACAAGAATCCATAAAGTAGCGGCGTACGGTTCGCCTCCAGGAGCGACTTATTTAATTCCCAGGCGATGCTCATGATGGAGCCGATTTCTAACAAGATGCCATACCACCGCACGCGATCCTTCAGTTCGGTCTCAGAGAAGAATGTGTCTGATACATTCTGAACGGCGAGCCATAAGATGAAAGGCCTCCCAGCGTGATCCAAATCACCATACCTTCGCGGAGCTTGTTTTTAAGCTCGGCCCACGCCATGCCCGGCTGCTGTAAGCGCCCCATGAAATCGTGCCTCACTGTTCACGTCCGCCTAAGCACCTGCTGTGTCTCTTGCAACGATAGCGTATTGCCACGGTGGCGCACGATTAGTCTGCAAGAAGCCTTGCGATCTCATCCGCGTCCAGCCGCTTTTTATCGAACAATGCCAGAGCAAGTCGCTCAACCTTTGCGCAGTGTGCGGACAAGAGATCAGATGCACGGCCGTGCCCTTGATGCATCATCCTCAATTGCTCTTGCTCATCGAGGTCTCGCATTAGCTCCACCATCTTCCCATAGTCCCCCCAACCTGCTCCTTCATGTGTAGGAGCGTCAAAGAGCTTCTGAGCCTCCAAGCCCGCCGCGCAAACTGCAAGCTGGTCTACGAGGTCCGCATGGCCTGCGTCTTGGATTTCCGCAGTGCCCTTCGCGTCGTCACCACCGATCGCTATTTCGGCCTCGCCGACAGCTAGACCCAGACTCCATGCCACGACTATATGCCCGGCCTCATGGAACGCTGCGCCGCGTTGGTCTCTCTCTGATTGCTGATGGTACACGTGATTCTTTGCGCGAGGGTGGCGAAAGGGACCGTATCGTTGTTCGTATAATATTGGGGGACCCAATACCATCTACTGGACTCCGGAGGACTATGGTGACGGTGGATCAAATTCATTTGCCTTCGCCAGCCTGCTGACTTTGCCCCCGCCCCCTGCCCCTCCTCCCACTTTCCTGCTATCTCCTACCCCCGCCGTCCCGGCCCAAAGCAAAACCCTCCGACTGTCAAAGGGAGCAACAACCATGCGATACCTTCACACCATGCTGCGCGTGCGCAATCTCGATGTCGCGCTGAAGTTCTACCAGGATGCGCTGGGGCTGAAGGAGGTGCGGCGGATCGAGAACGACAAGGGGCGCTTCACGCTGGTGTTCCTGTGCTCGTCGGACGATCTCGAGGCGCTGAAGAAGCAGCCGCAAACGCGCGGCGCGCCGCTGGTCGAGCTCACCTACAATTGGGACGAGGAGAAGTACGGCGAGGATCGCTTCTTCGGCCATCTCGCCTATGAGGTCGACGACATCTACGCCACCTGCGAGAAGCTGATGAAGGCCGGCGTCATCATCAACCGGCCGCCGCGCGACGGCAACATGGCCTTCGTGCGCTCGCCCGATTTGCACTCGATCGAGCTGCTGCAGAAGGGCGAGCCGAAAGCGCCGCAGGAGCCGTGGTCGTCGATGCCGAACACCGGCCACTGGTAGGGCCTTTTCCATAGGAACAAGCCCTCGCCGCGCACGTTCACTCCTCGACAAGATGATTGGAGGAGGACGCGATGGGACGAGGATTGTTGTTGTGGATGCTGGGCGTGCCGATCCCGGTGATCCTTCTGCTGTGGCTGTTCTTCGGCCACTGACGAGCCGGTTCAACCTGCAATGAAAGCTCTGCCCATGGCGGAGCTTTTTGCATGAGGGGCGCGCCGCAAACGCCGTCGTCCGGCACAGGAAATTCCGCTATCACCCGCACAACTGAAAACGCCGCGGGAGAAGCTTCATGCCTGACACCAAGCTGACGATCTGGGGCCGCGCCAACTCGGTCAACGTGCAGAAGGTGCTGTGGTGCCTCACCGAGCTTGGCCTCGCCTACGAGCGCATCGATGCCGGCATGCAATACGGCAAGACCCGCGAGGCCGAGTATCTCGCGATGAACCCGAATGCGCGGATCCCGACGCTGGTCGAGGGCGACTTCGTGCTGTGGGAATCCAATTCGATCATGCGCTATCTCTGCCTCGCGCATGGACGCGGCACGCCGATCTATCCGGACGCGCCGAAGCAGCGAGCTTCGGTCGACCGCTGGCTCGACTGGACGCTGTCGGCGGTGCAGCCGGTCGACCGTCCGGTGTTCTGGGGCATCGTGCGCACGGCGCCCGCCGAGCGCGACATGATCCAGGTGCAGCGCGATGCCGATACCGCCGTCGAGGTCTGGGCGATCGCCGATCGCCTGCTCTCGACGCGCCGCTACATGGAGGGCGACCAGTTCACGCTCGCCGACATCGCTGTTGGATCCTATGCGCGGCGCTGGCTCGGCGTCGAGGGCATCACCCGGCCGGCGCAGCCGAACCTGACGCGCTGGCTCGCCGAGCTCGGCAAACGCCCCGGCTTTGCCCAGTTTGTCGCACCGCCGATGTCGTGAGCCGCTGGCGCGGCTTAAGCTGCGATGAGCGCGCGGGGAATCGTCATTCCGGCGCACGCGGCCGGCGGCATCGCCGCACTTGACGGCTACTGTGCATGGGGTTGTTTTCGCACTTTTTGTTTTGACGGCCGCGCCTAGAGCCAGCCGCGCTCGACGAGCAGCACGCAGATGATCAGCACCAGCGTCACGACAGCAGTGGCGAGCCGCGCCGGCCAGCTCAGGCCGCGGCCGACCCACCACAGCAGCGCGCAATACATCAGCACGGGGACGACGATATCGAGCCGCAACAGATCCGGCGGCATGCGGCTTTAGCGCCGGACCGCGGCGTCGACGCTGATCGAGCCGCCGATCTTCACGCAGGTGCCGGTGCCCTCGACCATGTGGTAGCCACGGCCATAGGACGCGCATGCGCCCGCCTTCGCCGTCCCGCCCGTGCCCTTCAGCGGCAAGGTCTTGCCCGCCTGCGGCGGCTCGGCAGCCGGAAGGCGCAAGGCTTCGGCCGCGGCCGCGGACGTGGCCAGCAACGAGATCAGGATGAGGAGCTGTGTGCGCATGCGAGCGTTCTAGCCCGGCGAGGTGCCGCGCGCCATCCGGGTCGCACTAGGTGGATGTCAGATGAACTTGATCCCGGCCGAGTTGCCGCGGCGCCAGACCACCTGGCAGTTCCGCCCGGTGCGGGCATCGCGCGCGAAGGCCAGCCGGATCACCCCCGGAAGCTGGCTTGCGTCCTCGTCCAGGGTGATCTTGGCGCCCGAGCTCGAGATGTCCTGGACCAGGCAATGCCGCGCCGCGAACCCGCCGTCGAGCGTGATCCAGGCGTGCTGCGACAGCAGCTTGCGGTCTGCGCGCTTCTTGGGCGGTGGCATTGGCGTGAAATCTCCCGCTCCAGCACTACCTCAGGGAGCCCTAAGAAACCGTTGAAATCGGGTCCGAATCATCCTCTCGCCGGCGCTGTCCACGGTTCCAAAAGACCGTTCCCGAACGGCTTGCCCACGGGCCGAAAGGCCACTATACGTTCGCCCGCTGCAAGCCGCCGGGCACGACTCGCGCGGCCGCGGCCGTGCCGTCAAAAGCGGCGGGGCTTAGCGTTTGCTCCCTTCGTCTATCGGTTAGGACGCCACCCTTTCACGGTGGAGAGAGCGGTTCGATTCCGCTAGGGAGCGCCATCCGCGCGCGGACGATGCGGCGAAATTCACCGCCCTGCCCGTGAACCTCTCCGGCCCTCACCTCCGACCAACATCCTGTTGGAACCGGTGTGGACCCATGGAGCAGCGCAAATCCCCCTCGGACGGCCAATCCAGCATTGCCTCGCCGGCACTGCCGCCCTGGATGCAGCGCACGACGCCCTACACACCGGACCGCCGCGCCAGGATGCTGGAGCACATGGCGCGAGCGAGGTCGCTTCAGCAGCGCCAGGCCGCGACCGCGCCGGAGCCCTCGCGCGTCAGCGGCATGCACATTCTCGGCGACGCCTACGGCTACGCGGTTCTGTTCGGACTGATGGCCCTCCTCTTCATGTCGCGGGTTCCGCTCTACCTCGGCGCCTTTCTCTTCTTCGCCGACGGTGAGCGCATCGAGCGCGCGCTCGCAGCGATCGGCATCCGGCTCGAGCCCGATGCGCTCGGACCCGACATCATCAAGAGCTTCGCATACCTGTTCGGATGGTTCGCGCTGCTCGCGTCCTTCAAAGGCTCGGTGCCTGCCTGGCTGGCGCCGTGGATCCCCCCGGCCGAGTCATGGGCGTTCCTTGCCGGCATCGCCCTCGCGCTCGCCATGGTCGAAGCATTCGCAACGCGCGCGCTGCGGCACGCATTGCCGTGGTTCGGATTGAACGTCGGTGCGGAGAGTCTGGCCTGGAAAACGACCAGGCTCCTCGTTGCCGTGGCCGTGCTGGCCTGTCTCGTTCTGCTCGGCTCTCTCTGAACGCCACGACCGAGCCGTCGCTCTCAATAACGGTGTTGTGAACTTGCGTGCCCCATAATCGGGACCTTATGCCGCTTTCGCCGGTGCATGACCGGGCCACGCGTTTACCGGAAATTTACCCCTGCTCCTGAGCGGCGGTATCATTTGCTTAGAATTTGACCGCTACCGTGGAAGTACGGAAATACTCCGAAACCCGATTGGCGCGGATGTCCATCGCAGAATTCCTCAGGCAGCGTGCAGTGGAAGTCACCGTGAGCGGAAGCTACTCGCTGCCGCGCTGGTACGATTGTGAGGGCAACCTCCGCACCTTCGCCTGCCGGACCAAGCGCGTCTCGCCGTTCCGCATGATCGTGGACGTGCCTGTCGTCGGCAAGATCGGCGAGCGCGTGACCTCGTACTTCCAGGATTTCGGCGAATTCCAGTGCACGATCAGCGCGACGCTGAAGTCGGGCTTCCTGATGGAACTCGACATGACGCGGGCGCGGCGCGCCTGGATGTCGGAGAAGCTGACCTGGCTGGAGAAGAAGCAGAGGGACGCCAGCGTCCAGGAGCTGCGCAATGACGCCCGCTTCGTTCCGCAGGTCTCTCACACCTTCCTGACGCTCGCCGACGGCAGCACCCATCCCTGCTTCATCATCGACGTCTCCACCGCCGGCGTCGCGATATCCTGCGAGTATGATCCGCCGATCGGTACCCCGCTTGCGGTCGGCGCCTGCGTCGGGCGCGTCATCCGCAAGTTCGACAACGGCTTTGCGGTCAAATTCGCCGAGAAGCAGCAGTGGGACGACGTCGTCCGCCTGATCGTGCGCTCGCCCGTGCCGCAGCCGGCCTGAGACCGGCTGGCTCCATCTTAACTCTTTCTTAACGAAACGCTGGAGGCGGCAAGCCCTGCGCGATAGGGTGTGATCCAGTACGTCCGCAATCATTGCGGGCCTAACGTATTGGAAGCCCCGGAATGTCCATCGCTGACGCTGAGTTCGCCCAGGCAAAGACCGCTCAGAGCGCGCCCACCGCCGCCAAGCCGCAGCTTCCCCCCGGTGTCGTGACCGAGGGACCGCTCGTCAAAGCCAAGCTGCGCGAAAGCTATCTCCTCCTCGGCATCCTCTATGTCGGCGCGGTCGCGGGCATCATCTGGGCCGTCACGCAGGGCGTCGGCAAGGTGGAGCTGTTTACGTTTGCCTGGATGTTCGCGCTGACGACATTCGGCATCGGCGCCGGCATGCACCGTCTGTTCGTCCATCGCAGCTTCCGCACCGGCCCGATCATGCGCGTCTTCTTCTGCGCCATCGCCCAGATGGCGGTGCAGGGCTCGATCGCCAAATGGGTCGCAAACCACCGCCGCCACCATCTCTATGCCGATGACGTGGGCGACCCCCACAGCCCGCAATTCGACGGCTTCGGCAATCGCTATGTCAGCGCGCTCAAGGGCTTCCTGCACGCCCAGGGCAGCTGGGTGTTCGACCAGGCGACCACCGACAACGAATACTATGCCAAGGACATCCTCGCCGATCCGATCGCGATGTTCTTCGTCCGCACTCGCTGGGTCTGGTACGGGATGTCGGCCGTCTTCATCCCCGGCTTCATCGGCTACGTTTTCGGCGGCGTGCACACCATGATCGGCTGCGTGCTGTTCTCCGGCCTGCTCCGGGCCTATCTGCTGATCCTCGTCAGCCAGCTCACCGGCTCGGTCTGCCATGCCTACGGCTATCGCCGCTTCGAGGTCGACGACGCCTCGACCAACGAGTTCGTGACCACGATCCTCACCTTCGGCGAGGGCCTTCACAACAACCATCACCGCTTCCCGCGGGACGCCTATATCTCGCACGCCTGGTGGGAGATCGATCTCAACGGCCTGATCATCTTGGGCATGGAGAAGATCGGCCTCGTCCACGACGTCTTCCACGCCTCGCACCGGCAGCTGGAGCGGGCGTCGGAAGCGCAGGCGGCCTCGACGCGCTGACCGGCAGGCGGCGGCCCTCCGGGGCCGTCTTGCCTCCGCATCTCTGCCCTATCGCGGCCCCATTGCGGGATCAGCTTTTGAGGGTCTGTGCCTCGCGCCGGACCTCATTTGCAGATTTGCGATCGGGGGACCGAATGGCAGTCGACAAGATCACCTGGGACAGGGTCGGCCGGGTTACCGAGCCCGGACGCTACATGTACACGTTCGGCTGGCTCACCATCACCGCCGGCGATCTCGAGATCTGGAAGCAATACCCGCAGGCCGCGTTCACGCTGCTCGCGCAGCACGCCGAGCCGGACGAGCCCATCGGGGAGGAATTCCATCTCGGCGCCTTCGACATCGCCCCCGAGGCGGCGCCGCCGTTCACCACGCACTGAAGGCTGGCAGCGGCAGCCCCGATCGCCCTGCGCCAACGCGCCGATTCGAGCCTCCGCAAGCAACGCCTGGTAGGAGGCGCGGTCGCGCCGAGCGCAGGCCGCTGCAGGAACGCATGGCATGCACGTTGCTTGGCTATCGCCATGATCCATGTCGCCGCCGTCGATCAAGCCTTCCTGCTGCTGTTGATCGTGTTCTGCCTGGGCTCGTGCCTCGTGCGCGTCTTCTGGCAGCTGGAGCAGGTGCGGGCTCGCCGTACCGCCACATCGCCCCGCCGGCGCACAAGGAAGCGTAACTAGGCCGATCTACCCGGCCGCGCGTTGTTCTGGCGGACGGCACGCCTGCCAGACTCGCCGCCGGGAGACGTGCATCGTGAATCGAAGAAACCGGTGCATTTCCTTGATTTGGCTTGCCAATCGCGGCCCGATCCTGGACATGCGATCGCGACCATCCAGGACCAACAGGCGCGTTGATGACCAACAGGCCCGTTACGCAATTGATTGTCCCTGCATTCGGTCCCAGCGGTGCGGATGAACGGGAGCTGTCACGCCCGTTAAGCGAGGCGACAGCAAGCGCATGACACATGGTCGCAGCGGTGATTGTAGATAAGCGGATCAAGGGAACCTATTTTCGGCGCCGATGTATCTGATTGAAGCTTTACCCACCGTCATCGGAACTGCCGCCATCGCCCCGGCGCTGCTGATGCTGTGGCTCGTCATTGCCGCCGAAGAGCGCCCGGGACCACCGGCCCAGGTCTGGACCGCGTTCCTGCTCGGCGCGGCCAGCATCTCGCTGCTCGGCCTCGCCCGCGCCCCCTTCGCCAAGATGGTTGCAGCGCCCGACAATCCCTGGGCGGCGCTGGCGATGCATTCGATCTTCGGCGTCGCGCTGCCCGAGGAGGCCGTCAAGGTGGTCGCCATCGTGCTGGTCTCCTCGACCAAGCGGCGGACCTTCGCCAATCCGTTGGACACCGTGGTCTATGGCGCCGCGGTCGGCCTCGGCTTCGCCGCCTACGAGAACCTCGCCTATCTCGTCCAGCATGCCGAGATGTGGCGCTCGCTCGCCGCCTTGCGCAGCGTCCTCACCGTGCCGTTCCACGGCGCGCTCGGCATCATCGCCGGCGCTTACCTGACGATCGCCCGTGCCGGCACGGCGCTGGGCGCAAACCGGCACCATCGCGACTGGGCCCGTCTCTCCAGCCGCCTGCTGATCTTCGCCGGCCCGCTCGCGCTGCATTCGGCCTTCGACTTCCCGCTGCTGACCCTCCAGCGGATGCCGGATCTGGACCCGACGCTGCGGATGTGGCTGGGCGCCGCGAGCCTCCTGGTCGGCTTCAGCTCGATCGCCTTCGCCATCCGCCTGGTGCGGCGCGTCGCGCGCCACCACGCGCCCCGCACGGACGTTGCGCGGGAGCGGCTCAGCCAGTTGCGCCGGATGTGGGCGCTGCTGCTGGCCGGCGGCGGCGTCGGCTTTCTCGGCCTCGCCTTCGTGCTGACCTCGATCCACCACTGGCTGATCAACCCCGAGCGCAATCTGACGCTGGCCCTGATCCCGATCGGCTTCGTCTCGATCCTGCTCGGCCTCGCGCTTCTGATTGTCACAACGGCGATCTATATTCTCGGCCGCAACCGCATTCGCACCAGCGGCGAAGGTTTTTCGTCCGCGCACGGCGGCGGTTGAGCCACGGGATGGCAAGCCCGCTGCGCGCATACTAGATTGAGCACACACCCTTCGATCCGGAGCCTGCCGATGACATCGCCTGAAGATCTTTCACGGCTGCAATCCGCGATGAGCAAGACTGTGAAGGCGCATTGGAAGGCCTTCCTGTTCGAGGGCATCCTGCTCGCCGTTCTCGGCGTCGCCGCACTGATCCTGCCGCCGCTCGCAAGCCTTGCCATCGCGATCTTCCTCGGCTGGATGTTCTTGATCAGCGGCATTGGCGGGCTGATCGTGACCTATTGGGCGCGCAGCACGCCGGGCTTCTGGTGGTCGCTAATCTCGGCCGCGCTGGCCGTGCTTGCCGGTATGCTGCTGCTGGCGCGGCCGATGCAGGCCGTGCTGACGTTGACCATCGTGCTCGGCGCCTATTTCCTCGCCGAGGGCGTCGCCACCATCATGTACGCACTCGAGCACCGCCGCGAACTGAGCGGCCGCTGGTCGTGGCTCCTGATCTCCGGTCTCGTCGACATCGCGATCTCGTTCATGGTGATCACGGGGCTGCCGAGCTCGGCGGAATGGGCGATCGGCGTGCTCGTCGGTATCAACCTGCTGTTCGGCGGCGCCACCCTGATCGGCATGGCGCTGGCGGCACGCAACAGCAACACCTGAGGGGTCTCGTCGCCCGCCAAGCCGATTGGGGGGTGACAACCCGCCAATGGCACGCTATATGGCCTGCCATGATCACCGTTGCCACCAGCTATTTTTGGTACTTTAGCTACGACAGCTCGCTGGCGGCAGGAGGATCGCGCTCAATCTGAAATATTGAAGCAAACGTCCGAACAGCCGCCAGACCTGGCGGCTTTTTTATTGGCCGGCAGGTTCAAACAAGCAGGAGCCCGCCGTGCTGAGCACGACTGACGATCTTCGTATCCGTGAACTGAAAGAGCTGAGCACGCCGGATGAGGTGATGCGAGAGGTCCCGCGCACACTCACCGCAACGCGTGTGGTGATGGCGGCGCGCAACGCCATCCATGCCATCCTCACCGGCCAGGACGACCGCCTGCTGGTGGTGGTCGGCCCGTGCTCGGTGCATGATCCCCGGGCCGCGCTCGACTACGCTGAGCGTCTCACAAAACTGCGCGAGGACCTCGCCGACCAGCTCGAGATCGTAATGCGGGTCTATTTCGAGAAGCCGCGCACCACCGTCGGCTGGAAGGGCCTGATCAACGACCCCGATCTCGACGGCAGCTTCGACATCAACAAGGGCCTGCGGCTGGCGCGCAACGTGCTGTCAGCGGTGAACAATCTCGGCCTCCCGGCCGGCGCCGAATTCCTGGACATGACGACGCCGCAATACATCGCCGACCTCGTGTCCTGGGCCGCGATCGGCGCGCGCACGACCGAGAGCCAGATCCATCGCGAGCTGGCCTCCGGGCTGTCCTGCCCGGTCGGCTTCAAGAACGGCACCGATGGCAATGTGCGGATCGCGGCGGACGCAGTGAAGTCGGCCTCGCATCCGCATCATTTCATGGCGGTGACCAAGCTCGGCCGCTCGGCGATCGCCTCGACCGCGGGCAACGAGGACTGCCACATCATCCTGCGCGGCGGCAGCACGCCGAACTACGATGCGGCAAGCGTCGCGGCGGCCTGCAACGAGCTGGCGAAATCCGGCGTCGCGCCGCTGGTGATGGTGGATGCGAGCCACGCCAATTCGAGCAAGAAGCCGGAGAACCAGCCGCTGGTCATGGCCGACATTGCCGGCCAGATTTCCGGTGGCGAGAGCCGCATCATGGGTGTGATGATCGAGAGCAATCTCGTCGCCGGGCGCCAGGACGTGGTTCCGGGCAAGCCGCTCACCTACGGCCAGAGCATCACGGACGGCTGTATCGACTGGGCGACCACGGCAACTGTGCTCGAGCAGCTCGCCGATGCGGTCGAAATCCGGCGCAACGCCCAGCGCGCGGGGCTGCACGAGCGCTCGGCGTAAGGCCAAAGCAAACGCGGGCGGCGCGAGCTGTCGCGCCCTGCCCGCACCGACGCGGCCTAGCAGCCGCGGCAGATGCTCTTGATCTTCTTGTCGAGCGCCTGGTTTTCCTTGCTGAGGGGATCGTTCGGGTCGCTCAAATTCTTCTCGTTCGGCACGTCGCCGGCGCGCGGCTGCCGATGACCGACGGGTGCAGGCGGCAAATTGCCCGCCGACGGTCCCGACGTGGTGGTCGATCCCTTGCTGCCGGTCTGCGCCACTGCCGCGCCGCCGAGCAAGATCACGAGCGACACGGCCACGATGATCCTCTTCATTTCCGTTCCTCCATGCTCAAACCGGCGTCCACTCCGTCACCACTCACGTCTCGGGCGGATAGAGATGAACGTCCCCGCAATAGTCCACGATACGATAGCGCGTTTCCGTCGCCGCTTCACGTGCGTCGGGTGCGGTATTTTGTGCCGCCAACACATAGTTCGGCCCCACCGGCGACTTGCCGGCACCCCCGGGAATGTCGATGACGTAGTCAGGCTGACAAAGTCCTGACACCCGTCCGCGCAGCTGCCGCATCAGCTCCTGCCCCTCCGCCAGCGTGGTGCGCAGATGCGCAGTGCCCGGTGCGAGATCGCCGTGATGCAGATAGTACGGCTTGATCCGGCATTCGACGAAAGCTCGCATCAAATCCGACAAGGCCGTGACGTTGTCATTGACGCCGCGCAAGAGCACGGACTGGCTGACCATGGGAATCCCGGCATCGACGAGCCGCGCGCAGGCTGCGCGGGCGCCTTCCGTGAGCTCGCGTGCATGATTGGCATGCAGCGCAACCCAGGTGGTCGCGCCCGCAACCTTCAGCGCTGCGACCATCTCGTCGCTGACGCGCGCGGGGTCGGCGACGGGCACGCGGGTGTGAAGGCGGATGATCTTGACGTGATCGATGCCGGCGAGATCGGCCATGATCTCGCTCATGCGGCGCGGCGACAGCATGAGGGGATCGCCGCCGGTCAGGATCACCTCCCAGATCTCGTCGTGCGCGCGGATGTAATCAATGGCAGCACAATAAGCGCTGTCCGAGAGCGCGTTGTCCTTGCCGGGGCCGACCATCTCGCGGCGGAAGCAGAAGCGGCAATAGACCGCGCAGACGTGAACGAGCTTGAACAGCACGCGATCGGGATAGCGGTGCACGATGCCCGGGACCGGCGAATGCGGGTGATCTCCGATCGGATCGGCGCTCTCGCCCGGCTGCATCTCGAGCTCCGCGGCGGTCGGCACGAACTGGCGGGCGATGGGATCGTCAGGATCGGATGTGTCGATCAGCTCGACCAGCGCCGGCGTGATCGCGACCGCATAGCGCGCGGCAACGCGCTCCAGTGCGGGCAGCGCCGCGGCAGGCGCGAGGTGCTCGGCCACGAGCTCGGCCGGCTCGCGCAAGGTGCGTGCAAGATTGGTCTTCGTCATGTTTCACTCAGCGTTTCATTTGCGGGCGGCGTCCACACCACCTGATCAATCCGCGTTGCGCCGCTGGCCAGCATCACCAGCCGGTCGAAGCCGAGCGCGACGCCGCTCGCCTCCGGCATTGCGGCGACCGCGGCCAGAAAGTCCTCGTCCAGCGGATAGGCTTCGCCATAGCGGCGCTGCTTCTCCGCCATCGATTCGGTGAAGCGCCGGCGCTGCTCTTCGGCGTCGGTCAGTTCGCCAAAACCGTTGGCGAGTTCGACGCCGCAGGCATAGACCTCGAACCGTTCGGCGACCCTGGGATCGCCGGCCTTCACGCGCGCCAGTGCCGCCTCGGGAGATGGGTATTCGAACAGAATGGTCAAACGCCCCTGTCCCAGATGCGGCTCAACATGCTCGACCAGAACCTTGCTGAAGATGTCCGACCAGGTGTCGTCCCCGGCCACGCGGATCTTGCCGCCAGCCATTTGGGCGAGCGCGGCACGGTTACCCTCGTCACCCGAGATTGTCGACAGCAGATCGATGCCGGCGAACCGTTCAAAGGCGCCTGCGACCGTCAGGAGTTCCGGCTCGGCGAAGGGATCGGCGGTCCGGCCGCGGAAGGAGAAGGTCCCGATCCCGGTCGCCTGCGCCGCGCGGGCGATGACCACGACGGTGTCGGCCATGATGGCGTCATAAGGCGCACCGGCCCGGTACCATTCCAGCATGGTGAATTCGGGCAGATGCAGGTCGCCGCGCTCGCGGTCACGGAACACCCGGGCGAACTCGAAGATTCGGGGCTCGCCGGCCGCCAGCAGCTTCTTGCAGGCAAATTCCGGGGAGGTCCGCAGGTAGCGGCTGGCCCGGCTGCCGTCGGGCCGCACGATCTCGGTCCGGGGGGCGTGCAGATGGGTCTCATTGCCCGGGGAGACCTGAAGAACGGAGGTTTCGACCTCCATGAAGCCCTGCTCGGCGAAAAAGCCCCGTAAAGCCCCGGTCACGGCTCCCCTCGCCTGGAGGAACGGCCGCCGGTCGAGGTGGCGCTCGGGCGACCAGAACGGCGAAATCGGCTTGTCCCCAGCCATTAACCGACCACCCCAGCCATCAGCAAAGTGCTGGCATCCAACGGCAAAATCAGTATGTTGCGGCCCGAAACGGGCGCCGAGGTCTGATTTGAGGCCCCAAGTCCCCCATCAATTTGACCACGTCCTGGCCGGAGCCGGGCCAAGCAAGCAGGAAATACAGCTTTGAGAGTCATCGCCAGTTCTATTCGCAAGGGCAACGTGATCGAGCAAGACGGCAAGCTCTATGTCGTCGTGAGCGCCGAGAACATCCATCCCGGCAAGGGCACCCCGGTCAGCCAGATCGAAATGCGCCGAATCTCGGACGGGGTAAAGATCTCCGAGCGCTACAAGACCACCGACCAGGTCGAAAAGGCGACGATCGAAGAGCGCAACTTCACCTTCCTCTATGAAGACGGTGACGGCTACCACTTCATGAACCCTGAGACCTACGACCAGGTCCAGGTCTCCAAGGACGTGGTCGGCGACGCGGCCGCCTATCTTCAGCCAGACATGACCGTCAAGCTGTCGACCCACGACGTCAACGTGGTCTCGCTCGCGCTGCCGCAGCGCGTGACGCTGGAAGTGGTGGAGACCGAGCCGGTGACCAAGGGCCAGACCGCCTCGTCTTCCTACAAGCCCGCGGTGCTTTCCAACGGCATCCGCACCACCGTGCCGCCGCACATCGCCGTCGGCACCCGCATCGTGGTGATGACCGAAGACGGCTCCTACTCCGAGCGCGCCAAGGACTAAGCCAGGGATCGAGGATCGGAACAGGTGCCGCCGGGGGGCGAGACAGTGGATAGGAAGAGTTTCCGCTTCGTCTCGCTTCTTTTGGCGTCGCTGTCGCTCCTCACCGCCACTCCGCTCGCTGCGGACGAATTCCGCAGCCCCTCGCTCACGGCCCTGCGCGTCGATTGGCGCGCAGCGCTCGACCAGCTCCGCACCGAGATCAACAGCCACCCCCGGGCCGCGGACGATTTCATCTTCGTGCCTCGCCGTTCCGTGCCGCGCTACGATCCGCGCGCGATGCCGGCGCTGGTGCAGCTCAACGCAATCTCCTCCCAATTCTTCACCGGCATTGCCCGCAGCTCCGTGCCCGTGCTGCTGCCGTTCGACGCCGGCGCCTATCGCGAGGCCCAGCGCAACGGCGCGCCGCCGAGCCTGTCGCTGTCGCGCTATCAGGCTGATTTCAACCCCGTCGATATGTTCGACGCCGGCCCCGCCGGATATAGCGCGAGCTTCTCGCTCGAACCCGGCGCCGGTGACGGCATGCCGACGCGTGTCTTCGCAAGACCCGTCGAGGTGCAGATCACGGGCTCTGCGCTGCTCTATGACATCGCCGATCCCGCCGGCGGCAAGGGTGAGCCGGTCAAGCCGCTTGCAGCCCATTATCCGGACCTGCGCAGGTTCATCCGCGAAGGCTATGTGCGCTACGCCTTCACTCGGTTCGGCGTCGCCTATGTCGTCTCCATCCAGTGCCTGGACAGTGTCGCAAAACCGCGGCGGCTTGCCTGCAAGGAGGCCTATCCGGTTGCCGAACGCTTCCTGAAGGCGCTGCGCGTCGCCGGCGGCCAGCGCATGCGGCCGCTGATGGACGTTGCCTCCGACATCATCGATCGTCCTTCAGGGCGCTCGGCCGATTTCAGCTACCGGCCGAGCGGCGACATCATCCCGAACACCGGCTACCGCAACAAGAGCGGCCATCCGGACGTGATGGCCTATGCGCAGATCCGCTTCCCGCTGGAGAAGGCGCCCGCCTTCGTGCGCTCGCAATCCTACGGCAGGCGCGACAAGAACGAGAGTCCGACGGCCTACCCCTGGCGCGACAATTTCTGCGAGTCCCGCAGCTTCGAAGTCGGGCAATGCGGCGGCGGTTACGGCCACCAGGGCGAGGACATCCGCGCCGCCGAGTGCCCGCCGCCCGGCGAAGGTCGCGCCCCCTGCGATCCCAAGCAGCGCGCCGTCGTCGCCGTGCGCGACGCCATCGTGATCCGCGCATCCAAGGACCAGGCCGCGACGCTCGAGATCAACAGCCGCACCGAGCACATGCGCTTCCGCTACATGCACATGAACCCGCAGGTGATGAACGCCGACGGCGTGCTCAACGGCCGCATCGTGACCGAAGGCGAGAAGATCGGCGTGGTCTCGAACTATCTCGACCATCCCGCCGGCACGTCGATGCATCTGCATTTCGACGTCCAGGTGTTCACCCGCGACGGCTGGATCTGGGTCAGCCCCTACGTCACGCTGGTCTCCGCCTATGAGCGGCTGATCCGTGCCCGCGGCCGCGAGGTCGGCCCGGAGATCGCGGGCGGCCCGCAGCCTGTGGCACATGCGCTGCCTGAGGACGTGATCAAGCCGGATCAGCGCGAGGGCTCGAGCAGCGAGGAGAATTGAGGCAACTCGCGCCTCACCGCGCGGCGCGCCTCGATGACGATCTCATGACGCCCCTTTCGGCGCACGAGGCTTAAGCGGATCGGCGTCCCGACCTCCCCGAACGACCCGGCCTTCTCTGGCCCCAGAATTGCTTGGCTTCCGGCAAGCAAACTGGAGAAAGGGAAGCACATGCGTTGTCTGACCACGGCGGTCATCGTGGCCGTCGCATTCGCCGTGCCGGCTCATGCGCAGGAATTGACCGGTACGCTGAAGAAGATCAAGGAGACCGGCGCGATCACGCTCGGGGTGCGCGACAGTGCAGTGCCCTTCAGCTATATCGACGAGAAGCAGAAGACCGTCGGCTACGCCATCGACATCTGCATGAAGATCGTCGAGGAGATCAAGGCCGAGTTGAAGCTGGACAAGCTCGCGGTCAACGAGAACCTCGTCACCTCGTCCAACCGCATTCCACTGATGGCGAACGGCACCATCGACCTCGAATGCGGCTCGACGACCAATAACGCCGACCGCCAGAAGCAGGTGTGGTTCACCAACACGCATTTCCTCACGGCGAGCCGCTTCGTGTCGAAGAAGGCTTCGAAGCTCGATCAGGTCGATGACCTCAAGGGCAAGGCCGTCGTCTCGGTCGCGGGCACCACCAACATCACCCAGCTCAACAAGGCCAACGCCGCGCGCGCGCTCGGGATCAACGTCATGAATGCAAAGGACGTCCCCGAGGCGTTCCTGATGGTCGAGACTGACCGGGCCGAGGCCTTCGTCATGGACGACATCCAGCTCGCGGCCATGATCGCCTCAGCGAAGGATCCGTCGCTCTACGCCATCAGCTCCGGCGCCTTCTCCGATCCGGAGCCCTACGGCATCATGCTGCGCAAGGACGACGCACAGTTCAAGGCCGTGGTCGATCGTGCCACGGCAAAACTCTACAAGAGCCCGGAGATCGAGAAGATCTACAACAAATGGTTCATGGAGCCGGTGCCGCCGCGCGGCCTGAACTTCCACGTGCCGATGCCGGTGTCGATGAAGAAGTCGTTCGAGCACCCGTCCGACAATCCCGATCCGGCGTCGTATGGTGGCTGACGAGATCGCGGAGCACGCCGATCGTATAGTCGGGATGCGCGAAGCGACATCCGGGATGTTCACGACAACTGTTCCCGGGTGTCGCTTCGCTCGCCAGGGCTACGAACTAGTCCAGAAACGTCGTTAGCTGCGCGCCCTCGTCCGCCACGAACACCGCGATCAATTCCGCCGGCTGCGTGGCGCTGGCATTCGCCGACACCAGATGCGTCGCGCCGGGCGGCTCGAAGAAGGACTGGCCGACGCCAAACGTCTCGACCGGGCCGCCACCGAGCTGGGAGCGGATCTCGCCCTTGGTGACGTAGGCGGTCACCGAGCCCGCGTGGCGATGCGGCCGCGTAAATCCGCCGGGGCCGTAGAAAACGCGCACGATGGTCACGCGCTTGCCCGGCACATTCGGCAATGCATAGGAGCCGATCGGCTCGACCTTGTCGAGCGGCGAACTCTCCGCGGCTGTCGCGCAGAGCGGCGCGAGCGCGCCGGATACGGTCTCCATCGTCAGCGGCAGCGCCTTGCCGATCGCGAGTGCGCAGGCGAGCCCGCCGACAACGGCCAGCGCCATTGAACGCGACGGCACCGGGCGTTGCGTGGTGGCCAGACTCATTGCTGTCATGACAACCTCCCCTTTTTCCCTGATGGCAATCAGGATGCGGCGGCATTCGTTGCGACCGGCCGCTTCGCCGGCGTCCAGCGATAGGCCGCGCCAAACCGGTTCCAGACGTTGATCGAGGCGACCGCCGAGGTCAGGTACATCAGCTCGGACTCGGAGAATTCGCTGGTCACTTCCGCGTAGACCTCGTCGCTGACGCCGTCGGGCAGGAAGGTCAGGGCTTCGGTCCAGGCCAATGCCGCACGCTCGCGCGCCGAGTAGATCGGTGCCTCGCGCCAGACCGCGACCAGATTGAGCTTGTCCACGGGCACGCCGATGCGCTCCGAGAGCAGGATATGATGCTGCACGCAGAAGGCGCAGCCGTTGATCTGCGAGGCGCGCAACTTGACCAGCTCGAGAAGCTGCTTGTCGAGGCCGGCCTTGGCCGCAGCCTGGCCCAGCGCCAGCACCAGATCATACGCATCGGGCGCGATCCGCTTGAAATCCTCATATTCGCTGCGGGCGTGTGACATTGCCGTGCACCTCATGTTATTGTAAGAGTACTTATACTGTATAAGAGCTCTTATATGCCGCGCAAGGCCGCTGACTTCACAAGATCGAAAAGCCCGCGGAAGGCCTCCGCCGCTTCCGACGGGAGTGCGGTCCGCGTGCCCGCCCCGGGGGAAGGCAAACGCGGCGAGCAAGGCTATCTCGGCTATCTGCTGCGCCAGGCCCATGCCGCGGTCCGCCTGACGATGGAACGGACGCTCGCCGATCTCGGCGTGACCTCGCCGCAATTTGCCGTGCTGACAATGCTGAACGCCTATCCAGGCCTGTCGGGCGCCGACGTCGCCCGCCTCACCTTCCTGACGCCGCAGACGGTCGGCGTCATCATCCGCAACCTCGAACGCGACGGCGCGATTGCGATGACGCCTCATCCCGTCCACGGCCGCATCCAGCAATGGACGCTGACGCCGCGCGGCGCGACGCTGCTCAAGGCTTGCCGGGATCGGGTAATCGCGCTGGAGAAGCGCATCGCCCGGAATCTGGATAGCAAGGCGGAAACAACGGTCCGGCGCTGGCTCGCCGGAATCGCGGCCGATTTGCAGGACGACTAGACCGCGCCGGGACTAGCCCTGGTCGCCGAAGCCTCCGTCGCCGCCATCGGCATCCGACAAGTCGCCGACGGCGCCATCGCCCTGAATGCCTCGGCCAAAGTTTTCCGCAATGATCATCAGGATCACGACGAACAGCCCTGCGCCGAACGGCCAGGGATTGGCACGGATGATGTCGAACAGCTCCCGCATGCGCGCATTCTGCATGACAAGAGCGAACCGACCGTAAAGCGGCTGACCGAAAAATCGGGGAACGTGCGGCGGGGCGCCTGTTCCCTACGTTCCAGGAACCGGCTCACAGGAGCCTTGTTTCCCGCTACAATGTGTCCATGAAACAAGCTGATTCCTCGCCCACCCGCCGCACCTTGCTGAAATCCGCGCTCGGCGCGGCAGCCTTCGCCGCGTCACCCACCTACGCCCTCGCCACGCCGCCAGGCTTCGACGAATGGCGCGAGTCTTTTCGCGCACGCGCAATGGCGAAAGGCATTTCGGCCGCGACCTGGCAGCGAGCAATGGCGCGGGTCGAGCCCGACATGAGCGTGTTCAAGCAGATGCGCAACCAGCCCGAATTCCACGAGCAGGTCTGGCAATACATCAACCGCCGCGTCTCCGACTGGCGCATCATCAACGGCAAGATCGCGCTGAAGAACAACGAGGCCCTGCTCGCGCGCATCGAGCGCGACTTCGGCGTCGAGCGCGGCACGCTGCTGGCGCTGTGGGGCGTCGAGTCCGCTTATGGCGATCCGCTGGTGCAGCAGAACCACATGACGCCGGTGTTTCCCTCGCTCGCCGCGCTCGCCTGGAACGAGCCGCGCCGCAAGGCCTATTGGGAGACCGAGCTGATCAACGCGCTGCGCATCGTCGACAAGGGCTGGAGCACGCCGGAGGAGATGAAGGGCTCCTGGGCCGGTGCGATGGGGCATTCGCAATGGATGCCCGAAGTCTGGCTCAATGTCGGCATCGACTATGACGGCGACGGCAAGGTGTCGCCATTCGGCAAGCCCGACGACGCGCTGGGCTCGACGGCAAAGTACCTCGTCAATCGCGGCAAGTGGCGCCGCGGCGAGCATTGGGGCTACGAGGTGCGCGCATCCGGCGACATGAGCGGCGGCCGCACCTATGCGGCATGGCAGGCCGCCGGCGTCACCCGCGCCGACGGCCAGCCGTTTCCGCAAGCCTCCGCGACCGCACAGATCTGGACGCCGGTCGCAGGCGGACCGACCTTCTTGCTGGGGCCCAATTTCTACTCGGTGAAGAGCTACAATCCCTCGATGAACTATGCGCTGGCGATCTGCCATCTCGGCGACCGCTGCCTCGGCGCACCGCCTTTCATCCAGCCCTTCCCCGGCTCCGAGCGCGCGCTGACGCTGGCCGAAGTGCAGGAGATGCAGACGCGGCTGACCAAGGCCGGGTTCGACACCGGCGGCACCGACGGCCGCGTCGGCAACGACACCATGAAGGCGATCAAGGATTTCCAGCAACGCGCGGGGATCACGCCGGCGGACGGCTATGGCGGGCTGAAGGTGCTGGCGCGGCTGCGGCAGGGGTCGTAGGAGCTGGTCATTCCGGGGCGCGCGAAGCGCGAACCCGGAATCCATCGTGCAGCAAGCGACGCAGAAAAATGGATTCCGGGCTCGCGCCAAGTGGCGCGCCCCGGAATGACACTGTGGGTGACGCGCCCCCTGCCTCAGTGCCTGTACTGCGGCTCCTCGGCATCAAGCTGTCTACGGATCGCAGCCAGGTGTAACCGCGCGGATTCGGAATCGCCCTCGCGCATCTGCTTGTAGGTCTCGGCCGCAATCGCGGGATCGACGGGCAACACCTTGCGCCCCGTCGACATCGCCAGCACCTGCACCTCGGCGGCGCGCTCGAGGTAGTAGAGATCGTCCCAGGCTTCCGCGATGGTCGGCGCCAGCACCATCACGCCGTGATGCTTCATGAAGACGATGTCGGCATCGCCGACGGCGGATGCGATCCGCGCGCCTTCGCGGTTGTCGAGCGCAAGGCCGTTGTAGTCGCGGTCGACCGCGGTGCGGCCGTAGAATTTCAGCGCGGTCTGGCCGGCCCAGATCAGGGGATCGCCCTCGGTCATCGACAGCGCGGTGGCGTAGGGCATGTGGGTGTGGAACGCGACCTTGGCGCGCGGCAGGCGCTTGTGCATCTCGGCGTGGATGTAGAACGCCGTCGCCTCGGGTACGCCCTCGCCGTCGAGCACGTTGCCGTGGAAGTCGCATATCAAGAGCTTTGACGCGGTCAGCTCGCGGAAGGCGTAGCCGTAGGGGTTGACGAGGAACAGGTCGTCGTGGCCCGGCACCACGGCCGAGAAGTGGTTGCAGATGCCCTCCTCAAAACCGTTGCGCGCGGCCATGCGGAAGCAGGCGGCGAGATCCTCGCGCGCGGTGCGGATCGCGTCGGTGGCGAGGTCCGGCCGGTTCGAGCGGAATGGCGCCGGCGTGGATGACGAGGAGTGAAGGCTGTGCGCCATGGCGAAGGACACCTTTGTCGGTCGAGAGCTGCCCGCCTTGTACAGGGCCGACGCCTGCGCGTCAGCCCCCGCGGGCGCCACCCTGCCCTTCGCAGCCCGCGCGGCGGCTTATTGCCGCCGCGGCACGCCGCCGGCGTTCATACCGCCGTCGATCACGAGCTCGCTGCCGGTAACGTAACGCGAGGCATCTGACGCCAGATACAGCACGCCGGAGGCAATCTCCGCGGCCTGCCCGGCACGGGCAAGCGGCGTGACGACCCGGGCCCGTTCTTCCGGATCGATCGGCGCATTGCCCTGGTTGCCGGTCGCCCCCGTCGGGATCTTGCCCCAGATCGGGGTGTCGATGATGCCGGGATGAACGGAATTGACGCGAATGCCATCACCCACGGCCGCGCACTCCATCGCGATCGATTTCGCAAACAGCCGCACGCCGCCTTTGGTCAGCGAATAGGCCGACAGCCCGGGCGCACCACGCAGGCCCGCGAGCGAGGACATCATGACGATCGAGCCGCCGCCGGTCTTGCGCATCAAAGGCAGGCAATGCTTGACCGAGAGAAACACGCCGTCGAGGTTGATCGCGTTCTGCTTGCGCCAGTCACCGAGCGTCATGTCGACGATCGAGGGCACGGCAATGCCGATGCCGGCATTGGAGACCATGATGTCGAGCTGGCCGTAGCGCTTGGCGATCTCGGCGACGATCTCGATCCAGCGTTCCTCGCTGCTGACGTCCTGCTCCAGGAAGATCGCCTTGCCGCCGGCCTTTGTGATGCGCTTGGCGAGCTCGGGGCCGCGCAACTCGTCGACGTCGGTTGCGATGACGGTGGCGCCCTCGCGCGCGAACAGCTCGACGATCGCCTCGCCGATGCCGGAGGCGCCGCCCGTCACCAGCGCGACCTTGCCCTCAACCTGCCCTGCCATGTTCACTCCCTTTTCTTGTTGTTTGAGGCCGCTACTTAATCACGGATGGCCCCTGGTCCGGTAGCGCGACGTCGATGACGCGGAACTGCACACGCTCGGCGCCCTGATAGCGGTCGACCGACAACGATCCCGCGACATGCAATTGCTGACCGCGATTGGCGACCAACGCGTTGCCGAGTTTTTGTCCGACCGAACGGAAGGCGATCCCGTTGACGATGGCGCCATCGCCGGACTTGAAGCGCAAACGCAGATGCGCCTGGCCGACCTCATCGGCATAGACGAGCTGATGCGCCGGCAGCGCCAGCACGGCTTCCGGATTGCCGCTGCCAAAGGGCCCTGCGCGGTTGAGCGTCGCCGCAAGCTCCGTCGTCACTGCGCGCGCAGAGACGGCGCCGTCGATATAGAGCTCGTTGACGTGGCGCGCCTCCGCGACGTCGCGCGCCAGCGCATTTTCAAGATAGGCGCGGAATTCGGCGAGCTTCTCCTTGCGCAGCGTCACGCCCGCGGCCATCGCATGGCCGCCGCCTTTGAGCAGGATGCCGTCGGAGACCGCCTGCCGCACCGCCTTGCCGATGTCGACGCCGGCGATCGAGCGGCCCGAGCCGGTGCCGATGCCGCCGGGCTCGAGTGCAATCGCAAAGGCGGGCCGCGAAAACTTCTCCTTCAGACGGGAAGCGACGAGGCCAACCACGCCGGGGTGCCAGCCTTCGGACGCCGTGACGATGACGCCGAGCTTGTCCTCCAGTCCGATCGAGGCCAGCGCCTCGGCCTCGGCTTGCGCTTCCGCGGCCTGCTCGATGACACGGCGTTCGGTGTTGAGGCGATCGAGTTCAGCCGCGATCCGCGCGGCTTCGACGCTGTCGCCTTCGAGCAAGAGCCGCACGCCGAGATCGGCGCGGCCGATCCGGCCGCCGGCATTGACCCGCGGCCCCAGCATGAAGCCGAGATGCCAGGCCTCCGGCGGGCCGTTGAGCCGCGCCACGTCCATCAGCGCGGTGTGGCCGACATGATCGCGCCGCCGCATCGCGATCAGCCCCTTGGCGACGAAGGCGCGGTTGAGTCCGATCAATGGCGCGACATCGGCGACCGTGCCGAGCGCGACGTGATGCAGCATGCCGAGCAGATCGGGCTCGGGCATCTCCGCATTCCAGAAGCCGCGTTGGCGCAATTCGCGATTGACCGCGACCAGCGTCACCAGCACGAGACCGACCGCGGCGAGATGGCCAAGGCCCGAGAGATCGTCGAGCCGGTTCGGATTGACCAGTGCGTCGACCAGCGGCAGCTCCGTCCCGGCCTGGTGGTGATCGATCACGACCACGGACATGCCGAGGCGCTTGGCCTCAGCCAGCGGCTCGATGCTCGTGGTGCCGCAATCGACGGTGACGAGCAGCGTGGCGCCCTTCGCGGCCAGCCCGCGCACGGCTTCGGTATTGGGCCCGTAGCCCTCGAAGATCCGGTCGGGAATGTGGATCAGCGGATCGAGCCCGCAATGGCGCAGGTGCCAGGCCAGCAGCGCCGCCGACGTCGCGCCATCCACATCGTAGTCGCCGAAGATCGCGACCTTCTCGCCCTTCGCCGCGGCATCGGCGATGCGCTTTGCGGCGGCCTCCATCTCCGTCACCGTGAAGGGGTCCGGCATGAGCTTGCGGATGGTCGGGTCCAGGAAGTCCGGCACCGCGTCGATATCGACCCCGCGCCCCGCCAGAACCCGCGCCAGCAGTTCCGGCAACTGGTGCCGCTGCACAATGGCGAGCGCCTGGGCCGCCCCGCGGGCGTCCAGCCGGTCGCGCCAGAGCTTGTCGGTGAGCGAGCGCGTCACCCCCAGGAACGCCTGGGGCGCTTCGACGGGCAAGGCGGTGGCGGGCGGCGTCATGACGAGCGGCAATCTGTTGGGAACTCGAGGTTCGGGCGAACACGCGAGGCGCCCGGTCACTGGCTTAAGGGGATTGGCCAGGAAACCCCGGCGATTTGCAACGGCCGGGCTGCACAAAGCGGTGGATGGCCAGCCGACGGGCCGGAGTGACTATCATTTGGGCATTCCACCGAACAGCAAATTAAGCAGGCGTTAGGCGGAATCCTCGAAAAAGAATCGTATTCGATCTGTAAGCGATTGTTCCGGGTTCATTGCAGATCAGGCCTCATTGCCAAGGGAACTCCCCGATGTCTGCTGCGCTGGGTCTGAAAGCCAAGCCGATTGCCGCCGAACCCGCTGAAGATGATTCCGACATTTCCGCGCTGATCAACCGCCTCACCGCGGAGGTCAACCAGATCGCGGTCGACAAGACCAAGGCGATCCAGCAGATCACCAACCAGATGAAGATGCTGGCGCTGAACGCGCTGATCGAGAGCTCGCGCGCCGGCGCGCAAGGCGCGGGCTTCGCAGTGGTGGCGCAGGAGGTGCGCGGCGTCGGCCAACAGGTCGAGACCATCGCGCGCGAGCTCGAAACCCAATTGACGAAACGCACCGGGGATCTCGTCGCCTCGATCGACCGCATGAGCCAGCGCTCGCGCGGCGAGCGCATGGTCGACCTGTCGCTCAATGCGGTCGAACTGATCGACCGCAACCTCTATGAGCGCACCTGCGACGTGCGCTGGTGGGCCACCGACTCCGCCGTGGTCGATTGCGCGGCCTCGCCTGCTCCGGCGGCAGTCACCTACACCTCGCAGCGCCTCGGCGTCATCCTCGGCGCCTACACCGTCTATCTCGACCTCTGGCTCTGCGACCTCGACGGCAACGTCATCGCCAATGGCCGCGCCGACCGCTTTCGCGTCGTCGGCCAGAACATCGCCCACACCAAATGGTTTCGCGAGGCGCGGACCTTGCGCTCCGGCGACGACTATGTCGCCGGCGACGTCGAGAACCAGCCGCTGCTCGGCAACGCGCAGGTCGCGACCTATTGCGCCAGCGTCCGCGCCGGCGGCCAGGCCAACGGCTCGCCGATCGGCGTGCTCGCCATCCATTTCGACTGGGAGCCGCAGGCCCGCGCCATCGTCCAGGGCGTGCGCGTCGGCGACAGCGACAAGGCGCGCGTGCTGCTGGTCGACTCCAATTTCCGCGTGATCGCGGCCTCCGACGGCCATGGCATTTTGAGCGAGCGCATCTCGCTGTCGCTGAACGGCCAGCGCTCCGGCTTCTATCACGACCGCTCGGGCACGATGATCGCGTTCCATGCGACACCCGGCTACGAGACCTATCGCGGCCTCGGCTGGTATGGCGTGATCATCTGCGGAGCCTGAGGCCAGGATCCGTCCGCTCGATAAAAAATCGCAAAACAACCCCATACACAGTAGCCGGGCGTTGTTTTCATTGGTGTTTTTCCTGCAGCTCAAGCTGTTTTGACGCGTCGGGCAAAACAGTGGCATTATGCGACTATTCCGAAATCCGAAAACGCGCTCGTTGCCTTGGGCCGACGACCGCCGTGTGAGCGCCCCTCACTTGGCGCCCTCCACAAAGGCGACCGGCGTGCCTTTCGCGACGCTCGCAGCGACGCGTTCGGCGTCCCAATTGGTGAGACGCACGCAGCCGTGAGATTCCGCTTTGGAAATCTTGTCCGGCGAAGGCGTGCCGTGAATGCCGTAGCCTTCGGCGGACAAGTTGATCCACACCGTTCCAACCGGATTGTTCGGACCTGGCTTGATGGTAAAGGGCTTGCGCGAACGGACGCCCTTGAAGTGATAGGCGGGATTGTAGCGATAGAGCGGATTCTTGCTGACTTCGGTGACCTTGAGCGTGCCTGAGGGCGACGGCTTGTCCTCGCTTCCCACAGTCGCCGGATAAAATCCGATCAGCGCATTCGACTTGTCGAACAGTTTGACGGTCTGCCTGACCTTGTCGACCTCGACCCTGTCTGCCTTCGCAGGCGCACCCTCCCCCGCACTGGCAGTGTCCACCACGACGATGGTGTCGCCGGCGCGATCAAAACGACGCCCGGGATTGAGCGCCGCCAGGAGCTGCTCGCTCATGTGAAATTTCTCGGCCAGGGCTTCGCGCGGACTGGTGAAGCCGAGCTTCGGGATGTCCTTCATGTCCTCCATCTTCGACGGCAGCTTGTTCAGGAAAGGACCCGCCACGTCCCGCTCGGTGATTGTGTAGGTCAGCGTGACCGGCCGCTCGTCCGCCCGCAGCGCCTTCCAAACCTCCTCCGTCGGAGCCTCCGAGCCCGGCAACTGCCGGGCTTCCGCATAGGCGCGTAGCGCCTTCTTCGCATTCTCCCCGAACCTGCCGTCGATCTCGCCGGGCGAGAAATGCGCCCTGTCCAGAAGCACTTGCAACCGCACGCCCGCCGGAGTCGGCTTTTCGTTCGAGAGAGTCTTCTTCGATGGCTCGGCGGACTCGATGACGGCCGGGCTGATCTCGGCCGCGAACGCGGGTGCTGCCGCCAGAACAAGGATCAGAACGATGCAGAATACCCGGGCGCGATCGACCGACCGGGCGCTCATCATCGTCCTTCGCGACCCGCGATCGCCCATGTGCCAGCTCCGGGATGGAGACATTCACCGAATTGGCAACTCGGAGCGACCACGGAAGTTTCTAGTTTTTCCCGAGGGCGACTGGCGCAGCCGACGAGCTAGTGCCCGTGGTCGATCACCCAGCACGGCGCCCGGCCATCTCCGCCGCGAGCAGCAGCGCGGCGCGGCTGGCGCCGATCGATGCGATGCCCTGGCCTGCGATGTCGTAGGCGGTGCCGTGCGCGGGCGTGCAGATCGGGAATGGAAAGCCGCCGAGCAAGGTCACGCCGCGATCGAAGCCCATCAGCTTCATCGCGATCTGACCCTGGTCATGATACATCGTCAGCACCGCATCGAAGGCGCCGCCCTTGGCGCGCAGGAACACGGTGTCGGCCGGGAACGGCCCCTCCGCCGCGATGCCCTCGCGCTGGCCGGCCGCGACCACCGGCTCAATCATGTCGATCTCCTCGCGGCCGAAATTGCCGCCGTCGCCGGCGTGAGGATTGAGACCCGCAACCGCGATGCGCGGGCGCGCGAAGCCGGCGTTGCGCATGCAAGCATCGGTCAGTTTCAGCGCGCGGTGGATGCGTTCGCTGGACAGCTTTGCAGCCACATCCCTAAGCGGGATGTGGGACGTGACCCGCGCGTTCCAGAGCCGGTCCAGCACGTTGAACTCGCTGGCCGGCGTCTTGAGGCCGACCACCTCCGCGGAAAACGCGATCTCGTCGTCATACTCGGCGCGGGCAAGGCGCATCGCCTGCTTATTGAAGGGGGTGAAGCAGACCGCATCGACGCGGCCGTCGCGGCCGAGTTCGAGCGCGTGCCGGTAATTGGTCAGCGCGAATTTTCCGCCGGCAAGCGTCGCGGTCTTCGGCTCGACGTCCCTGGGATCGAGGTGGCGAAGATCGACAAACAGCGCGTCGCCCTGCGCCGATCGAAGGTCGGCCCCCTGCTCCACCATGGTCAGGTCCGGCTTGACGCCCGCAACGTGCGCGCCCTCGTCGAAGATGCGGCGGTCGCCGATCACCACGAGCCGGCAGCTCGCGCGGATGTCGCCCTCCACCACGAGCTTCGCCGTCAGCTCCGGGCTGATGCCGGCGGGATCTCCCATCGCCAGTGCAATGAGCGGCTTTGCGGTCATATGATCACCTTCTCCTGAGCTGTCGTCTCATTCCTGTCGGATGGCGTGGGCTTGCGCAGCAAACGCGCGAGCTGCAACGCGAGCGGAAGCAGCAGCAGCGCGATGCCGGCCACGATCAGGCACGTCACCAGCTTGTTCGCAAAGAAGATCCCGAGCGATCCCTTCGACATCAGCATCGACTGCCGGAACGCATCCTCGGCCTTGTCGCCGATGACGATCGCGAGCACCAGCGGCGCCAGCGGATAGAACAGCTTCTTGAAGAGATAGCCGACGATTCCGAAGCCGAGCATCATCACCACGTCGAGATAGGAGTTCGACACCGAATAGGCGCCGACGACGCAGATGATCACGATCAGGGGCGCGATGACCACGAACGGGATTCGCATCAAGGCGGCGAAGACCGGAACGGTCAGCAGCACCAGCGCAACCGCGACGATGTTGCCGACATACATCGAGGCGATCAGGCCCCAGACAAAATCCTTCTGGTCGACGAACAGCATCGGCCCTGGATTGAGGCCCCAGATCATGAGCCCGCCCATCATGACGGCCGCGGTCGCCGAGCCTGGAATGCCGAGCGAGAGCATCGGCAGCAGCGCGCTGGTGCCCGCGGCATGATCGGCCGTCTCCGGCGAGATGATGCCTTCGACCTCGCCGGTGCCGAAATATCGGCCGCGGCGCGAGAAGCGGCGGGCGATGCCGTAGCTCATGAAGGATGCGGCGGTCGGGCCGCCCGGCGTGATCCCCATCCAGCACCCGATCGCGGCGCTCCGCAGCAGCGCAACGCTATGCCGCGGCAGGCGGCCGACTGCGCGAAACACCTCGCGCCAATCGATCTTCGAGGAGACGGCGCGGGCATGGAATTCCTCCTCGACGGCAACCAGCAGTTCGCCGATGCCGAACAGACCCATCACCGCGACGACGAAGTTCACCCCTTTGACCAGCTCGTCGATGCCCATGGTCAGCCGGACGCTGCCCGAGACGGTGTCGATGCCGATGGCGGCGATCGCAAAGCCGATCGCGAGCGCCACGACGGTCTTGATCGGGGCCGCCCCGCCCATGCCGACGAAACTTGCAAAGGCCAGGAAATAGACCGCAAAATATTCCGCTGGCCCGAAGGCGAGCGCGACCTGCGCCACCCAGGATGCGAGGAAGGTGATCAGGATGACACCGACCAGCGCGCCGAACGCAGCCGACCCGAAGGCGGTCGCGAGTGCCGTCGTCGGCCGGCCGTCGCGCGCCATCGGATAGCCGTCGAAGGTGGTTGCGACAGAGGACGGCTCGCCGGGAATGTTGAACAGGATCGAGGTCACCGAGCCGCCGAACAGCGCGCCCCAGTACATGCTGGAGAGCAGGATGATCGCCGACACCGGCTGCATGCCGAAGGTCAGCGGCAAGAGCAGCGACACCCCGTTCGGCGCGCCCAGCCCCGGCAGCACGCCGACGAGAATGCCGAGCAGCACGCCGACCGCCATCAGCAGCAGATGCGGCACGGTGATCGCGATGGTGAAGCCGTGCAGGAGTTCCCCAAGATTGTCCATCGGCCTCTCCGTCAGATGCCGAACGCGGCGGCGAGCGCGCCATGCGGCAGGCTGACCTGGAACATGCGCTCGAACACGACGTAGAGCGCGAGCGCCGTTGCCGCCGCCATCGCCAGCGCGCGTGGCACGGATTGGTGCCTCGGGATCGCCAGCACGGCGAAGACGTACAGGCTTGAGGCGATGTACATCCCGACCAGCGGGATCGCGGCAACGAAGATCGCGGCCGGCACGAACAGGCCGGCAAGCCGGCGCAGCTCGAGCGGTGTGATCGCGATGGGAACGCTTGCGAGCGTCGTCGCCGGCAGAAGACCTCTCACCAGATTGTAGAGGCTTCCGAGCACGATGATGATTCCGGTCAGGAACGGGAACGTGCCGGCATCCACGCCCGCGCTCGACCAGCCGATGCCGTTGTCGAGGCTGGAGACGACGACGGCCACACCAAAGCTGCCGGTGAGGATAGCGGTCGCAAGCTCAAGCGCGCGGCGTGAGATCATCGAGAGCTCCGTTCGAGCGGCGTGCCACGGCCAGTGAATGACGCACGCGTCTTCCAAGCCATCAAGTGTCGTCCCGGCGAAAGCCAGGACCCATAACCCCAGGGAGAAGTTTGACGAGGCCTGGAAGCCAAGTCGGTACCACCACCAACGCTCCACGATAGATCACGCGGTGTGGGTCCCGCCGTTCGCCGGGACGACAGTGGAGATTGTGGCACGATGGTCGCCTCACTTGACCAGCCAGCCCTGCTCGCCCGCAACCTGCTTGACGTGCTCAAGGTCCTCCTTGATGAACTTGTCGAGCTCGGCGCCGGTCAGGAACGTGTCGACCTGGGAGGTCTTCTCGATGTAGTCCTTCCATTCCGGCGTCGCCTGCACCTTCTTCATGAGGTCGACATAGAACGCGGCCTGATCCGGCGTGACCTTGCCGGGCAGCCACACCGTCCGCGGCTGCTCATATTGCTTGATGTCGAGCCCCTGCTCGGCGCAGGTCGGAACGTCGCTCCAGCCTTCAGTCGCGGTGACCTTGGGACCCTGCGGCAGCCGTTTCGGGCTGAAAACGCAAAGCGGTCGCTGCGTGCCGCCACGCCATTGCCCGAGGCTCTCGCTGGGATTGTTGACGTGGGAGTCGAGGTGTCCGCCGGCGAGCTGCACGGCGGTCTCGGCGCCGCTCTTGAAGGGGATGTAGGTCAGCTTGACCTTGCCGGCCTTCTCGATCATGCGGGTCAGCACCTCGTCGGTGTCCTTCGACTGCGCGCCGCCCATCTTGAATTCGCCCGATGCGGCCGCCTTCAGATAGTCCCCCGCCGTCTTGTAGGGCGCATCCTGCTTGACCCACAGCAGGAACTCGTCCTGCGCCATCGCCGCGATCGGGGTGAGATCGGTGTAGTTGAAGGCGACCTTGGAGACGAGCGGCTGCTGCCAGGCGTTCGACGTTCCGAAGATCACCTTGTAGGGATCGCCTGCGGACGCCTTGCCGTAGACATAACCTTCGGCGCCGCTGCCGCCGCCCTTGTTGACGACGACGATGGGCTGCTCCGTCAGCTTGTACTTGGTGACGATGTTCTGCACCGCACGGGCGAGATTGTCGGTGCCGCCGCCCGGTCCGGCGGTGGCCACGAACTCGATCGGCTTTTGCGGTTGCCAGGCCGCAAACGCCGGGACCGTGCCGGCGAGCACGGTCGCGGCTGCGGAAAGCAGAAGTGTTGACGTCCGACCCATGATTTCCTCCAGTTCTTATGTTCTGTTTTATTTGTTGTATCGAACCGGTCAGGCGACGCGTTCCTCGCGTCTGTCTGCGGCTGAAACGATTGCGCCTTCTTGCTCGAGCGCTTCGATCTGCTTCTGGTCGAACCCATGTTCGGCCAGCACCTCGCGGGTATGCTCACCGTAGACCGGGGCGCCCGAGAGCACTTTGCCTGGGGTCTCCGAAAACTTGACCGGAAGCCCGATCGTCTTCACGGGACCGAGCGTGGAATGCTCGACCTCGACGACCATCTCGCGCGCCAGCGTCTGCGGATCGCTGAGCGCCTCCAGCATGTCGTGCACGGGGCCGCACGGCACGCCCTTCTCATCGAGTGCCGCAAGCCAATGCACCCGCGACCGGGTGCGGAAGCGCTCGCTCAGGACGGCCTCGAGCTCCTTCAGATGCGCCATGCGGTCGGCCCCCGTGACGAAGCGCGGATCGGAGGCGAGCTCGCTGGCACCGAGCGCCTCCAGCATCAACAGCCAATGCTTCTTGTTGGCGCCGCCGACCACCAGCCAGCCGTCCGAGGCCTCGAAGGCCTGGTACGGCGCGTTGAGCGGATGCGCCGAGCCCATCGCGCGCGGCGCGGTGCCCGCGGCCAGCGCGATCGTGGACTGCCAGTAGGTCTGCACCAGGGCCGCCTCGTAAAGCGAGGTCTCGACCCACTGCCCTTCGCCAGTCTTGAGCCGATGCGTATAGGCGGCAAGGATACCCATGCTCGCGAGCAGGCCGGCGGTGATGTCGGACAGCGGCGGGCCGCATTTGACGGGCGGACCATCCGGGCGTTCGCCGGTAAAGCTCATGATGCCGCTCATCGCCTGCGCGACGAGGTCAAAACCGCGGCGGTGCTTGTAGGGGCCGGTGCGGCCGAAGCCGGACAGCGAGCAGTAGATCAGCGATGGATACTGCTTGTGCAGGTCTTCATAGCCGAAGCCGAGGCGCTCCATGGCGCCCGGCGCGAAATTCTCGACCAGCACGTCGGCGTCCGCGATCAGCCGCCGCAGCACCTTCTTGCCGCCATCGGTCTTGAGGTCCAGCACGATGCCGCGCTTGTTGCGGTTCATCATCAGGAAGGAGGCCGCCTCATCGCCGATCTTGGGCGGCACCGAATGGCGGGTGTCGTCGCCGTTCGGCCATTTCTCGATCTTGATGACGTCCGCGCCCATGTCGGCGAGCATCAAGGTGCAGGTCGGCCCCGCCATGACATGGGTGAGATCGATGACCTTGAGGCCGGCAAGCGGTCCCGAACGGCGAGAGGTGGATTGCGATCGATCGCTTTGCATCGGCCCGTCCTATTGGCCGCGCCATTGCGGCGCGCGCTTGTTGAGGAAAGCATCGAGCCCTTCGCGAAAATCCTGGCTCGTGTAGCACATCAGGATGAGGTCTTCCCCCTCGTCCCGGGTCAGCCGCCTTTGCAGGCGCGCCACCGCCTGCTTGGTCGCGGTCAGCGTCAGCGGCGCGTGGCTGGCCAGCAGGCGAGCGACCTCGTCGGCACGCCTGTCCAGGGCCGCGATATCCTCGACGACCTCGCCGAGCAGCCCGACGCTGGCGGCTTCAGCGGCGTCAATGAGGCGCGCGGTGAAGATCAGATCCTTGACGCGCGCAGCGCCGATGAGCGCGGTGAGACGGCTGACATTGGACATCGACAGGCAGTTGCCGAGCGTCCGGGCGATCGGAAATCCGATTTTGGCGCTGTTCGTGCCGATGCGCAGGTCGCAGGCCGCGGCGATGCCCGCCCCGCCGCCGGTGCAGAACCCGTTAATCGCGGCGATGGTCGGGACCCGGCACTGCTCGAGCGTGGTGAGCACGCGGTCGATGCGGTTCTCGTAGTCGATCGCGTCCTGCGGCGTCTTGAACTCGCGGAACTGGTTGATGTCGGTGCCGGAGGCGAAGGCCTTGTCGCCGGCCCCGCGCAGCACCAGCACCTTGAGGGAATGATCGCGGTCGGCCTCTTCGCAGATCGCCGCGAGCCGTTCGTACATGGCGAAGGTGAAGGCATTGCGCGCCTGCGGACGGTTGAAGGTGATCCGCCCGATGCCGTCCTGACGTTCAAAAACGAGGTCGTCCGCCTCCGCAGCGTGGTCCATTTCCTCATGCCCTCTTGTTTTTTACATTTTTGAATGCAGAATCTGCGATTAGCAAGCTGGAACTTGCATATTTCGACCGATTACTGCGTTTTTGCATTCAAATTGGAGCCGCCTGCCATGCTTCATGAGGAGGTCGTCGGCCGCATCCGCGCCATCCTGCTCGACGGCGAAATCCCGCCGGGCGCGCGGATTCCCGAGCGCGAGCTGTGCGACCGGCTCCAGATCTCGCGCACGCCGCTGCGGGAAGCGCTCAAGGTGCTCGCCGCCGAAGGTCTCGTGCAGCTCCTGCCTCATCGCGGCTCGCGCGCGGCGAAGCTGACCGACAAGGACATGCGCGACCTGTTCGAAGTCTGCCAGGGGCTCGAAGCGCTTGCCGGCGAG
Organism: Bradyrhizobium sp. CCBAU 45394; assembly: GCF_028128655.1. Taxonomy (NCBI): domain Bacteria; kingdom Pseudomonadati; phylum Pseudomonadota; class Alphaproteobacteria; order Hyphomicrobiales; family Nitrobacteraceae; genus Bradyrhizobium; species Bradyrhizobium sp. CCBAU 45394. Next base: position 202,994 of record NZ_LBIX01000176.1, on the reverse strand, counting down.
CTCGCCTGCGAGCGGATCAGCGACGCCGAGATCGACGAGATCGCCGCTGCGCACACGGACATGGTTCGGCATTATCGCGAGGGCGACCTGATCCAGTACTACCGCGGCAACCGCGCCATCCACGAAGCCATCGTCGCCGCAGCCGGAAATCCCGCACTGACCGGGCTCTACGCCTCCGTGACGGCGCGCATCCGCCGCGCGCGCTACGTCACGCCGATGACGCCGCAGCGCTGGGCGTTCGCCGTGAAGGAGCACGAGGCGATCCTGAACGCGCTGCAGCGGCGCGACGGCGCCGGCCTCTCCCACATCCTGCGTGCGCATCTCCGCCACAAGCGCGAAGAGGTCCTGCAGGCCGGCTTTGCCGAAACGGAAGCAAGCGACCTCGCGCTGCGGATCGCGTGAGATCACGCCCGGCCTATTCCCTGCGCTTTCGGCGTTGCCCATGGCTAGGCCGGGGAGTAGCCGAGTGAAGCCCGATGGCGAACACGGCCTATGCGGACGCGTGCCGTCGTGACGCGAAAAGATTCTTGCAGTCCTGCCGCGTCGGGCGGTCAGGAGACACAATCGCGACACAATCATTGATTGCATTGCGGCACCGCGTGGCTGGATCGTGCTGACGAAAGCAACGTCGGCAACCGGTGTCTTTTGTCGCGCGCCGGAATTGCATCGCGCACTTTGACAAGCCGCGCTGACCCGCAAATCAATTCCACTTGCTAGCTTGTCTGAACCGGCGCAGCATTCCACCGCTGGCCTCAGGCCGAACACAACGCGCGAGACAATCGCGCAGCTCAAAAGAAGAATGGAGGAAACGAATGACACTCGATGTCTCACGTCGATCCCTGCTCGCACTCGGCGCCGGCCTTGGCGCCAGCGCAATGCTCGGCAGCAGTGCGATGGCACGCGCTCCCAAGCTCGGCACCCAGACTCCCTATTGGCACCGCTTCATTCTCGGCGACGCCGAAGTGACCGTCGTCTCCGACGGACCGCTGCCGCTCGGCGATCCCTCCGGCACCTTCACCGGCGTTTCCAAGGAAGAGGTGAAGAAGATGCTCGCCGACAATTTCCTGTCGCCGGACAATGTCGTGCTCGAGCAGAACTCGCCGATCGTGAACACCGGCGACAAGCTCATCCTGTTCGACACCGGCATGGGCAGCTCCAAGATGTTCGGCCCCACCACCGGCCGGCAGCAGAAGAGCATGATGGAGGCCGGTATCAAGCCGGAGGACATCGATGCCGTGGTCTGCTCGCACGCGCATATCGATCACATCGGCGGCATCGTGGATGCCAACAACAAGCCGCTGTTTCCGAACGCGCAGATCTACATCTCCCAGACCGATTTCGACTTCTGGACCGATGAAGGCAAGATGGGGAGCCCGGCAAAGGACTTCGTCGTGCACGCCCGCAAGAACCTGCTGCCGGTCCGCGACCGCATCGTGTTCTTCAGGGACGGCCAGGAATTCCTGCCCGGCGTGCAGGCCATCTCCGCGCCCGGCCACACCGTCGGCCACACCATCTTCATGGTCTCCTCGGCCGGCAAGTCCTTCGCCTTCCTCGGCGACCTCTCGCACCATTCCGTGCTGCTGCTGGAGCGGCCGCGGATGGAATTCTCCTACGACACCGACCCGAAGCAGGCAGCCGAGTCGCGCGTCAAGCTGCTCACCATGCTCGCGGCCAACAAGACGCCCGTGATGTCCTATCACTTCGCCTGGCCCGGCTACGGCCACGTCGCCAAGGCGGGTGACGGGTTCCACTACTATCCCGAACCGATGCAGATGACGTTGTAGCCGGTGATACCAAGCCCGGGTCGCGCATGTGTGGCCCGGGCCGTTCGCTTGATCTGACCGACAGAGGTGAATGATCCCTGACCGGTTCCTGTCGCGTCGCAACGACACTTCTGGAGCATTTTTCGGCAAGGCAGGCCCGTTCCAGGCAAGAGCTCGCCTCACTGCTCGGATAAGAGTCCCCTCGCATCACTTTCGTCGACGAGAGCTCGTGACGCCCCTTTGGCCTGACGCCGCTCACGCTCGCAAAATGCTCAGGAGACATGCCATGAAGATCGTCGTGATCGGCGGCAGCGGATTGATTGGATCCAAGCTCGTGTCGAAACTCAAGCAGCAAGGCCACGAGGTCATAGCGGCCTCTCCAAAAACAGGCGTGAACGCCGTGACCGGGGAAGGCCTCGCTGCCGCGCTGGCAGGCGCGGATGTCGTGGTCGACGTCGCCAACGCGCCGTCCTGGGAGCCCGCCGCCGTGCTGGAATTCTTCCAGCGTTCGAGCCAGAACCTCGCCGCGACCGAGGCCGCAGCAGCCGTCAAGCATCATGTCGCGCTGTCGATCGTGGGAACCGATCGCTCGCCCGACATCGCCTATTTTCGTGCCAAGCTCGCGCAGGAGACCATCGTCAAGGCATCTCCGGTCCCCTACTCGATCGTTCGCGCCACGCAGTTTTTTGAATTCCTCGGGGCCATCGGCGAAGCGGGAGCGATTGACGGCAAGATCGTCGTGCCATCGGCGTCGTTTCAGCCGATCGCATCCGACGACGTGGTTGCTTCCCTCGCGGAGGTCGCGACGGGACGGCCGCTCAACGGCACGATCGATATCGCGGGACCGGAAAAAGCTCCCTTCAACGAGTTCGTCGCGCGCCGCCTGAAAGCATCGGGCGACAGCCGCCCGGTGGTGGGAGACGCCAAGGCAGGATATTACGGCGCCCCCATCGAGGACACCTCGCTGGTCCCGCTCGGCGAGGCGCGGCTCGGGAAGACGCCGCTCGCAAAATGGCTCGCGACGGCTTGAGGATCCGCGATCCCAAGGTCGCTGCAACCACGGCAATGAAGGAAATCCCATGCGCAGATTGCTGATCGCAACGGCGGCTTACGCCGCATTCGTCCTGGCGGCCCAGGCAGCCGAGACGCAGCCGGCTGCGAAGTCGGCCAAGGTGACTGTCGTGTTTGACCAGGTCCTGCCGAATGCTCCCGGCAAGAGCATGAAGGGCGTGCTGGTCGAGTATGGTCCCGGAGGCTCCTCACCGGCCCACACCCACGCACGCTCCGCGTTCATCTATGCCACGGTGCTGGAAGGGGCGATACGCAGCCAGGTCAATGACGAGCCCGCCAAGGTCTTTCACAAGGGAGAGAACTTCTCCGAGAAGCCCGGCGATCGCCATGCCGTCAGCACCAACGCCAGCGACACCGAGCCGGCGAAGCTGCTGGCCGTCTTCGTGGTGGACACCGCCGATACCGAGTTGACAACGCCGATCGCGAAGTAGTGCGCGGGCCAAGGCGCTTCGGCGCAAGATGTCAGCAGCCGAGCCTGTCGGCGATCCCGCCGAAATCCTTGGCGACGATGTCCCAGTTGCCGGTGGCTTCGAAGTCGACCTTCTGCAACGGCCCGTACTCCGTCGGCCGCGCCACGAACGCGGTCTTCAGGCCGTTGTTCTGCGCGGCGGCGAGATCGCCGTTGTGGGCGGCGACCATCATCACCTCGCCCGGCTTGAGGCCGAGCAGGCGCGCGGCGCCGAGATAGGTCTCGGGATCGGGCTTGTAGTGCTCGAACAGCTCGGCCGACATGACGAGGTCCCACGGCAGGCCGGCGAACTTCGCCATGTTGGTGAGCAGCGCGACGTTGCCGTTCGACAGCGGCGAGATGACGAATTTCGACTTCAGCCGCGTCAGGCCGGCGACGCTGTCGGGCCAGGGATGCAGGCGATGCCAGCCCTTGGTGAGGTAATCGAGATCGGCTTCGGTGAGGCCCTTGATCGAGAATTGCGCGACCAGCTTTTCCAGCGAGCGGCGGTGTAGATCGTCGAGCATGACATAGCCGCGCTCGGGATGTTTGCGCACGTCGTCCATCGAGGCCATGTACATGCCGCGCCAGCCGTCCACCAGGGCGGTCCAGTCGGCGCTGATGCCGCGCTGCCTGCTCCACCACATGAAGTCGGTGATCAGGCTGGTGCGCCAGTCGACGACGGTGCCGAACACGTCGAAGACCAGGGCTTTGACGGCGGAGAGATCGGACATGGGCGCTTCCTCTTTTTGCTTTTGTCTTTGTCATTCCGGGGCGCGCGGAGCGCGAACCCGGAATCCAGAGGTTGTCGGCGCGAGATTCCGGGTTCTCCGGGCCGCGCTTCGCGCGGTCCCGTTCGCCCCGGAATGACGGCCAACGTCAGTCCAGGTGGAACTTCGCCAGCTCGCGGTGCTCGGCCTTGATGTAGCGCACGGTGCCGGTGACGGAGCGCATCACCACCGTCTCGGTCTCGATCACGCCGTCCTTGCGGAACTTGACGCCCGACAGCAGCGAGCCCGTGGTGACGCCGGTGGCGGCGAACAGGCAGTCGCCGCGCGCCATGTCCTCGATGCCGTAGATCATCTTGGGATCGTTGACGCCCATCTTGGCGGCGCGCTCGCGCTTCTCGTCGGAATCGAGGATGAGGCGGCACTGCATCTGGCCGCCGATGCAGCGCAGCGCCACGGCCGCGAGCACGCCTTCCGGCGCACCGCCGGTGCCGAGATACATGTCGACGCCGGTGTTGTCGGGATCGGCGCAATGGATCACGCCGGCGACGTCGCCGTCGGTGATGAGGCGCACCGCCGCGCCGGTCGAGCGCACGCTCTCGATGATGCTGGCATGGCGCGGGCGGTCGAGCACGAGAACGGTGATGCCGTCCGGTTGGACACCCTTGGCCTTGGCGAGGCGGCGGACGTTGTCAGCCGGGCTCGCATCGAGATCGACGATGCCCTTGTCGTAGCCCGGTCCGATCGCAAGCTTCTGCATGTAGACGTCGGGAGCGTGCAGCAGCGTGCCGCCGTCGGCCATCGCCATGGTGGCGATCGAGCCCGGCATGTTCTTGGCGCACAGCGTGGTGCCTTCGAGCGGGTCGACCGCGATGTCCACCTGCGGGCCGGCATTCATGCCAACCTTCTCGCCGATGAACAGCATCGGCGCCTCGTCGCGCTCGCCCTCGCCGATCACGATGGTGCCCTCGATCGGCAGCTTGTTGAGCTCGCGCCGCATCGCGTCCACGGCGGCCTGGTCGGCCGCCTTCTCGTTGCCGTGGCCGCGCAGCCGCGCCGAAGACACCGCCGCCCGCTCGGTCACCCGCACGATCTCCAGCGTGAGGATGCGCTCGAGCAACGCGTGCGGCGGGACTGAAATATGGGTCGACATCGGCTAACTCCTTCGAAACGGTTCTGGACGGAAATCTCCGCCCGCATCAACTCGTAACACCCACAGTTCGTTCGAACCGTGTCATTGCTTGAGCCTGCTCTTTCCGGAAGACCGCTTCACACTTTTGCGCGGGCGCGGCTCACCGGGTCTGGAGCATGCTCTAGTTCTTCTCGATCCGGATCACCTGCGGCCGTCCGCTGATCACCTTGTCGCGCTGCACGGCGGCGAGCGCGCGGCGCACCGCGTCCTCGTGCGTCGCATAGGTGATCAGGATGACGGGCACGGGGACCGCCTTGCCGTTTGCCGCCGGAGCGCCGCCATTGGGATGACGCTGCACGATCGACTCGATCGAAATCTTCTGTTCTGCCAGCCGGGTCGCGATTGCCGCCGCAGTGCCCGGGAAATCGCGCGCCAAAAGGCGGATGTAGTAGCCGCCCTCGTGGCGCTCCATCGGCGCCTTTTTGGTGTCGCGCAAATGCGAGATCGGCCGGCCGAACGGATTGGCGCGGATGCCGCGCGCGACGTCGGCGATGTCGGCGACAACGGCGGATGCGGTCGCGGCACCGCCTGCACCGGGGCCGACCAGCGTGATCGGCGGAATGCCCTCGCCATCGATCGTGACCGCATTGGTGACACCCATCACCTGCGCAATCGAGGAGGATTTTGGAACCATGGTCGGGTGCACGCGCTGCTCGATGCCCTTGGCGGTGCGAACGGCAACGCCGAGCAGCTTGACGCGGTAGCCGAGATCGGCGGCCGCGCGCAGATCTTCCGGCGCGATGGAGGAGATACCTTCGACATACACCGCGCTTTGAGCAACTTTCGTGCCGAAAGCGAGGCTGGCGAGAATGGCGAGTTTTTGCGCGGTGTCGTGGCCGTCAACGTCGAAGGACGGATTGGCCTCGGCATAGCCCAGCCGCTGCGCGTCCTTGAGGCATTCGGCAAACGACAGGCCCTCCTGCTCCATCCGCGTCAGGATGTAATTGCAGGTGCCGTTGAGGATGCCGTAGACGCGGTTGATGCCGGTTCCCGCCAAGCCCTCGCGCAGCGTCTTGATGACGGGAATCGCGGCGCCGACCGCTGCCTCGAAATTCAGCGCGCCGCCGTGCTTTTCGGCGGCCTTGGCGAGCTTGAGGCCATGCTTGGCCAGCAGCGCCTTGTTGGCGGTGACGACGGACTTGCCGGCATTGAGCGCAGCCTCGACCGCGGAGAGCGCGGGATCGCCGGCGCCGCCCATCAGCTCGACGAAGCAATCGACCTCCGGATGGGTGGCGAGCGCCATCGGATCCTTCACCCATTCGACGCCGCGCAGGTCGACAGCGCGCTTCTTGGCCTTCGAGCGCGCGGTGACGGCGACGACGCGGATGCCGCGGCCGCTGCGGCCCGCGAGCACGCGTCCCTGCGTTTCAATCAAACGGACAACTTCGGCACCCACGGTGCCGAGCCCCGCTATGCCCACTTTCAGGGGTGCGACCATGATGCTTATCGAAAACCTGTCGAAGAGAATTAGCGCCGATTGGCGAGCGGAACGACGTTGTGCAACGTTTCGATGCCGCTTTCAAGGAAGCGGCGCACGCCGCGCGCGGCTTGCCTGATCCGTTGCTCGTTTTCCACCATGGCGATGCGGACATATCCTTCACCATGCTCGCCGAAGCCGACGCCGGGCGACACCGCGACGCCGGATTTCTCCACCATCAGGGTCGCGAACTGCATGCTGCCGACGCTGCGGAACGCTTCCGGCAGCGGCACCCAGGCGAACATCGAGGCCTCCGGCGGCGGAATCTCCCAGCCGGCGCGGCCGAACGACTCCACCAGCGCATCGCGGCGCTTGCGGTAGGTGTCGCGCATCTCCTTGATGCAATCGTCGGGGCCGTTCAGCGCCGCGGTCGCGGCGACCTGAACCGGCGTGAAGGCGCCGTAATCGAGATAGGATTTGACGCGGGCGAGCGCCGCGATCACGCGCTCATTGCCGACCGCAAAGCCCATGCGCCAGCCGGCCATCGAATAGGTCTTCGACATCGAGGTGAACTCGACGGTGACGTCCATCGCGCCCGGCACCTGGAGCACCGAGGGCGGCGGGTTGTTCTCGTCGAAATAGACCTCGGCATAGGCGAGATCGGACAGGATCAGGATCTCGTGCTTCTTCGCGAAGGCCACAAGGTCCTTGTAGAAGTCGAGGCTCGCGACATAGGCGGTCGGGTTCGAGGGATAGCAGACGACGAGCGCCAGGGGCTTGGGGATCGAATGCACGATCGCCCGTTCCACCGCCTCGAAGAACTGCGGCGTCGGCTCGGAGGGTACCGAGCGGATCACGCCGCCCGCCATCAGGAAGCCGAAGGCGTGAATCGGGTAGCTCGGGTTGGGGCACAGGATGACGTCGCCCGGCGCGGTGATCGCCTGCGCCACGTTGGCGAAGCCCTCCTTCGAGCCCAGCGTCGCCACCACCTGGGTGTCGGGATTGAGCTTCACGCCGAAGCGGCGGGCGTAGTAGCCGGCCTGGGCCCGGCGCAGGCCGGGGATGCCTCGGGAGGCCGAGTAGCGGTCGGTGCGCGGCTTGCCGAGCGTCTCCTTGAGCTTCTCCAGCACGTGCGGCGGAGCCGGCAGGTCCGGATTGCCCATGCCGAGGTCGATGATGTCGGCGCCGGCGTTCCGCGCGGCCGCCTTGGCCCGGTTGACCTGCTCGAACACGTAAGGCGGAAGGCGGCGGATGCGGTAAAACTCTTCCATGGCTCTCTGGGCTCCGGGCACCCGGTCAGGACAGAATCGACAGGCTAGAACGGCCGTTCGGAGACGCGCTCGCCCCCTTCGCAAAAATTGCTCAAAATCAAACGTTTAGAGCAACTTCCGACGACGGGGGCTGAAGTCGTTCGCCCTGACTCTCGGCTGAACTGAGGTCTTTTTAGCACGCCAAGGCGGTCGCGCCAGCGATTACCTTGCACCGCCTCATTTGGCATCCTTGGCGGCGACCGCCTGGCGGTCGCGCGCGGCGGCAAGCTCGGCCTCGATCTTGGCGCGCTGGTCCGGCGGGATGACCGCCTGATCGCGCTCCGGCGGCAGATCATGCACCGGCAAATAGGTGCCGGGCTCCCTGGAATGCGCCTGCGCATCCGCAGGCGTCATATCCGCGAGCTGACTCGAGCAGCCGCCCAGCGCGAACGCCACGCTCAGCAGCGCGCCGCAGATCAGCAGCGACTTTTGCAGGTCCCTCAACGCCAACACTTGGGAAAATCCCCTACTCGTCCCAAAGCACGGCCCCGGGCAACCTTACCCAAGACCACGCCCAAGCTCAAACCATTGCTGCCCAAATGGTCCGAGCGAGAAAACACCCCGGCACTACCAAACCGAGCGGTGCGGCTCGATTGTGACGGAACCAAGAAAATTTGTCGCAGTGCAACACATCTTCGAGAGTGTTTAACGTCAAACATGCGAGCTTCGCGGTGACGAATACGGAATGAATCGTTACTGTTCTGCCCATGAGTATGGCCACGACCGACACGCCCAAACCCGAGACGAAGTTCGATGCGGAAGCCTTCGCGATGAATGTCGCGCGGGCGATGGAGAGCGGCGGCAAGGCGCTGGCCGCCTTCCTCAAGCCGCGCGAGAGCGGCGAGGTGCAGGACCGTCCGCCGGCCGAGCTTGCCGAAGTCGTCAAGGCCTTCACATCGGTCGCCGAATACTGGCTGTCGGACACCTCGCGCTCGTCCGATCTCCAGACCAAGCTCGCCAAGGACTATCTCGACCTCTGGGGCGCGGCGGCGCGCCGCATGGCCGGCCAGGACGCCCCGCCCGCGATTGCACCCTCGCCGCGCGACAAGCGTTTCGCCGATCCGGAATGGAAGTCGAACCAGTTCTTCGATTTTGTGATGCAGCTCTATCTGCTCACGACCAAATGGGCGCAGGAGCTGGTGCGTGACGCCGAGGGGCTCGACCCGCAGACCCGCCGCAAGGCCGAGTTCTACGTCCAGCAGGTCACCAACGCGCTGTCGCCCTCGAACTTCGTGCTGACTAATCCGGAAGTGCTGCGCGAGACGGTGGCGAGCAGCGGCGAGAATCTGGCGCGCGGCCTGAAGATGCTGGCCGAGGACATCGCGGCCGGCAAGGGCATGCTGAAGATCCGCCAGTCCAACCCGGACAATCTCGTCGTCGGCGTCAACATGGCGACGACGCCGGGCAAGGTGATCTACCAGAACGAGATGATGCAGCTCATCCAGTATTCTCCGACCACGGAGAACGTGCTGCGCACCCCGCTCCTGATCGTGCCGCCCTGGATCAACAAGTTCTACATTCTCGATCTCAAGCCGGAGAAATCCTACATCAAGTGGTGCGTCGACCAGGGCATCACCGTGTTCGTGATCTCATGGGTCAATCCCGACAAGCGGCTCGGTAACAAGAGCTGGGAAGACTACATGAAGGAAGGCCCGCTCACCGCGATGGACGTGATCGAGAAGGTCACCGGCGAGATGAAGGTGCACACCGCCGGCTATTGCGTCGGCGGCACGATGCTCGCGACCACGCTGGCCTGGCTCGCCGAGAAGCGCCGCCAGCGCGTGAGCTCGGCGACGTTCTTCGCGGCACAGGTGGACTTCACCCATGCCGGCGATCTCCTCGTGTTCGTCGATGAGGATCAGATCGCATCGCTCGAGCACGACATGAAGACCGCCGGCGTGCTCGAAGGCTCGAAGATGGCGATGGCCTTCAACATGTTGCGCTCCAACGATTTGATCTGGTCCTACGTCGTCAGCAATTACCTGAAGGGCCAGCAGCCGAGCGCGTTCGACCTGTTGCACTGGAATTCGGATGCGACGCGCATGACCGCGTCGAACCATTCCTACTACCTGCGCAATTGCTATCTGGAGAACCGGCTGTCCACGGGCACGATGGTGCTCGACAACACGCTGCTCGATCTCTCCAAGGTCAAGGTGCCCGTCTACAACCTCGCCACCCGCGAGGACCACATCGCGCCGGCCGAGTCGGTGCTGTACGGCTCGCAATTCTTCGGCGGCCCGGTGAAATACGTGCTGTCCGGCTCGGGCCACATCGCCGGTGTCGTCAACCCGCCCGCCTCGAACAAGTACCAGTACTGGACCAACGACAACATCAAGGACGTCAACGTCGCCGAGTGGATGAAGGGCGCGGTCGAGCACAAGGGCTCGTGGTGGCCCGACTGGCGGCAATGGCTCGGCGAGCTCGACCCCGAGGAGGTCCCGGCGCGCGCAGTCGGCAGCGAGGCGCTCCCCCCGATCGAGGATGCACCCGGCAGCTATGTCAGGGTTCGCGCATAGCGGAATCTCCTGCGCTTGTATAAGCTCGCCTTCAGCACAGTGATGAATGAGGGGACCGGGTTATGACGCGTGAATTGTTCTGGCTGACACTGACGGTGATTTTCACTGGCATCCTGTGGGTCCCCTACATCCTCGACCGCTGCCAGGTTCGCGGGCTGTCGGGCGCCATGGCAAACCCCTCCCGCAGCGACAAGCCGCAATCGCCCTGGGCGACGCGACTCATGTTCGCGCATGACAACGCCGTGGAAAATCTCGTGATCTTCGCACCGCTGGTGCTGATCCTGAACGCGATCGACTATTCGTCGAAATGGACCGTGCTCGCTTGCGCGGTCTATTTCTGGTCGCGCGTCGCACATCTGATCGTCTACGCGATGGGAATCCCGGTGTTCCGCACCCTCGCCTTCACCGTCGGCTTCCTCGCGCAGGCCGTGCTGGCGCTGGCGATCTTCAAGGTGCTTTGAGCATCCGAAAAGCAGGCGCAGGCCCCTGCGATCTGCGATATTGTCACGCGGGCTGAGGCAGCCGAAGCGAGGATTCCGGATGCGGACCCTTCTTTCAGCCATCGCGATGATCGCGCTCGCCGGATTTGGCGGCGAGGTGCAGGCGCAATGCTCCGAACTGATGCGCCTGCGCAGCGAAGCCATCGAAGCCACCAAGCCGATGAACCGTGGATTGATGCCGGACCGCTGTAACGCTTACATCCGCGCATCGCTCGCCTGGAGTTCCCTGCACGGCTACGCGCAAGACCATCAGGAGGCGTGCGACATCTCCAGCCGCTCGCTCGGTGAAATCGAAAAGTCTCACCACGACGCGGTGGTGGCGCGTGACAATGTCTGTGCCGGCCGTCCTGTTCGGCCGTTTCCGGCGGACGTGATTTTGCGCTGAGTTTTGGCCCGACACGAAGGGCCCCGGCAGCCGCGTATCTTGCTGCCGAGCATTCCCGGCGTCATGGCGAGGCGCGAAGCAATCCAGACTGTCGCCGCGGAAAGATTCTGGATTGCTTCGCTTCGCTCGCGGCGACGGTGGAGAGAGAGCCTTGCCGCTACGCCTCCGGCAGGCCCAGCATCAGCCGCATGTTCTGCACGGCCGCGCCCGAGGCACCCTTGCCGAGATTGTCGAGCCGGGCGACCAGCACGGCCTGGTGATATTTGTCGCTGGCGAAGACGTAGAGCTCGAGCATGTTGGTCTCGTTCAGCGCCTCCGGCTCGAGCCGGCCGCCCTTGCTCGCCTCGTTCTGGAGCGGCATCACCGAGACGTATTTCGAGCCGGCGTAGCGTTTCGCCAGCGCGGCCTGGAGATCGGCACCGCTGGGCTTGCCCGGCAGCGTGTCGAGCTGGAGCGGCACCGAGACCAGCATGCCCTGCCGGTAGTTGCCGACCGAGGGAATGAAGATCGGCCGCCGCGTCAGGTTCGAATAGAGCTGCATCTCCGGCAGATGCTTGTGCTCGAAGCCGAGGCCGTAGAGCTCGAAGGACGGCGCGCTGCCGTCTTCGAAGCTCGCGATCATCGACTTGCCGCCGCCGGAATAGCCGCTCACCGCGTTCACCGTGACGGGATAGTCTGATGGCAACAGCCCGGCATCGACGATCGGCCGCAAGAGCGCGATCGCGCCGGTCGGATAGCAGCCGGGATTGGAGACCTTCTTCGCGGCCTTGATCTTGGCGGGCTGATCCGGCGTCAGTTCCGGAAAGCCGTAGGCCCAGTCGGGCGCAACCCGGTAGGCGGTCGAGGCGTCCAGCACCTTCGGGCCCGACGGCCCCATGCTGTCGATGAGCGCAACCGTCTCCTTGGCGGCCTCGTCGGGCAGGCAGAGGATGACGAGATCGACCTCCTCCATCAGCGCCTTCTTCACCGCGGGATCCTTGCGCTTGTCGTCGGCGATCGTCTTCACCGCGACATCGCTCTGGAGCTTCAGCCGCTCGTTGATGCCGAGCCCGGTGGTGCCGGAGCCGCCGTCGACGAAGACGGTGGCGGGCTTGGTCGCAGCGCCCGCCTTCGGGGCCTGTTTGGTATCAGTAAGGCTCATGGCACGCTCCTTTCGAGCTTGTTGGTTTCGGCCGCGAAGGCTTCCGGCCTCACGTCCTGCATCAGTTGCGCGATCTCCCTCGCGTCGGCGGCGGGTTGCGCACCGAGCGCGTTGGCGATCGCCGTATAGTCGGCGTCCGATTTGTGCTGGTTGAGCTTGAAGCTGCCTTCGACCTCTTCAACCGTCATGATCAGGCCCACGATCCCCTTCTTCATTGCCTCGAGCCGGCCCGCCGTCATCTTGCCCGACGTCCACGGCTTCTTCGGCAAGAGCCAGCTCTCGAACTTGTCGCTGAGCGTATCGATCTGCACCGACAGCTCGTCATCCGACAGCAGCCGCACCGACCCGGTCAGATGCACCGACTGGTAGAGCCATGTCGGCACCTGGTCCGGCGAGACGTACCAGTCCGGCGATACATAGGCATCGGGGCCGTTGACCACGAGCAGCCAGGAGGTCGCGCCGTCCGCAAGCTTTAGCAGCGGATTGTGACGGGCGACATGAAAGGCGGCCTGCGGCGTGCCGTCGGCGGCATAGGTCAGGTAGAACGGCAGCGGCGAGGCGACCGGCCTGTGGCCGTCGAAGGCGCACATCGTGCCGAAGCCGCGCTCCTCAGCGAATTTCAGGCTCGCGGCGCGGTCCTGCTTGAAAAAAGGTGGGGTGTACATCGTGGTCTCCTGCTGGGCCTCCTTGGGGGGCCGCCGGATCAGATCGCGCTGACAGGAGAAAGAATGCCGCGGATCGGGTCCAGCGGCAAAGACGATGATCTCAAACGCGATCGACCGCCCAAACCGCTAAAGAGCGGCGGCGGCGACGGGCGAACAGGATGGTCGCGGCGTTGATCATGGCGCGGGGCTATAGGGCCAGATCCGGTTCCCGTCAAGGTTCAGGCGTCAGATCACGCGCCAGATCCATTCCATGATCTTCGCGATCACGTCGCCGAACAGCAGCAGCGCCGCCGACCAGACCAGCGCCGAGACGAAATTGGCGGCCTGGAAGCTCCAATAGGGCATCTCGAAAATGCCGGCAGCAAGCGGCACGGACGCGCGCAAGGGGCCGAAGAACCGGCCGATGAAGATGCTGGGCACGCCCCAGCTCCGCACGAAGGCCTCACCCCTGGGCAGAAGTTCCGGATAGCGCGAGAGCGGCCACATCTGCGCGACATGCTCCTTGTAGCGATAGCCGAACCAGTAGGAGACCCAGTCGCCGAGCGCCGCGCCGAGGCCGCCGGCAATCCACACCGGATAGAAGCTGATGCCGCTGACCCCGATCAGCGCGCCGATCGCCACCAGTGCGCCCCAGGCCGGAATGAGCAGCGAGATGAAGGCGAGCGACTCCCCGAACGCCAGCAGGAACACGATCGGAGCCGCCCAAGCCTCGTGAGCACGCACGAAGTCGGCCAGTGCGTGCGCAAACTGCTCCATGCCAGAATAGCCTTCCCGCCCCGTCTCAAGGTCCTGCTCAGTGAAAAAGACTGGTAAGCCAGGGACTTGTGTGACATCAAGTCACAAAACCCGGCTGAGCGTCGACCTCACCGTCAAATTGCCGGGAACAGAGCGGCCCGCGGCGTAAAATCGCCGGGATTAGCTCCCAACCCCAGCCCCCGCCGGCCCTGCGGTGACCTTTCCAGGCCAGCCGTGTCATAGTCGCCCGAACCGATTCGCCGCCCGCGCGGCCCTCAAAACACATCAAAATTCATGTCCAAGCAGTTGAAACCAAAAGCAAAAGACGACTTTTTCGGCGGCAACGAGCCGAAGCCCCGCGCCGCCGCCAAGGCGTCGCCACGCGCGGGCGGCGCGGAAGCCGACTACACCGCGGCCGACATCGAGGTGCTCGAAGGCCTGGAACCGGTGCGGCGCCGACCCGGCATGTATATCGGCGGAACTGACGAGAAGGCGCTGCATCACCTGTTCGCCGAAGTCATCGACAACTCGATGGACGAGGCGCTCGCCGGGCACGCGACCTTCATCGGCGTCGAGCTCAGCGCGGACGGCTTTCTCACCGTCACCGACAACGGCCGCGGCATCCCGATCGATCCGCACCCGAAGTTTCCGAAGAAGTCGGCGCTCGAAGTCATCATGTGCACACTGCATTCGGGCGGCAAGTTCGACAGCAAGGTCTACGAGACCTCGGGCGGCCTGCACGGCGTCGGCATCTCCGTCGTGAACGCCCTCTCCTCCCTTCTCGAGGTCGAGGTCGCGCGCAGCCAGAAACTCTACCGCATGACGTTCGAGCGCGGGCACCCCAAGGGCAAGCTCGAGGATCTCGGCAAGATCAACAACCGCCGCGGCACGCGCGTGCGCTTCAAGCCCGATACCGACATCTTCGGCGCCAAGGCCGCGTTCAAGCCGCAGCGCCTGTTCAAGATGACGCGTTCAAAGGCCTATCTGTTCGGCGGCGTCGAGATCCGCTGGAACTGCGCGCCCGAACTGCTCAAGGGCATCGACGACGTGCCGGCGGAAGCGACTTTCCACTTCCCCGGCGGCCTGAAGGATTATCTCGCCGCCGCGATCCACGCCGACACGCTGGTGCATCCCGACATCTTCTCCGGCAAGTCGGGCCGCAACGGCGCGCATGGCGCCTGCGAATGGGCGGTCGCCTGGACCGCGGATGCCGACGGCTTCCTCTCGTCCTACACCAACACGGTGCCGACGCCCGATGGCGGCACGCATGAATCCGGCCTGCGGAGCGCGCTGCTGCGCGGCCTGAAGGATCACGCCGAGCGCGTCGGCCAGGGCAAGCGCGCCTCGTCCATCACGTCGGAAGACGTGATGGTGGGTGCGGCGGTGATGCTCTCGGTGTTCGTGCGCGAGCCTGAATTCCAGGGCCAGACCAAGGATCGGCTCGCTACCGCCGAAGCGCAACGCATCGTCGAGCAGGCAATGAAGGATCCGTTCGACCATTGGCTGTCGGGCAATCCGAACCAGGCCAACAAGCTGCTCGACTTCGTGATCGACCGCGCCGAGGAGCGCCTGCGCCGCCGCCAGGAGAAGGAGACCGCGCGGAAAACCGCGGGCAAGAAGCTGCGCCTGCCCGGCAAGCTCGCCGACTGCAGCGACGCCGGCACCGAAGGTTCCGAACTGTTCATCGTCGAGGGCGACTCGGCCGGCGGCAGCGCCAAGCAGGCACGCGACCGCAAGACCCAGGCCGTGCTGCCGCTGCGCGGCAAGATCCTCAACGTCGCTTCTGCCGGCAAGGACAAGCTGACGGCGAACGCCCAGCTTTCCGACCTCGTGCAGGCGATCGGCTGCGGCACGCTCGCGCAATATCGCGAAGAGGATCTGCGCTATCAGCGCATCATCATCATGACCGACGCCGACGTCGACGGCGCCCATATCGCCTCGCTGCTGATCACCTTCTTCTACCGGCAGATGCCGCGGCTGATCGACGAGGGCCACCTCTTCCTCGCGGTGCCGCCGCTCTACAAGCTCACCCACGGCTCGAAGTCGGTCTACGCCCGCGATGACGCGCACAAGGAGGCGCTGATCAAGAGCGAGTTCAACGCCAACGCCAAGGTCGAGGTGAACCGCTTCAAAGGCCTCGGCGAAATGATGCCGGCGCAGCTCAAGGAGACCACCATGGATCCGGCCAAGCGGACCATGCTGAAGGTGGTCCTGCTGGCGGATGATCGCGACACCACCGCCGATTCGGTGGAACGTCTGATGGGCACCAAAGCCGAGGCGCGGTTTGCCTTCATTTCGGACAAGGCCGAATTCGCGAACGAGGATCTGCTCGACGTCTGACCTCGCGCGGTCCCGTCGAAAAGCCCCGGCTCAAGTCCGGGGCTTTTTCATTTGTGGAGACGATACCGCCCTCGTCCCGGCACTTCATGCCGGACGCCGCCGCTCCACGCCGCGCACCGGCCCGCGACTCGGCCCGCGACTCACCGGCACCAAGGCCGAGGCAGGACTACCTCCGCTTCGGACAAGGCTGAGTTTGCTAACGAAATCTTACCCGGGCCAGGAATTCGAAAATCCACATAACGCACTGAAATTACATCTCTTTTTGTAAGTCTAACGTCATCCTCCCCGGGGCCGGCCGGCGGGCGTTTTCCGGCGACTGTGCCTGCCACGCAACAGCATTTCGGCGGAAAGCGTCTATAGTCCGGGCATCAGATGACACGAACTTCAGTGCGCTCGCGCCTGCTACAGACCAAGGTTGGGGATTTTATCATGAAGAAGATTTTGCTGGCTCTGACCGCGGTTGCGGCGATGACCGGTTCGGCCTCGGCGGCTGATCTCGCGGCGCGTCCCTACGTGAAGGCTCCGATGGCGGCTCCGGTTGCCAACTGGACCGGCTTCTACATCTTCGGCGGTGGCGGCGGTGGCCTGTCGAACGCTGACCAGAGCGTGGTTGATACTGTCACGGGCACCCCGCTGACGATCACCCAACGCCAGGGTGGCTCGGGCTGGTTCGGCACCGTCGGTCTCGGCTACGACTGGCAGTTCAGCGGCACTTGGGTCGCCGGTGTGTTCGCCGACGGTCAGTTCGGCAGCATCCGCGCCACCATTCAGGATCCGATCTTCGGCATCACCGGCAACCAGAAGCTGGAAGACTCCTGGGCCGCGGGCGTTCGCCTCGGCTGGCTGGTCGCCCCGAACGTTCTCTCCTACGTCAATGGCGGTTACTCAGGCGCTCACTTCGGCCAGACCAACTTCACGGACCTCGCGGGCGTGCCCGTCGGCGCTCATCTCGCCAGCTACAACCGCAACGGCTGGTTCATCGGTGGCGGCGTCGAGAACAGCCTGAATATCTTCGGCATCACCTCGCCCGGCTGGTTCATGAAGACCGAATATCGCTCGGCCTTCTACAATGCCAAGACCCAGACCGAGCTGCTCGACGCCGGCAACGTTCCGCTGGTCAACAGCATCCGCGCCAACAGCTGGAACCAGACGGTTTCGACCTCGCTGGTCTACCGCTTCAACTGGACCGGCCCGGTCGTCGCCAAGTACTGATCCGAACGCAAGTTCAGACGTCAAAGCCCCGGCATCGTCCGGGGCTTTTTCGTTGCGGGAATGCCGGCGGCCGACGACCGCCTTCAGCGACTTGCAGGCGCAGGCGAGCTGACTTCGATCTCCGCCCGGTCCGTATTGGTGATCGCCCTACCCCGAGCAGCGCGCATCGCCGTGGCTCCCGCTTACGCCGGACGCTTGTGCGAGCGCCGCCGTTGTATCCGAACCGCAGCTACGGTTACTGTGCGCCCAAGTTTTCGTGGCCGCGGCAGTCGTTCATGCCTTAGGCCGCGGCGGAACCAGACCAACGGGGAGGAATGCATGCGCAGATTTCTGCTGATCGCAGGCCTGTTTGTCCTCGCCGTCGGGCTGCTCTGGATCGGACAGGGCACGGGCACCGTTCCCTGGCCGCGATCGAGCTTCATGGTCAACCAGCTGCAATGGGCCGGCTATGGTGCTGCCATGGCCGGGTTCGGGCTGGTCCTGATCTGGCAAAGCAACCAATAGAAGAAACCAGGAAGTGAAAGCATGACATCCAGCCGGTTCGATCTCCGCGGCAAGGTCGCGATCGTCACAGGAGGCAATGGCGGCATCGGGCTCGGCCTCGCGCACGGGCTCGCCGATGCCGGCGCCAATATCGCCGTGGTCGGGCGCAACGAAACCAAGTCGGCCACCGCCGTTGCCGATCTCAGACAGCGCGGCGTGAAGGCAATCGCCGTCACCACCGACGTGACCGACCAGGCGGCGGTCGCAGCCATGATCGACCGCGTCGTCAAGGAGTTCGGCCGCATCGACATCCTCATCAACAATGCCGGCATGAGCATCCGCAAGCCGCCGCACGAGCTCGAGCTCGACGAGTGGAACAAGGTGATCGATACCAACCTCACCAGCGCCTTCGTGTGCTCGAAGCTGGCCTATCCGGCGCTGAAGGCGTCCGGCAACGGCAAGGTGATCAACATCGGCTCGATGATGTCGATCTTCGGCGCCAGCTTCGCGACGGCTTACGCGGCGAGCAAGGGCGGCATCGTGCAATACACGCGCGCCTGCGCCAATGCCTGGGCGCCCGACAACATCCAGGTCAACGCCATCCTGCCGGGCTGGATCGACACCGACCTCACCCGCGGCGCGCGGCAGCAGGTGTCGGGCCTGCACGAGCGCGTGCTGGCGCGGACGCCTGCGGGGCGCTGGGGCGAGATCGACGACTTCGCCGGCATCGCGGTGTTCCTCGCCTCACCCGCCTCGAACTTCGTCACGGGCACCGCGATCCCCGTTGACGGCGGGTTCTCGGTGATGGCCTAAGACGCACGCTCGCTGCACGAAAAAAAGAGCCCCGGCAATGCCGGGGCTTTGAATTTGTCAGTGATCGTCTTTTTTGCTGCTTGGTCGTTCGTTGCTCAGTAGCGCGCGATGGCCGGCGCGTCGAACTTGTAGCTCGCGCGCACGACGGCCCACTGGATGTCGCGCGGCTTGGCATCGAAGGTGTAGTTGCCCGCGAGGCCGCCGAGCTGATAGGTCTGGCTGCCGAAGGCCGCGTAGTTGTACTCGAGGCCGACGATCCAGTTGCGGGTGACGCCGTATTCCCAGCCGGCGCCGACGGTCCAGCCATTGGCCCAGTGAGTCTGGCCGCCTGTAGCCGTCACAACGGGGTCGGTGACCGAGAGCCGATTGTTGACGCCCGCGTAGCCGCCCTTGATGTAGAAGAGGTTGTTCTGCACGGCAAAGCCCGCGCGACCGACGACCGTCGTCAGCACATTGGCACGCCAGGAGAACACGTCGTTCGCCGGGGCGAACGCGGTGTTCACGACGGTGCCCTTATTGTCGAGGCCGGAGATGGTGCCTTCCATGCCGAACACATAGTTGTTGGCCTGCCAGTTGTAGCCGATCTGGGCGCCGCCCATGATGCCGGAGCCGCGCTGACGATAACCCTCTCCCGGGAGCAAATCGCCGAACGCCGCGCCCGTCCCGTTGTTGATGAACTGCTCGTTGGTCCAGGCGCCACCGATGTGGCCGCCGACATAGAAACCGGTCCAGTTGAACAGCGGCTCGACATAGGCGGGCGCCTTCGTGTAGCGCGCACCGAGATCGGCGGCGGCAGCGCCGGTCGAAACCAGCGCGGTCGTGCAGGCGAAGGCGGCAATCAATTTTTTACGCATGGTACACCCCGTGTCCTTTGATGGGCGCACGCTCACATGCAGGTCTTACTCAAATTTGAATCAACAAAGTTAAGACGCCGGATTGGCAGGTTGCGGTGCTTGAATCCGTCTGCGCTGTTGCACGCCCGCAACGCGCCGCGCGCGATTTAACGCGAAATTATCCCTACCCGATTACAGCGCTACGATGCCGGCGCGGCCTTGGACTGAACGTGCTCGGGCCGCACGCCGAGCGCGATCAGGCGCGCCGGGATGCCCTGGAGCCATGGCAGCGCGGTGATCAGGCGCACGATCAGCGGCACCTTCAACGGCCGGTCGCCGCCCTGCAGGGCGCCGCTGATGATGTTGTTCTGCACGATCACCTGCATGGCTTGCGTCATCTTCACCGGGAACTCGCGCCGGCGGCGCACGGCGTCGAGCTCATCCTCGGACGGGCAGCCGTGCTGAAGCTTGTCCGCGAGCAGGTTGGCGGTCGCGACCGCATCCTGCACGGCGAGATTGACGCCGACGCCGCCGACCGGCGACATCGCATGCGCGGCGTCGCCGATGAGAAGCAGGCCCGGCCGCGTCCAGCGCGCCAGGCGGTTGATCGCGACGGTGAGCAGCTTGATGTCGTCGAAGCTCTTCACGTCGGCAATGCCGCTTCGGAGGATCGGCGCCATGCGCACGACGTCGTCGAGCAGCGCCTGCAATCCCCTCGCCTTCACCGCATCGTGCTGCCCCTTGGCGATGACGTAGGCGCATTGCCAATAGTCGCCGCGGTCGAAGGTGATCATCATCTTGCCGGGCTCGACGCGAGCGAACACACTTTCCGTCTCGTCCGCCTTGCGGCCGGCGCGAAACCACAGCACGTCCATCGGTGCGCCGATTTCCACGACCTCGAGACCGGCGCGCTCGCGCACCGTCGAATGCCGGCCGTCGCAGGCGATGGTGAGATCCGCCTCGATGTCGATCGGTCCCTCCGGCGTCTTTGCCCGCACGCCGGCGAACGTCTCACCGCGGCGGATCAGGTCGACGGCTTCCGTGTTCATCATCACCCTGAGCGAGGCGAAGCGCTTGCCGGCCTCGCGCAGGAAGTTCAGGAAGTCCCATTGCGGCATGAAGGCGATGAACGGGTACTTCGTGTTCAGCCGGCTCAGATCGGCGATGCGCACCGGCGTACCGCCGAACAGGCCGTCCATCTTCTGCAAGCGCTGGTGCGGCAGCTTCAGGAAACCGTCGATCAGGCCGAGCTCATCCATCACCTGGAGCGTCGATGGATGCACGGTGTCGCCGCGAAAGTCGCGAAAGAAATCCGCATGCTTCTCCAGCACCACGACGTCGATGCCCGCGCGCCCCAGGAGATAGCCGAGCATCATGCCGGCGGGTCCGCCGCCGACGATGCAACACCGGACTTTTACGGAGGAACTCGGGTTCAAGGCCGCCCCTCATTTACGACTTAAGTTTTCTGTGCGGTGCAGCAAGCAAGTTTAATTTGCCGCAGCTGTGAATGCCCGTTAGCGTTGCAACGAATTTCGATTTCTTTCAGGAAATTGCGGTGCGGACTATCCTCATACTGCTCGGCGTCTGGATCCTGATCAACGTGCTTTTCGTCGTGATCATGATCCCGCCGCGGAAGTCGCATCGGCGGCAGACCGGCACGCTTGCGCCGGTGCCCATCGACCAGAACGGCTATCCGTTCGAGGAGCCGGAGAAGCTCCTGCTTCGCCACGTCATCATTTCGATCGCGATGGGCGCGCTCTTCTCGCTCGCTCCCCCCTTGATCGAAGCCGTCGAGTCCATCAAGCGCCGCATCAGGAAGCGCCGCGCGTAGCGGCGTTGGACGCCGCCTGCGCGACACCTCAGTTGTTGCTGCGGTTCGCCGCGCGAAAACTCTTGATCTCCGATACGCTGCCGTCGCGATAGGTCAGCTCCACCGAGACGAACTGCGTGGCCGGAGCGAGCTTCATGTAGAGCGGCATGCCGGCGGTGATCGCGCTGGGGTCGCGCATGTCACACCCCGGCATCTTCAGCACCTGGTTGGGTACCGCGGTGTCGATGCCGATGCGCACCTCGCGGATGGCGCAGCGGTAGGACACAAGGTGCGTGTAGTAGACGAGCAGCCCGTTGAACTCGCGGAATGACAGCCAGCTCGTCGCGGTCATGTCGAGGATCTTGCGCTGGTCGCGGATCAGCGCGGCCTCGGGATCGAACCTGATCGGGAACGGGCCCTGCATGTCGCCCGACTGATCGACATAGCGGACCTCGATGGTGCCGGCCTGTGCATCCGGCGGCAATTCGATCGACGGGTTCGGCATCCGCTTGCGCGTGCGCGGATCGAGCGTGTCGATGAATCCGGTCTCGCGGAAATCGCCATTGCCGGCCATGCGCCAGGAAATGCCGAGCGTCGGATCGGCGAAGGAGAACACCACGCTCCAGCCGCCATTGTGGCGCGAGAAGCTCGCGATCGGCGCGTTGGTGGTTTCCTCCTTCTGCACGCGCGGCACCGACACCGGCGGCAGCGCCGCAAGCTTCTGCGCCGGCGGATCGGCCGGCCGCGCAGCCGCGTCTTTCGCGATACCGCTCAAGAAGACGTCGTCGACCATCTGGTCGAAATAGACCGGCACCTGCCTGTGCTTGACGGTGTCGGCCATCTCGCTGACGAGACGGCGGGTGCGCTGCGCCACCTGCACGAGGTTCTCGCCGGGTTGCAGCAGCTCCTTGGCGAAGGTGCGCGTGAACACCGAATTGGGATCGGCGTCGTCGTTGGAGAGGCGATCGAGCGCGGTCTGGCGGGGACCGGCCGAGAACACGGAGAACACGCCTTCGGGCAGCTGCATCATCGGCGCGAGCCCGCCGCCGCCGGCGACCGCGCGGGTCCCTTTGCGCTCGAACGGATTGTTGCGGCAAGCGTCGAACACCAGGATCGAGGTCCGCGCCTTCTTGTTTTGAAGGCGCTCGACGATGCGGTCCGCCAGGATGGAGGCGTCGCGCACCAGCTCTTCCTGCCCTTCCGTCGCCGCCGGCACGTCGGTCGGCAGCAGGTAGTTCTGGCCCGCGATCTCGAAACCGTGGCCGGCATAGAAAAAGAAGGCGGTGTCGCCGGGCTCGATCGCCCGGTCGAACGCGAGCAGCGTCTCGGAGAATTGCTGCCGGCTCTGGTTCTCCGCGACCATCACCGAGAAGCCGAGCTGCTTCAGCGTGTCGCCCATGGTGCGGGCGTCGTTGACCGCCTTGAGCAGTTTCGGGACGTTCCTGTAGTCGTTGTTGCCGACGACGAGCGCGACGCGCTTCTCGGCACAAGCAGGAAGCGCGAAGCCGCCAAGGCTCGCCGCGAGGCCAAGGGTCACCAGAATTCTGAAAAGCCGACGCGTCATCGAAAAATTCCCGTTGCAGGACGGCTTACCGCCGGCGCCCCTCGTACAGTCCATTGTCGACCTTCGGCCGTTGTTGTCATAGTCGGTCCAGCCATAGCGGCGGTTCAACCGGCACAGCCACCGGTTCCATCGTCTGGGCCTATGGCAAGAACAGCTGGAATCTGCTTTCTCTTAGGCGCAATTCCGTTCGCGGACGAGGGGCTATCGTGTATCGCTGGTGCACTGACGAGGTCGAGCCGCAGGAGCGCTTCGACTATTGGCGCGAGGTGCGCGCCAAGGGCCTGTTCGGCGTCACCGCCGAGCTCGAGCGCGAACGGCGCGCGGACTTCTTCGGCGAATTCTCACTGCGCCAGCTCGGCGCTGGCGGTCTCGTCGAGCTGAAGGCCTCGCACTACACGGTCGAGCGCAGCACCTCGGACATCGCCTACACACCCGGCGACAGCATCTGCGTCTATCAGCAGCTCGGCAGCGGCGGCTGGTTCGGCGGCATGCGCGGATCCGACTTCGCGATCGCCAATGGCAGCTTCGCCACCAGCCATACCGACCTGCCCTATCGCACCGCGCCACTCGGCGCCGGGGGCTTCCACCTGCGCATCCTGAAGATCCCGGTGAGCCGCATCCCGGCGCAGGACAGGCGCATCCGCGAACTCACGCCGAAGACCTTCAATGACCATGCGCTGGCGCCCCTGCTCGCGGCCTGCTTTGCCGATCTCGGCGAGGCCGCCGCTGGCGATGACAGTGCTGCCGATGCGACCTCCCTTGTCCAGACCTCCTTGGTTCAAGCGCTGGCCCATCTGGCGCTGATCGAGCGCGGCATCGTGCGCCCCGGCAGCCGGCTCGGACAGGCTGCGCTGCGGACCGCCCGTCTCTCGCAGGCGCGGCGCCTGATCGCGCGCCACCTGCAAAACCCGGACCTGGCGCCGTCGATGGTGGCCGACCTGCTCGGCGTTTCCGTGCGTCACCTGCACATGCTGTTCGAAGCCGCGGAGAAAAGCTTCTCGCAGACCGTGACCAACGAGCGCCTGAAGAGAAGCCGCCGCCTGCTGCGCGAGGCGCCGGAGCGGTTGATCGCCGACATCGCGACCTCCTGCGGCTTCGAGAGCCTGGCGACCTATTACCGGGTCTTCAACGCCGCCTATGGCATGGCCCCCGGCGACTTCCGGGCCCGGGTCCCAGAGGGGCATTAGGCGCCGCCTCCGCCCGGCCAATGGCCGAGGCGAAAAACCCCAGCCGGGCCCGCTATTTGGGTAAAACCTCAGGGTTTTTAGGGCCTTCCCGCGCCTGCTCCATTGACTTTGGCCAATTCCCGCCTATGTTCCGGGGCGACGCAGCTCGGATCGAAGAGCGATTCCTGAGCCTTGCGCTTTGTTCGCGTGAGTCAGCACCCCCAGCTTCCTAGAGAGCGCGCCGTTTCGGGGTGGAACGCGACCAGCCTTATTACCCTCGATTCCGAACGGCGGTTTCGACCAGAGGCTCAATGTCCTTTTCAAATCTCGGACTATCCGAAAAAGTCCTCGCCGCAGTGGCGGCCACCGGTTACACCACCCCCACCCCCATTCAGGAACAGGCGATCCCTCACGTCCTCGCACGCAAGGACGTCCTCGGCATCGCCCAGACCGGCACCGGCAAGACCGCGGCCTTCGTGCTGCCGATGCTCACCATCCTCGAAAAGGGCAGAGCCCGGGCGCGCATGCCGCGCACCCTGATCCTGGAGCCAACCCGCGAGCTCGCGGCACAGGTCAAAGAGAATTTTGATCGCTACGGCGCCGGCCAGAAGCTCAACGTCGCCCTGCTGATCGGCGGCGTCTCGTTCGGCGACCAGGATGCCAAGCTGACGCGCGGTGTCGACGTGCTGATCGCAACCCCGGGCCGCCTGCTCGACCACACCGAGCGCGGCGGCCTGCTGCTCACCGGCGTGGAACTGCTCGTCATCGACGAAGCCGACCGCATGCTGGACATGGGCTTCATTCCCGACATCGAGCGCATCTGCAAGCTCGTCCCGTTCACGCGGCAGACCCTGTTCTTCACCGCGACCATGCCGCCGGAAATCCGGCGCATCACCGAGACCTTCCTGCACAACCCGCAGAAGGTCGAAGTCTCCAAGCCCGCCACCACCGCCGTCACCGTCACGCAGTCCCAGGTCCCGGCCGGGCGCGAGGCGCATGAAAAGCGCGAACTGCTCCGCCGCCTGCTGCGCGAGGCGAAGGATCTCAAGAACGCGATCATCTTCTGCAATCGCAAGCGCGAAGTCGCGATCGTTCACAAATCGCTCCAGAAGCACGGCTTCAGCGTCGGCGCGCTGCACGGCGACATGGACCAGCCGGCCCGCATGGCCGCACTCGAGCAGTTCCGCAAGGGTGAGCTGCCGTTGCTGGTCGCCTCCGACGTCGCCGCCCGCGGCCTCGACATCCCCGAGGTCAGCCACGTCTTCAATTTCGACGTCCCTCACCATCCCGACGACTACGTCCATCGCGTCGGCCGCACCGGCCGCGCCGGCCGCAGCGGTACGGCGATCTCGATCGTCACGCCGCTCGACCAGAAGTCGATGGTTGCGATCGAAAAGCTGATCGGCCAGAGCATTCCGCGCGCTGAAGGCGACTACGAAGTCCACGCAGAAGCCGGCGATGCGACCGACCGTCCGCGCGAGCAGCGCGGCCGCGAACGTTCACGCGGCGGACGCGGCAAGCCGCAACGCGGCCGCGACCGTGAGCGCAGCCACGAGCCGCGCGAGGCGCGGCCTTCAGCCGAAGCACGCCCCGCCCCCGAGGCGAGGCCCGCACGCGAGCCGAGACCTCCGCGCGAAGCCAGGCCATCACCCGAGCCGCGTCACGGCTCGCGCCCGCAGGCCAATGCGTCGCATGTGCCGTCGATCGGCCGTCCCGAACCGCGCCGCCAGCGCGAGGCCGACACCGAGCCGGGCGATCATTCCCACCTTCCGGCGTTTCTGTTGCGCCCGGTCCGCTCCCCCGCCGGCGCCTGAAGCGCGACGCGTTTCAGGTTGGTTGAGACAGAGCGCCGCACACGTTTTCAGACGCATTCGTGAACGTATATTTACGGGTCGTTCACGATCGTCCGTTAGCCTACGAACATAATTTAAGCATTGCTGCGGTCGACGATGCATTGGCCGCCGTGGGGTATGTTCCGTGGTCAAGGTGCTCGACGAACACGAACGCACGATAGCGTTCGCCGAGGTGGCGCTCGGTCAGATTCGATCGCTTCGGCAGACAGCAATTCCCCGCAATTACGAGATCTGGTACGTCTACGCGACCGGCTACAACGCACCGCTCAACAAGATCATCAACGAGACGCTGGCCCGCCACGGCAAGCTGACCGAAGCCGATCTCGAGCAGATCTACGAGACCTATCTCTCCCACATCAAGACCACCGACCGCATCGACAAGGTCGGCGCGCGCGTCATCGGCGAGATCGATGACGTGATGAAGGTTCTCGGCGATGCGCTCGGCATGACCGGCTCCTACGACGCCGGCCTGTCGGACGCGACCGAAAGGCTGTCGTCGGCCAAGAGCCGCGAGCAGATCAAGGCGATCGTCGAGACGCTGGTGCGCTCGACCAGCGAGATGCGCGAGACCAACAAGGCGCTGGAAGACCGGCTGACGCTGTCCAGGAACGAGATCAGCAATCTCCAGCAGAGCCTGGAGGCGATCCGTGCCGAGAGCCTGACCGACCCGCTCACGGGCCTCGGCAACCGCAAATATTTCGATCGCATGATCGGCATGGCCGTTCAGAGTGCGCTCGCATCAGGCGAGCCGCTGTCGCTGCTGCTGTTCGACATCGACCACTTCAAGTCGTTCAACGATTCCTACGGCCATCTCACCGGCGACCAGGTGCTGCGCCTGGTCGGTCTGTCCATGAAGCAGACCATCAAGGGCCAGGACATCACCGCGCGCTATGGCGGCGAGGAGTTCGCCGTCCTGCTGCCCAACACCGCGCTGCGCCAGGCCCTCACGGTCGCCGACCACATCCGCCGCGCCGTGATGGCGAAGGAGTTGAAGAAGAAGTCCACCGGCGAGATTCTCGGCCGCGTCACCATCTCCGTCGGCGTCTCCATGCTCAAGCCGGGCGACGACACCGACGCGCTGATCGAACGCGCCGATGCCTGCCTCTACGCCGCCAAGCGCAACGGCCGCAACCGCGTGATCTGCGAAGCGGATCCGGAATTCGCGGTGGAGACGCACAGCCGGGTGGCGTGACGGAAGCACCGCGCTGAACCGCGCGCGCTTGACATTCTTTCCTGACGGGCGACATCTTCCGCGCTGGCTCAACGCGCCTGACGCGAGGACATGTCGTCTTGCCCAACCCTCATGATTTCCACACGCCGCAACCGTCCTACACCAGGGACGAGCTGCTGAGGTCGAGCGAAGGCGGCTATTTCGGTCCCGGCAATGCGCAATTGCCGGCACCGCCGATGCTGATGATGGACCGCATCTCCGAGATCAGCCTGGACGGCGGCGAGTTCGGCAAGGGCCATATCGTCGGCGAGCTCGACATTGTACCGGGCCATTGGTTCTTCGACTGCCACTTTCGCGGCGATCCGCTGATGCCGTCCTCTCTCGGGCTCGACGCCATGTGGCAGATGATCGGCTATTGGCTCGGCTGGTCGGGCTCACCGGGCAAAGGCCGCGCCATCGGCGTCGGCGAGGTGGAATGTACGGGCGAGATCACACCGACCGCGCAACGCGTGCGCTACGAGGTCGCCATGCGCATGGTCCGGCGCGGCAAGCTGGTGCTCGGAATTGCCGACGGCCGGATGCTTGCCGATGGCGCCTGCGTCTTCACGGCCAAGGATATGCGGGTAGGCCTGACCAAAGCGGTGGAGTGAAGTCGTGTAGGGGTGGGCAAAGGCGCGCAGCGCCGTGCCTACCATGTCTCTCCGCACCAGCACCTCAACGGTGGGCACGCTTCGCTTTGCCCACCCCACGAACCGCTTTCTTGATTGGCCGCTTCCTCGCAACGGGCTTCTTCGGCGCGACCTTCTTCGACGCCTTCTTGCCCTTGGGTCGCTTCTTCACCTTGGCGCGCTGGGCGGCGGCGAGCGCCGCCCTCGCCCATTGCGCAAGCTCCTGGGAATCGTCGAACAAGCGCGCGGGCAGCTCCCAGTAGGAGTTGACCGTCACGGTCTTGGCGCGGGTCGAGTACTGGAACGGCTTTGAGCCTTCTGTCTCGAAGTCCGGGATGGTCACTTCGTCGGCACGCAAGAACAGACCCGCGCGCAGGGCGAGCGCGAAGTTGGTGCCGTCGGCGGAGATGCCGTAGCCGGAGAACATCTTGCGGATGGTGACGGGGCCGAAATCGGCGAACAGGTCGATCAGGAATTCGCGGTCCATGGCCCCCCTCTCCTCATCGTCGTCCTGGCCTAGTGCGCAATTGCGCACGGGAGCCAGGACCCATTACCCCAGGGAGGAGTTTAGCGAAGACTCGAAGTCACGCTACGCGGCACCGGCACTTCCCACAATCGAGAGATCACGCGGTATGGGTCCTGGCTTTCGCCAGGACGACGGCGGAGTGAAACGAGAGAGCCGGGCCTACCCGTCGATCTTGGCCGGCCGCAGCTCGACCGATTCGCCGCAGCCGCAGGCGGAGACCTGGTTGGGGTTGTTGAAGACGAACTGGGCCTGCATCTTGTCGGCCTTGTAGTCCATCTCGGTGCCGAGCAGGAACAGGACGGCCTTGGGATCGACCAGGATCTTGACGCCCTTGTCCTCGACGACCTCGTCGGTCGGGCGGACATCATGGGCGTACTCGACGGTGTAGGACTGACCGGCGCAGCCGCCGTTCTTCACACCGACGCGCAGGCCGACGATCTCGGAATCGGCGCGCTGGGTCAGCTCGCTGATGCGCTGGGCGGCGGCATCCGTCAGCCGCATCACCTGCGGGCGCGGCCGCCGCGGCTTCGGAGTGGAGGATGCTGGTGTTGCCTGTGTCATGTCAGTGATGTGGTCCGTTGCGGAGCAAATTCAATGCCAGGAATGAAAAGCAGAACGTACGCGTCACCACATGTTGAGCACGAGGCGGGCCTCGTCGCTCATGCGTTCGGGCGTCCAGGGCGGCTCCCAGACGACCTTGACGTCGACCACGCCGACGCCGGGGACGCTGGCGACCGCATTTTCGACCATGGTCGGCAACTCGCCGGCAGCGGGGCAGTTCGGCGTCGTCAGCGTCATCTGAACGTCGACGGAGCGGTCGTCCTTGATCTCGACCTTGTAGATCAGGCCGAGCTCGTAGATGTCGGCCGGAATCTCCGGATCGAACACGGTCTTGAGGCCCGCGATGATCTCGGTGGTCAGCCGCTCGGTTTCCTCCGGCGGCAGCGCCGACCGGGTTTCCATCGGATTGGCTTTGATTTCGGCCGTGTCACTCATGCGAACAAATCCCGCGCCTTCAAAAGCGCCTGTGCCAGATGATCGACTTCTTCCCGCGTATTATACATGCCGAACGAGGCCCGGCATGTAGCCGTCACGTTGAACCGCTCTAAAAGCGGCATCACGCAATGGGTGCCGGCGCGCACCGCGATGCCCTGGCGGTCGATCACGGTGGCGACGTCGTGGGCATGCGCGCCCTTGAGCTCGAAGGAGATCACCGGGCCCTTGCCGCGGGCGGTGCCGATCAGCCGCAGCGAGTTGATCTCGCGCAGCTTCTCCTGGGCGTAGGTGACGAGATCGTGCTCGTGCGCGGCGATGCGCTCCTTGCCGATCGAATTGACGTAGTCGATCGCGGCGCCAAGGCCGACGGCCTCGACGATCGCGGGTGTGCCGGCCTCGAACTTGTGCGGGGGATCGCCGTAGGTGACGACATCGCGCGAGACCTCGCGGATCATCTCGCCGCCGCCGTTATAGGGGCGCATCGCGACGAGATGGTCGTACTTGGCCCAGAGCACGCCGATGCCGGTCGGGCCGTAGACCTTGTGGCCGGTGAAGACGTAGAAGTCGCAGCCGAGATCCTGGACATCGACGGGCATATGCACCGCGCCCTGGCTGCCGTCGACCAGCACGGGGATGCCGCGGGCGCGGGCGATCTTCACGACGTCCTTGATCGGGACGATGGTACCGAGCGCGTTCGACATCTGCGTGATCGCAACCAGCTTGGTCTTCGCCGTCAGGAGCTTCTCGAACTCCTCGATGAGGAAATTGCCCTCGTCGTCGACCGGCGACCATTTGATCACCGCGCCCTGTCTTTCCCTGAGGAAATGCCAGGGCACGATGTTGGAGTGGTGCTCCATGATCGAGATGACGATCTCGTCGCCCTCATTGATGTTCGGCCCGCCCCAGGACGAGGCGACCAGGTTGATGGCCTCCGTCGCGTTGCGGGTGAAGATCACCTCTTCGGTGCGGCCGGCGTTGATGAACTGCGCGACCTTGGTGCGGCCGCCCTCATAGGCTTCGGTCGCGGCGTTGGCGAGGTAATGCAGGCCGCGATGCACGTTGGCGTATTCGCTCGTATAGGCCTGCGTCATGCGGTCGAGCACGACTTGCGGCTTCTGCGCGGAGGCGGCGTTGTCGAGATAGACCAGCGGTTTGCCGTAGACCTGCATGGCCAGCGCCGGGAAATCCTGGCGGACGCGGGCGACGTCGTAGGAGCCGTTCCTGACTGCCGGATGCGTGCTCATGACCGCCGCTCCAGCCAGCGCTCGGCAATGCCGATCACGTGCTCGCGCAAGCCGTCATCGGCGATCTGCTCGATCGCCTCGCCCACGAAGGCCTGGATCAGCAGCGCCTGGGCCTGCTTCTCAGGCAGGCCGCGCGCCTTCAGATAGAACAGCAGGCTGTCGTCCAGCGCGCCGGCGGTGGCGCCGTGGCCGCAGGAGACGTCGTCGGCAAAGATCTCGAGCTCGGGCTTGTTGTCGGCCTCGGCTTCGTCCGAGAGCAGCAGCGCCCGCGTCATCATCTTGCCGTCGGTCTTCTGCGCGTCGGGACGGACGATGATGCGGCCCTGGAACACCGAATGGGCGCGGTCGTCGATCACGGCGCGGAAGATCTCGCGGCTGACGCAATTCGGCACGGCATGGTCCACCACCAGCGTGGTGTCGCCATGCTCGGTCTTCTGCAACAGGTTCACGCCATTGATCGCGAGATCGCTGCCCTCGCCCGCCAGCGTGATGAAGCCCTGGAGGCGGCTGACGGCGGCGCCGCTGGTCATGTTGAAGAAATTGACCTTGGTGTTGGCGCCGACGGTGACGAATTGCGAGGTGATGTTCACCGCGTCAGGCGCGTCGTCCATCAGGCGGATATGCGCGACGTCGGCGTTGTCGCCGATCGTCACGATCACGGCGTCGCTGACCTGGTAGGCCTTTGCACCGGCCGCAACGAAGCTTTCGATGATGGTGGCGCGCGCGCCATTCCCGACCGCGACCTGCGAGCGGGTGAAGGCCGAAGCGGAAGCCGCAGTCGCGATATGAATGATCTGGATCGGCGCGGACAGCTGCGCGCCATCGGCAATCGACAGCACGACGCCGTCGGTCGCCAGCGCTGCGTTCAGCGCGATCACGGCGTCGGTGGACGCCGTCTTCAGGAGAGCGGCATCCTTCTCCAGCGTCTCCCGGAGCGTCTTGAAGCCTACCTCGGAGGCAAGCGCCTTGACGTCGGAAAGGTCGGCCGCGAACACGCCATCGACCAGCACCAGCTTGCGCGCGCCTTCGATCGCGTGCGCCTTCACGGCGTCCGCAGCGCGTTTCAGCGCGGCCGCATCGGGCGCAGCCGCAAGCGGCAACACCTCGCCGACCAGCGCGCGCAGGTCGGTGTATTTCCATTCCTCGATCCGGCGGTGCGGCAGGCCGAGACGCTCATAGGTCTCGAACGCCTCGCGGCGCACTGCTACGACCGCCGGCGAACCAGGCAGGCGGCCTTCGGCGCTGGCGAAGAGATCGCTCACCGCGCGGCCGTTTCCGGTCTTTGCCACAGCAACGTTCATCTCCAACAATCCTTACGCGTCCTCGAACTGGGCGTAGCCGGAATCTTCCAGCTCCAGCGCCAGCTCCTTGCCGCCGCTCTTCACGACGCGGCCCTTCGACATCACGTGCACGAAATCAGGCACGATGTAGTTCAGCAGCCGCTGATAATGGGTGATGACGACCATCGCGCGCTTGGGCGCGCGCAGCGCGTTGACGCCGTCGGCCGCAATCCGCAGCGCGTCGATGTCGAGGCCGGAATCCATCTCGTCGAGAATGCACAGGCTCGGCTCGAACAGCGCCATCTGAAGCACCTCGTTGCGCTTCTTCTCGCCGCCGGAGAAGCCGACATTGACGCCGCGCTTGAGCATGTCCTGCGGGATGTTCAGCGACTTCGAGACTTCGCGGACCTTCTTCAGGAAGTCCGGGGTCGAATATTCGCTCTCGCCGCGCGCCTTGCGCTGCGCGTTCAGCGCGGTGCGCAGGAAGGTCATGGTGGCGACGCCGGGGATTTCCACCGGATACTGGAACGCCAGGAACACGCCCTTCGCGGCGCGCTCGTCCGGGGCCATCTCCAGGAGGTCCTCGCCCTTGAACAGGATCTGGCCGCCGGTGACTTCATAACCGGGCTTGCCGGCGATGACGTGGGAGAGCGTCGACTTGCCGGAGCCGTTCGGCCCCATGATCGCGTGCACCTCGCCTTCGTTCACGGTCAGCGTCAGCCCGTGGAGGATCTCACGCTCCTCGACGCGAACCTGCAGGTCTTTCACTTCAAGCAAAGCCATTTTGGTGTCCAGTCTATTCAAATGATGCATGGAGCGCCGAAGCGCACCGCGAGGGTCGGTGTTAACCGACCGACCCTTCCAGCGAGATCGAGATCAGCTTCTGCGCTTCCACCGCGAACTCCATCGGGAGCTGCTGGAGCACGTCCTTGACGAAGCCGTTGACGACGAGGCCGACGGCTTCCTCTTGCGAAAGGCCGCGCTGGATGCAGTAGAACAGCACGTCCTCGGAGATCTTCGAGGTCGTGGCCTCGTGCTCGAACGTCGCCGAGGAGTTCTTCGCCTCGATATACGGCACGGTGTGCGCGCCGCATTTGTCGCCGATCAGCAGCGAATCGCAGGCCGTGAAGTTGCGCGCGCCGGTGGCTTTCCGGTGCGCGGTCACGAGGCCGCGATAGGTGTTCTGCGATTTGCCCGCCGCGATGCCCTTGGAGATGATGCGGCTCGATGTGTTCTTGCCGAGATGGATCATCTTGGTGCCCGAATCGACCTGCTGGAAGCCGTTCGAGATCGCGATCGAGTAGAATTCGCCGCTGGAATTGTCGCCGCGCAGGATGCAGCTCGGATATTTCCAGGTGATGGCGGAGCCGGTCTCGACCTGGGTCCAGGAGATCTTGGAGCGGTCGCCGCGGCAGTCGCCACGCTTGGTGACGAAATTGTAGATGCCGCCCTTGCCTTCCGAATTGCCGGGATACCAGTTCTGCACCGTCGAATATTTGATCTCGGCGTCATCGTGCGCGACGAGCTCGACCACGGCGGCATGCAGCTGGTTCTCGTCGCGCTGCGGCGCGGTGCAGCCCTCGAGATAGGAGACGTAGGAGCCCTTGTCGGCGATGATCAGCGTGCGCTCGAACTGGCCGGTGTTGCGCTCGTTGATGCGGAAATAGGTCGACAGCTCCATCGGGCAGCGCACGCCCGGCGGCACGTAGACGAACGAGCCGTCGGAGAACACCGCCGAGTTCAGCGTCGCGTAGAAATTGTCTGAGGTCGGAACCACCGAGCCGAGATACTTTTGCACCAGCTCGGGATGCTCGCGGATCGCCTCCGAGATCGGCATGAAGATCACGCCGGCCTTCTTCAGCTCCGCCTTGAAGGTGGTGGCGACCGAGACCGAATCGAACACCGCATCGACCGCGATCTTGCGCCGGGCCGGGTCTTCCTCGCCCACCTTCGGCTCGACGCCTTCGAGCATGGCGACTTCCCGCAGGGGAATGCCGAGCTTCTCGTAGGTCTTCAGGATCTCCGGATCGATCTCGTCGAGCGAGGTGATCGACTTCTTCGGCTTCGGCGCCGAATAGTAATAGAGGTCCTGGAAATCGATCTTGGGATAGTCGACGCGCGCCCAGGTCGGCTCGGTCATGGTCAGCCAGCGCCGATAGGCCTCGAGCCGCCACCGGAGCATCCAGGCGGGTTCGTTCTTCTTTTCGGAGATGAACTTGACGGTCTCTTCCGACAACCCCTTGGGGGCCTTGTCGGACTCGATCAGGGTCTCAAACCCATAACGATACTGATCGACGTCGATGCGCTTCACGCGCTCGACCGTCTCTTGCACGGCTGGCATTCTATCCTCCGCTCGCGGTTTCAAGGACCGCGGTGGATCAAACTCGAACGAGTATTACGATGTTTTCTGGCCGAAAGCACGCGCTTAGAACCATTCAAGCCGTGTTTCGTCGCTTAGTCTCTAAGTAGGGTATTACCGAGCTTTCGCCAAGCCTCTAACGCCCTATTGATGTCGTCCGGTTCTGTAGACCAGCCCAGACTGAGGCGCACCGCTCCCTGGGCCACGGCTGGATCGAATCCCATGGCGGACAGCACGTGGGACGGCTGGACCTTGCCCGAGGAACAGGCGGAGCCGGAGGAAACAGCGATGCCTTCGAGGTCGAAGCCGATCACCGCGGTTTCGGCCTTCAGGCCGTGGGCGGTGAACAGAATGGTATTTGGTAACCGCTCGGTGTCGTCAGAGAAGATCGTCGCTCCAGCAATCGCCCGGATGCCATTTTCCAAGCGATCTCTGAGGCTTGCCATCCGCTTTGCATCCTCCGGAAAAGCCTGAAGCGCAGTCTTCACGGCCGCGCCGAAGCCGGCAATGCCCGCGACATTCTCGGTTCCCGCGCGCCGGTTCAGCTCCTGCCCGCCGCCGCGCAGCACCGGCTCCAGGCCAGCGAGCCCTTCGGCCTCGACCAGCGCCCCGATGCCCTTGGGACCGCCGATCTTGTGTGCAGAAAACGTCGCAAGGTCCGCACCTACCGCATTAATATTGAACGGAATTTTGCCCAGCGCCTGGATCGCGTCGACATGCAGGAGGCCCCCGGCCTCGTGAACGATCCGGGCGGCTTCCGCAACCGGCTGGAGCGCGCCGGTCTCGTTGTTGGCCGCCATGATCGAGACCAGCGCCGGCGGGCCGTCCTTCAGCAGCGCCCTGAGGTGGTCGAGATCGACCACGCCGGCGCGGGTCACGTTGATATGACCGACCTTGTCCGCCGGGAACCGGCCACCCGCCAGCACCGAGGCATGCTCAACGGCGGAGACCAGAAGCCGCTCGACCGGGCCGCCGGATGGCCCCCGCAGACCGGGCGACAGCGCCAGCGCATTGGCCTCGGTTCCAGCGGAGGTGAAGACGACGTTCCGCGGCAACGCCCCCACCGCCGCGGCAAGCGTGACGCGAGCCTCCTCGACCAGCCGCCGCGCCTGTCGCCCCTCGGCATGAACCGAGGACGGATTGCCGATCAGGTCGAAGGCAGCGACCATCGCCGCCCGCGCCTCGGGGCGCAGCGGCGTGGTCGCATTCCAGTCGAGATAGACGCGGCTTGGCATGGCGCCCTCTTAGCACCTTTTATCATCGCGCCAATCGCGAGCCGTCGCAGATCAGGCCGGCTGTTGCCGCGCAATCCCCGCCGCGGAACGGGACTCCATTCGCAATCCGAACAGCGGCCGTAGCCAGGCGATCCGGCGCGCGATCTCGTAGCTGACCAAACACGTGAGCGCGGTACCGGCAATCACGATCACGGCCTCGCTTCCGGCTGACAGCCCGCTGTCCCGCAGCGCGTGCGCAATCACGATAATCGCGGTCTGATGTACGATGTAATAGGGAAAGATCGCATCGGTCAGATAGCGGCGCACGGGGCTGTCGGCCGTCAAATGGCGTCGGGCAAAGCCGAGCACCGCCGCCATCGCCAGCCATTGGTAGCAGCCATAGACCGAGCCGGCGAACCAGCTCAGCATCGGCGACCGCGGGAACAAGCCGGCATAAACGAGGGCGGAGGCGGCGAAGCAGGCGGCTGCAAGCGTCAGCGCCACCCACCGTTGCCGCTCGATGTCGCGCCAGATGCTGTTCTCGCGCGCGAGCAGGAAGCCGATCAGAAACGCGGTCGCATAGTCTGCGTGATTGTACCAGTCGCCGAACAGCGCATGGGTCGACGGGAAGATTGGCGAGAGAAACAGCCGCCAAGCTGCAAACAGCAGGCACGGCAGCAACAGCAGCCATGGTCCGGCGAGCGCGGCCGCCACCCTCTCGCCGATCCAATCCGCGGCTGCCGGCCACAACGCCAGCACGCCGACCAAGACCATGGTGTAGATCCAGAGATAGACCACGAACCAGAGATGGTTCCAGGTCGGCTGTACGATGCAGGGGTTCGGACAGAATTGCGAGCTGAACGCGAGGTAGTGCCGGATGTAAAAATCGACGAAGCCTTCTGGATAGCCGAGGCTCTCGACGATCTGGAGGTAGGATTGCGGCGGCACGATCACGAGCACGCCGAAGATCAGCGGGATCAAGAGCCGCGCCGACCGCGCGCGGGCGAAGGCGGCGAGCCGGTACTTTCCCAGCATGAAGCGGCTGGCGACCCCGGAGACCAGGAACAGCAACGACAGCCGCCAGGGATTGAGGAATAGCATTACGGGCTCGAGCCAGGTCAGCCGATGCAGGCTCTTGATGTGAAATCCCCACGACACGTAGAGCATGCCGACGTGGTAGAAGATCAACAGCCCGAAGGCTAAAATCCGCACCCAATCCAGATCGATGCGCCGTTCCGAGATCGAAATTTGCTGCGGTGTTGACATGGTGTTCTGCTCCTTCACGGGACGACAAACGCGGTTTTCGGGCCATGGCTGACGGCCAAAATGCCCCCGAAACGAAGCGCGTCGAGACGGTTTGGGATCAGGACCGGGCGCGCGGGGACGAGGCGTCGGCGCCCGGGACAAGCGGTTGGCGCGGCGGGATCAGCGGCGGCGATTGGACGATTTTCGGTGCGATCGCGGCCGTCGCGTTCGCCATCGGAATCGTCAATGCACTCTCCGGCGCGCAGGACGCCGCCTGGCGCGGCGACAGCTATGACATTGGCCGGCGACTGTTCTGGGAACTGTCGAGCATCATCGTCATCCTGCTGCTGCTGCCGATCCTGGTGCTGGCCGTCCGGCGCATGCGCCAGCCACGGGGGCTGGCGATACGCATCGGAATCGCTGCGGTCGCCCTGCTCGGCTTCTCGGCCCTCCACATCACCGGAATGGTCTGGGTCCGGAAGCTCGCGCTCGGGCTCGCGGGAAGCGCCTACGACTTCCATTTCTCGCTCGCGGTGATCCTGTACGAGTTCCGCAAGGATGCCGTGACCGCTTCGCTGCTCGGAGCAACACTCTGGCTGATCGAAAGCCGACGAGAGCTGAGGAAGGCCGCGCGCGCGGCGATGTTTATGCCTGCCGCTCCACTGGAGCAGCCGCCCCCCGGTTTGATCTGGCTCCGGGACGGCGCCAGCCGTATTCGCGTCGCACCGCGCGACATCCTGTGGGTCGCCTCCGCCGGCAATTACATCGAATACAGCCTCGCCGACGGCACCCAGCGCCTGATCCGCGGCACGCTCGCCGCGACCGAAAGCGACCTCGCCCGCTTCGCCATCGTGCGCGTTCACCGGACAAGGCTCGCCAATCTCGACCGGGTGCGTGGCGTGGAGTTCAAGCCGTCAGGGGATTTCGAGCTCACCTTCGACACCGGGCAGACGCTGGGAGGCAGCCGCCGCTACCGGCCCGCGGTCGCCTCGCTCGGAGACCGCACCGCCTTGCGTGAATCGCCTCCGGAGGCGCCCGACAGCCGATAAACAATCGTGATTCCAATTGGTTGTCGGCGCAATGGCGCTCCTCGTCATCACCTTGTTCGATCTCGGCCGCTGTTGGCGTGACATGCGGACGACAGGTTAAGCTCTTGAGCCCATTGCGATATGTCGAAGATGCTTGCTTTTTGACCCACGCCTCATGTTAGAACGCGCGCGTCAGTTCACCGCGCGCCGCTCGCGCATCATCCGAGGGCGCCACCGCTTCCTTCCATTCGCGCTTTCGTCGGCATCACTGTCGATGAGGCCACAATCGGTTGATTGCCAAGGACCGCTTCTCCACGGAATCAACCAAGAGATCATCGATGCCTGAAGTTATTTTCGCCGGCCCCGCCGGCCGTCTCGAAGGCCGCTACCACCCGGCCAAGCAGAAGAACGCGCCGATCGCGATGATCCTGCATCCGCATCCGCAGTTTCACGGCACGATGAACCATCAGATCGTGTACCAGTGCTACTACGCTTTCGCGCACCGCGGCTTTTCGGTGCTGCGCTTCAATTTCCGCGGCGTCGGCCGCAGCCAGGGCTCGTTCGACCATGGCACCGGCGAATTGTCGGATGCGGCGGCAGCGCTCGACTGGGCGCAGACCATCAACCCCGAAGCGCGTGCCTGCTGGGTCGCCGGCTTCTCCTTCGGCGCCTGGATCGGCATGCAGCTCCTGATGCGCCGTCCCGAGGTCGAGGGCTTCATCTCGATCGCGCCGCCCGCCAACCTCTATGACTTCTCCTTCCTCGCGCCCTGCCCGTCCTCGGGCCTGATCGTGCATGGCGAGAAGGACGCGGTGGTGCCGCCCAAGGACGTCAACACGCTGGTCGAGAAGCTGAAGACGCAGAAGGGCATCGTGATCGACCAGCAGGTCATCCCCGGCGCCAACCACTTCTTCGACGCCAAGCTCGAGCCGCTGATGGAAACCATCACGGCCTATCTGGACATGCGTCTGGCGAACGTGCGCTGAGGCCCCAAATGGGCTCGTTCGTCGCCTTGCTGCGTGCCGTGAATGTCGGCGGCACCGGCAAGCTGGCGATGAGCGAGCTCAAGGCGATGTGTGAGGATCTCGGCTTTGCCGCCGTGCGCACCTATATCGCCAGCGGCAACGTCGTCTTCACCAGCCGCAAATCAGAAGCTGCGATCAAGAGCGCACTCGAACAGCGCCTCCATGCCTACGCCGGTGCGCCGGTTGGCGTGCTTGTGCGCAGCGCCGCCGAAATGGCGCAAGTCGCGACCGACAATCCCTTTCCGAAAGCCGCGCCCAACCGCACGGTTGCGATCTTCCTCGACAAGGCTCCGCCCGCGGATGCGCTGTCCGGGATTCGCGGCCAGAAGAACGAGGAGCTGCGCCTCGGCTGCCGCGAGATCTACGTCCACTATGGCGACGGCATGGGGACATCGAAGCTCGTCATCCCCGCCGCGAAAACCGGCACCGCGCGTAACATGAATACGATCGCGACGCTGGCGAGGATGGCCGCGGAGCTCTAGGCCAGCTTCAGCGCGGCGATCCCTGTCAGCACCAGCACGATACCGGCGATCTTCATTGCACTCAGGGTCTCGCCGAACAGCACCACGCCCATGACGAAGGTGCCGGCAGCACCAATGCCGGTCCAGACCGAATAGGCGACGCCGACCTCGAGCACCTTCAGCGCGCGTCCGAGCAGGAACACGAAGGCCGCGAGCAGCGCGAGCGACGCGATGCTCCAGCCCGGCCGCGTGTAGCCTTCCGCATATTTCATCGAGATCGCCCAGCCGACATCGAGCACGCCGGCGATCACCAGCATGAGCCAGGCCAATGATGGTGACATCGGTGCGGGCTCAGGCCGCGAGCTTGAGCAGGTGCGCGTCGTGGCGCACGAGGAAGGCGCGGAGCAATTGCGGATAGTCCGCTCCGACCGCGCTCCGCACGCTCGGACGCTTCGTAAGCTCAGTCCGCCACGCCCGCACCTTCGGCACATCCCTGAAGATGCCGAGCTCGGTCAGGTCGTCGAACACGTCGAAATAGCGGAAGATCGGGGCGAACACCGCATCGACCAGGCTGAACTGCGCGCCGGCGAAGAACGGACCTGTGCCGAGCGCAGCCTCAACCCGTGCGAACTTCGCGGCAAGCGCCTGACGCTTGCTCTCGAACGTCGCGGGATCGGTCGTCGTCTCCAGCCCCCAGAGATCGCCGAGGATCGCCGAACCGAACTCCATCCAGGCGCGGTGCTCGGCACGGCTCAGCGCATCCGCCGGATGCAGCTTCGCGCCCGCTTGCGTCTCCTCGATGTATTCGCAGATCACGTTGCTCTCGAACAGCGCGACCTCGCCCTTGTCGGTCGTCACCACCAGCACCGGCACCTTGCCGAGCGGCGACAGTTTGAGAAACCAGTCGGGCTTGTTGGCGAGATCGATGTCGACGCGCTCGAACGGCACGCCCTTCTCTTTGAGCGCGATCACCGCGCGCTGCACATAGGGGCAAAGCTTGTGGCTGATCAGTTTGAGCGAAGCGGTCATGGCCAATCCCGGCGGTTGGATGCAACTGCACCCACAATAGATGCATTTGCATCTATCCGTCAAGATACATGCACTTGCATTAACCGACCTTGTTTTTAAGGCCTGGACCTCAGGGCCGCGCGATCACCCCGCCCGTCATCGGCATCGGCACGCCCGTGGTAGCCGGATAGGACAGCGGCAGGCCCTTCAGCCCACGCGCGGCGAGGAAGCCGAACGCTTGGGCCTCGATGGCGTCGGAGGCCCATCCGAGGGCCTCGGCGGCCTCGACGGTGGCCGACCCCACCCGCTCCCGCAACATCCGCAGCATGGTGAGGTTGCGGGCGCCGCCGCCGCAGACGATCCAGCTTCGCGGCCGCCGCGGCAGCAGCGGAATGATGCGGGCGATGGCGGCCGCGGTGAAAGCTGTCAGCGTCGCGGCGCCGTCGGCCGGCGGCACGTCGCCAAGTTTCAGCGCGGCAAAATCGTTACGGTCGAGCGATTTTGGCGGCGGCAGCGCGAAGAACGGTAATTCCAGCGCCCGCGCGATCCAGGCCTCATCCGCCTTGCCGAGCGCGG
This sequence comes from Bradyrhizobium sp. CCBAU 45394, assembly GCF_028128655.1. NCBI lineage: Bacteria > Pseudomonadati > Pseudomonadota > Alphaproteobacteria > Hyphomicrobiales > Nitrobacteraceae > Bradyrhizobium > Bradyrhizobium sp. CCBAU 45394. Next base: position 162,248 of record NZ_LBIX01000176.1, on the reverse strand, counting down.
CGAACTTGCCCTCCGTGTCGAACGCCTGGTTCATGGTGCGGTACATGAAATCGTCGAGCAGCGCGTTGCCGGGCCCGGTATCGCAGGCGATCAACGTGTCGTTGCCGTCGATATAGGTGATGTTCGAGACGCCGCCGATATTGACCACGACGATCGGCCCTTCGCGCTCGAGCGATTGCGCCAGCGCCCGGTGGTAGACCGGCACGAAGGGCGCGCCCTGCCCGCCGGCCTCGACGTCGGCGGCGCGGAAGTCGTGCATCACGGGGATATGGATCGCCCTGGCCAGCGCCGGCGCGTCGCCGATCTGCACCGTCAGCCGCTTCTCGGGCCGATGCAGCACGGTCTGGCCGTGAAAGCCGACGATGTCGATGTCCTCCGGCCTCATCCGGTTCTGGGCCACGAAGGCGGCGACGGCTTCGGCATGCGCCTGCGTCACTGCGCGTTCGGCCTCGGCCAGTATCCCCGGCCGGGCATCGCGCCGCGTCAGGTGCACGGCCTCGCTCAGCGCCTGGCGCAGCAGGTTGCGCTCGACCGGGCTGTAGGGCCGGTAGCCGGACGGACCGAACGCCTTCACTTGCTTTCCGTCGGTTTCGATCAGCGCGACATCGACCCCGTCCAGCGAGGTGCCGCTCATCAAACCGAGTGCCGTCAACATCATGGATCAGCGTCCTCAATACCCCCCTCTGGCATGCCGATCTTGTGCCAGAGGGACACATCTTATAATGCCACAGCGCCAAGTGGCGGGCAGCCATCGAGTTCCCACGGAAGACCGTTAAATTGCTCCCGAAACAGTAAACCAAGAATTGTCAGGCACGCCGACAGATGACTGCATTTAAATCGGATTTCCTCAATATCCTGCAGGAACGTGGATTCATCCATCAATGCTCCGATTTCGAGGGGCTGGACGCGCTCGCCGCCAAGGGCGAGGCCACCGCCTATGTCGGCTACGATTGCACCGCCCGCTCGCTGCATATCGGCAACTACCTGACCATGATGATGCTGCACTGGCTCCAGCAGTCCGGCAACAAGCCGATCACCCTGATGGGCGGCGGCACCACCATGGTCGGCGATCCCTCCGGCAAGGACGAGACGCGTGCGATGCGCACCGTCGCCGAGATCGAGGCCAACAAGGAATCGATCCGCGGCGTGTTCGCAAAGGTGCTGCGTTACGGCGACGGCAAGAGCGACGCCATCATGCTCGACAATGCGGAGTGGCTGACCAAGCTGAACTGGATCGAGATGCTGCGCGACGTCGGCCGGCACTTTTCGGTCAACCGCATGCTGACCATGGACTCCGTCCGGCTGCGCCTCGAGCGCGAGCAGGAGATGAGCTTCATCGAGTTCAACTACATGGTCTGCCAGGCCTACGACTTCGTCGAGCTCGCCAAGCGCACCGGCTGCAAATTGCAGATGGGCGGCTCGGACCAGTGGGGCAACATCATCATGGGCGTCGACCTCGGCCGCCGCATGGGCACGCACCAGTTGTTCGCGCTGACGACGCCGCTGCTGACGACGGCCTCCGGCGCCAAGATGGGCAAGACCGCGCAAGGCGCGGTGTGGCTCAACGCCGACCAGTTCTCGCCGTACGACTTCTGGCAGTACTGGCGCAACACCGAGGACGCCGACGTCGGCAAATTCCTGAAGCTGTTCACGACGCTGCCGATGAGCGAGATCGGCAAGCTCGAGGCGCTCGGCGGCTCGGAGATCAACGAGGCCAAGAAGGTGCTCGCCACCGAGGCGACCGCGCTCTTGCACGGCCGTGACGCAGCGAATGAGGCGGCTGAAACCGCGCGCCGCACCTTCGAGGAAGGCGCGCTCGCCGAAAGTCTGCCAACGGTGGAAATTCCGCGCGGCGAGCTCGACGCCGGCTTCGGCGTGCTCAACGCCTTCGTCAAGGCGGGCCTCGTTGCCTCCAACGGTGAGGCGCGGCGCCAGATCAAGGGCGGCGGCCTGCGCGTCAACGACGAACCCGTCACCGACGACAAGATGGCGCTCTCGGCGGCCCATCTGACGCCTGAGGGCGTGATCAAGCTGTCGTTCGGCAAGAAGAAGCACATCCTCATCAAGCCTGCATAGGCGTATGAGCTTTTCGCTGCTTGTCAGGGCGCGCCGAAGCGCGCTCCCTGACCGGCAATGGATCAGAAGACGCCCAGGGAATCGCGCAAGGATGGCGTCGCGGCGACGCCGGAAGGCGCCGTGCGCGTCGCACTCACCGTGCTCGCACTCTGCTTCACGTTGGCCGTGCTGGGCCGTGGGCTCGGCGACAGTTTTACGGTATTCCTGAAGCCGATCTCGGAAAGCTTTGGCTGGGACCGCGCACAGATCGTCTCGGTCTATTCGCTCACATGGCTCGCCAGCGGCCTCACCGCCCCCTTCGTCGGACGGCTGTTCGATCATTCCGGACCGCGCATCGTCTATGCGCTCGGGCTATCGCTGCTCGGCGCGGCATTCCTGGTTGCGGCGCACGCACAGCACCTGTGGCAGTTCCAGCTCTCGATCGGCCTCTGTGTCGGCATCGGCGTCGCCTTCATCGGCATCGTGCCGAACTCGATCCTGCTCGGTCGCTGGTTCGGGCCGCGCCTCCCGACCGCGATGTCGGTGGTGTATTCGGCCATGGGCGGCGGCGTGCTGGCGCTACTGCCGGCCTCGCAACTGCTGATCGACCATCTCGGCTGGCGCGGCACCTACCAGCTGTTCGGCTTTGCAGCATTGGGCCTGCTGGTGCCGCTGCTGCTGCTGCCGTGGCGGCTGTTCGCCACGGGCTCGCCGCATGTGGTGAAGAGGACCGATCCTGACTTCATCGACAACGGCTGGACGCTTCTCGGCGCGATGCGCCATCACGCCTTCTGGGCGCTGTTCTCGACCTTCTTCTTCACCGCCGTCGGCATGTACGCGATCGCCGCGCAGATCGTGGCCTATCTGATCGACGCAGGCTTCCCGCCGCTCCAGGCCGCGACGGCCTGGGGCTTCTCCGGCGTCGTGCTTGTGTTCGGCATGTTGGGGGTCTCCGCGCTCGACGGCCTGATCGGGCGCAGGCCTTCCGTGCTGTTGAGCTACGCGATCTCGATCCTCGGCATCGCCCTGCTCTGGCTGCTGCAATACGTCCCCAACATCCTGGTGCTCAGCGGATTCGTCGTCTGCTTCGGCAGCATGATGGGCTCGCGCGGCCCGCTGATCAGCGCGACCGCGATGCGGATCTTTCAGGGCAAGCGGGTCGGCACGATCTACGGCACCATTTCGATCGGCAGCGGGCTGGGCTCGGCGTTCGGCTCCTGGAGCGGTGGCCTGATCCACGACGCGACCCACGGCTACAACGCGTTGCTCGCCTTCGCACTTGCGAGTGTGGTGCTCGGGATGATTCCATTCCTGGTTGTCCCCGCCTTGCGGCGGTAGGTATGTCCGAGGTAACCTGCACCCCTCCGCGCCACCGGGAAATTACGGGCTCGCGCGACATGGCCACCCGCGAATAATCCGAACTCGCCGCGCTTTACGGCGTTTTGTCCGACATGACGAAAAAGTCAGCGCGGATTCCGCGCCTACAGCTTGCAGGGTGGAACCGAATGCGATTCAAGTCGCTTGGGAATTGTGGATGGAAGGGCGCAAATCATGAACTTCAACTATCTCTCTCGCTATCAACCGGCTCTGCTGAGCCTGTTTCGTTTCGTCACCGGACTGCTGCTGTTCCAGTACGGCGTCGCAAAACTGTTCAAGTTTCCGGCGCTTCCCTACTTCGCCGACATTCCGCCGCTGATCTACGCGGCCGGCGCGCTTGAGCTGGTGCTCGGCGCGGCCCTGATGCTCGGCCTGTTCACGCGGATCACGGCGTTCATCCTGTCGGGCGAAATGGCCTTCGCCTACTTCATGGGCCACATGCTCAAGACCGGCTCGCCGGTGTTCCTGCCACTGCTCAATGGCGGTACCGCCGCGATCCTGTTCTGCTTCGCCTGCCTCTATCTCTCGGCAGCCGGGGGCGGCTCGATCAGCGTCGATGCCGTCATGGGCAAGGAGAGCGACGCATCCGGCGAGGCCTACGCCCGGCGCTGACGCGCCCGCGGATCAATCCGCAAGCAGGACGGCACCCGCAGATCTGCCGGTGCCGTCCTAGCGCGCTCCCAGCACGTTCCAGATGAGAACGAGGGCCGCGACGAGCAGCACGGACATGATGATGCGATGAACGAATCGATTCATTGCAGGTCCTGCCAGGCTCTGTAGCCACCAAAGTCCAAGATCGATTTTTTCCAGCGCATGAACCGGTGCCTCCCGGCGCGTGGCGGTTTGCCTGCACGGTTGCGCACAAGCCTGCGAATGCCGTTCCGCGCGGCAGGCCGCCGCATGCCTCCATTCATGATTGGTAAGAACTTCATGCTACCGATGCGAGCAATAATAACCATTCCGTAGAGGCTGCGATGAAGCTGCTGAGTCATCTGAAGATCCGCACCAAGCTGGCCAGCATGGTCTGCCTCGCGGCGCTCACTGTCACGGCCATCATCGGGGTATCGACCGTTCTCAGCAAGAGCCGCATGATGGAGGACCGCGTCCAGCAGATGCGGACCGCGGTGGAGCTCCTCTACAACTACGCGCAATCGCTCCAGGACGAGGTGACCGCCGGCAAGCTGACGCAGGCCGAGGCCAAGGCCCTGTTCCACCAGCGCGGCCGTCGCATGAGCTTCAATAGCGGCCAGGGCTATCCGGTGGTCTACAATCAGGACACGTCCCTGATGGTGAACGGCGCCAATCAGCAGCTCGAAGGCAAGATCACGGGCGCCAAGGACTCCAATGGCGTGCTGATCGCCGACGCCATCCTCAAGGCTGCCGACCAGGCCGCGCCGGGCGGCGTGACCTCCTATCTCTATCCCCGCCCCGGCCAGACCGAGCCGGTCCGCAAGACCGTGTTCGCGCGCAAGTTCGCGCCCTGGAACGTGACCATCAGCTACGGCCTCTATGTCGACGATATCGATGCCGACGTGCGCGCGCTGACGCTGGAGCTCGCCGTCATCGGCGTCGGCCTGATGCTGCTGATGGCGACGCTGTCCTGGCTGATCGCCCGCGACGTGCTCGGCGCGCTCGACCGCCAGAAGAACCGCATGCAGGCGATTTCCGAAGGCGCCATCGACAAGCCGGTCGAGGAGACCGGCCGCGGCGACGAGATCGGCCGCATGGCCGAGACGCTCGAAGTGCTCCGGCAGACCGCGCTCACGGCGCGCAACCTCGAGGCCGAGCAGGTCGCCGCCAAGACCCGCAGCGAGCAGGAGAAGCGCGACGCCCTGATCGCACTCGCCGACCGCTTCGATGCGTCCGTCGGCCAGCTCGTCGGCCTGATGGCCTCGGGCTCCGGTGAACTCGAGACCACCGCCAAGTCGATGTCGTCCACCGCCGAAGGCACCAACCGCCGCGCCGCATTGGTCGGCTCGGCCGCCACCGAAGCCAGCCAGCGCGTCCAGACCGTCGCGGCCGCCGCCGAGGAGCTCTCCTCCTCGATCACCGAGATCAGCCGCCAGGTCGCGCAATCGGCCGAGGTCACCGGCCGCGCCGTGGACAACGCCCGCCGCACCGACACCATCGTCCGCGCACTCTCGGACGGTGCTCAGCAGATCGAGCATGTCGCCGAGCTGATCTCCAGCATCGCGGCGCAGACCAATCTGCTCGCGCTCAACGCCACCATCGAGGCCGCGCGCGCCGGTGAAGCCGGCCGCGGCTTTGCCGTCGTCGCCTCCGAGGTGAAGTCGCTCGCAAGCCAGACCGCCGAGGCCACCCGCGAGATCGGCGACAAGATCGCCCAGATCCAGGGCGCGACCAAGGAGGCCGTGGACGCCATCGGCGGCATCACCGCCACCATCGAGGAAGTCAGCCGGATCGCCACCTCGATCGGCGCGGCCATCGAGGAGCAAGGCGCCGCCACCGCCGAGATCGCGCGCAGCGTCTCGCAGACCGCGGAGGCGACCAAGGAGGTCACCACCAATATCGGCGGCGTCAGCACCGCGGCGAACGAGACCGGCAACGCCGCCGGCATGGTGCTCGCGGCGGCCAGCAGCCTCTCCAAGCAGGCCGAGCAGCTCTCGGGCGAAGTCGGCACCTTCCTGGCAGGCGTGCGCGCGGCGTAAGTTTCCGGACGCCTAAACCTCCGCATTCGTCATGGCCGGGCTTGTCCCGGGCATAACGAGCTATTCAAGCTTGTCGCTAGCGCCGCGCGAGGCTGCAACCGCTCGACAGCGGTCTTGCTGACCCCGTCGGGCTGTCGCCGGATTGTGCCGACGGCAACTGCTCGTCGAACGGCGTGTTCTGCTTGCCGGTGTTGAATTCGAATATCTTGCGGAACAGGCCGGGCGCCATCGCCGAGATTGGATTGACGCGCATCACGGGCGCGGCCGGTGTGCCGACGACCTCATAGGTCACGCCAATCAATCCCTCGTTGTTGCCGCCGCCGAGGAAGATGCCGAACAACGGGATCTGGCCGAAGATGTTGTTGACGCCGTACATCGGCACGAAGGTGCCGCTCATGCAGACCTGGTTGCCGGGATAGTCGATCGAGCCTTCGATGGTGCCGCCGATCATCGGTCCCTTGACGACGCCGTCGCGGATCGTGAGCGCGCCGTTCTGCCGGGTGAACTCCGCTCGCAGCGCCGTGAAGGACACGCCGCTCTGCGCGCCATTGGGACCGCCCGCCGCCACGCGATCGAGCTGATCCATTCCCTTGACCGTGAAGTCGCGCACATTGATCAGGCCTTCCCTGGTCGTAGGCTCTGACGTCGGCGGCTCCATCGCCACCACCATCTGGCCGCCGAAGACCTTGTTGGTGGTGTCGGTGAAGCGCAGCAGCGCGCCGGCATCGTTGGTCTGGAGATAGATCACCTCGCGGGCACCCTGGGCGCGGCCGCCGCGCAGATCGGCCGCCACCGGCGTATCGCGGCCGATCTTGCCGCTCAGCGTGAAGGCTTTGACGGCGCCGCTGCGCCGCGACATCTTGGCATCGACGCTGCGCATCGCCTCGCCGTTGAATCCGGCGACGGCGCCGAGCTTCACGTCGATGTCGAAATCGACGTTCTTCATCTTGCTCTTGGCATCGTCCTTGGAATTGCCTGAGATCGCCGACTTCAGGAAACCGCGGCCGTCGAACACGTCGCCGCGCATCGTGCCGCGCACCACGCCGTCCTGGCTGCGCTCGACCTTCAACGACGCCTTGTCGCCGTCGGATGGCGCGTAGATCGGGAAGTTCGCGTTCATGAGGTCGCCGTTCGGGTCGACCTCGAGCGAGCCCTTGATCGAGGCGCCGCCGCCTTCGATGACGATGTCCTCGAAGCGCGTCGATTGCGCGGTCGGCACCACCTTGAAGCTGGCCTTGCCCGACTTGCCCGGCAGCTTGACCCAGCCAGGCAGGATGTTGTCGAGCTTGACCGAGGTCAAGTCGGCCTCGACGCCGAGCTTGGTGGTCTGGTCCGCGCCGCCCGCGATCTTGCCCGAGAGCTTGATCGGCAACGAGCCACTGACGGCCGGGCTGAGATCGAAGCCGAGACGCGCGCGGCTCGCATCGTCCAGCGTCGCCTGCAGGCGGACGTCGGCATCGCCCTCGGCCTGCTTGCGATAGTCGAGCGAGGCCGCCTGCCCGTTGATCTTGACGTCGCCCTTGACCTGGTAGCCCTGGTTGCTCGCGACGATCTTCAGATTGTTGGCCTCCAGCTTCTGGTTCATCACCAGCTTGTCGGCGGCAAAGCCGTTGAGATCGGCGGTGACGGCGTAGGTGGTGTCGGCCTTGGTCAGCTCGCCCCTGACCGGCAAGCCGAGCTGGATGTTCGCCGAGAACGTTCCCTTGCTGGTGTTGGGATCGACGACGGTCGCCGACAGATCGCTCAGCCGGTCATTGGCGAGCATTTCGGCCGCCGCAGGCACGGGTCCGTCGACGCGAAACCTGGTGCGCGAGGGCGAGGGTTTGGGTGCCATGTCCGGCACCTCGAAGACGAAGTCGGAGATCGTGACCTTGCGGCCGGCGGGCGTGTCGGCAATGCCCTGCCCGATGCTCACGGTGGCGGTGCGCCCGGTCACGCGCGCCTTCAAATCGGCATCGTGCACGACAGGCATGCCGTCCACCGGGCGGACCGCGACGCCGCTCGCCACGATGTTGACCGAGAGGCCGTCGTCGGGAATGGGCGGGCCCTTCCGTGGAAGGTTCCTGGTCGGCGAATTGACGCCGATCTCGATGCGCTGGAGCGTGCCGCGCTCGATCCGCTCGATCACCCATTCGCGCAATTCCGGAACGACGAGCGTCGGCCACATCCGCTTGAGCGCGGAAGCCGACATCGGCGTTCCCGCAAAGCCCAGCGTGAGCCGCGGCTCGCCGGAATAGTCGATGGCGCCGGTGCCGGCGACGCCGATCTCGCCATTGCTGATATCGGCCTGCGTCAGCAGGAGGCGCTTGTGGTCGGTATCGAAGCGAAGACCGATCGCAATGCGGTTGAAGACGAGCGGCGGCTCGTTGTCGATGCCGCCCAGGAGGATCGAGCCGCCGCTGAAGCCGAGCTGCCAGTCGTTGATGCTGCCGTTGGGCGGCTCCAGATGCGCCAGCAGCGTCAGGCGGTTCGCACCCGAGAGAATCTTGAACGGTGCGACCAGCACGCGCCGATTGGAGTCCCACTCGACATTGATCTCGGCCGAGTCGATCGCCATCGGATAATCGGGCGTGTCGGTGTCGATGATGTTGCCCGCGCCGACCGTGATCTTGCCGCGGAAGAAGGTCGGCACGCCGTCGCGGCCGAGCTCGCCCTTGAGCTCGCCGGTCAGCGGCAGGTCGGCGGTATAGGTGAGATCCTTGACCCGTAGCGCCAGCAGGATGTTGGCGGTGGAAACCTTGTCGGCGCGGATGTCGACCGAGCGCACGCCGTTCTCGGCGGGACCGATCGTGGCACGCAGCGACCATGGACGCGCGCCCTCCTCGCCGAGGCTGAGCGCGACGCCGCCGCGGCTCGGCCGGCGCAGGCTGAGCGTGATGTTCTCGAACGTCCATTTGCTGCCGCGCTGCTGATCGTCGACGATCAGATTGCCGTTCTTCAGACCGATCTCGTTGAGGTTCTGGCCGTCGAGGCCGGTCATGCTCAGGCTGTCGAGCCAGTCGAGGCCCTGGAGAATGCCGCTCTGCGCAGTCGCCTGAGGTGCCGCCTGGGATGCGTCGGGGCTTGCAGGCGCGGTCGCGAACGGCGGCGGCGGGACACCGTTGCGCGGGAATGTCGGCGGCAGGCCGGCATCCTTCTTGGAGGCCACGCCGGTTGCCAGCGGTTTTGCGGTATCACCGGCCGACACCGTGACGGTCCCGTCGGGCGCGATGCGGATCGCAAGCTCGGCGTCGACGAGATTGAGGCTTTCGGCGCGCAGGTGCCCCATCAGCAGACCCGCACCCGACAGCTTGACCTCGGCCTTCGGCGCGGTGGCGACGATGGCATGGTCGTGGTCGCGAACGACGATGTCGCGGATGCGCACGGCGATACGAATCCGCCCGGCCCGCTCGATCTGCGTGCCGCCGACCTCCACGGTGTTGCCGTGGCCGATGTTGTCCTCGATCGCCGCTGCAAGCCAGGGCGTTGCGATGTCGAGATTGATCGGACCGGTCCCGAGCCGCCACCACAGCGCGCCGAAACACCCGACGAAGATGACGGCCAGGGCGCCGACGACGATAGCCAGCCGCTTCAGCCAGCGATCGGCCGCCAGCCAGCGGCGCACCGCCCCAAACCCGTCACCGAAGCGATGGAAGCCCGAATTGGAACGCGACAACAGCCGGCGCGCACGATAGCCCGCCGCCGCTTCCTGATCCGGGTCCCAGTCGGCATCGTCCCATTCCTGCGGCTCCGAATGACCGCCGCGCCGATCGAAATCCCGATTGTAATCCTGGGGCGACTTATTCCTTGCCATTGCCTCTCGATACAGGCGCCCATCGTGGGATTGAGCGCCGCCGGGACCGCAGCCGTCGACCGGGAGCGAACGCCCCTGCGCCGGCGTTGCCGCCATACCTCGAATATTCCTGCTGTTCGTCATTTCGCCCCGGGAGCGCGTTCAACGAGCAGTGGGGTGGTGCGTGGAATTCCTTGTAACCATACTCCGGCGTCGTCAGACTTGCCCAGCCGAGGGCGCGAGTCCGGTACACCGGACGAGAGCTGCAATACCGCTTTGGTTGACCCGCCGAAAGCGTCGAAAGGAAGGCGTATGTCCAAGAAATCCCAAAAGAAATCGTCCAAAACGCCCTCCGGCACGACAGCGGCAAAAAAGAAGGCCTCGAAAACCCGGGCAGCGACTCAAACAAAGTCCGCGAAAACACAGCGGACACCGGCGAGCAAATCAACCGGGAGCATAGCAAAAGCAGCATCGCATGGCGCCGCATCGAAACAGTTAAATTCCTCCAGATCGGCCCCTGCGTCTGCGGCCAGGCAGGTCCTGGCCGAGGGGCAGAAGGCCCCAGCCTTCCGCCTGCCCCGCGACGGCGGCGGCGCGGTCACGCTGTCGGATTATGCCGGCCGGAAGCTCGTCCTGTTCTTCTACCCCCGCGCCGATACGCCCGGCTGCACCAGGGAGGCCATCGACTTCACGCGCCTGGCCGACGCCTTCGCCGCGGCCGGGACGGCCGTGATCGGTATTTCCGCGGATTCGTTAAAGGCCCAGGAGAAATTCCGCGACAAGCACAGCCTCGGCATTCCACTGATCTCGGACGAGAAGCACGAGATGCTGGAGGCGTATGGCGCCTGGGGCGAAAAATCCATGTATGGCAAGAGCTTCCTCGGGATTCTTCGCACCACGGTGCTGATCGGAAGCGACGGCAAGGTGGCCAGGATCTGGCGTAACGTCCGGGTCGACGGCCATGCCGACCAGGTGCTGGAAGCGGCAACAAGTCCTTAACCAGACCTTTAAATACGACTGCTCCCGTTTCCGGAAAATTAACCATGACCGGCCCAGATTGCTGCGGCAATTAGGCCGTACGGACTCATCCGACCGGCGCGGGAGTGCCGATGTCGAAAAGTTCTGCCCAATACTCGCAGTACCCCCAACATCATCCTCACGACCACGGACGGGCCCTCCATCGCCGTCCGGCCGCCGCAGCAGCGGCAATTGCGATTCCCCTGCCCGCGACCGACGACGCTTACACCATCGTCCATGCCGGCAAGCAGGTGCGCTTCGGGCCCGTGGTGTTCTGGATCGTGGTCGGCACGGTCGTGCTGCTCGGACTCTGGTCGGCCGCGACTGCCACCTACTTTGCCTTTCGCGACGATGTCCTGACCCGGCTGATCGCCCGCCAGGCTGAGATGCAGTACGCCTATGAGGACCGCATCGCCGAGCTGCGCGCCAAGGTCGATCGCACCACCAGCCGGCAGCTGCTCGACCAGGAACAGTTCGACCAGAAGCTCGACCAGATCATGAAGCGCCAGACGGCGCTGGAGTCCCGGGCCACGGCGCTCGGGGCCATGCCTGACGTGACAGGCTCGATTCCCCGTTCGACCCCGCAGCGTGGCGACGCCGGCCAGAGCACAACGCAGGGCACGCCAAAGCCGTCGCCGATCAGCGACACCGTGATCTTCGTGGCGCCGCCGGATCGCGAAGCGCGGCTCGAGTCGCGCGCGCCGGCGGTCATGGCCCCACAGGCCAATCAGTTCGCCAAGAACCAGGGTTTCGACAATGTCCTGGTCCGCCTCACCACCTCGCTCGATCAGGTCGAGCGTCGTCAGATGGCGGCGCTCAGCGCCGTCGAGGACGGCATGGATTCGCGCATGCGCCGGATGCGCGGCGTGGTCAGCGATCTCGGCCTGAACCTCGCCAGTCTCGAAGCCGCCGTGCCGCGGACCGCGATGGGTGGGCCGTTCGTGCCCGTCAAGCTGACGGCCAATGCCGGGCCGTTCGAGAAGCAGCTCAATCGCATCAACGTCACCCGCGCCGAGATGGATCGCCTCAATCGCACGCTGGCACTGGTGCCCTATCGCAAGCCCGTCATCGGCGAGGTCGAGTTCACCTCCGGATTCGGCGTGCGCAGCGATCCATTCCTGGGTCGGCCTGCGATGCATACCGGCCTCGACTTCCGTGCCGCCACGGGCGATCCGGTCCGCGTCACCGCCAACGGCAAGGTGGTCTCGGCCGGCTGGTCCGGGGGCTATGGCCGCATGATCGAGGTCGACCACGGCAACGGACTTGCGACCCGCTACGGCCATCTCTCCGAGATCAACGTCAAGGTCGGCGAGATCGTGAAGATCGGCCAGGTCGTCGGTCTCGTCGGCTCGACCGGCCGTTCCACCGGTCCACATCTGCACTACGAAACCCGCATCGACGGCGAAGCGGTCGACCCGCAGAAGTTCCTGCGCGCGGGCGTGCGTCTCAGTGCGGGCTAGAACGCGCCCCTGCCCTCATTGAACATTCGTGAGCGCTTCAGGCGCGAGGCTGACACGCCTTCAGGAAGAATTTGAGTCCTGCTTCGATCTCCTGCTCGATCGCCTCCTCCGTGAGATCGCTGAGGCCCAGTACAATCAGCAGCGGTAGTTCGCCGCGGACCAGGCTCAGGAATTGATTGGCGGCTTCCATCGGATCGTCAAACTCCAAGACCTTCGCAGCCCTGGCTTCTTCGAGGAATTGAGCGAGCCGCCGAATCGTCGCCTCGGGTCCGCTTTCATAGAAGAGCCGGGCGAGCACGGGAAACCGACCGCTCTCGTTGGCGATGATGCGGACGAAGGCAACGTCCTTTCGATGGATGAAGGTGTGGAGGTATTGCCTGGCGAAATCCCGCAGCGCCTCAGACAGTCCGGCGGACAGTTTGGGCACCGGCAAATCGCGTTGCAGGCTCTCGCACTCCGCCACGATCAGCGAGGCGAACAAAGCCTCCTTGCTCGGGAAATACGCGTAGAGCGTGGCCTTCGACACGCCGGCGGCTTTCGCGATGGCGTCCATACTGGTTGCGGAAAAGCCCTGCTCGAGAAAAAGCTGCCACGCCGCTCGGATGACGATGTCCATCTTGCGGCCCGCTGGTGCGCTCTCCTTCTCGTGAACAGGATGGGCGATCGTTTCGATCAAGGGTGACTCTCCGTCGGCTCGCGAATCGGTGTCGTAGGCGTCAACGCGCACAATGGCTGCGTCTCAACAGCTTGAAAGAACTAAAGAGACGCCCTGAGCACGACACAGGTAGCAAAACTTCTTTACGGTACACAACAAAACTAAACAGTTCAGTACCATTGACAACACCTGCTTGCTCGGTCAAGTACTGAACGGTTCAGTTTCGATATGAGCCTTGGATGCCGTTCAGAACATTCCTCCGTAGAGGCGCCATAATACCGTTAGCCCAAGCCGCGATCGCGCTCGCCGGCTGTGCCGTCGGCCCGAATTTCGAGGCGCCGGACGCCCCGCCGGTCAGCGGCTACACTGCGGGCGGATTCTCCGCGACCAAGGGCGCAGACGGGCCTGGCGGAACGGCACAGCGGATCGTGAACGGCGCGGACGTGCCGGCGGTCTGGTGGCAGGTGTTTCGCTCACGGCAGATCGAAGCCTTCGTCCGGGAAGCAATCGACAACCATCCGGACCTTGCCGCGGCGCAAGCGGCGCTGCGCCAGGCTCGCGAAGTTGCGGCGGCAGACACCAGCGCCCTGATGCCGTCGATCACCGGGGAAGGCAGTGCGACGCGCAGCCAAGTGCCGCTGGCACAGTCCGGGCAGACCGGACCGTCATCGCTGTACACCCTCTACAAGACCTCGGTCCCGGTTTCGTTCACGCCGGACATCTTCGGTGGCAAAGCGCGCGGGATCGAGGCGGATCTCGCCAATGCGGACTATGAGCGCTTCCAGCTCGAGGCGACCTATCTCTCATTGACGGCAAACGTCGTGACGACCGCGATCAGCGATGCGTCCTACGCGGCGCAGATTCGCGTGACCCAGGAACAGATCGACGGTCAGCGTCAGCTGGTCGCGTTGCTCGAACAGCAGTTTGCCCTCGGCGCCGTCGCCAACAGCGATGTCCTGACTCAGAAGGCCCAGCTGGCGCAGACGCTTGCGACGCTGCCGCCGCTGCAAAAGTCGCGCGCGCAAAATCGCAACCAGCTGATGGCGTATCTCGGCAGACTGCCGAGCCAGGACAGAGGCGAGGCCGTGCCGCTGGCAAACCTGCGCCTGCCGCGCGATCTGCCGGTCAGCGTACCGTCGCTGCTGGTGCGGCAGCGTCCGGACATCCGAGCTGCCGAAAGCCAGATGCATCAGGCCAGCGCGAATGTCGGTGTTGCCACGGCCAACATGCTGCCGAACGTGACGCTGTCAGCTTCGGGCGGCAGCTCTGCGCTGGCGCTGTCGGGACTCTACGGCCCGCAATCGGCGGCCTGGAGCGTGGCGGCAAGTGTCACCGGCCCGATCTTCGATGCCGGCTCGCTGTTCCACACCAAGGAGTCCAAGGTCGCTGCACTGGAGCAGAAAGGCGCGCAATATCGCTCGACCGTGATCACCGCGTTCCAGAATGTCGCCGACGCGCTCCGCGCCATCCAGTCGGATGCTGATCTGCTGAAGGCCCAGATCGAGGCGGAGAAGACCGCCGCGGAGAGCCTGAAGATGTCGCAGGCCCAGTTCAAGGCCGGCTCCACCACGTTCATCTCCGTCATCAACGCCGAACAGACGCTGCTGACCGCGCGCATCAACCGCGTGAAGGCGCAGGCCTCGCGCTATGCCGACACCGTCTCGCTGTACCAGGCACTCGGCGGCGGCTGGTGGAATCGCGTCGATGAGTCCCCCGCCTCCGAAGTAAAGCCCGCGGGCGTTGCCGCGATATTCACCCCCGCGGGGGCCCTGCCGGCTCAGCCGACCCCGCCCGCCAACTGATGCGAAAGCCCGAAGCCATGTTGAAGCGCATGATTATCATGTTGTGTGTCGTCGGTGCGGTGTTCGCCGCCCTCGCCTGGTTCGTCAGCTTCCGCGCCGGCATGATCAAACAGGCCATGGCCGCGCTCGCCGATCCCCCGCAGACGGTGTCGACGACCGCCGCGCAGCTCAGCGACTGGCAATCCGCATTGACCGCCATCGGCACGTTTCGCGCGGTGAACGGCGCCGATCTGTCGCTGCAACAGTCAGGCATCGTGGACGGCATTCATTTCGAATCCGGCAAGGATGTCGGCGCCGGTGACGTGTTGCTCGACCTGCGCAAGCAGGACGACGTCGCCAAGCTGCAGTCGTTGCAGGCCACCGCCGACGGCTACGCCATCACGTTGCGGCGCGACCAGGGTCAGCTGAAGATCAATGCGGTCAGCCAGGCGACGGTCGACAGCGATGTCGTGAACGAGCGCAACGCGCTGGCGCTGGTCGCCCAGCAGCAGGCGCTCATGGACCAAAAGACGCTGAAGGCACCTTTTGCCGGGCGTCTCGGCGTGCGTCAGGTCGATGTTGGCCAGTATCTGACCGCGGGCACCACCATCGTCACGCTACAGGCGCTCGACCGGCTCTTTGTCGACTTCACGCTGCCGCAACAGGCACTCGACCAGGTCAAAGTCGGACAGGAGGTCACCGCTCGCATCGACGCCTTTCCGGACCGCAGCTTCAAGGGCGTGGTGCAGGCGTTCAATTCCAAGGTCGATCAGGCCAGCCGCAACGTTCAGGTCCGCGCGATTTTCGACAATACGGATCGCAAGCTCCTGCCCGGCATGTTCGCGCGGATCGATGTCCGTGTCGGACACCCCACGAGCTATCTCACGCTGCCGCAGACCGCCATCGTCTACAACACCTATGGAGAGTCGGTATTCCTCGCCGTCAAGAGCGACGCACCGGACAAGCAGGGTTTGATAGCCCGCCAGACCTTCATCAAGACCGGCGCCACCCGTGGCGATCAGGTGGCGGTGATCTCGGGTCTCGATCAGGGCGCAACCGTCGTCACCGCGGGCCAGGTCAAGCTGCGCAACGGCACCCTGCTGAAAGTCGACAACTCCATTCCCCTGGCGAACGATCCCAATCCGGCACCTGCCGATCAGTGAGGAACGAGAACGTGTCCTTTACCGACATCTTCATTCGCCGGCCGGTGCTTGCGATCGTCGTCAGCCTGATGATCCTGGTGCTGGGTCTGAAGTCGATGACCTCGCTGCCGATCCTGCAATATCCGCGAACCCAGAACGCGATCGTCACCGTGACGACGACGTACTACGGCGCCGATCCGGCGGTCGTTGCCGGGTTCATCACCACGCCGCTGGAAAACGCCATCGCCCAGGCCAATGGCATCGACTACATGACGTCGACCAGCCAGCCCAGCACCTCCACCATCACCGTCAACCTGCGGCTGAACTTCGACTCCGGCAAGGCGCTGACCGAGATCAACACCAAGGTGAACTCGGTGCTCAATCAGCTGCCGAGCGGCGTCCAGCAGCCGGTGCTGACGGTCAAGGTCGGCCAGACCATCGACGCCATGTATCTCGGCTTCAGCAGCGACGTGCTGGCG
Organism: Bradyrhizobium sp. CCBAU 45394; assembly: GCF_028128655.1. NCBI lineage: Bacteria > Pseudomonadati > Pseudomonadota > Alphaproteobacteria > Hyphomicrobiales > Nitrobacteraceae > Bradyrhizobium > Bradyrhizobium sp. CCBAU 45394. The sequence continues at coordinate 145,841 of NZ_LBIX01000176.1, read as the reverse complement.
CCGAACCAGATCACCGACTACCTGATCCGCGTGGTGCAGCCCAAGCTGCAGGCCGTATCCGGCGTGCAGACCGCGGAGCTGCTCGGCAACAAGACCTTCGCGCTGCGCGCCTGGCTCGATCCGATCAAGCTTGCCGCCTACGGGCTGACCGCATCCGACGTATCGACCGCGCTGTCCAGCAACGACTACATCGCCGGGCTCGGCACCACCAAGGGCCAGATGGTGCAGGTCAATTTGACGGCCGCGACCAACCTGAAGTCGTTGCAGGAGTTTCGCGACCTCGTCGTCAAGCAGGCCGGCGCTTCCAACGTCAAGCTGTCCGACGTGGCGAACGTTACGCTGGGCTCCGAGGATTACGACTCGTCGGTCGGCTTCAACGGCAAGCGCGCGGTCTATATCGGCATCCAGGTGGCGCCAAACGCCAACCTTCTCGACGTCATCAAAGGCGTCCGTGCCGTCTATCCCGACATCAAGGCGCAGCAGCCGGAGGGGCTGAACTCCGAGATCATCTACGACTCCACCGATTTCGTGAACAGCTCGATCGACGAGGTGATCCATACCCTGCTCGAAGCGCTTCTGATCGTCACCGTGGTCGTCTTCCTGTTTCTCGGATCGTGGCGTTCGGTGCTGATTCCGGTGATCGCCATACCGCTGTCGCTGGTCGGCACCTTCACGATGCTGCTGGCGCTAGGCTTCTCGATCAACCTCCTGACGCTGCTGGCGCTGGTGCTCGCGATCGGCCTCGTGGTCGACGACGCCATCATCGTCGTCGAGAACGTCAACCGGCATCTGGCCGAGGGTACGAAGCCGTTGCAGGCGGCGATCATGGCCGCGCGCGAGCTTGCGGGTCCGATCGTGGCCATGACCATCGTGCTGATCGCGGTCTACGTGCCGATCGGCTTCCAGGGCGGCTTGACCGGTGCGCTGTTCACCGAGTTCGCCTTCACCCTTGCCGGTGCCGTTGCCGTGTCGGCCGTCATTGCGTTGACGCTGACGCCGATGTGCTGCGCCTTCATCCTGAAGCCGGCGAACACCGGCAAGCCGACGCTCAACGACCGCATCGTCGGCTTCATCGATGCACGCATGGAGACGTTGCAGCATCGATATCGGCGCCTACTTGCCGGCAGCCTGACAACAATTCCGGTCACGGTCGTATTCGCTGCCCTGGTCTTGAGCAGCATCTACTGGCTTTATTCGAACTCAAAGAACGAGTTAGCGCCGGAGGAGGACCAGGGCGCGATCCTGATGCAGTCAACGCTGGCACCGAACGCAACACTTCAGCAGAAGCTGCTGTATTCCGCCGAGGTCTACCGGCGCATTTCCGCCTATGCCGAAACGGCGGGCGTGTTTCAGCTCGATCTCACCGGCAGCTCGATCGCGGGATGGGTCCTGAAACCCTGGGACAAACGCGACAAGACTGCGGCGGAACTGCAGCCGGTGCTTCAGCAGGAGATGGCGGGGGTTGCCGGCGCCAAGATCGTGGCGTTCCAGCTGCCGCCGCTGCCCGGGGCGAGCGGCCTTCCGATCCAGTTCGTGATCCAGACCACGGACCCGTTCGACCGGCTCGACGGCGTCGCGAAAGCGTTCACCGCCGAGGCCCTGAAGAGCGGCAAGTTCATCTTCCTCGACAACGACCTGAAGGTGGACCAGCCGCAAACCACGGTGCTGATCGATCGCGAAAAGACCGCTCAGCTCGGGTTGAAGCTCAGTGACGTCGGCGGTGCGCTCGGCAACATGCTGGGCGGCGGGTATGTCAACTATTTCGGCCTGGACGGCCGCTCCTACAAGGTCATTCCCCAGGTCGAGCAGCGCCAGCGACTGAACGCCGATCAGGTGCTGAACTACTACATCAAGACCTCGGACGGCACGTCTGTTCCGCTGTCGACGGTGGCGTCGCTCAAGACGACCACCGTTCCGCAATCGTTGAACCATTTCCAGCAGGTCAATGCCGCCACCATTTCCGGCGTGGCCATGCCCGGTGTGATCACCGGCGAAGCGCTCGCGACGCTGAAGGAGATCGCGGACCGGACCCTGCCCAAGGGCTACACCATCGACTATGGCGGTCAGTCACGGCAGTTCATCCAGGAATCATCCGGATTCGCCGCCACCTTCGGGTTTGCCCTGATCATCATCTTCCTGGCGCTGTCGGCGCAGTTCGAGAGTTTCCGTGATCCCCTGATCATCCTGGTCTCGGTACCGATGTCGATCGCGGGCGCGCTGATCTTCATCATGCTGGGAATCAAGGGCGCGAGCCTCAATATCTACACCGAGGTCGGCCTCGTGACGCTGATGGGGCTGATCAGCAAGCACGGCATTCTCATCGTCGAGTTCGCCAACGAGCTGCAGCATGCCGGCCGCTCCAAGCGCGATGCGGTCATCGAAGCAACCGCGATCCGGCTGCGCCCGATCCTGATGACGACAGCGGCCATGGTGATCGGCGTGATGCCATTGATCACCGCTACCGGTGCGGGCGCAGCCTCACGCTTCAACATGGGGCTGGTCATCGCCTCGGGACTTTCGATTGGAACGTTGTTCACCCTGTTCGTGGTGCCGGCGTTCTACATTCTGCTTGCGGCCGACCATTCCGCGGCGACGGGCGACGACGCGGTGAAACTCGATGCGGCCGGACTCGGAACGAACGGCGAGCCGCGCGCCGCCCTATGATGAAGCACGGCTCGCCGCACCATGCGCTCCACCTGGGTTCCTTTAGCGCCGGCCACCGCCCATCCCGCCTCCGGGACCACCAAAACCGCCACCACCCGTTCCACCGCCAGGTCCCATGGACCCGCCGGGGCCCATGGGACCAGTGGGCGAGCCAAGACCGCCGGGGCCTGACGGACCGCTCGGTCCTGTCGGTGCAGAGCCGGGCGCCGGACCGGGGCTCGATCCCGGCGCAGGCGCACCGGGGGCGCCGGGCTGGCCGCCGCCCGGAGTCACGGCGCCGCGATCCGGATGCATGATAGAGCCGCCGGGCGACCGGTTGGGATTGCCGGCACCACCCGGCCCCTGCGGCGGCGATCTCGGGAATTGGCCGACAGCCTGTGCGGAGTCGACCTGAAGGCCGCGCGCGCGATCGAACGCGCCGTTGACCACCATGCGGGCTTCGCCGGCCGCGGGCCCGAAACGCGAGCCGTCACGGGCGACGAGCCCGGAGCCGAGCTGGAGGTTTGCGCCCATCCGCTGCACATAGGCCTCGATCGACAGGCGGCTTGCGCCGACGAGATCCGAAAAATCATCGATACGGGTGCGCGCGGCCTGCATCGCGCCCTGGTTTGCGCTGCCTTCGATCTGGACGCGGTGGCCGACGAGCAAGGGATCGACACCGTTCAGCCTCAGCCCGCCGATATGCAGACCATGAGGGCCGCGCTCGACCAGGCCCGTGACGCGCGCAGCCGCATCGCGTCGCGGCTCGACCAGGCTTGCGACGATGACGCCGTCGGTACGGCGCAAGCCGTAGACCGCGACCTGCGCGCCCGCATGGAGCTTGCTCTCCTTGCCGCTGGTGACGATCTTCTGACCGAGCACCGTCAGCTCGTTGCCCTTCACCTGTTCGATCGGACCCGAGACCTCGCTCGCGATCGCGATGCTGCGCGTGACCAGCGTGCCGTCGGCCCGACGGGTCGCGACCACGCGCGCAAGCTGGCCGATGCGCAGCGAATTGGCGCTGGCCGCCTCGCCGTCGATTCGGACCGGAACGTCGCTCGCATAGGTGATGCGCTCGCCATTGACGTAGATACTGCCGAAGCGCTGGATCACGCCGACGATGCCGGTGCCGCCGATGCCGTGATCATCGCCTCGCGTGATCCCGGTGCCGCCGATGCCCTGATCGGTGCCGCGCCTGACCTGCGCGTGGGCAATGGCCGTGCCGGCGAGCCAGAATCCCGTCAGCAGCAGACGGCGGGAGATGAGCGGCGCCCGGCTCATGAAGAACCGCCTTCTTTGCCGCTATCCTTGGCGCTTTCCTTAGCGTTTTCCTTGGCCTCGCCCTCTTCGTCGGCGTCCTCGCAATAGATGTAGATGCCGAAATTCCAGCGGGCGTCGCCGCCCTTGTCCTTGGCGAGCGCGCGGTTGGCTTCGCGGTTGGCGGTCTTCAGCGCGTCCATGGCGAGTTCGCGCGAGCGCGCCTCGAGGCGCCGCGCCAGCTTCGGCGAGATGTTGTTGTAGTGCACTGCGCGTTCGAGGAAGCGCGGCGCGGCGCCTGAGACGTTCTGCGCGGCGGCCGCGATGTGGTCGTGCAGGTTGCGGCCGAGATAGTGCCATTTGCTGTCGTCCTCGCCGCTCGGAACGAAGGCGGCCTCGACCAGCTCGATCTCGTCAGCCTCGTTGATGGTGACGAGCTTGCGGTCGACCCATTCGTCGAGCACCGCACGCGGGCGCACGTCCTTGGTGACGGAGGCGACGAGCTGCTCGAACGACGGCGCATCGCCCTCGGCCGTACGCGGCAGCGCGAGCGGCTCGCCTTTCGCGTCGGTGAACTCCGGCGCGGCGAGCCAGCGCGCGATCACGGCGCTCGTCAGCGACACGGCCGCCGGCGCCTCGTGCACGGGCGTGCCGGCGCCGCGCAGCCGCGCCACCTCCTTGCGGTGAATGCCGGTGAGCAGGCTGACGCGGCTGTCGGTCTGCTCTTTTCCTTCCAGCGCGAAATCGTGCTCGGCGACGTTGACGAAAAGCTCGCGAAGCAATTGCGCCAGCGCCGGAAAGGTCATGCCGCTGCGGATGCACAGCCGCACGAGCGGGCGCAGCAGCCGCGCCAGCGGAGCGTGCAGCTTCCCCGCAGCATTCGGCTGTGGCGCGCTCGACTTGTCAGCCGCCTTGGACCCGGACTTGGCATTCATGTCTGAATTGTACCGATGCATCACGTGGGATACAATCCCACTTTTTTCCACTCTCCAATTGACGTGGTAAATTTTCCCACATATACGAGACGCCACTGAGGGCGCGACGTAAAGGGACTCACACCCATGGCTGACCGCTTGGTCCGCAATTTCATTTCGCTGCGTGCTATGCCGGCCCCCGATCGGGGGCGCGGCGTCATCGAACCGATGCTGCCGGCGCTTCTGCGCGGCGTCATCTTCATCTCGGTGCTGGCCGCACCGTTCGTTGCCGCGCTACTCGCAGGCTGACCGCTGCCATGCATCACATCAGCGAGTCCCCGCGCCGTCCGTCGGTGCTGCACATCTTCAAGATCTACTATCCCGACCTGTTCGGCGGCACGCTCACGGTGATCCGCGACATCTGCGCCAGCCTGAAGGACGCTTTCGCCTCCGCCGTGCTGGTCTGTTCGCAATCGGCCGAGCGGCGCGAGATCGTCGTCAACGACATTCCGGTCGAGCGCGTCCGCTCGTTCGGCAACGTGCTGTCGCTGCCCGCGGCTCCCACCTATCCCTGGCGGCTATGGCGCAAGATCGCCGAGCACGACCTGCTCGCGCTTCACGCCCCCTTCCCGCTCGCCGACCTCGTCTTCGCCTTCGGATTTGGCGCCAAGCGGCCGCTGGTGGTGCATTGGCACGCCGACATCGTCACCCATGCCGGCCTGCGCTGGTTCATCGAACCCCTGATGCGGCGAACGCTGCGTCGCGCCAAGGCGATCATCGTCTCGGACCACGTGCTGGTCGACAACACGCCGCTGCTGCGCGAATTCGAGGACAAATGCCATGTCGTGCCGTTCGGCATCGACATCACGGGTTACGACTGGCCGAAGATCGAGCCGCACCATGTCAATGATCGCGGCCGGCTTGTGCTCGCCTGCGGCCGGCTGGTGCCCTACAAGGGCTTCGACGTGCTGATCCGCGCCGCGGCGGCGCACAATTTCGAGACCTGGATCATCGGTGAAGGTGTCGAACGGCCGCGGCTCGAGCAACTGATCCAGGAGCTCGGCCTCGGTGACCGCGTCCGCCTGCTCGGCTCGGTGGACGATTGCGAACGCATCAAGCTGATGTGCCTGGCCGACGTCTTCGTGATGCCGTCGGTGACCAATGCCGAGACCTTCGGCCTTGTCCAGCTCGAGGCCATGGCCGCCGGCCGGCCGGTCGTGAACACGGCGCTCGACACGGCGGTGCCGCACGTCGCCCGCCACGGCATGGAGGCGATCACCGTTCCGCCCGGCGATGCCGAGAAACTGGGTGAGGCGATCGACACCCTGATCCGCAACCCCGAGCGCCGCCGCAGCATGGGACTTGCGGCGCGCACGCGCGCCCTCACCCGCTATTCGGCCACGGCCTTCAAGCAGCGCATGGAGACTGTCTACCGCGACGCTGTCGCCGCCCCGAGCGAGGAGCGATCGGCAATCTCCGAGCCGCCGCAAGCGACCGGCTGGCTGGACACGGTCCGGATCGCGGCGGCGCTGGCCTGGTCCGACATGCGGCACCGCTACGTCCGCTCGCTGCTCGGCCCGTTCTGGATGTCACTGCAGATGGCGATCGTGGTCGCCGTGCTCGGCTCGGTGATCGGCCAGATGTCGAATGGCAACATGATGACACGCCTGCCGATGCTGGCGCTGTCGATGACGGCCTGGACCTTCCTTAACGGCGTGGTACTCGATGCGACTACGGCGCTCCAGAACTCCGCGAGCCTGATCCGCGACCGCGCGCTGCCGCCCGTCATCTTCCTCCTGCAATGCACCTTCCGCCAGGCGCTGTTCGCACTCCACAACGCCTGTGTTCCGCTGGTGCTGTGGCTCCTCCTCTCGTCCCACGACCTCTCTCACGCGCTGGCGGCACTGCCCGGTCTGATGCTGTTCGTGGCCTGCACCTTCGCCCTGAGCCTCGTTCTCGGCGCCATGGCGACGCGCTATCGCGACCTCAAGCCGATCATCGAATCCACCCTGATGCTCGCCTTTCTCGCTTCGCCCGTGATCTGGTCGTCGGACATGATCAACCACCGCTCGACGGTGATGCGGCTCAATCCGCTGACGCATCTGTTCGCGGTGTGGCGCGAGCCGCTGGCGGGCGGCGCTGTCGATCCGGTCAGCATCGTCTACGTCCTCGTCGCGCTGGCGCTCCTGGTCTTTGCGAGCGTGCTGACGCTGGTCCACCTGCGCAAAGCCGCATTCTGGATCTGACGCATGGTCTCGATCAACCTTCGCAACGTCAGTCTCGACTATCCGCTCTACGGCGCCTACGACTTCTCACTGAAGCGGCGGCTGCTCGGGCACATCATCCGCGAGCCGGGCGAGATGCGGATCATCCGCGCCGTCGACAATGTCACGATCAAGGCCGAAGCAGGCAGCCGCATCGGGCTTGCCGGTCCCAACGGCTCCGGCAAGTCGACGCTCCTGCGACTGATCGCCGGCGTCTATCCGCCGAGCAGCGGCAGCGTCTCGCTCCAGGGCAACGTCGTGCCCCTGCTCGGCCTCAACGCCGGGGTCAACCTGGATTTCGTGGCCGAGGACAACATCGCGCTGCTGCTGCGGATCAGCGGCCGCAAGCCGACCCGCGCCGTGATCGACGATATCTGGGCTTTCACCGAGCTCGAGGCGCGCATGCAGCGGCTGCCGCTGCGGATGTTCTCCTCGGGAATGCTGATGCGGGTGTTGTTTGCGACCGCGACGGCCTTTCCGGCCGACATCCTGCTGCTCGACGAATGGCTCAGCGTGGTCGACGAGCACTTTGCGGAGAAAGCACAGGAGCGGCTGCTGCACATGGTGTCGCAGGCGGCGATCGTAATCATCGCCTCGCACGACCAGCCGCTGCTGCGCCGCACCTGCACCAGCATCATCAACCTCGATCACGGCCGCATCGCCTCGACCGTCACGGTCGAGCCGCCGGCAACGCACTCTTTCGAGCTCCGCGAGAAACGCGCATGAAACAGAACATCCTGGTCGTCTCCGAGTCGCTCGGACAACCAAACCACAAGCGCGGCATCTTCCATTTCACCCGGGAGTTGGTGCGTTCGCTCGCCTCGGAGGGCCACGAACTCACGCTGTTGGTCGAGACCTCGAAGCGCTACCGCAAACTGTGCCGGCGCGAGCGACGCACAAAGCTGTTCGCGGCGCAGGCGCGCAACATCGAGCTGCTGGCGCTTTATCGCTTCCTTGACGAGATCAACGTGAGCGGGCCGGTGACGCTCAGCGGCACGCGCCGCAAATTCGACTGGCTCCGCCAAAGGGGCGGCATGTTGCTGTCGCGGGACAATATGCTCTGCCTCCTGCGCGCGATCGGCCTGCGCAGCCTGAACGCGCGACTGATCGAGAACCGGCCCGCCGCGCTCGAATACATTCCGCCGGATCTGAGCCACCTCGAACTGTTCGGCGACTTTCAGCTCGAGCCCGGATTCTTCAACTATCAGGATTCCTCGGCCTTCTTCCTGCTGCCGCCGCCGCGGATAGATGCGCGCGACTACGACGTGATCGTCGTGGACACCCCGACCCGCGTGACGATCAAGCGCAGGCCGGACGCCAAGGTGATCTGCGTCGTCCACGACCTGTTGCCGCTCACCGATCTCAAGCTCAGCGACATCGCCACGCGGCAGTTCCTGGCGCGAATCCGCACCAGCCTGCGCCAGGCCGACGAGCTCGCCTTCGTTTCGAACTACAGCATGATGCGGTTCAGGGAACTGTTGCCGCAATTTGCGCACCTACCGGCGCGGGTCGTGTATCCCCGCACCCGGTTCGACGCCCCGGATGTCCTGCACCTCCCAGCCCCGTCGGGGCGTCCGGGGCGGCCGAGCTTCGTCGTCATCGTCTCGAACGAGCCGCGCAAGAACGTCGCCGCCGTCATCCGTGCCTTCCGTGGTGTGCCCCAGGCCGATCTCGTCGTGATCGGCTATGCCGGCGAGATCAGCCGGATGCGCAACCTCCCGCCGAACGTCCGCTTCGCCGGCTATGTCGACGAGCACGAGAAGGCCGCCCTGATCGCGGAGGCGCATGGCCTGATCATGCCGAGCCTTGCCGAAGGCTTTGGCGTGCCGATCATCGAGGCGCTGGCCGCGAACACGCCGGTGCTGTGCTCGGATATCGCAGTGTTCCGCGAAGTCGCGGGCGAGCTCGCCGATTATTTCGACCCGTTCTCGACCGACTCGATCGCCGCCTCCGTCACCCGCGTGCTGACGCGGCAGGAGGAGTGGCGCGGCAAGATCCGCGCGAGGCGCCACGAGCTTGCCGAACGCTTTGGCTATGAGACCCAGGCCCGCGATTTCCTCGGGCGCGAGATGCGCACGGAAAGCCTCGTCGCCACACCGCTCGCATCGTACGGATGACGGCCGAATCCGCTGCGTGGTCCGGGCCTGCCGATCGGCAAGGCGGCCAGAAAGGATGGCAGAGCTGGCGCAACTCGGCCGCGCTGCTCCGGGCGGCAGATGTGCTCGTCATCCTGATCGCGGCATCGCTGCCGTGGTCCACAACTGCACCTTCGATCTTCGTCGGGCTGTGGCTGCTGGCGGTCACCCCGACCGTCAACTGGCACGACTATGCGCGCGAGCTCACCCGGCCGCCGTTTGCCCTGCCGTTCGCACTCCTGCTGCTCGCACTCCTCGGCGTGCTGTGGTCGGACGGCGCCTGGCCCGCCCGGCTGCATGCGATCAAGCCGGTCGCAAAGCTCGTGCTGATTCCGCCGCTGCTCTACCATTTCAGCCGGTCCGAGCGCGGCTTCCAGGTTTGCCTTGCTTTTCTCGCCTCCTGCGCGCTGCTGGCGGCATTCTCCTGGGTCGCGCTGCTCAATCCGGCCTGGAAGATCGCCGCGACGGCGTCGGCAGGCGTTCCCGTCAAGAACTACATCGACCAGAGCCAGGAATTCACGCTCTGCGCCTTGGCACTTGCACTGCCCGCGCTCACGTTCTGGCGCAGCGGGCGCGCGATCGCGGCGACCGCCTGCCTCGCATTGATCCTGCTGTTCGCGACCAACATGGTGTTCGTGGCCTCGGCCCGCACGGCGCTGCTCTACATCCCGGTGCTGCTGGCCCTGTTCGCCTGGAAGCATCTGAGCCGGCGGGCAGCGCTGGTCCTGCTCGCGGGCGCGGTCGCCGCGAGCGCGCTCGCCTGGACGACCTCGTCCTATCTGCGCCAGCGCATTACCGACATCGCCGTCGAATATCGCCACGGCCATGAGGACATCAGCCGCGCCTCGACCGCCCAGCGGCTGACCTATTGGCGCAAGTCACTTCATGCCTTTACCGAAGCCCCTCTGATCGGCCATGGCACCGGCGCGATCAAGCGTCAGTTCGAACGCGCCGCCACGGGCGAGAGCAGCCTCGACGCGGAGATCGTCAGCAATCCGCACAACCAGACCCTCAACGTCGCGGTGCAATGGGGCCTCTTGGGCGTCGTCCTGCTCTACGCGATGTGGATCGCGCAGCTTCGCCTGTTCCTGGGCGAAGGGCTTGCCGCCTGGATCGGCCTTGCGGTCGTCGCGCAGAACATCGCGAGCTCGCTATTGAACTCGCATCTGTTCGATTTCCACGAGGGATGGATGTATGTGCTGGGCGTCGGCGTGGCCGGGGGCATGGTCCTAAAGGTTCAGGCCCGCAGCCGGCCGTGACTATGGGCTGCGCTCGTGGCCGACTTCGCCGGTGATGACGTCGCCGAACAGCTCCCAGGCCTGCCCGTTGAAGCGCATCAACTGCATCTGCTCGATCGGGAAATCATCGGGCGAGGTGTTGACCATGATGCCCAGCAGCATCAGGTCGGTGTGGAAATCCTTCAGGTTCGCGGCCTGCTTCATGACGTTCTCGCGGGTGAGATTGTCGCCGCACTGCTTCAGGACCTGCGCCATCGCCTCGGCCTGCACGTAGCCGTAGATGTTGTTGGAGTTGGCCTTGTCGCCATCGGGATAATATTTGTCCATGAATTCGCGCCACTTCACCACCGCCGGGTCCTTGTCCCAGGTCGGATCGGTCGGGTCCTTCAGATAGACGGTCGAGATGATATCCTTGGAATAGTCGAGCCCGGCGGGCTTGAGCACTGAGGCAACCGAGGTCGCGGTGTTGGCCAGGAAGAATTTTGGCTTCCAGCCGAGCTCGCCGACCTTGCGGATCGCCTGCGCCGACCCTTTCGGCGCCGCCCACGAGAAGAAGATATCCGCGCCGGAATCATGCAGCGCGACGATCTGCGAGTCGATCGAGGGATCGCTGACCTCATAGGACTTGTCGGCGATGATCATGCCGGCCTTGTCGCCGAGCCCGTCCTTCAGACCCTTGAACTGGTCCTTGTCGGCGTCGTCGTTCTGCCAGAACACCGCGATCTTGCCGTTCGGAAAGTTATCGCGGATCTATTTGGCGTAGATCCGGCCCTCGCTCTGGTAATTCGGCTGGAAGCCCATCGTCCAGGGAAAGTTCCTGGGATCGCCGAACTTGGTGCCGCCGGACGCGACGAAGAGCTGCGGCACCTTCTTGGCGTTCATATATTTCATGATCGCGGAGTTCGAGGGTGTGCCGAGCGGCTGGAAGATCAACAAAACCTCGTCGCTCTCGACCAGCTTGCGCGCCTGCTCGATCGCCTTCGGCGGCGAATAGGCGTCGTCATAGCTGATGAAGTTGATCTTGCGGCCGTTGATGCCGCCCTGGTCGTTGATCATCCTGAAGAACGCGGCCTCGGTCTTGCCGATCACGCCATAGGAGGACGCCGGCCCGCTATAGGGCATGATGTTGCCGATCTTGATGTCGGTGTCGCTGGCGCCGGGGTCGTATTTCTTCTGCGCCGAGGCCGGTGTCGTGGCCAGCACTCCGGCAGCAAGCATGGCGAGGGCAGCAAGGCTCTTGCGACGACCCGGCATCGTTCTCTCCCCTGTATTTTGTAGTCTTGTTTTGCGGAGAGTGTCGCAAGGTGGCTTGCCGCTGGCAAGCGCCGCGATTTTCCGCGAGGTGAAACGGTAGAGCAGGAACTTACGCGACGCGCTGCAACATCCTTAGAGCGCGCCCGTCGATCACGAGCAACGCGCTGCCAATGACGATGGCGCCCGCGATCTCGCGCATGGAGATCGGCTCGCCCAGCACCAGCCATCCTAGCAGAATGGCGGTGACGGGAATGAGCAGCGTCACCAGCATGACATTGGTCGCGCCCGAGCGGCGCAGGATCTGAAAGAAGACGATGTAGGCGAGCGCCGTCGACAAGCCGGCAAGTCCAAGCACCGCGAGCCAGGTTGTAAGGCCCGGCGCCGGCAGATGCCATGGCTGTTCCATGACGGCGGCGACGACCGCCATCATCACCGTGGACGCCATCAGTTGAAAAGTCGCCGTTCCCAGCGGAGCTGAGTCCTTCAACAACCGCCGCGCCGCCAGCGCCGCAAAGCCATAGCTGCACGCGCCACCGAGGCAGAGCAGAATGCCGAACCCCTGCCCCGGCCGCGTCTCGATGCCCCATCCGCGCAGGATGACCACGCCGACGACGCCCAGAACCACGCCGGCGACCCGCCGCATCTGCAGGGCTTCCTCGCCCGCCATCGCCATGACGGTCACCGTGAACAGCGGCGTGGTGGCATTCAGGATGGAGGCCAGCCCGCTGGGAATGATGGTCTGGCCGATCACGATCAGCGAGAACGGGATGACGTTGTTGAGCAGCCCGATCACGAAGAACGGCTTCCAGCCCAACGTGCCCTTGGGAAAGCTGATGCCTTGAACATGGAGCAGCGGCAAAAGAACGGCCGCACCCAGCGCGACGCGCAGGAACACCAGGGTGAGCGGCGGCAATTCCCGCAAGCCCGCGCCGTTGAAGAAGAACGAGCCGCCCCAGAGGATCGAGAGCACGGCGAGCAGCGACCAGTCTCGCGCATCGATCCGGTTGTCGTTCGGGGGCATGGCGTCTCACATCGGCAGTTGACCTCCGCCTAGTATGGCGCGACGCGCTTTGCCACCCGATTTCCGAGTAGACGCCGCTCAGGAGGATCGGCGTTTGCGTGCATCCCCCGCGATATCGGCAACCACCGCCCCGATCACCAGGGCGCCGCCAATGAGCGCATGCACGGCGGGCACCTCCCGGAAAGCCACCCAGATCCAGAACGGCATCAGCGGCGTTTCCAGCGTCGCGATCAGGGAGGCCTGCCCCGACGGCAGCAGGCGCGAGCCGAGCATGTAGAACGTCAGGCCGAGCGCGACCTGAAGGCAGCCGAACATTGCGAGGATTGCGAGGTTGTTGCCGCCGACGTGGGCGATGTCATGGGCGAACGGGAGGCTGACAAGACTGCCCATGAAATTCGACAATGCTGCCGCCGCCACCATCGATGTCTGGCGATGACGTCGGATCACAACTGTCATGGAGGAGATTGCGAGCACCATGAGGCAACTCAGTGCAAGACCACCGAGATCGGCACCGGCCTGCACGCCGCCGACCGTGATGACGACTCCGGCGAAGGCAATCAGGCTCGCAATCAGCGTGCGCCACGTCGCGGCTTCGCCGAGCCAAAGCCATGCCAGCGCGGCGGCGACGAAGGGCTGGGTTGCGATCAGCACCGCGACGTTCATGACGTTGGTCATCTGAAGAGCGGGAATGAACGAGATCATGCCGAGCGCAGACAGTGACGCGACGAGCAGGCTGCCCCTCCCCGGCACGACCAATTGCCACAGGGCGGCGCGGCCCTGCATCGCGACGAGAAACACGCTGATCAGACTGCCTGCGAACACACCGCGCCAGAACAGAATGGTCCAGGGATCGAACGGCAGCAGCCGGGTGAAGAACGGCGCGGTGCTCCAGGCAATCGCAGCGGCGATGACGAGGGCAATGCCGAGACCGCGTTCTGAACGAGGCTGCCCCATATTGATGCGGCCGGCTAAGACGGCTTCTTCGGCCGCGACACCAGCTCGATCATCTTGCCTTCGTCGTCATCAGGCATCGCAGCTTTCGCCCGCGCATAGGATTCGACCGCCGCGCGCGCCACCAGCGGCTTGTCGGCGAGCAGGCTCTCGGCGAGCTTCACGGCGTAGGCGGCATCCTTGTGCCGCAGCGCCGAGGTGAAGGTCGCGCCGCTGAAGTCGCGGGCGACCATGCGCTTGGAATGACGCTGGACCTGCGGGCTCGCAGCAACGCCGGCCTGAATCGATTCCAGCACCAGGGTCATGTCGAGCCCGGCCTGCTCGGCGATCGCGAGCCCTTCGGCGAGTCCGGCAATCTGGATCGCGCCCATCAGATTGTTGATGAGCTTGTAGACCGTGCCGGAGCCGACCGCGCCGAAATGGCGGATGGTCGAGCCGATCGGTTCGAGATAGGGCCGCGCGCGTTCGAGGTCGGCGGCATCAGCCCCGACCAGCAAGGTCAGCTTTCCGGCGGCCGCGGCATCCGGCAATCCCGTCACGGGACAATCGATGTAGATCAGCCCGCGCGCGTTGAGTTCGCGGCCCATCTCGCGCGCGTGGTCATAGGAGACGGTGGAGCATTCGATCGCGATGGTGCCGGCCTTCGCCGTCTTGGCCGCGCCCTTCGGCCCCAGCCAGACCGCGCGCGAGGCCTCGTCGTCGGCGACCATGGTCACGACCGCATCGGCATCGATCGCGGCATCCTCAGGCGAGGTCGCCCAATGCGCGCCGCGCGCGATCAGGTCTTCCGCTTTTGTCTTGCTGCGATTCCACAGCGTCACCGTGAAGCCGGCATCGAGATAGCGGCCGGCCATGCCATGGCCCATCCGTCCAAGCCCGATGAAGGCGACGCGGGGCATGGCTAGTCCACATCCTCGATGTCAGCGCCGGTGGTTCCGAAGGCGCGCTGCGCCAGCGTCGCGGCCATGAAGTCGTCGAGTTCGCCGTTGAGCACGCCCGAGGTGTCGGAGGTCTGCACGCCCGTGCGCAGATCCTTCACCATCTGATAGGGCTGCAGCACGTAGGAGCGGATCTGGTGGCCCCAGCCGATATCGGTCTTGGCGGCCTGGTCGGCGGCGGCCTTCTCCTCGCGCTTCTTCAACTCCATTTCGTACAACCGCGCGCGCAGCATGTCCCAGGCCTGCGCCCGGTTCTTGTGCTGCGAGCGGCCGGCCTGGCAGACCACCGCGACACCGGTCGGGATATGCGTCAGGCGCACCGCGGATTCGGTCTTGTTGACGTGCTGGCCGCCGGCGCCGCCCGACCGCATGGTATCGACGCGGACGTCGGATTCCTTGATGTCGATCTTGATGCTGTCGTCGATGACCGGGAACACCTGCACGCTGGAGAACGACGTGTGCCGCCGCGCGTTGGAATCGAACGGCGAGATGCGCACCAGACGATGCACGCCCGCCTCGGTCTTCAGCCAGCCATAGGCATTGTGGCCCGAGACCTGGATCGTCGCCGACTTGATGCCGGCTTCTTCGCCCTCGGACTCTTCGAGATACTCGACCTTGAAGCCGTGCGTCTCCGCCCAGCGCGTGTACATGCGCAGCAGCATCTGCGCCCAGTCCTGGCTTTCGGTGCCGCCGGCGCCGGCGTGGACCTCGAGATAGGAATCGAAGCGGTCGGCTTCGCCCGACAGCAGCGCCTCGAGCTCGCGCCGCGCGACTTCCTTCTTCAGAGCCTTCAGCGCAGCTTCGGCTTCGGCGACGACGCCGTCATCGCCCTCGGCTTCGCCGAGCTCGATCATGCCGATGTCGTCTTCGAGCTCCTGCTCGACCTTGCCGATGCCCGACAGCGAATCCTCCAGCGAGGTCCGCTCCTGCATCAGCTTCTGGGCCTTCTGGGGATCGTTCCAGAGGTTGGGATCTTCTGCGAGCTTGTTCAGCTCAGCGAGGCGCGCCGTCGATTTCTCGACGTCAAAGATGCCTCCTCAGCAGCCCGACTGACTGCTTGATCTCTTCTACCAACCGTTCGATTTCGGCGCGCATGTCGTTCTCGTGTCTCGCGGAATTGGTTCCGCGTGCAATTCAAGATCGGGATGTAGCGGCGACGGCTGCAAAGCGCAACCGCCGCCGCGACAAACGTCTGCCTTGTCCTAAGCCTTAGTACAGCCCGCCGGTGCCCGGCCGCATGAAGAAGCCGGAATCCGGCTGCTGCTGCTGCGACGCCGGCACGCCGCCGCGTCCGTCGGCGTCGGCAACGCCGATGACCGAATAATTGTCCGGCGGCGCCGTGCCCGGCTTGAAGGCTTCGAGGATGGTGCCGCCGGTCTCACCCGGGCCGGCGCGCATGCCGGTCTTGGCGACGACGCGCACGAGCTTGATGCCGGCCGGCACCTTGAACGGCACCGCCGGCTTGTCGGCGAGCGCGAGCTTGAGGAAATCGCGCGCGATGGGAGCAGCCAGATGGCCGCCGGTCGCAGCGTTGCCTTTGCCGAGCGCACGCGGCTTGTCGTAGCCCATATAGATGGCGACGGCGACGTCGGGCGAGAAGCCGACGAACCAGGCGTCCTTGGCCTCGTTGGTCGTACCGGTCTTGCCGGCGATCGGCTTGCCGACCTCCTTGACCACGGTCGCGGTACCGGCCTGGACGACGCCCTCCATCAGCTCGGTGATCTGGTAGGCGGTCATGGAATCCAGCACCTGCTCGCGGCGGTCGATCAGCTGCGGCTCGTTCTGGTTCTTCCAGCCGCCCGGCGCGTCGCAGCCGCGACATTCGCGCTGGTCGTGCTTGAAGATGGTGCGGCCGTAGCGATCCTGGATACGGTCGATCAGCGTCGGCTTCACTCGGCGACCGCCATTGGCGAGCATCGAGTACGCCGTGACCATGCGCATCGCTGTCGTCTCGCCGGCGCCGAGCGCGTAGGAGAGATAGTTCGGCAGCTCGTCATAGACGCCGAAGCGGCGGGCATATTCGCCGATCAGCGGCATGCCGATGTCCTGCGCGAGGCGCACCGTCACGGTGTTGAGCGACTGCCGCAGCGCGTTGCGCAGCGTCACCGGCCCCTGGAACTTGCCCGAGGAGAAGTTTTCCGGCCGCCATACGCCGGCGCCCTGGCCCTGGTCGATTTCGATCGGCGCGTCGAGCACCACGGTCGAGGGCGTATAGCCGTTGTCCAGCGCGGCCGAATAGACGATCGGCTTGAACGACGAGCCCGGCTGCCGGTAGGCCTGGGTGGCGCGGTTGAACTGGCTCTGGTCGAACGAGAAGCCGCCGACCATCGCGAGCACGCGGCCGGTCCAGGGGTCCATCACCACCATCGCGCCCGACACTTCGGGGATCTGGCGCAGCCGGTACTGTCCCTCGACCGGGTTGCCGTCCTTGTAGAGCGGATCGGCGTAGATCACGTCGCCGGGCTGGAGCACCTGCGACACCGCCGTTGCCGCCCTGCCCTTCGCAGGGCCGGTCGCCGCCCTTGCCCATTTGATGCCGTCGAGCGTGATCAGGCCGGTTTCGCGCTGCTTGCTGACGGCGCCGCCGAGCTCGCGGCTCGGCTGGAATCCGATGCGCGCCGACTGGTCGCTGGTCTCCAGCACCACCGCCATGCGCCACGGCGAGATGTCGGAGAGCGACTTGATCTCGGCGAGCTTCACGCCCCAATCGCCCGAAATATCGAGCTTGCTCATGGCGCCGCGATAGCCCTGCTGCTCGTCATAGTTGACGAGGCCGGCGACCATGGTCTTGCGCGCCATCACCTGGATCTTCGGATCGAGCGTGGTGCGGACAGACAGACCGCCCTCGTAAAGCTTCTTCTCGCCGTAGCGCTCGAAGATGTCGCGGCGGACTTCCTCGGCGAAATATTCGCCGGCGAAGGTGTGGGCGCCGTTGGACCGGTTGGTGACGGCCAGCGGCTCCTTGCGCGCCTTGTCGGCGTCGGCCTGCTTGATCCAGCCGTTCTCCTGGAGGCGGTCGATCACATAGTTGCGGCGCTCGATGGCGCGGTCGCGGTTACGCACCGGATGCAGGGTCGCCGGCATCTTCGGCAGCGCGGCCAGATAGGAGGCCTCCGCCACCGTCAGCTCGTTCACCGACTTGTCGAAATAGACCAGCGAGGCGGCCGCGATGCCGTAGGCACCGAGGCCCAGATAGATCTCGTTCAGATACAGCTCGAGGATCTTGTCCTTCGAGTAGGTCTTCTCGATCCGCATCGCCAGCAAGGCTTCCTTGATCTTGCGGGCGAAGGAGACCTCGTTGGTCAGAAGGAAGTTCTTGGCGACCTGCTGGGTGATGGTGGAGGCGCCCTGCGGACGCCGGTTGGAGCCGTAGTTCTGGATATAGACCAGACCTGCGCGCGCCATGCCGGTGTAGTCGATGCCGCCGTGCTCATAGAAATTCTTGTCCTCGGCCGCGAGGAACGCGTTGATCACGAGCTTGGGCACGGCCTGGATCGGCAGATACAGCCGTCGCTCCTTGGCGTACTCGCCGAGCAGCGACCCGTCGACCGCGTGCACACGCGTCATCACCGGCGGCTCGTAATCCTGAAGCTGAGAGTAGTCCGGCAAGTCCTTGGAGAAATGCCAGATCAGGCCTGCCACGGCCCCGACACCGACAAGGAACACCACCGTTCCCGCGGCGAACAGGAAGCCCATGAACCGCACCAGCAAGCGCATTATCTGTTTATCCGTTCAAACTCTGGATCAGCCCAGTATCAGCCCCTTGGCGCTCAAAAACAGGCGCCAACCTCACGTCGCGCATTCACCGGCCTACTCAATTACGTCAGGGCCGGACCTAAGACGCTCGCCGAACGGGATTCTCGCCGATTCCGGAACCCCCTGCGGCGTTTTTATAAATCGCCCGCTGTGGCCAAACTAGGGCTTTTGCGGCGGGACGGAAAAACCCTTTGTCAATTCTCTCAATTCGACGCCCCCCGGTCGTCAATTCGACGATCCGGCGGTCGCCAGCCGCTTGGCCAGGAACCCGTCGATGGCTTGCGCCATCGCGCCCACGGCACGGGATCGCCATCCCTCGGAGACCAGATGCTCGAGATCGCCCTTATTGGAGACATAACCGATCTCGACCAGCACCGACGGCACGTCGGGTGCCTTCAGCACCCGGAAACCGGCCGATTTCAGCGGATGCTTGTGCATCCGCACAGTCGACTTCATTTCGCCCATCAGCACATGCGCAAAACGGTTTGAAAACGTGCGGGTTTCCCGCTGCGTCAGATCGATCAGGATGTCCGCGACGTCGGTGGGCTCCTCCGCGAGATTGAAGCCGGCGATCGCGTCCGCGCGGTTTTCCGCGTCCGCCAGACGCTGGGCCTCGGCGTCGGACGCCTTGTCGGACAGCGTATAGATGGTGGCGCCCTGGGCATCCCCCTCGGCGCGCGGCAGCGCATCGGCATGAATCGAGACGAACAGCGCCGCCTTGATGTTGCGGGCGACTTTGACCCGGTCATTGAGCGGGATGAACGTGTCGTCGTTGCGCGTCATCACGACACGGTATTTGCCGGCCTTTTCCAGCCGGTCGCGCAGCGCCAGGCCAAAGGCCAGCACCAGGTTCTTCTCGCTCTCGCCGCTCGACTGCGTGCCGTTGTCGATGCCGCCATGGCCGGGATCGATCACCACGATCGGCCGGCCATCGGCCTTCTGCTGCGCCGTTTCCGGGCCCGCCGTCGCGGGGACCGTGGCGGGCGGCGCATCGGCGATCGCGGGCCGCAGCTCGGGGCGGTTTTCCGGGGCGAGCGATTGCACGAAGGCGGCGCGGTCGACCTCCTCTAGCTCGAGCACGAGCCGGGCCGGCTGGCCGTTGGCCGCCTCCAATACGTAGGAATTGGCGATCTTGGCCGGCCCCGTCAGGTCGAACACGATTCGCGAGCCGCCGGGCATGACGAGCCCGTAGCGGAAGGCCTTGACCAGTCCCCGCCCGCCGGACCCGGTCCCCGCGGGCAGCTGAAAATTGACCTGGGGCACGTCCACCACCACCCGGTACGGGTCGGCGAGCGTGACGGCGCGGAAGCTGACGGTCCGGTCGATGTCGAGGATGAAGCGGGTCTGCTTGCCGTCGCCAGCCAGCCGGGCGGCCGAGGCGATTGGAAAATTCGCTACCGCAACAGAGGGTTGCGGCTGGCTTTCCGCGGCGCTCAGGCGGGAGGAATCAGCATATGGCAATGCCGCGGCGCACAGAAGCACCCATCCCAGCAGGACTCTTTGTTTTGCGCGGCTCGCCACCGATTTCGTGCCTCCGAGCAGCTTGTTTAACGCAATAGAACCACAGGGTTAATCGATCCTTAATGACAGGCGCGCGAAACTCGCTGACTGTGACCGCCGTGCGACGCTCCCTTGCACGGATGGCCCATTCCTCGTATGTACGGAATGCTGACGGCCGATATTTTCGGTTGTGTCGCATTCAGCCTCCCGGTGCAGCGCCGGAACTCTCAAGGTTTGGGAATTCCAGCGTTTTCCGTTCTCCTCTAAGACCAGCGCGGTGCGCGGCAGCGAGGTGGAGCGGGCCAAGCCCCGGCGGCGGACGGTTCCCGGGCACCACTTTTCCGGGACGGTTCGGACAGCGACGTAACCCATTACCCGGTCCCTTGATCCCAAGGGAGCGGTTCGTGATCCCCAAGGCGAGCGCGCTCGCGCCATGCCTGGCCAGCAGCAACTGATTGAGGGGCGGCCCCGCCGCCCAATGTTTCATACGGGCCGACGCTTGATGCGCCAGACTGTGCCGACGAATTCTGAAGGACCATTCGCGACGCTGCGGAGTGATAATCCCGCGCGCCGCCACGGCCCTGAGGCTTCCGGTCCGGCAAGGCGCGAGAGACGGCGTTTCGGCCTTCCCCTCACCCCCGAATCAGGTGGACCGTCGCGTCTCCCGGCGGCGCGATACGCGCCCACGGTGAATCGCGCCCGCCGCCGTCAAGAGTTAAGACATGCCCAACAAGATGTTGATCGATGCCACCCACCCGGAGGAGACCCGGGTCGTCGTGGTCCGCGGCAATCGCGTCGAAGAGTTTGATTTCGAGACCGCGCAACGCAAGCAACTGCGCGGGAATATCTACCTCGCCAAGGTCACCAGGGTCGAACCCTCGCTCCAGGCCGCGTTCGTCGAATATGGCGGCAACCGCCACGGCTTCCTCGCCTTCAGCGAAATCCATCCCGACTACTACCAGATCCCGGTTGCCGACCGGCAGGCGCTGATCGAGGCCGAGGAACAGGCCCATCGCGAAGCCGAGGAAGAGAGCGAGAACCGCTCGCACGGCCGCCGCCGCTCGCGTCACCGCAACGCCCGCCGCCGCGGTCACGGCGAACGCGTCCGCAGCGACATCGTCGAAGGCCTCGACGCCGGCGCCGATCCCGCGGCGCAGCCGGTCGAGGGCCAGATCCTGCCTGAGCACGCCGAGGGCGCTCCGCAAGAGGGCGAGCATCTGCACGCCGACGCGGAGCATCACGGCGAGCACGATGCCCATGATCACCACGAACATGATCACCACGATCATGATCACCATGAACACGCGCACGACGACCATCATCCCGATCACGCTCACGATCATGACGACCATGGTCATGACGGCGGGCACGATCATCACGACCACGATCATGCCGACGAGACGCCCGCGCCTGTCGCGGCCTTTGGCGCCGAACCGGTGGTCGCGACCGAGGCCGTTGCCGAACCGCAGGAGGCGACCTCCGAAGCGCACGCAGAGGCTCTGGCCGAAGCCGTAACCGCCGCCGCTGAACCGGCTGATGCCGTGTACGCTGCCGGCGAAAGCACCGAAGCTCCGCATCACGACGCTGACGCGGCGGCCGAGGACGACGACGACGAGGATGACGACGGCGAGGAAGCCGAAGAGGAAGTCGTCGAATCCGTCGGCGGCGACGACGTGATGGAGGAAGTGCCGGAGCGCACCTTCCGTCCGCGCCGCCAGTACAAGATCCAGGAAGTCATCAAGCGCCGCCAGGTGATGCTGGTGCAGGTCGTCAAGGAAGAGCGCGGCAACAAGGGCGCGGCGCTGACGACCTATCTGTCGCTCGCCGGCCGCTACGCCGTGCTGATGCCGAACACCGCGCGCGGCGGCGGCATCAGCCGCAAGATCACCAGCGCCCAGGACCGCTCGCGTCTGAAGGAAGTGGTGCAGGATCTCGACGTGCCCGAGGGCATGGGCATCATCCTGCGCACAGCCGGCGCCGCCCGCACCAAGCCCGAGATCAAGCGCGACTTCGAATACCTGATCCGGATGTGGGAGACGGTGCGCGACCTGACGCTGAAGTCGCAGGCCCCGACCCTCGTCTATGAGGAAGGCTCGCTGATCAAGCGCTCGCTGCGCGACCTCTACAACAAGGAGATCGACGAGATCTCGGTTGCCGGCGAATCCGGCTACCGCGAAGCGCGCGACTTCATGAAGATGCTGATGCCCGCCAACGTCAGCGCGGTGAAGCAGTATCGCGACGGCCAGCCGCTATTCTCGCGCATGGGCGTCGAAAGCCAGTTGGACGCGATGTTCTCGCCGACCGTGCAGCTGCGCTCCGGCGGCTACATCGTGATCAACCAGACCGAGGCGCTGGTCTCGATCGACGTCAACTCCGGGCGATCGACGCGCGAGCACCATATCGAGGACACCGCGCTCAAGACCAATCTGGAAGCGGCCGAAGAGGTCGCCCGCCAGCTCCGCCTGCGCGACCTCGCCGGCCTGATCGTCATCGACTTCATCGACATGGACGAGAAGCGCAACAACCGGGCGGTCGAGCGCAAGCTGTCCGATTGCCTCAGGCAGGACCGCGCACGCATCCAGGTCGGACGCATCTCGCATTTCGGCCTGCTCGAGATGTCGCGCCAGCGCATTCGTGCCAGCGTGCTGGAATCCTCGACCGATCCCTGCCCGCATTGCGGCGGCACCGGCCATGTCCGCTCGGTGTCCTCGGTTGCGCTCCAGCTGCTGCGCGGCCTCGAAGAGATCCTGATGAAGGGCGCGACCCACAATCTCGTGGTCCGTACCCGCACCGACGTCGCGCTCTACGTGCTGAACCACAAGCGCGGCCATCTGCGCGACCTCGAAAACGGCTTCAAGGTCACCCTGGCGGTCATCGCCGACCCGAGCGTCAGCGGACCGCAGGCCTACCTCATCGATCGCGGCGAGCAGGTGCATACGCTCGAAGCCGCCAAGGCGCTGCTCGCGGCGCAGGCCGCGGCAAGCCCGCCCCCGGTGGTTGAAGAGGCCTATGACGACGAGGAGTTCGATCCGGAGCTGGAATCCGAGATCGAGTCCGAGGAGACCGAAGGTCTCACTGAAGAGCAGGCTGCCGGCGAGGCGGCCCCCGAGCAGGACGGTCAGCGCCGCAAGCGCCGCCGTCGTCGGCGCGGCCGCGGTGGCCAGCGCGACGGCGAGTTGCGCGAGGATAGCGCGCCCACGCTTCCCGAGCCGGCAATGGTCGCTGGCGAGTCCGAAGAAGACGCCGAGTCCGAGCAGGACGGCGAGGAAGGCGAGGAACAGGCAGCCCGTGGCGAGCAGCAGGGCGGCGGTGAGCGCCGACGCCGGCGTGGTCGCAGAGGCGGACGCCGTCGGCGTGGGGGCAGCGAGGAAGGTCTTGCCGGCTCCATCGGCGACGAGCTCGGCACCCAATCACCATCGGAAGCTACCGAAGCGGTGGCCGATTTCGACGGCTTTGGCGGCGAGGCTGCGCCTTCGATCGCGCAGGCCGAGCACACCGCCGAGCCGCAAATCGCGCCGCCTGAGCCGCGTGCCGAAGTGCAGGCCGAGGTGCCGGCTCAGCCGGAGCCAGCTCCTGCTGTCGTAACGGCGGAAGAAGAGCCCGCTGACGAGAAGGCCGCGCGGCGGCGCTCCACCGTCCGGGAAAAGGTGAGCTTCCTGTCGAGCAGCCCAAGCGAGCCCGCAGCGCCTGTTGCGCAGGCGAGCGAGCCGGTCGCGCCGCCCGCGCCGGCACCTGCGCCCGCACCGGAAGCGGCAAGCGAAACGCCGGCCGCCCCACGCCGCGCCGGCTGGTGGTCCCGCCGTTTCGGCGGCGGCGAATAAAGTCGGACATAGAATAAAAAACGCCCGGCCAAGCCGGGCGTTTTTCGTTGCACCGCTAGCCAATCCGCTATGGGGGCAGCTCGTCATTACCGAGCGGCGCCACATCGCGCGAGGCGATCTGGCGGAGCTGGTCGTAGAGATCGGGCGCCTCGCTGGTGCAGAGGCAAACGCCTTTTGCGGAAGCTGCCTCGCCGGCGTTGAGGTAGGCGTGGCCCATGGTGCTGTCGAGATAGATGCCGTCGCCCTCACCGAGGATCTCAGGCGCGTAAAACTCGGTGTGGACGGCGACGCGTCCGCTCGTCACCAGGAAATACTCCTCGCCGCCATGGCGCAACAGCGGGCCGAACTCCTCCAGCGAGCGCGCGCGAACCTCGGCCACGATCGGCACCATGCGTTTGCCGATCAGATCGGTGCATTGATAGGTGTAGGTGTAGAATTTCGTGGTGATCACCTGCCCCTGCCCGGCCCGGCTGATGCTCCGCCGCGCGGTGACCGGCCGGCCCTGCACAGGCGCCGCGACGGCTGGATTGAACAGCTCGGCGATCTCCATCTTCAGGCCGGAGGTGAGCTGGAGCAGCTTGTCGTAGGTCAGCGACATCAGGCCGTTCTCGACCTTGGACAGGGTCGACAGCGCCATGCCGGTGCGCTCCGCGACCTGCTTGAGCGTCAGGCCACGAGCCTGACGGGCCGCCTTGAGGCATTGGCCGAGCTGGGAATTGGCACCTTCGGGCGTCGTTATCTCGCTCATGCAGCAATCCTACCACGGCGATGGAAATATTGTTGGCCTATCCGTCTAATCTTTTCGGCCAAGACGCCCCTTGAGGGGCCCATTTGACGACCCGTTGGGCAGCAGCGCCAGCATTTTGGCACGAAATGCCCCGCTTTGACGATTATTGGTGCGTCGCCTTCACTTTCCGATATGCTAAATTGTTTTCATAATTTGAAAGGGGATTGGCATTGTCCGGACTTTGCGATTCCAGCGCCGTTGAGCTGCGCCGCCTGCTGGCCGCGCGGGCGATCTCGCCCGTCGAGCTGCTGGAGGCCTGCCTGTCGCGCATCGCCACCATCAATCCTGCCGTGAATGCCGTCGTGACGCTGGACGAGCCGGGCGCACGTACCGCCGCGAAAAAGGCCGAAGCCGCCATCCTGCGCGGCGAGGATCGCGGCGCACTGCACGGCCTTCCGGTGCTGATCAAGGACACCCAGGACACTGCCGGGCTGCGCTCCACCTATGGCAGCCCCCTGTTGCGCGACAATGTACCGGTCGCCGACCAGGGCTCGGTCGCGCGGCTGCGCGCAGCCGGCGCCATCATCTTCGGCAAGACCAACACGCCGGAATGGGCGGCCGGCGGCAACACCCGCAATCCGGTGTTCGGCGCAACCGGCAATCCCTTCGATCCCATGCGCTCGGCAGCCGGCTCCTCCGGTGGCTCGGCGGTGGCGCTCGCCTGTGGCATGGCGCCGCTCGCCTCGGGCTCGGACACCGGCGGCTCCTTGCGCAATCCGGCCGGCTTCTCCGGCATCGTCGGCATGCGCCCGTCCTACGGTCTCGTGGCCAGCGAGAAGCGCGCCTTCGGCTGGTCGAACCTGTCGACCGACGGACCGATGGCGCGCAATGTCGCCGACACCGCGCTGATGCTGTCGGTGATGGCGAGCGACGATGTCCGCGATCCCCTGGCCTATACGCTGCCCGGCGAGCCGGTGCGCAGTCGCGCCGAACGCTGGGCCGCACCGCGTCCCGCGGACCTTGGCAAGCTGCGCCTCGCCTTCACGGAGGACTTTGGCTTCGCCCCGACCGAGCAGGCCATCCGTCGCGTATTCCGCGATCGTGTGGCGAGGCTTGCGCCGCTGTTCGCCGACTGCCGCGAGGCGACGCCGGATTGCTCCGGCGCCGACGACGCGTTCGCGGTTCTGCGCGCCGGCCTGTTTCTGGCGATGCACGGCAAGAACTACAAAGAGCGCCCCGAGATGCTCGGCCCGAATGTCCGCGCCAATGTCGAGGAAGGCCTGAGCTACACGCTCGAGGATCATGGGCGCGCCGCCACGACGCAGACGCGGATCTATCGCGCCTACCAGACCTTCTTTGAAACTTGCGATGTGCTGATCAGTCCGACCATTACGCTGAGCCCGCGCCCCTGGTCGGAGCTCTATCCCGCCGAGATCGACGGCGTGCCGACCAAATCCTATTTCCACTGGCTCGCGCTCGCTTACGCCGTGACGCTTCCCGGCCACCCCGCGATCAGCATTCCGCTCGGCCTCGATGAAGCCGGCCTGCCGTTCGGTCTCCAGATCGTCGGCCCGCGCGGCGGCGACGCCATCGTGCTTTCGGTCGCCGCGAGCATCGAGGCCGCGTTCGCGGGCGATGCGCAATTGTGCCGGCCGGTGCCCGACCTGGCGCGGCTCGCCGCAGCGCCGCCGCTGTCGGCCGCGCCCGGTTTCCTCACCTGGGAATAACCCGACACCAGCCCTGGATGCACCGCCGGCGCAACGGAGACGAGCATGACGGAACTGCCGAGGAAAACCAGCGTCATTGCCTTCGTCCTGCTCTACATCGCCTACTGCATCTCCTACATCGACCGCGCGGCGATCTCGCTGGCGCTGGCGCAGATCGGCAAGGACTTCAATCTGCAGGCCGCCGATCTCGGCATCGTCATCAGCGCATTCTTCCTCGGTTATGCCGCGATGCAGGTGCCGGGCGGATGGCTCTCCGACCGCTTCGGCTCGAAATATGTGGTGATCGTCACCATCGTGATGTGGTCGCTGTTCACGGCGTTCACGAGCCTTGCCTGGTCGCTGACCTCGCTGATCGCGATCCGCTTCATCTTCGGCATCGCCGAGGGCGGCTTTCCGCCGGCGAGCATCCGCGCCGTCGCGGAAGTGTTCAAGAAGGATAGCCGGCCGAAGATGTCGGGACTGCTGCTGTCGTCCAACTACGCCGGCAGCATGGTCGCGCCGCTGATCATGGCGCCGCTGATCCTCTGGCTCGGCTGGCGCCATGCCTTCAACGCCATCGGCATCGCGGGCATCGTCTTCGCGGTAGTTTATTTCGTCTTCGTCCCCTATCTGGGACGCCCGGGCAAGGCTGATGCAGGCGCGCCAGTGAAGGCCGAAAGCCGCGCGCCGATGCGCGAGCTCATGAAGAAGCCGTTGCTGTGGCAGTTGATGGTGGTGTGGTTTGGTCTCAGCTGCGTCAACAAGGGCCTGGATTCCTGGATGCCGCTCTACCTGCTCCAACAGCGCGGGCTCGACCTCAAGACCGTCGGCGTCCTGGCGCCGATCCCGTTCGTGATGGCGACGATCGCGACCGCGATGGGCGGCTGGGTGATGACGACGTTCTTCTCCGAGCGCGAAAAATACCTGCTGATCGGCAGCTCCGCATTGACCGGCATCTTCCTCTACGCCATGTACAAGTCGGAGACGATCACGATGCTGATCGCGTTCCAGTCGCTGGTCTACTTCTTCAAATCCTTCGTGCTGGCCTCGGTGATTGCGCTTCCGACCAAACTGCTCCGCGACGACCAGATCGGATCGGGCGTCGGCATGGTCAATCTCGGCGGCCAGAGCGCGGGCTTCGTCGCCCCCGTCGCGATCGGCTTCATCGTGACCGGAACCGGATCGTTCGATGCCGCCTTCGGCTTCCTGGTGGCGATGACGGCGTTGTCGGTCGTGGTCGCGGCAACCATCAGCACGCAGCCGAAGCTCGTACCACAACCGGCCTGACAGGAGCATTCTGCCCATGCAAAGCGCGATCGTTCTCGGCGGCGGCATGATCGGCGTGAGCGCGGCGCTGCACCTGCGGCAGCGCGGCTGGACCGTCACGCTCGTCGACCGCAGGGAGCCGGGCCGCGAGACCAGCTACGGCAATGCCGGGATGATCCAGGCGGAAGCCGTCCGCCCCTATCCGATGCCGCGCGACCTCGCCTCGCTCCTGAAGATCGCGACCGGCCGCACCAACGACGTGCGCTACAGCCTGTCGTCGCTGCATCTCCATATCGAGCCCCTGCTCCGCTACTGGTGGCATTCGGCGCCGAAGCGGCATCGTGAGGCGATCGACGCCTGGGCCAGGCTGATCGCCTATGCGACGGCAGAGCACGACATTCTCATTCGCGAGGCCCACGCCGACAATCTCATTCGCCGCGCCGGCTACCGGGCGCTGTATCGCGACGCCGCTGCATTGGATCTCTCGATCAAGGCAGCCGAAGAAGACCAGCACGAGTTCGGCGTGAACTTTCGTGTGCTCTCGGGCAGCGAGCTCGCCAAGGCCGAGCCGGTCCTGCGCGACGATCTTCCGGGCGCGATCCATTGGCTCGACACCTGGACCGTGTCCGATCCCGGCGCGCTGGTCACAGCCTATGCCGAGCTGTTCGAGCGTCTCGGCGGCAGGATCGTGCTCGGTGATGCGCAGTCGCTGCAGCAGACTGCAGCCGGCTGGTCGGTCAATACCGATCAGGGACGCATCGATGCCGCGACGGCCGTCGTGACACTCGGGCCGTGGTCGCCCGATCTGTTGTACAAATTCGGCTATCGCATTCCGCTGGTGCGCAAGCGCGGCTACCACATGCACTACAGCGGCGGCGCTTCGCTCGACCTGCCGCTGATCGACAAGGCCGGTGGCTACGCCATGGGGCCGATGGCCAAGGGCATCCGCATCACCACGGGCGCGGAGCTCACGAGCCCCGACGCGCTTGCAACGCCGGTGCAGCTCGCCAGCGCCGAAGCCTCTGCGCGGGAGCTGATCGACCTCGGCAAACGCGTCGAGCCCGATCCGTGGTTCGGCACCCGCCCCTGCACGCCCGACATGCTGCCGGTGCTCGGCCGCGCCCCGCTTCACCCCGGCCTCTGGATGAATTTCGGCCACGGCCACCAGGGCTTTACGCTGGGCCCTGCGACCGGGCGCCTGCTCGCCGAGATGATGAGCGGCGAGACGCCGGCAATCGATCCGACGCCGTACCGGCCGGAGCGGTTCTAGCTGCCGGCGTCGCGGCGCGCAGGGCGAGCGCGACTGAGATGCGCGGCAGCGGCCAGATGCAACGCGCGAGGCGGCAATTCCATCAGTCGGCGCGCTCGGCCAGCAGCGTCCTGATGCGGTCGGCATCCTCAGGCGTCGCCGGATTGTAGACGATCATGCTGAGATCGGAGCGGCCCTCGACATTGAAGCTCGAATATTCGAACGACATGGTGCCGTGAACGGGATGCCGCAGCCGCTTGGTGCCATCGCCATGATGGCGCACGTCGTTGTCGCGCCAGAGCGCCGCGAACTCGGGACTGGTGCGGCAGAGCTCGTCGACGAAATCGGCGACATGCGAGACCGCGCCCGCGCGGGCGGCGTCCGCCCGAAACGCCGCCACCACGAAGCGGGCCACACTGTCCCAATCGTACTGCGCGGCACGCACGCGCGGATCGCAGAAGATGAAGCGCAGGATATTGCGCTGTCCCGGCGGGATCGCGCCATAGTCCGTCAGCACGGCGGTCGCGGCGCGATTCCAGGCGACGACATCCCAGGTCGCGGTCCGCACCAGCGCCGGGCTGAATGCGAGTGCATCCAGCACGCGCTGCAGCCGCGGTGAGACGCCTTCGCTCGCCTGGTAGCGCACCTCGGGCGGGCGGCCGAGGCCGATCAGGAACAGATGCTCGCGCTCGACATCAGTCAGCATCAGGGCGCGGGAGATGCGGTCGAGCACGTCGGCCGATGGGGCCCCGCCCCGACCCTGCTCCAGCCAAGTGTACCAGGTCGGACTGATATTGGCGCGCTGCGCCACCTCCTCACGCCGCAGCCCGGGCGTGCGCCTGCGGCTGCCGCTGAGGCCGAACGCGGCCGCATCCAGCCGAGTGCGGCGATCCTTCAGATAGGCCCCGAGCAGGTTTTCGGCCGAAGCGGTTTCGCTCATCCTGTTAGCTATTATACCCCGATAAGGTCACTACTTTACCCGGATAATCCTAGCGTAGATGGTCCTCTCCACCAACCCTCTTCCGATCCCTGGAGACTGCTCATGCGTGTATTCGTCACTGGCGCCACCGGCTTCGTCGGCTCCGCCGTCGTTCGGGACCTGATCGCCGCCGGCCACAGCGTCACCGGTCTTGCCCGGACGGATGAAGGAGCGGCCGCCGTCACCGCATTGGGAGCCGAGGTCCATCGCGGCTCGCTGGAGGACCACACCTCCCTGCGCAGCGGTGCGGCCGCCTCCGATGGCGTGCTCCACCTCGCCTTCAACCACGACTTCTCGAAATTCGCAGACAATTGCGAGCTCGACCGCCGCGCGATCCTCGCGCTCGGCGAGGCGCTGAAGGGCTCCGAGCGTCCGCTCATCGTCACGTCGGGCGTGGCATTGCTTGCGCCCGGGCGGCTCGCGACCGAGGACGATGCGGCGGCCCGCCACTTTCCGCGCGTCTCGGAAGCGACCGCCGAGGATCTCAGGGAACGCGGCGTCCGCGCCGGCATCGTGCGGTTGCCGCCCACGACCCATGGCGAGGGTGATCACGGTTTTGTGCCGCACCTGATCGCGATCGCCCGCGAGAAAGGAGTCGCAGCCTATATCGGCGACGGCATGAACCGTTGGCCAGCCGCCCATCGCGTCGACGCCGCACGCGTCTATCGGCTCGCGCTGGAGCACGGTGCATCCGCTCGCCGCTATCACGCGATCGCCGAGGACGGCGTGCCGTTCAAGGTGATCGCGGAGGTGATCGGCAAACGGCTCGGCGTGCCCGTGGTCTCGAAATCCACTGATGAAGCCGAGCAGCATTTCGGCTGGTTCGCGCGATTTGCCGCCATCGACGTTCCGGCCTCGAGCGCGAAGACGCGCGCCCTGCTCGGCTGGGCGCCGCAAGAAAAAGGGCTGATCGAGGATCTCGACCAGCCCTATTATTTCCAGGCCTGACGGCGCTCAGCGCCGCCGTCGGCAGCCTGCGGATCAGTCCGTCGTGATCGCCGTTTCCATGTCGGTCGGATCGATCTGCCGGCTCAGCCCCGCGTTGAGCTTGTCGCGGTCGAGCTCACCCTCCCACCAGGCGACGATCACGCAGGCCACGCCGTTGCCGCAGAGATTGGTCAGCGCGCGGCATTCGCTCATGAACTTGTCGATGCCGAGCACGATCGCCATGCCCGGCACGAGGCGCGGGTCGACCACGGCAAGCGTCGCGGCCAGCGTGATGAAGCCCGCGCCGGTGATGCCGGAGGCGCCCTTCGACGTCAGCATCGCCACGACCAGGATCGTGAGCTGCTGACCGAAGGAGAGATCGAAACCGAGTGCCTGCGCGATGAACAGCGTCGCCAGCGTCATGTAGATGTTGGTACCGTCCAGATTGAACGAGTAGCCCGTGGGCACCACGAGGCCGACCACCGACTTGGAGCAGCCGAGCCGTTCCAGCTTCTCCATCAAGGATGGCAGCGCGCTTTCCGACGACGAGGTGCCGAGCACGATCAGGAGCTCGTCCTTGATGTAGGCCAGGAACTTGAAGATCGAGAAGCCGGCCAGGCGCGCGATGATGCCGAGCACGACGAACACGAACAGCGCGGCCGTGACGTAGAAGGTCGCGATCAGCCCGATCAAATTGAGGATCGCACCGGTGCCGAACTTGCCGATGGTGTAGGCCATCGCGCCGAACGCACCGATCGGCGCCGCGCGCATCACGATGGAGATGACGCCGAACACCGCGTGCGCGGCATCGTCGATGAACGAGCGGATCGTGTGGCCGCGCTCACCGAGGCTCATGATCGCGAAGCCGAACAGCACCGAGAACAGCAGCACCTGGAGGATCTCGCCTTGGGCAAAGGCGCCGACCACGGTGTCCGGAATGATGTGCAGCACGAAGTCGACGGACTTCTGGCCGGCTGCCTGCTTGGCGTAGGTCGCAACGGCCGCCTCGTTTGCCGCCGCATTGCCGAAGCCCGCGCCCGGCCTCACCAGGTTGCCGATAATGAGTCCGATCACCAGGGCGAAGGTCGAGACGACCTCGAAATAGACCAGCGCCTTGACGCCGATGCGTCCGACCTTCTTGGCGTCCTGGATGTGGGCGATGCCCGAGACAACGGTGCAGAAGATGATCGGGGCGATCACCATCTTGATCAGCTTGATGAAGCCGTCGCCGAGCGCCTTGATCCAGTCGTTGGTGGCAACCGTCGGCCAGAGCCAGCCGACGATGGCGCCGAGCACGATGGCGATCAGCACTTGGACGTAAAGAACCTTGTACCACGGCTTGGCAGCGGCCGGCGCGACCGGCGTCCCCGCCATCGTTGTCGTTGTCATTGTTTCACTCCCCCTCGAAACGCCGGGCCAGCCAAGATCAACTTGGCCGGCCCTGTCAATTGGAACTGCTCGTACTTGCGCGCTTTACCCGCGGCGATCGACAATCCGGCGAGCCGCCGGCATCAGCGTCGCGCCCAGCGCGTTCTTGACCAGCGAGGCCGCGATGAACGGCGCCAGGCCGACCTGCCAGGCCTTGGACGCGCCAAGGCCGAGGCCAAAGGCCAGCCAGCCGAACCCGGCGGCCAGAATGACGATATGGCCGACGGCCATCGCGGCAAACAGCAGCACCACGCTGCGATCCCAGCCGCGCTCGGCGAGCCAGCCGGTCACGAAGGCCGCAGCGATGAAGCCGAACAGATAGCCGGCGGTCGGGCCGACCAGCGGCGCAATTCCACCCACGGGACCTGCGAATACCGGCAGGCCTAGCGCGCCCTCGGCGAGGTAGGCGATCATGGTTGCGCTGCCAAGGCGCCAGCCATAGGCGGCACCGATCATCAGCACCACCAGCGTCTGCAATGTCATGGGCACGTAAGGCAGCGGCAGGTTCACCTTGGCCGACAGCGCCAGCAGCGCCGTGCCGAGTGCGACCAGTACGAAGGCGCGCAGTGCACCCACGGTTTCACCCGGCCGGGTTGGCCACATCAATGCGGCGAGAGGAGAATGCGGTGCAGCAGCGGACGGGACGGATCGGTCAGTCAAGATGAACTCCGGAGGTGGGCGAAAACTGGCGGCTATTTAAGCCAGTGAGCGATCCGGTCAACTGCCTCCCGCATCTCCGCCGCCGAACGCGCATAAGAGAACCGGATGAACGAGCGGCCATGGATGGGATCGAAATCGAGGCCCGGCGTTGCCGCGACATGGGCCTGTTCCAGCATCTGCTTGGCGAACTCGAAACTGTCGGAGGTGAAGTCCGAGACATCGGCATAGAGATAGAAGGCGCCGTCGGCCGGCAGGAACCTGGTGAGGCCGGCCTTGGGCAATCCCTCGATCAGGATGCGCCGGTTTTCCTGATAGCCGTGCTTGATCTCCTCCATTTCGGCCGCGCCGTCGAAGGCGGCCTCGGCCGCGATCTGCGACAGCGACGGCACCGAAATCGACAGGTTCTGCTGCAGCCGCTCGATCGGCCGCACCAGGATCTCCGGCACGACCATCCAGCCGACGCGCCAGCCCGTCATGCAAAAATACTTCGAGAACGAGTTGATCACGAGTGCGTGGTCCGACAGCGCCGCCGCCGTCACCGCCGGAAACGCATAGTCGAGCCCGTGATAGATCTCGTCCGAGATGAAGCGGATCTTGGCGTCTTCGGCCGCCGCGATCAGGCCGGACAGCGCCTCGCGGGACATCATCGTTCCCGTCGGATTGGCGGGGCTGCCGACCAGCACACCCTTCAGCGGCGCCTTGCGATGGGCGGCAAGCAGCGCCTCGCCGGTGAGCGCGTGACGCGTCTCGTTCGTGGTCTCGATCAGCACCGGCTCGCAGCCGAGCGCGGTGAGGATGTGGCGGTACGGCGGATAGCCCGGCACCGTCACGGCGACGCGGTCGCCAGGCTCGAACATCGACAGGAAGGCGAGGATGAAGCCGCCCGAGGAGCCCGTCGTCACCACGATCCGCTCGGCGCTGACGTCACAGCCATGGGCATCGCGATAGTGCCGCGCGATGCGCTCGCGCAGGCTGGGGATGCCGAGCGCGGAGGTATAATCGATCCGTCCCGCCTCGAGCGCCGCGTGAGCGGCCGCAATCGCGGTCTTCGGCGCGCCGGCCGCGGGCTGGCCGACCTCCATATGGATGACATGGCCCCCGGCGGCCTCGATTCGGGCCGCCGCGGCCATCACGTCCATGACCATGAACGGGGGAACATCGCTACGGCGGGAGGGCTCGAGCCACTGCCCCAACCGGTTCCTCAATGTCGCATCGTGCATCGATTTCTGCTATTTCGCTGGCGGACCGGCCCGTCCGGTCCGGGAAACGGGGCGCTTGCGCCCCAGACTGGCCGCATTGTACGGCTCATAAGGGGTAAGGCTCATAGGCCATATCGCGTATCCGGTCCGCCGCCAATCGCCAAAACCAATCACGAAACTGCTTGCCAAGATCTCTTGCCAAGACCGCTTGACCAAGACCGCTTGATGTTGCTCCAGATCGCATTGCGCAAAAAGGCCTCCGCCCTCACCGCCGTCGTCACCGCCGCGGCGATCGCTTTGCTGCCGCTCCCGGCGGCGCAGGCACAGCAGAAGGGCCCGCCGGTCCTGCGCGACACCGAGACCGAGCAGTTGCTGCGCGAATATACCCGCCCGATCCTGCGCGCCGCCGGTCTGGAGAAGCAGAACATCCAGATGGTGATCATCAACGACGGCTCGTTCAACGCGTTCGTCGCGGACGGCCGCCGCATCTTCGTCAATTACGGCGCGATCCTCCAATCGGAAACGCCGAACCAGATCATCGGCGTGCTCGCGCACGAGACCGGGCATCTGGCCGGCGGCCATCTGTCCAAGCTGCGCGAGCAGCTCGCCAGCGCCCAGACCCAGATGATCATCGCGATGCTGCTCGGCGCCGGCGCGATCGCCGCAGGCAGCGCCCGCGGCGGCAACGCCGGCAACAACGGCCTCGCCAATGCCGGCGCGGCCGCGATCGCCGGACCGCAGGAGATGATCCGCCGCACGCTGTTGTCCTATCAGCGCCAGCAGGAGGAGAACGCCGACCGCGCCGGCGTGAAATTCCTGACCGCGACCCAGCAGTCGCCGAAGGGCATGTACGAGACGTTCAAGCGCTTCACCAGCGAGAGCCTGTTCGCAGCGCGCGGCGCCGATCCCTATCTCCAGTCGCACCCGATGCCCGCCGAACGCGTCGCCTCGCTCCAGGAGTTCGCCAGCTCCAGCCCCTATTGGGACAAGAAGGACGATCCCGCACTCCAGCTCCGCCACGATATGGTGCGCGCCAAGATCTCCGCCTTCATGGAGCGGCCGGAGACGGTGTACCGTCGCTATCCCCAGACCAACGACAGCTTGCCGGCACGCTATGCCCGCGCCATCAGCACCTATCTGCACGGCGATCTACGCAGCGCGCTCGCCCAGATCGACGCACTGATCCAGGTCCAGCCGAACAACCCGTACTTCTACGAGGTGCGCGGCCAGGCCCTGCTCGAGAGCGGCAAGCCGGCCGAGGCGATCCCTGCCCTGCGCAAGGCCGTCGCGCTATCGAGCAACTCGCCCCTCATCGAGATGTTACTTGGGCAGGCTCTGGTTGGAACCGATAATAAGGCCTACACCGACGATGCCGTTCGGATTCTCCGCGCCGCGGTGGCGCGGGAGCCCGAGGCGCCGCTCGGCTATACCCAGCTCGCGATGGCCTATGGCCGGAAGGGAGATTATGCCGAGGCGGATCTCGCGTCGGCGCAGGCCGCCTACTTGCGCGGCGACAACAAGACCGCCCGCGAGCTCGCCACGCGCGCGAAAACCCGTTTCGCCGTCGGCACGCCCGGATGGGTCAAGGCCGACGACATCGTGGCAGCCAAGCCGCCGCGCAACTAGCCAGAACGACGCCAGACACCACGACGTCACGACACCGAGCCTTGAGCCCGC
This sequence comes from Bradyrhizobium sp. CCBAU 45394, assembly GCF_028128655.1. Taxonomy (NCBI): domain Bacteria; kingdom Pseudomonadati; phylum Pseudomonadota; class Alphaproteobacteria; order Hyphomicrobiales; family Nitrobacteraceae; genus Bradyrhizobium; species Bradyrhizobium sp. CCBAU 45394. The sequence continues at coordinate 110,331 of NZ_LBIX01000176.1, read as the reverse complement.
CGGGACGTTTTCCGAAACCTGCTTTGGATAAGAGGATTTGCCTATGCCTTCGCTGCGTCTGCTTGCTCCCGCGCTGTTTGCGCTCGCCATGTTCGGCGCAGCCGCGCCCGCGTCGGCCGACAGCTTCTCCGATGCCCAGCGCACCGACATCGAGGCGATCATCAAGAACTACCTCGTCACCCATCCCGAGGTGCTCGAGGAGGCGATGACCGAGCTCAGCAAGCGCCAGGCCGCGGCGGAAACCCAGAAGCACGAGGCCAGCATCGCGCAGAACGCGGACGCGATCTTCAACTCGCCGCGCCAGGTCGTGCTCGGCAACAAGGAGGGCGACGTCACCTTCGTCGAGTTCTTCGACTACAATTGCGGCTACTGCAAACGCGCGATGGGCGACATGCTCGATCTCATGAAGAGCGATCCGAAGCTGAAGGTCGTACTGAAGGAGTTTCCCGTGCTGAGCCAGGGCTCCGTCGAGGCCGCCCAGGTCGCCGTCGCCGTGCGCATGCAGGATCCCACCGGCAAGAAATATCTCGACTTCCACCAGAAGCTGCTCGGCGGCCGCGGCGCGGCCGACAAGGCACGCGCGCTGCAGGCGGCCAAGGAGGCCGGACTCGACACCGCGAAAATCGAGAAGGATCTCGCCAGCCCCGAGGTGCGCGCCACCATCGAGGAGAACTTCAAGCTCGCCGAGGCGATGGGCATGAACGGCACGCCGAGCTACGTGATCGGCAAGCAGATCGTGATTGGCGCCATCGGTCTCGAAGGCCTCAAGGAGAAGATCGGCGTTGCCCGCTGCGGCAAGGCAACCTGCTGATCACGCGCTTCACAACTCACGCACGCAACGAGGCCGGCTGAAAAGCCGGCCTTTTTGCTGCGCCAAACAATGGCGCGATCCGGCACAATCATTCATCCGGCGTTCAACAAACAAATGCCGCGGAACCGCCGATGTTCCGGAACAACCGATATCTCCTTTCGTTGTTGGCGCGGGCAATGACGCAAATAAACACGTGAGGAGAATCTAAATGTTGAACCGCTTTATGATCTCTGTTGCCGCGCTTGCACTCGTCGCCGGCACCGGACTGGCGAACGCACAGGGCACCATGAACCGCGAGAGCGGCGGCGCCGGCGCGCAGCCCGCGCAGCAAACACAGCCGTCGGGCGGTGCGGCCGAGCGCGGCGCCACGGGCAAGGACTCCGTGACGAAGGAAAAGGGCACCGTCGGTCAGGCTGGCGGCGCCAGCGCCTCGAAGCCGGGTGCGGCCGCGGAAGACAAGTCGCCCGGCGCGATGAAGGACGAGCGCCCGGGCGGCGCGATGCACAAGAACGCCGCCGAGGACAAGGCCGGCGCGACCAAGGGCCAGCGTACCGACGAACGCGCGCAGGGTCAGATGGACAAGTCGCAGCAGGACAAGTCCAAGAGCATGAGCCAGGATACGACCAAGTCCGGCGCCAAGGACCACAAGGACATGAAGGCTGAGGACAACAAGGCCGGCACGTCCACCAAGAGCAATGCCGAGAACCGCCCAGGCTCGGGCACCTCGACCGACATGAAGGCCGAGGGCAAGAGCTCGACCTCGTCCTCGACGACGGTCGGCCAGGCCGGCGCTGCCGCCAAGCTCTCGACCGAGCAGCGGACCCAGATCACGTCCGTGATCCGCGAGGAGCGCGTGGCCCCCGTGACCAACGTGAACTTCTCGATCGCGGTCGGCACCCGCGTGCCGCGCGAGGGTATCGAGCTGCATGCCCTGCCGTCCCGCGTCGTGTCGATCTATCCGGAGTGGCGCAGCTACCGCTACGTGCTGGTCCGCGAGCAGATCGTGATCATCGATCCGAATACCTATGAGATCGTCGCGATCCTCGACGTCTAAGGCCGGATGACGGCAACCTCAGGGGCGGGCAGCGATGCCCGCCCCTTTGCGTTCGGCCGACAGCCATGCTTTTGACTGGTTAACAAGCAATTTCCGTAGCTTCCGCACAGGTTTTTGCACCCCGGATGAGGTGCCTGAAGGCCTCTGGGAGGTCCTTCAAGGCTTCCCCTAGGGCGCTTTGTTACCTATAACCCCGCCACGCCGAAACACCTCTTGCGGGATTGGAATGGCCGAACCAGCAACCGACACGATCCTCGTTCTCAACGGGCCGAACCTCAACATGTTGGGGACGCGCGAGCCCGAAAAGTATGGTCACGCGACCTTGGCCGACGTCGAGGCGCTGTGCCGGGAGACGGCGGCATCATTCGGTCTCAAGGCCGACTGCCGTCAATCCAACCGCGAGGGCGAGTTGATCGACTTCATCCACGAAGCGCATGCGCGCAAGATGAAGGGCATCATCATCAATGCCGGCGGCTATTCGCACACCTCGATCGCCCTGCACGATGCGCTGCTCGCTGTGCAGATCCCGACGGTCGAAGTGCACGTGACCAACATCCACGCCCGCGAGAGCTTCCGTCATCACTCCTACACCGCGCGCGCGGCCTTCGCCTCGCTCTGCGGTTTCGGCATCGAGGGCTACCGCCTCGCCATCCAGGGCCTTGCCGCCAAGCTCGGCCTCAAGCCCAAAGCCTGACGCTCCCTCCCCACACAGAACATTCGGATCAAGAACATGGCGCGCCAGCCAGACGACAAAGCAGCCGCAAAGTTTTCCAGCGAGGATTCCGCGCTCGTCCGCGAGCTCGCCCTGCTGCTCGATGAGACCAGCCTCACCGAGATCGAGATCGAGCGCGCGGGCCTGCGCCTGCGCGTCGCCCGCAACATCAGCGTTGCCGCGACCATGCCGATGCCGGTCGCTGCCGCTGCCGCCGGCCTGCCGGTGGCCACGGCCGCGCCCGCTGTTGCCGCGGCGGCCGACCTGTCGAAGCATCCCGGCGCCGTCACCTCGCCGATGGTCGGCACCGCCTACTGGGCGCCGGAGCCCGGCGCCAAGCCGTTCATCGAGGTCGGCAGCAAGGTCTCGGTCGGTCAGACGCTGCTGATCATCGAAGCCATGAAGACCATGAACCAGATCCCCTCGTTGCGCGCCGGCACGGTGACGCAGATCCTGGTCGAGGACGGCCAGCCGGTCGAGTTCGGTGAGCCGCTCGTCATCATTGAGTAACGGCCAGGGCAGCTCAGCTGCCCCCGTCGCATTTCGCGCGCCAGTCCCTTAAGGACACCATGTTCGACAAGATCCTCATAGCCAATCGCGGCGAGATCGCCCTTCGCATCCTCAGGGCCTGCAAGGAGCTCGGGATCGCGACCGTCGCCGTGCACTCCACCGCCGACGCCGACGCCATGCATGTGCGCCTGTCGGATGAGAGCGTGTGCATCGGACCGCCGCCGTCCAAGGACAGCTATCTCAATGTGCCCGCGCTGCTCGCGGCCTGCGAGATCACCGGGGCGGACGCCGTGCATCCCGGCTACGGCTTCCTGTCAGAGAACGCGCGCTTCGCGGAAATCCTCTCCGAGCACAATCTGCATTTCATCGGCCCCAAGGCCGAGCATATCCGCCTGATGGGCGACAAGATCGAGGCCAAGAAAACCGCCAAGAAACTCGGCATCCCCGTGGTGCCCGGCTCCGATGGCGCGGTCGGTCCCGACGACGATGCGCTGGGGATCGCCAGGAAGATCGGCTTCCCGGTGCTGGTGAAGGCGGCGGCGGGCGGCGGTGGCCGCGGCATGAAGGTCGCGCACAGCGAGGCCGACCTCCTGATGGCGCTGTCGACGGCGGCCAATGAGGCCAAATCCGCCTTCGGCGATGCGTCCGTCTACCTCGAAAAATATCTCCAGAAGCCGCGCCATATCGAGATCCAGATCCTCGGCGACGGCCGCGGCGGCGCAATCCATCTCGGCGAGCGCGATTGCTCGCTGCAGCGCCGCCACCAGAAGGTCTGGGAGGAAGGCCCCTCGCCCGTCCTCTCCGCCGCCGCGCGCGCCAAGATCGGCGAGACCTGCGCGAAAGCAATGCGCGAGATGAAATATCTCGGCGTCGGCACCATCGAGTTCCTGTTCGAGGACGGCGAGTTCTACTTCATCGAGATGAACACCCGCATCCAGGTCGAGCATCCCGTCACCGAGAGCATCACCGACATCGACCTCGTGCTGGAGCAGATCCGCATCGCCGCCGGCGGCGAGCTGCCGGCGAGGCAGGAGGAAGTCCAGGTCATCGGCCACGCGATCGAATGCCGCATCAACGCCGAAAATCCGGTGACCTTCCGCCCCTCGCCCGGCCGGATCCTGCAATATCATCCGCCCGGGGGCCTCGGCGTCCGGATCGATTCCGCCGTCTACCAAGGCTACACGATCCCGCCTTATTACGACTCGCTCGTCGGCAAGCTGATCGTGCACGGCAAGACGCGCGCCGAATGCCTGATGCGGCTGCGCCGGGCGCTGGACGAAATGGTGGTCGAAGGCATCGAGACCACGCTGCCGCTGTTCCGCGCGCTGGTGCGCGAAGACGACATCATCAACGGCGACTACCACATCCACTGGCTGGAGCAGTACCTGGCCGGCAAGGCGGAACCCGCTGCGAAATAGTCTTCCCGCCCCGTGGAACCCTCTCGCCCCAATCGCGTTCTGGACGGTTGGGCAGTTCCAAGGGGGCGTTTTGAACTCCACCGGCGTAACAGGGCGAGACCGTCGTGACCGCTGAGGCGCAGCGGCGGCGCGCATTTTGGCAGATCCTGCTGTTCGCTGCGGGCCTTCTGGTGCTGACCGTGATCAGCGCCGGCTCCGTCTATCTCGTCAACAAGGCGCGGGAAGACAGCAAATCGGTCGTCCACACCATCGAGGTGGAGAACCAGATCAACACCCTGCTGCTCGAAGTCCGACGCGCCGAGAGCAGCGCCCGCGGCTTTCTCCTGACGCAGGGACCGGATTTCCAGTCGGATCACGAGAAGGCCGTCGCAGCGATCATTCCGGCGCTCGACAAGCTCACGCGGCAGATCGGCGACAATCCGGCGCAACGCGACAGCATCGAGAAGCTGAGCGCGGCGATTGAGACCCGGCTCGACCAGTTCTCGCGCGAGATGAATTTCGTGAAGCAGGGTCAACCCGACAAGGCCACGGCGCTGATCCGCGAGGCCGCCGCCGGCAACACCACAACCACGATCAGCAACCTGGCCAACGCGATGACCCGCGAAGAGGAACGACTGTTCCGGATTCGCACCGCCAACTCCGACCAGAGCCAGACGCTGGCCGCGTCGATGACCGGCATCGGCTCCGGCCTCGTCGTGGTGCTGGCCCTGATCTCGATTCGGCTGGTGCGGCGCTCGGCCCGCGCCCGTGACGAGGCCGAAATGCGCCTGCGCGATGCCAACGTCAACCTGGAGACCGTCGTCGACGAGCGTACGGCAGACCTGCGCGAAGCCAACAACGAAATCCAGCGCTTTGCCTATATCGTCAGCCACGATTTGCGCTCGCCGCTCGTCAACATCATGGGCTTCACCAGCGAACTCGAAGAACTCGGCGGCGACATTTTCCGCCGCATCGGCAGCCTTACCCGCGTCCCGGCCGACGGGCCACCCCTGGCCCCCGGCGAGATCGCGCTCGAAGGCCCCGACCAGCAGCTTTCAGCGGACTTCTCCGAGGCGCTCGGCTTCATCAAATCGTCGATCGCCAAGATGGACCGGCTGATCTCGGCGATCCTCAACCTCACCCGCGAGGGCCGGCGCGAATTCCAGCCGGAGAAGATCGACATCCGCGAGTTTGTCGAGGCCATCGTGTCGACACTGGCGCATCAGGCGGTGGAAGCGCAGGCCGAGATCCACATCGCGCCCCTGCCGAATATCGTCAGCGACCGCCTTGCGCTGGAGCAGATATTCTCCAATCTGATCGACAACGCGATCAAATATCTCAAGAGCGGGGAGCCCGGAGAGATCAGAATTCGCGGGCGCACCAAGCTCGGCTACGCTATCTTCGAGATCAGCGACAACGGCCGCGGCATCGATCCAAAAGATCATCAGCGGATTTTCGACCTGTTCCGGCGCGCGGGAACCCAGGACAAGCCCGGACAGGGCATAGGTCTTGCACATGTGCGTGCACTTGTGCGCCGTCTCGGCGGCACCATGTCGGTATCGTCGGAACTGAACGCGGGCAGCACATTCACGATCACGCTGCCCGTCGCCTGGAACGCCAGCAACCGGAACGTAGATCGATGACGCAGCCTGTTACCATCATCATGATCGAGGACGACGAGGGGCACGCCCGGCTGATCGAGCGCAACATCCGTCGCTCCGGCGTCAACAACGAGATCATCCCGTTCGGCAACGGCACCGACGCGATGAGACACCTGTTCGGCGCCGACGGCAGCGGGCTTTCCCAGAAGGGAAATGCCCTCCTGATCCTGCTCGACCTCAACCTGCCCGACATGAGCGGGATCGACATTTTGAAGCAGATCAAGGAAAACAGTCATCTCAAGGCATCGCCCGTAGTCGTCCTCACGACCACAGACGACTCCCAGGAGATCAAGCGCTGCTACGAGCTCGGCTGCAACGTCTACATCACCAAACCCGTCAACTACGAGAATTTCGCCAACGCCATCCGGCAACTCGGGCTGTTCTTCTCGGTCATCCAGGTCCCGCCCGCCGCCACATGAACCAGAGAACGCCGACACTGCTGTATATCGACGACGACGACGCGCTCGCGCGCCTGGTCGACCGCGGCCTGACGCGGCGCGGCTACAGGGTCGTTCATGCCGCGAGCGGCGAGGAAGGCCTCGAGCACATCCGCCGCGCCGGCGCCCAGGACAGCATCGAAAGCGGCATCGACGTCGTTGCGCTCGACCAGTACATGCCGGGTCTCGACGGCCTCGAGACGCTGGAGCAGATCATGGCGATCCCGGGCGCCCCACCCGTGGTGTTCGTCACCGCCTCGCAGGATTCCAGCATCGCGGTCACCGCGCTGAAGGCGGGCGCGGCCGATTACCTCGTCAAGGACGTCAAGGGCGACTTCATCCCCCTGCTTCACGTCGCGGCGGAGGGCGCGCTGCGCCAGGCCGAATTGCAGAATGCGCGCGAGGAGGCCGAAGCCGAGATCCACGCCTCGCGCGACCGCTATGCCGCGCTCGCCGCCGAGCGCGAGATGCTGCTGCGCGAGGTCAATCACCGCGTCGGCAATTCGCTCCAGATCATCGCCTCGCTGCTGCATCTTCAGGCGAGCTCCGCCGGGCAGGAAGAGGTCAAGGCCGCGCTGACCAACGCGATGGGCCGCGTCGCCGCGGTCGCGCAGGTGCACCGCCGCCTCTACACCTCGCAGGACCTCAAGAGCGTCGTCCTGAACCAGTACCTGGACTCGCTGCTCGAGGACCTGCGCCGTTCGGCCGAAGGTAACCGGATGTCGCGCCTGACGCTGAAGGCCGAGCCGATCGAGATCGATCCGGACCGCGCGGTCGCCGTCGGCATCATCGTCAACGAGCTAGTGATGAACGCGGTGAAATACGCCTATCCCGACGGGGCCGGCCCGATCCATGTCGAGCTGACCCTGCAGGACGAGAATCTGCTGCTGGCGATTGCCGATGACGGCGTCGGCGACAACGTCAAGGCCGATCCGCGCTCCACCGGCATGGGCCAGCGCATCGTCGCGGCCATGGCCACCAAGCTCGACGCCTCGGTCGAGCGCGATCCCGCCCACAGCGGAACCCGCATCTTGCTGAGGTTCCCCCGCGTGCCCGTCGCGCCCGGCAAGAGCAACAGCGCCGCCGCGAGCTGACCCGCGCCCCCATCGCAACCGCATTGCGATCCTGCTATTGTCGCACCATGACTTCGCGCGACTCCGCTTCGTCTGAAATTACGCCGGCCGTGCTGCTGCGCGCCTATGCCTGCGGCATCTTTCCGATGGCCGAGAGCGCCGACGATCCGACCCTGTTCTGGGTCGAGCCGGAATTGCGCGGCGTCATCCCGCTCGGCGGATTCCGCGTGGCCTCGCGGCTCGCGCGCACCGTGCGCTCGGATGGGTTTCGCGTGACCGTCAACACCGCGTTCAAGGCCACGATTGCCGGCTGCGCCGCGCCGCAGGCCGGGCGCGAGGACACCTGGATCAACAAGCGCATCCGCGACCTCTATGGCGGCCTGTTCGAGCTCGGCCATTGCCACAGCGTCGAGGCCTGGCAGGGCGACGACCTCGTCGGCGGACTCTACGGCGTGAGCCTGGGACGCGCCTTCTTCGGCGAGAGCATGTTTCACACCGCGCGCGATGCCTCGAAGGTCGCGCTGGTGCACCTGGTCGCGCGGCTCATCCATGGCGGTTTCGAGCTGCTCGACACGCAATATGTCACAGAGCATCTGAAGAACTTCGGTGCGGTCGAGATTCCGCGGCGGCGCTACACCGCGCTGCTCGACAAGGCGCTGGCGGGCGAGCCCGGCGATTTCCTCAAGCTCTCGCCCGGCGAGGCGATCCCCGGCGCTCGCGCGCTCGAGATCATCGCCTCGCGGCAATAGTCGATAGCCGGCTTAGCGGCCGAATCCGGGGATACCGAACAGGCCTGGCCGCTGCTCCGGTGGCGGGGGCGGCGGCGGTGCCGGTTGCTGCTGCTGGATCGGCGGCAATGGCTGCGGCGGACGCTGCTGCACGGCCTGCTTGGGCGCGGCCTTCTTCTGCGCGGGCGGCGGCGGCGCAGCCGGCTTGGTCGCGGGATCCGGTGCAGCCGTCGCAATGGTCTGCTGCGGCTCTTTGCAGTCGGTCAGCCAGATGTCGTAGATCGGATGCTCGACGCCGTGCAGGCCGGGGCTTGCCGCGTACATCCAGCCCGAGAAGATCCGCTTCACCTCGCCCTGCAAGGTGATCTCGTCGACCTCGACGAAGGCGTCGGTGTTGGCGGCTTCCGTCGCCGGCCTGGTGTAGCAGGCATCGGTCTTGACGCGCAGCGCGCCGAACTGGACGGTCTCGCCGATATCCTCGTCGAAATTGATGATACGTCCGGTGATCTTGTCGAGGCCGGAGAAGGTCGCCTTCTTGTTCACGATCTTCTGGGCCGGCGGCTCGGTCACGACCTCGTCGCCCGGCTGCAGGCTCGCCGGCGTCTGCGGCACGGCACCGCCCGGCCCGCCCTTCTGCTGGGGCTGGCGCTGACCGGGCGCGCCCGGCTGGGGGGCGCCTGGCGGCGCGACCGCCACGGGCGGCGGCTGGTTCGGCGGAGCGACGGTGGAGCCTGGCGGCGGCGCCAAAGGCTGGGTCTCGACCGGCCCCGGCATGACATTGCCCTGACGTCCGGGCGGCGGCGCCATCGGACGCGATGGCAGCACGCGGCCCTGCGGCGGCAGCTCGGGGACCTCCTCGTCGTCGTCGGGCACCTGCGGCTGCGGCTGTCCGCGCGGAATGCTGCCGGGCGGCCGCAGCGGCGGCGGATCGGAGAAGATCGTGCCGATCTGCGCCTGTGAGGGCGTCGCAGCCGTGAGCGCAGTGGCGGCAAGAAGCGCCGCAAGACCTGTCAGGGTAAGGGTTCGAACCATCTTCTCGCGCGGCTTCAACAGCGAATCGGGCTTGCTGGACATTCTACAGGGGATACCGCCGCTCGCAGGCCATCCGGTTAACACGCCGAATACGGCGGGGAAAGGGCGGCATCCCTGCCCTGCCCGGCCCCGGCTGGCCAGACCACCGGCCGAATGGGATAGTCGGACGACCCTTCCCTGGGGGCCGAGGCAGGTCCCGCCCCCCGAACATGCCGTCCAACGATAAACAGAAGCCCCAAGGTCGCTCCCCCCATGCCCGTTGTGCTCGATCCCGATGCCGCCGCCGTCTACATGGCCTTCCAGGAGGCCGGCCGCCCCGCCTACGAGACCCTGACCGCAGCGGAAGCGCGCGCCTATTACGCCCAGGCGCGCTTTGCCACCAACCCCGAGCCGCCCGAACTTGCCCGCGTTGCTCCGCTGGCGATCCCGGCGCCGCACGGCACCATCCCGGCCCGCATCTACGTGCCGAAGGACCCGCGCCGGCACGACGGCCTGTCGCCGGCGCTGGTGTTCTTCCATGGCGGCGGCTGGGTGATCGGCGATCTCGACTCCCATGACGTCGTCTGCCGCCAGCTTGCCGTCGAAGCCGCGCTGATCGTGATCTCGGTCGACTATCGCCTCGCGCCCGAGCACAAATTTCCCGCCGCGGCCGATGATGCAATCGCCGCGACCAAATGGGTTGCCGCGAATGCGCGCGAGCTCGGCATCGACGCCTCCCGTCTCTCGATCGGCGGCGACAGCGCCGGCGGCAATCTCGCCGCGGTCGTCGCGCTCGCTGCGCGCGATGGCAACGGCCCCGCGATCGCCGGCCAGATCCTCATCTACCCGGCCGTCGATTTCGCCATGACGCACGGCTCCCACAGCGAGCCCGAGACCAGCGTGCTGCTGACCCATTCGGTGATCCGGTGGTTCCGTGACCATTACCTCAACGGCACCGCCGACATCCACGACTGGCGCGCCTCGCCTGCGCGCGCGGAAAACCTTGCCGGCCTGCCGCCGGCCTATGTGCTGACCGCCGGCGCCGATCCCCTGCGCGACGAAGGCGACGAATATGCCGCGAGCCTGAAGCAGGCCGGCGTCAGCGTGACCTACAAGCACTTTCCCGGCCAATTCCATGGCTTCTTCACCATGGGCAAGTTGTTGCGAGAGGCCAATGTCGCGGTCAGCGAGATCGGCGCGTGGTTGAAGGGATTGGGCTGACGACGCCGTTGCGCATGGCTTCCAATCTTCAAACGATCTTCGCCATTCCCCTGCGCGGGCTGACATGGCTCGGCGACCAGGGCACGCGCGCCGTGGCGGCCATCGCCTTCATCGCGGTTGCGGTGCCGCCGCTCGGCGCGCTGCTGCGCCCCTACGTCACCGAAGCGATCTTCCTTCTGCTCTGCATCTCCTTCATGCGGGTCGACCTGGCGGCGCTCTACGGACATCTGCGCCGGCCGGCCCTGGTCGCGGCCGCCACGGCCTGGACCACGATCGGCGTGCCGCTGATCGTCGGGCTGCTCGCACATGTAAGCGGGCTCGACAGAAGCTCGCCCGGCCTCTTCCTCGCGCTGATGCTGCAGGGCATGGCCTCGCCCATGATGGCCGCCCCGGCGCTCGCAGCGCTCATGGGTCTCGATGCGACGCTTCCCCTGGTCGCGCTGGTGACCGCCACCGCGCTGGTGCCTTTCACGGCCTCGTTGTTCGCGAGCCTCTTCCTCGGCGGCATGCTCAGCATCTCGCCGCTCACGCTCGGCCTGAAGCTGCTCGGAATTCTCGCGGCGTCGCTGCTGGCCGCGACCGTCATCCGCCGCTTGTTCGGCACCGAGACGATCCAGCGCCACAAGCGTCCGATCGACGGCATCAACATCGTCATCCTGCTGGTGTTCGCCTCGGCGGTGATGGGCGACGTCGCAACCGACTTCCTCGCCGCCCCCCTGTTCACGATCGGTGTCGCGCTGCTCGCCTTCGCGGTCTATTTCACCCTGCTCACCGTCACGACGCTGATCTTCCGCCGCGTCGGCTATGAGCGCGCCTTCGCGATCGGCCTGATGGTGTCACAGCGCAATCTCGGGCTGATGCTGGCCGCGACCGCGGGCGCACTGCCGGCCACAACCTGGCTCTACTTCGCGCTCACGCAGTTTCCAATTCATCTTGCGCCCTACCTGCTGACGCCGATCGCGCGCCGGCTGACGGCACACGCAGGTACCTCCGGCCGGGCAGCTGCAGATAGCCCGACCTAGGCGTGTGCTCATAGATCCGGGGATGTCTGCTTTCGAGGGTGAACGGGACAGGCGGTCCCACTCTCGGAACTTCACACCCTGTGCCCCAGAGCGGCCATCAAGGAGTGGCGGCTTACGCTCGCTGGCGCTCAGGCGGGGTACTCCCGCCAACATGCGTCAATCCGCCACATAACCCCGGAGGATGATTCTCCCCGAGCGATGCGAACGCTATCCAACGTTGCCTGCGGCTTGGTCGTCGCGTGCCACCCAGAGGCGGGTTTGGAGGAAGTCGTGTTCCGTCCCGATGCTCATGGCATCGCACATTCTCAGCTCACTGCTTTCGGCCAATGGTGTGAGGCCCGAACGGGGCAGCGGCTGAGCGATCACGCTGCGATGGACCGCTTCTCGGTGGAGGATTTCCACAGCTTCTGGCGTCTCTTCCTTGAGTGGTCCGACGTGCCGCGGGACGGTGCAGCCGAGCCCGTCTGCGTCGGCGATGCCTGCGAGACCGCGCGCTTCTTCCCGGATCTTCGTCTCAACTACGCCGAGTGCCTCCTCGCCGGCAGTCCCGGCCAGCCGGTCCTGACAGCCTGCCACGCTGACGGCAGCCGCGACCGGTTCACGCGTGGCGCGTTGCGCGTCGCGGTTGATCGATTGGCAAAGTCGTTGCAGCGGCTCGGTGTGCGCCGCGGCGACCACGTCGTGGCAATCGCACGCAACAATGCCGAGGCGGTCATTGCCTGTCTGGCGACCGCCGCGATTGGCGGGACTTTTGCCAGCTGCGCGCCGGAGATGGGCGTACCCGCTATCCTGGCGCGGTTCGCCCCTCTCGAGGCCGTGGTGCTCTTCGGCTGCCTTCGAGCGGAGCGATGGGATGCGGGAATTCCGGTCGCCGAGCGCGTCCTCGAAACGGCGGCCGGCCTGCCGAGCCTCGCGGCGATCATTGCGCTGGACGATGGCTCGCTGGACGTCGATGAGGGGACGGCACCTCTGCACAGGCTTGCCGATCTGCTCGGTGATGATGATGGTGGCGAGATTGGGCCAGGCTGGCCTCGTCACCCGTTCAACCATCTGCTGTTCACGATGTTCTCTTCGGGCACCACGGGCCCGCCAAAATGCATTCAGCACGGCGCCGGGGGCACCTTACTGGAGCATCTGAAGGAGCACCGGTTGCACTGTGATCTCAGCCACGGCGACAGGCTGTTCTTCCAAACCTCCTGCGGTTGGATGATGTGGAACTGGCAGCTCTCGGCGCTGGCGTCCGGCGTCGAGATTGTCCTCTACGACGGGCCGCTCGCAGCGGCGGACACGTTCTGGCGGATTGTTGCCGAGGAACGTGTGACCGTGTTCGGCACCAATCCCGCCTATCTGCACTTCTGCGAGGAGAAGGGTTTCTCCCCAGGGCGGGTGCTCGACCTTTCTGCCCTGCGCACCATGCTCTCGACCGGCTCGATCCTCTATCCCCGCCAGTACGACTGGGTCAGCAGCAAAGTGAAGCCGTCGATGCCGCTGCAGTCGATCTCAGGCGGCACGGACATCATCGGCTGCTTCGTCCTTGGCAATCCGAATCTGCCGGTCCATCGCGGCGAGGCACAGTGCCGCAGCCTCGGCCTCGATGTCCGCTCGCTGCCGCCGCCTGACGATCCGCAGGCGGAGATAGGCGAATTGGTCTGCGCCAACCCTTTCCCCTCGCGGCCCCTCGGCTTTCACGGCGATGCCGACGGCACCCGCTTCCACGCCGCCTACTTTGCTCAGAACCCCGGCTATTGGACCCATGGCGATCTGATCGAGGCCACGCCTCATGGGGGCTGGCGCTTGCATGGTCGTTCAGACGGCGTCCTCAACGTGCGCGGCATCCGCATAGGGACCGCGGAGATCTACCGCATCCTCGATGACGTCGGCGGGATCGTCGAGGCGATGGCGGTCGAGCAGCAAGCGGAAGACGAGCCAGGCGGCACACGCATGGTTTTGTTGCTCGTGTTGCGCGAAGGCGTGGTGCTCGACAGCGCTCTCGCCAAGCACATCCGCTCCGAGCTTGCACGCTGCGGCTCGCCGGCCTTCGTGCCGGCGCGTATCGCACAGGTCGACGCGCTTCCTGTCACCTTTAACGGCAAGCGGTCCGAAATCGCAGCGCGGGATGCGGTGAACGGCCGCCCTGTACGGAATCGCGACGCCCTGCAGAATGCCGAATGCCTTGAGGCCATTGCCAACCATCCGGTTCTGCGAGCGCCTCCGACCGCCAGTGTGTCTCGGGAGCCGCCCCCCGTCTGTGGAGTGCTCCCAGACGTTGAGCAGCTGCGGAAAGACCTGCAGGCGATCTGCCAGCGCGTGCTGGACCTGGCTCCCATCGGCTGGTCCGATAATCTTCTGGACCTCGGCGCGGACTCGCTGGCCATAGTCAGCCTGCTCCTGGAGATCGAGAGCTATGCAGGGCATCCGGTGCCACTTTCGGCCTTTCTGCGGGCGCCGTCGATCGAAGGCCTGATCGCGGTCCTCTCCGGCGCGGAGGCAATGACGGCCCAGCAGCTTGGCCGGTCGGGCCTGCACGTCCGTGCCCTCGGTCCGGAGGACGTGGAGCCGGTCTGCCGCTTTCTTGAGGAATCGTTTCGCGGGGCGGGCATCGATGCCACGAGATGGCGCCGTCTGTTCGATCATGGCTGGTCGGATCACACCCGCGGCTTCATGCTTTTCGACGGCAACGCCTTGGTTGGATTCATCGGGGCAGTTGCTGCCCGGCGGCAGGTGAACGAGGAGGCAGTCCTCGTCTGCAATCTGTCCTCTTGGGTTGTACGCGCGCAGTACCGCGGCTGGGGCATGGCGCTGCTCGCATCAATGCTGGATGACGCGAACGCCACATACACGTGCTTCACTCCACAGCCGTCGTCTTGGGCCGCCCTCATCGCACAGCGTTTCAAACCGCTGGACTCGCAGCGCATCGCCATACCGCCATTGCTACAGGCCGCGACCTTGTTCGGCTCGACCCGGCCGATGATCAGCTTCGATCCGGCCGTGGTCCGCGAGAGACTGACCAGCCACCAAAGGCAAATCTTCGACGATCACGCGGCGTATGATTGCCTGCAGCTCATCGTCGTCGACGGGCCTGATTACGCCTATCTCGTGGTGAAGCGCCGCGATCAGCGTCTTGCAGCAAGTCGATTGGGACGACTGGCACGGTTTCTGCCGCTCAAAATCCCCTATTCGGACATTCTGCATTGTAGTGCGCCGGTTCTGTTGTTGCGGCATCTCGAGCGCGTCAAGCTGGCGATCTTGCGCCGGCAGCGAACGGTGGCGCTCGTCGCGGAGGCGCGAATCTTTCCGGTCCCACCACGAGGCATGATGCTCCCGATGATCACGTGCTTCCGTTCCCCGTTGATCGCCGACGGCGAGCTCGACAGGCTGTATTCGGAAATCGTACTCCTGCCCATCTGAAGGCGGACATTCGCTTTGCGCATTGTCGACGTCCGCTTTCGTGGCAACGCGGACCTCGCTATCACGCACGCGCGCGGCACATTTACGAGCACACCACCTACCCCGCCCGCGCCGCGCGCCGCAACGCCTGGGGCGGCTGGCCGAACGCGCGGATGAAGGCGCGCCGCATCCGTTCGGGGTCGCGGAATCCGGTCGCCTCCGCAACGAGCTCGATCGCCTCGCGCGAGGATTGCACGCGCTCGCGCGCGACCTCGATCCGCAGCCGCTCGATCGCCTTCGACGGCGTCGTGCCGGTCTCGGCGGCAAAGGCGCGGGCAAAGTGCCGCGCACTCATGCCGGCGCGATCGGCGAGCTCTTCCACCGTGAGCGGCGCGTCGAGATTTTCGCGGGCCCAGGACAACAGCGCACCGAACCGGCCGTTCGGCGCCTTCAACTCCAGCAGCGATGAGAATTGCGACTGGCCGCCGCTGCGGCGATGATAGAGCACGAGCTGGCGCGCGGCCGCCTGCGCGATCTCCTCGCCATGGTCCTCCGTGACCATCGCCAGCGCGAGGTCGATGCCCGCCGTGATGCCTGCCGACGTCCACACATTGCCGTCGCGGGTAAAGATCTGGTCCGGCTCGAACTTCACCTTGGGATAGCGCGCGACGAAATCGCGTGTGCGGCCCCAATGCGTGGTGGCGCGGCGTCCGTCGAGCAGACCCGCTTCGGCGAGTACATAGGCGCCCGAGCAGACGCTGGCGACCCGAACGCCGCGCCGCGCCAGCCGCTGCACGAAGGCACGCGTGACCTCGCAGCGCGCGGCATCCGCCACACCCGCACCGCCCGCGATGACGAGTGTCGTGATGGCGTTCGCCGATTTGAAATCACGCGCCATCATCTCGACGCCCGAGGAGCTGCGCACCGGCCCCGCATTCATCGCCAGCACCCGCAGCGCAAGCGGCTTGCCGGCGCAGCGTGCTGCGACCTCGAACACCGAGATCGGGCCCGCCGCATCGAGCAACTGGAAATCCGGGAAGATCAGAATGCCGATCATGGTTATGTCCGAAATTGAGGGAATTATGCCATTTTGGACAGAAGGGCATCATGCCAGTGTGCCCGCGTCAAGCCCATGATTGGAGGATCTCCCAATGTCGTCCCCGCTCCAGATCGGACTTCTGGTGTTTCCGCGCGTCACCCAGCTCGACTTCACCGGCCCCTTGCAGGTGTTCTCCGCCGTTCCCGGCGCCAAGCTGCATCTGATCTGGAAGCGGATCGAGCCGGTGCCGAGCGATTCCGTGCTGACATTGACGCCCACCACGACATTCGCCGACTGCCCGCAGCTCGACGTGATCTGCGTGCCCGGCGGCGGCGGCACCAACGATCTGCTCAATGACGAAGAGGTGCTGGATTTCCTGCGCAGGCAGGCCGAAGGCGCCAGGTACGTCACCTCGGTCTGCACGGGGGCGCTGGTGCTCGGCGCCGCCGGCCTGCTCAAGGGCTACCGCGCCGCCACCCATTGGAGCGCGATGGAGATGCTCGGCCAGTTCGGCGCAACGCCGACCAAGACGCGCGTCTGCATCGACCGCAACCGCGTCACCGGCGGCGGCGTCACCGCCGGGATCGATTTCGCGCTGACGCTGGTGTCGATCCTGGTCGACCGCACCACGGCGGAAGCGATCCAGCTCCAGATCGAATACAACCCCGCCCCGCCGTTCACGTCCGGCTCGCCCGACACCGCGCCCGCCGAGGTGCTGGCCCTGCTGAGAGAGCGCGGCGCCGCAAATCAGGCCCGCCGCCTCGAGGCGGTCAAACGCGCGGCTGAACGGGTCATCTGATTCCACGCAATCAGTCTCGTGTCCCGGACGCGCAACTCATCCCAACAGAAAAAGGCCGCTCGGTTTCCCAAGCGGCCTTTCCTGTCTTACGGCGGCTGCACATTTCATCGGGCGATTTCGGAACTTCCAGACCGGGGGCCTATCTCCCGATCGAGTCCTGGTCGGCGGCCGCTGCATTTCGGGACAGTCGCGAACTGTTGCCCGAACCGAACGCGATGGTCTCCCATCTCCGTAAGATGGGACCATTGAGCCGCATCGCCGGCGCGAACACAACGGCCGCGCAGCCGGCATCCCCGCTGTTCCCGTTGTCCACAGCGGGATCAGCCGGATGCGCCTGCATCCAATCCGAAGATGTCGATTCGACGAAGGCTGGAAGCCTAGCCGGGGGTCCAGGGCTGATAGTCGCCGGTCGCCTTCGGCCGCTTGCCGCCGGCGAGCGTCGAGCCCGAGGGGCGGTAGGCGTTGGCCGTGCCCGTGAGATTCGGCTGGTGCGGCTTTTCCCACTCGCGCGGCTGGTAGTTGTCCTGCGTCGGCGGCACGTCGACGACGTGATGGATCCAGCCGTGCCAGGACGGCGGGATCCGGCTCGCTTCCGCATAGCCGTTATAGATCACCCAGCGCCGCTCGAAGCCGAGCGTCGGGTCGATCGCCCCGCCGCGGGTGCGATAATAGAGATTGCCCTGCTCGTCCTGACCGACCAGTTCGCCGTATCGCTTGGTCCAGAGCTGGGTGCCAAACGTCTGGCCACTCCACCAGGTGAAAAACTTGAGGAAGAACTGTTTCATGCGGCAAGGGCCCTGCTTCGTCGGGTCCTGATGCCATCCGGTCACGGAAATGTCCAGTTCGGCGGCTGCGGCCGTGCCCCACGCGAACGTCGGAGCGCGGCAGCGCCGCCGCAAAGCTGACGCGATCCGTTCATGCCGGGTACAGCGACCGCGTGAAAATCTCCCCTTCACACGCGCACACCCGCGTGAATCCAGGAACCTCCGCCCTTTCAAGGGGTTTGCTCCCTGGAAAAGGAGTTTGAACATGAACAGTCTGAGAGTTCTAGGCGCGGCGGCAGCCCTGGCGCTGGTCCTTCCGATGGCGACACCGAGCTTCGCGCAGGGCCGTGGCGGTGGCCATTTCGGCGGCGGGGGCGGTGCTCACTTCGGCGGTGGCGGCGGCGCTCACTTCGGCGGCGGGGGCGGCGGCGCCCGAATGGGCGGGGGCGGCTTCAGCGCCGGTCCACGGATCGGCGGTGGCGGCGGCAATTTTGCGGCTGGTGCAGTGGCGCGTCCCGGCCTCGGCACTGCTCCGTCGTTCAGCGGTGGCGGTGGCCGCAACTTCGCAGCCGCCGGCAGCAACTGGCAGGGCGGTGGCGGCAATTGGAACGGCGGCTGGCGTCATCATCATCGCGGCGGGTTCTGGCCCGGTTTCGCGGCAGGTGCTGCTATCGGCGGCCTCGGCTCATACGCCTATTATGGCGGCGGGTATTACAACGATCCCTACTACTACGGCGACGACAGCTACTACGACGAGCCGTCGGTGGCGGTCGTTCCCGACAGCGGCGGCGATTCCGCGGGCTACTGCGCGCAGCGCTACCGCTCCTACGACCCGGCGTCGGGCACCTATCTCGGTTATGACGGCCTGCGTCATCCCTGCCCGTAAGCGCAACTACAATGCTTGACAGAAACGGCGTCGCAGTGATGCGGCGCCGTTTTCGCGTGTGCTCCGCTTTCACCAGTTGCGCGTGCACCTGTTCCCGCGACGATATGTACAAGTCGACGCAAACGGACCTTTATTCACCGCACCGTGCATATCTACCCTGATCCAATCCAAAATTGACCCGACCCACGATTCGCGGATATCACCAATGCGGGGACTTCGATCTACTGGGAAAGGTCATGCCGCGTATTCTCGTGGTAGATGACGATCCGATGGTCGGCGCGACCATCGAGGTCCTTCTCCAACGTCAGGGCTTCGACGTTACGCTGGCCGACGGCGGTGAAGCGGGACTGGCTGCGCTGGAAGCGCAGACGTATCACGTGATGCTGGTCGACATCTTCATGCCGCATATGCGCGGCTTCGAATCCATCCGCATCTTTCACGAGCGCGCGCCGGCGATCCCGCTGATCGCGATGTCCGGTTACGCCTTTGCATCGTCGGCCTCGCCCTCTCCCGATTTCCTCCGCATGGCGCTGGAGCTCGGCGCAACGCGTTGCCTGCGCAAGCCGTTCACGCCGGAAGCGCTGCTGACGACAATCCGGGAATGTCTCGCGGGCGAGAGCGCACAGCCGAAGGACAAGAAAGAAGCCCCTTGATTCCAACGCAGCGCGTCATTCTCGGTGCTGGACTTGCAATCCTCCTGATCATCACCGCCGCCTCGATCGGCCTCGACGTCAAGTCGCGGTCCGACTCGGCGTGGGTCAGCCGTACCGTCCAGGTCCAGAAGAAGATCTCCGATCTGCGCGTCCTGATGCGCCGCGCCGAGAGCGCCGCGCGCGGCTACGAGATCTATCGCAGCCCGGCCTTCAGCGACGAATTCCAGGCGGTGCATGCCCAGATCGCGCCGGCACTCGCCGACCTCAAGCGCGGCGTGGGCGACAACCCCGATCAGGTCACGCTGCTGGAGGGCACCGAGCCGCTGGCGCTGCGCCGGGTCGAGATCGCTGCCGAGGCGATGCGCCTGCGCGCCATGAATGACCAGGCCGGCATTGCCGCGCTCAACGGCAAGGCCGAGGGCCGCGGCCTGATGGACACGGTGATGGGCAATCTCGACCGTCTGAGCGCAGAGCAAGAACGATTGCTCGCCGCGCGCTCCCAGGATTCGCGTCGCACCGGCATCGTGCTGCTCGGCATCGATGTCGCCGGCGCGCTCGTGATCCTGCTGCTGGTGGTGATGGTGATGCGCGAGAGCCGGCGCACCGAGGGCGCGCTCAAGAGCACGCTGCTGGAGACCACCGCCGCCAAGGAGCAACTCGAGGCGGCGGTGGCCGAACGCACCGAACATCTGGTCACCGCGCATGACGAGCTCCGCCTGTCCGTCAACGTGCTCCAGAGCACTTTTCGCAGCATGGCGGAGGCGGTGCTGGTCATCGACGTCGACAGCAACGTTCTTCTGTCCAATCCGGCCGCGGAGCGCATGCTGCTGCACCGCACCGGCATGAACCTGAGCAGTCTGCGGGTGCTGTCGGACGTCTTTCATGGCGACGGCGTCACACCGATGAAGGCCGAGGAGCTGCCTTCCGTGCGTGTGCTGCACGGCGAGGAGTTCGAAGACCTGGAGATGATCGTCCGCCCCCACAGCGGCAATCAGGTGCGCCACCTCATGATCAGCGGCCGTCCGATGCGGGACGGACAAGGCGAAATCTCGGGCGCCGTGCTGGTCTATCACGATGCGACCACCTCGCGCGAGACCGAGCGGCAATTGCAGCAGTCGCAGAAGCTGGATGCGATCGGCAAGCTGACCGGCGGTGTCGCGCACGACTTCAACAACATGCTGACGGTGATCTCGGGAAATACCGAGACGCTGGTGGCGAGCCTGAAGGAGCAGCCCCAGCTCCAGCGCGTGGCGCGCCTGATCGACGATGCCGCCGAGCGCTGCGCCGAGCTGATCCAGCACCTGCTCGCCTTCGCACGCCGGCAGCCGCTCCAGCCGCGCAACGTCGAGATCAACGCCGCGATCACGGACATCGCAAAACTCCTGCGCCCCACCCTCGGCGAGCAGATCCAGATCGAGACCGTGCTGGAACAGGGGCCGATGACCGCGCACATCGATCCGTCCCGGCTCACCAATGCCGTGCTCAACATGGCGATCAACGCCCGCGACGCCATGCCGAACGGCGGCAAGCTGCTGCTGGAGACCCACCGCGTCGTGCTCGACGAGGCCTATGCGCAGGCCAATGCGGACGTGGTGCCCGGCCCCTACGTCATGCTCGCGGTCAGCGACACCGGCACCGGCATGCCGCTGGACATCCAGGAGAAGGCGTTCGAGCCGTTCTTCACCACCAAGGAGGTCGGCAAGGGAAGTGGCCTCGGCCTCTCCATGGTCTACGGCTTCGTCAAGCAGTCCGGCGGCAACATCAAGATCTACAGCGAGGAAGGCCACGGCACCACGATCAAGCTCTATCTGCCGCCGGGCGAAGGCATGGCGGAAGTGGCCGCGACCGTCGCGCCTCAGGCCGAAGGCGGCGCCGAGATCATTTTCGTGGTCGAGGACGATCCGCTGGTGCGCAACTTCGTCACCGCGCAATTGCAGAGCCTCGGCTACCAGACGGTTGCCGCGCCCGACAGCCGCGCCGCGCTGCTATTGATCGAGGCCGGGCAGGCCTTCGATCTCCTCTTCACCGACGTCGTCATCCCCGGCGGCATGAGCGGGCGCGAGCTCGCCGAGGAAGTGGCCAGGCGGCGGCCGGGCCTGAAGGTGCTCTACACCTCCGGCTACACCGACAACGCCATCGTCCACCACGGCAAGCTCGACGACGGCGTGCTGCTGCTGACAAAACCCTACCGCCGCAACCAGCTCGCCGAGATGATCCGGAAGGCGCTGGTCGGCGGCGGGATGGCGGGCTAAAGCGTTTTCAAGCGAAGTGGATACCGGTTCGCGTAAAGAAAACGCGTCAAACAAGAATCTAGCGCGTCGCCAGCACCACGGCTGCGAGCGTGAAGACCAGCGCCGCGATCTGCCCCGGCCCGAGCGGCTCGTGCAGCGCGATCGCCGAGGCCACGACGCCGATGACCGGCACGGCCATGGTCCCGATCGCGGCAACCGAGGCCGGCAGGCGGGCCAGCGCGGCGAACCAGCTCACATAGGCGATGCAGAACTGCACCACGGTCGAATAGACCAGGAGCCACCAGCCGACCGGCGTCACCAGCTCCAGATGCGAGGTCTCGATCAGCAGACCGACGATCGAGATCGGCAGGCAGCCGATCCCGATCTGCCAGGCCGCGGCCGTGATCGGCGGCAGGCGGATCGGGTACTTTTTCGAGAACACGGTGCCCAGGGCAAAGCCGAGCGCGCCGAACAGCGCCATGATGATGCCTGGCAGCTTCGCCGTGCTGGCGGCAATGCCGTTGCCGCCCATGATCGAGGCGAGGCCCACGAAGGCCATCACCAGCCCCAGCGTGCGCAGAACGGTCGGCCGCTCGCCCAGCACCGGCCAGGCGATGATCGAGGCCCAGACCGGCATGGTGTAGGCGATCAGCGCGGCCTCGCTGGCGGGCAGCCAGAGCAGCGCCAGGCCCATCAGCACCATCCAGCCGGTGACGTTGAGGACGGCGGCGGTCAGCAGCCGCGGCCAGATCTCGCGCGGCACCTTCAGGCTGTCGCCGCGGACCAGGGCAAGGGCGGCTAGCAGACCAGCCCCGAGCACGCCGGTCACCCCGCGCAAGGTCAGCGGCGGCAGCTCGGCGAGCAGGAATTTCGTCACCGGCCAGTTGAAGCCCCAGCCGATCGAGGTGATGGCAAGGAACATCAGGCCGGCCGGGGCGATGCGCGGTCGCAGCACCGGCCGAGTCGAATCAAGCATGTGGGGTACCCGGCAAAATCGAGGTCAGCTTGGCGCGGATTCGCGCCCCCCACCACCACCTCGGCGGGCATGCCTGCCCTCACCTTCCGTAAGGCTACGTGAGTCCTGCTGGCGCAACCCCGCCGGCCAAAAATATACCTGCCCTGTGAAGAGCGGGGTGAAGGGTTCCGATCACCACCGGACACAAATTTTTTCAGTTGGGAATCCCTGAGGACTCACTGATACTTGCCTCCACAACAGGCGCGGGCTTGCCCCCTGTTATCCCCCGCAATCCACCATATTTAGTATTTGATTCAGGAACTCGCACTAGTTCTTGACGGGCGCAACGGAGAGTCCTAGCTTTCGGTCCGTTCGGCGCGAGTGAGTTTGCGTCCCGCCGGCACTCCCCCAAAGGGTCTCGCAAATCGTCACTCCGCCAAGCCAGCCAAAGGCAGCGGGATGAGGGCTTGTCTGCCCGCGGTAAGCGGACTTTTCGGGCGCCAGAACGGGCCGGCAACAGGCTCGGATGGCATCGATAGAAGTTGTGACGTTGTGGGGCGTTGAACGCATGTCGCGCGCATCCCGTTGGGGCGGATGAGCGTGGACATGCCGGCGGGTGATCGATGCACGCATCGAGAAGCCGCGCCGGGAGAAACTGGGCCGGATCCACCGGCTGAACTGCGAAGCCTTAAGGCCGGACGGCCCGGGAGGAATCGCGAAGCGAAATGTCGACCCGGCTGCCTGAACGGAGGCGGTTCGGTCAAAGATAAGGACGGGGCAAGACCATGCGGATTGAGCGGCGGCACACCACCACGGGACAGTCACCTTACGCCGGGATCGATTTCCGGCTGACCACGTCGGAGATTCGCAATCCCGACGGCTCGGTCGTGTTCAAGCTTGATAATGTCGAGGTGCCGACCGAGTGGTCGCAGGTCGCCTCCGACGTCCTCGCCCAGAAGTATTTCCGCAAGGCCGGCGTTGCCGCGCGCCTGAAGAAGGTCGAGGAGGAATCCGTCCCCTCCTTCCTGTGGCGCTCCGTGCCCGACACGGAAGCTCTTAGCCAGCTGCCCGAGAAGGAGCGCTATGTCAGCGAGCTCAGCGCCAAGCAGGTGTTCGACCGCCTCGCTGGCTGCTGGACCTATTGGGGCTGGAAGGGCGGCTATTTCACCAACGACGAGGACGCCCAGGCCTTCTACGACGAGCTCCGCTACATGCTCGCCATGCAGATGGTCGCGCCGAACTCGCCGCAATGGTTCAACACCGGCCTGCACTGGGCCTATGGCATCGACGGTCCCGGCCAGGGCCACTATTACGTCGACCCCTTCACCGGCAAGCTGACCAAGTCCAAATCGGCCTACGAGCATCCGCAGCCGCACGCCTGCTTCATCCAGGGCGTCGGTGACGACCTCGTCAACGAGGGCGGCATCATGGACCTCTGGGTCCGCGAGGCGCGCCTGTTCAAATACGGCTCCGGCACCGGCTCCAACTTCTCGCGCCTGCGCGGCGAAGGCGAGAAGCTCTCCGGCGGCGGCCGCTCGTCCGGCCTGATGAGCTTCCTCAAGATCGGCGACCGCGCCGCCGGCGCGATCAAGTCGGGCGGCACGACGCGCCGCGCGGCCAAGATGGTCGTGGTCGACGTCGATCACCCCGACATCGAGACCTATATCGACTGGAAGGTGAAGGAGGAGCAGAAGGTCGCAGCTCTCGTCACCGGCTCCAAGATCAACCAGAAGCACCTCAAGGCGGTGCTCAAGGCCTGCGTGAACTGCGAAGGTTCGGGCGACGACTGCTTCGACCCTGAGAAGAACCCTGCCCTGCGCCGGGAAATCAAGCTGGCTCGTCGCTCGCTGGTGCCCGACAACTACATCAAGCGCGTCATCCAGTTCGCCAAGCAGGGCTACAAGGACATCCAGTTCGACGTCTACGACACCGACTGGGATTCGGAAGCCTATCTCACCGTCTCCGGCCAGAACTCCAACAACTCGGTCTCGCTCAAGGACGACTTCCTGCGGGCCGTGGAAACGGACGGCGACTGGAATCTGAACGCCCGCACCTCCAAGAAGGTGACGAAGACGCTGAAGGCGCGCGACCTCTGGGAGAAGATCGGCTACGCCGCCTGGGCGTCGGCCGACCCCGGCCTGCACTTCAACACCACCATGAACGACTGGCACACCTGCAAGGCGTCCGGCGACATCCGCGCCTCCAATCCGTGCTCGGAATACATGTTCCTGGACGACACGGCGTGCAACCTCGCCTCCGCCAACCTGCTGACGTTCTACGACGTCGCCACCAAGCACTTCGACGTCGAGGGCTACGAGCATCTCTGCCGGCTCTGGACCGTCGTGCTCGAAATCTCCGTGATGATGGCGCAGTTCCCGTCGAAGGCGATCGCCGAGCTCTCCTACGAGTTCCGCACGCTCGGCCTCGGCTACGCCAACATCGGCGGCCTGCTCATGACCATGGGCCTGCCCTATGACAGCAAGGAAGGCCGTGCGCTCTGCGGCGCGCTGACCGCTGTCATGACCGGCATCACCTACAAGACCTCGGCGGAGATCGCCGCCGAGCTCGGCACCTTCCCCGGCTACAAGAAGAACGCCGCGCACATGCTGCGCGTGATCCGCAACCACCGCCGCGCCGCCCACGGCCAGTCCAACGGCTACGAGGCGCTCAGCGTCAACCCGGTGCCGCTCGACCTCGTCGCCTGCCCGCAGGCCGACCTCGTCAGCCACGCGCAGGCGGCCTGGGATGCGGCGCTCGAGCTCGGCGAGAAGCACGGCTATCGCAACGCCCAGACCACGGTCATCGCGCCGACCGGCACGATCGGCCTCGTCATGGATTGCGACACCACCGGCATCGAGCCCGACTTCGCGCTGGTGAAGTTCAAGAAGCTCGCCGGCGGCGGCTACTTCAAGATCATCAACCGCGCGGTCCCCGCGGCGCTGCGCGCGCTCGGCTATCGCGAGAGCGAGATCGCGGAGATGGAAGCCTACGCCGTCGGCCACGGCTCGCTGTCGAACGCGCCGGGCATCAACGCCTCGACGCTGAAGGCCAAGGGCTTCACCGATGAAGCCATCGCCAAAGTCGAGAAGGCCCTGCCGACCGCCTTCGACATCAAGTTCGCCTTCAACAAGTGGACCGTTGGCGAAGACTTCATCCGCGACCAGCTCGGCATCGGCGCCGAGGCGATCGCGGCCCCCGGCTTCGACCTGCTCCAGGCCGTCGGCTTCACCAAGCGCGAGATCGAGGCGGCCAACGTCCACATCTGCGGCGCGATGACGGTGGAAGGTGCCCCGCACCTCAAGGCCGAGCACTATCCGGTGTTCGACTGCGCCAACCCCTGCGGCAAGATCGGCAAGCGTTACCTGTCGGTCGAGAGCCACATCCGCATGATGGCAGCCGCCCAGCCCTTCATCTCGGGCGCGATCTCCAAGACCATCAACATGCCGAACGACGCCACGGTGGAGGACTGCAAGTCCGCCTACATGCTGTCGTGGAAGCTCGCGCTGAAGGCCAACGCGCTCTATCGCGACGGCTCCAAGCTCAGCCAGCCGCTCAACTCGCAGCTCATCGCCGACGATGAGGACGAGGACGATGCGGTGGAGACGCTCTACGACAAGCCGATGGCGGCGCGCACCGCCCAGGTCTCGGAAAAGATCGTCGAGAAGCTGGTCGAGCGCATCATCGTGATGCGCGAGCGCGAGAAGATGCCGGATCGCCGCAAGGGCTACACCCAGAAGGCGGTCGTCGGCGGGCATAAGGTCTATCTCCGTACCGGCGAGTATGACGACGGCCGTCTCGGCGAGATCTTCATCGACATGCACAAGGAAGGCGCGGCGCTCCGCTCCTTCATCAACAACTTCGCCATCGCGGTGTCGCTGGGTCTCCAGTACGGCGTGCCGCTCGACGAATATGTCGACGCCTTCACCTTCACCCGCTTCGAGCCGGCGGGCCCCGTGCAGGGCAACGACAGCATCAAGTACGCGACCTCGATCCTCGACTACGTCTTCCGCGAGCTGGCGGTGAGCTACATGTCGCGCTTCGATCTCGCCCATGTCGACCCGACCGAGTCGAACTTCGACGCGCTCGGCAAGGGCGTAGAGGAAGGCAAGGAGCCGGACGAGGGCCACCACGCCTCCAAGCTCGTGTCGCGCGGCCTCACCCGCTCCCGCACCGACAACCTCGTCGTGATGCGCGGCGGCTCCGCCGCGGTCGCGCAAGGCAACGACAGCGCGCCATCAGGCGGCAGCAAGGTCACGGCGCTGGCCTCCCACGGCGCGAGCGCCCGGGTCGGCGACGTCCTGGAAGGCGCGGTCGCGCTGAAGCAGGAAGTGAGCCACGACCTCTCTCCGACGGAGAAGCTCGAAGCCCTCCAGTGGAGCAAGTCCGGCACCGCGCAGACCCTGGTGCCCTCCAAGGCCGAGCGCCGCGCGGAAGCCAAGGCCAAGGGCTACGAAGGCGAGATGTGCTCGGAGTGCGGCAACTTCACGCTGGTGCGGAATGGCACCTGCATGAAGTGCGATACTTGCGGAAGCACGACGGGGTGTTCGTGAGGGGGTAGAACGTCTCGAGGATCGTTAGATCCAGACATATGCAAAGGGCGGCCGAAAGGCCGCCCTTCTCATTTCAGCAACCTCATCCGCTTAATGCGTCGGATCGCTCTTGCGCTGACTCGCGTTTTGCCCGCTCCATCTGCGTGAGGTTCCCGCAAGCGTAGCCCGGATGCCCCACAACCTCCATCCGGGCCACTCGCTCCTCACCGCTCATCATTGGCCACCGCATTGCGGCGTGCCCGTCTCGCAGCTCGCCTCGCCGCCTTCCTCGCAACCCAGCACGCGCGAAACTGCTTTGCGGCACGAAAGGTTCGTGGTGCCACGACCTGAAATGCCATTGAGGCTATTCCGGCGACCATTCCTTTCACCACGTCGAAAGCGAAATCGGGTCCAAAATACTCCCACATGACCCTGCCTCCTTCTCGCGAAGGCTCCGCCGGGCGGAATGGGCAGATTGCGAACATGAAAAAGCCCCGTCCGTCACCGGCGGGGCCTCGGGAAAATCTCTGTGCGCCTTGTTCAGCGCACGCGAAATCTCTCGGTACACCCGCTCATGGTGGACTCGATGAACCAGCTGCAAAGCATGGCCGTGCGATAAAAAACGCCCATAGCGATCACCCAGAAATTTCGAAGAACGAAGGCGCCAGATGCGCAAGGCCAAACGCGCGCACGAGGGGCCGGTTGGCGGCAGATAAACAGACTGGACGGCCGCCGTCTGTGGAGCAATTCACAATTGCGGTATGACTTTTTTCGATGGGTTTCGCTACGCTCTACCCATCCTACGTGATCCAAATTACGGTGACAGTGCACTAAATTCACTCGCTCCGTCCCGCCGATCTGCGGCTTCGGCTCGCGCTTGGTGGGCGGCGTCAATTAAGTGTATTGTCGCCGTAATCGCAGATTGGTTCCGGCTTCGATGCTCATCAATGCTCTACCGCCGAAATAGCCTTTGCGGTCGAGCTCTTCCCTCCTAAACTCCCAACCCACCGGCATGGGTTCCGACGGGCCCGGTAGAAGCGGAGTCGAGTTATGCCCAAACCGGAGAGCTTCCCGATCGAGAAGATCTTCGTTCCCACGAAGCAGAAGAAAGCTATCAAGCCCGAGATCGTCGGGGAGATCGCGGAAAGTATTCTGGACATCGGACAACAGGCCCCCATTTCCGTTCGGCTCGACGGAGACCGCCTCGTTCTGGTCGAGGGACTGCATCGGCTCGAAGCCTGCAAGGCGCTCGGTGAGACAACCATTATCGGTGTCCTGGTCCCGGCCGAGCTTGCTCAACACAAGCCGCTGCTGTCCGAAGGACCCGGAGTCGAGGCAGAGCGCATCAAGATGGCGCGATTGAAAAAGCTGCGCCTCGAGAAGGAAGCCGCAGAGACATCGACTGCTGCCTTGAAGAGCGTCAACGAAACGGAAGCACCGCGCGCCAGTCCGGCGAAAGGCGTCCGCGGCAATCCGAAGGCATCACTGGGCCGGACTCCGAAATCGACACCGAAAACATTGTCGGATTGGATCACGCAGCAAAAGGGCAACGGCGGCCGCTATTGATTGTCGGCTCCAGAATGTCTGCGACTACGGTGACGGTGCACTTAACCGGCCCACCAACTTAGATTGAATGCACTGTCACCGCCACCAAGCCCGGCTCAACCGGTTACTCGGTGACCGCTGCGCCAAGACCGGCTAGTAGCAAGGGGGGTAAGGTTCGTAGCCGCAGCGGCGATAGCCTCCGTAGGCTCCGTAAGCCCCGTAAGCAGCAGCACCAACCGCAGCAGCTCCGACGCCCACGGCAACTCCACGGCGCACGGCTGCACCACGATAGACGCCACCGCGATAGACACCGCCGTGATAGACACCAGCGCGACCAACCCCAACGCCTCTTCGATACGCGAAGGCGTCGGTCGAAACAGTCACGATGCAGGCGGTGCCAATGATGACGGATGCGGTAAGCGAAACGATGGTTCGGCGCGACATGACCACACTCCCTCCTGGACTGGAACGGTTCGTCAGCGTAAGTCGCCAATGAATGGGTTTGTTGATTTAGAACAATGCGGGCCGCGATCTGGCTGCCGAGGTCATGACGGGACAGTGAAGCTGTCACGCTTACCTTCATCGGCATCAGCGAGAACCACACCGATTTCGGCTATGTACCTGACTTGCGCGACGCAAGGCTCAACCCGTCCTACCCGCTCCCCACAAGACCCATGCCAAGAAAGAGCAAGAGCCTCCTCCCTCGCCTTCGCAACGTCCGACGGGCCGCACGGTGGGTGCGCAAGACGTTCGCGCGCGCACCGCGGGCGGTTCGCATCGCAAGCAGCGCGGCGATCCTGCTTGCCGCCCTCGCGCTTCTGAACATCGCCTATCACGTCATCCGCAAGCCGACCGAGCTGTTCGTCCTCGTCGGCAATTCCCTCGACAAGGAGCCGGCCGAGACCTGGCGGCAATACGCCCCCCTCTTCCGCGCCTTTTCCACCGCGACGATCACGCCCGAATTGCTGGCCGCGCTGGCGCAGGTCGAGAGTTCTGGCAATCCGGTGGCGCGCACTTACTGGCGCTGGCGATTGAGCCTCAATCCACTCGCGATCTACCGGCCCGCCTCCAGCGCCGTCGGCCTCTTCCAGATGACCGATCCGGCCCTGGCTGAAGCCGCGCGGTTCTGTGTCCACGGCAACGCGGTCACGGAGACCGGCTGCGGGTCTACGTCCTTCTACATCCGCGCGATCCCGAGCCACGCCATCGAGCTGGCATCGGTGTACCTGGACCGCCAGGTGGCCATGGTGCTCAGTCTCGCGGGCGATGTGAAGGCAAGTCGCGAGCAGAAGCAGGATCTGGCTGCCTTCATCCATCTCTGCGGCGCAGGTCCCGCCACGGCCTATGCGCGCCGCAAGTTTCAGATGATCGCTGGCGAGCGCTGCGGCGATCACCTTGTCGCGGGCTATGTCGCGAGGGTCAACGCAATGAAGCGGCAGTTTCTGCGGCTGGCGGCGGATGGCGACGGTTAGTCCGTAGACGGTTAGTCCGTAGGATGGGTAGAGCCCTTGCGAAACCCATCATTCCGCGACGGCTATTGATGGGTTTCGCTTCGCTCTACCCATCCTACGAACTGCGAACTATTCACCACCAGTACGGCCACCGCCACCCCTCATAGCGAACATACGACGACACCATCGGCGGGCCGTAGGGATCGACCCGGTCGTCTTCAGGGCGATAACGATAGCGGGGAATGACATTGTAATCCCACGGCGTTGGCCTCAGCACGGGCGCCGTGACGATGAGCCTCTCTTGCGGTGCACGGACGACTTGCGCCTTCCGCGCCCGGGCTTCAGCACCCGATATCCCGAGATTGCACAGCACCAGCGCCGTTCCAAGAGCGCACGCGACGGTCATTTTCTTCATGCGTTGGCCTCCTTGCGACGAGAGTGCAAAAGGACTCAAGGCAAGGCAAGCGAATTCGACTTGCATGAATGACGCTCTCGGCCCTGGCGGCCCTCGGCTGCCGCTCACAACACCTGAACAGGCGGGTTCGCAAGCTGCGGCGCCTGACAGGTTGCGAAACAAGCCGCGTCCACCGCTCGCCCGACCAGCGAAGCCGGACTTGTCTTGCCGACGCCCGGCTCGGCGAGCGAAGCCGGACCTGTCCCACCATAGCTCAGCGAGCGAAGGCGGAAGCGATACCCATCATTCGGCATGACGGGTTTCGCCGGGGGGCCCAACCTGTCCCACGTTCGACGTGCCGTTGGGTCCCGTCAGTGCCTGGACTTCAGTCCCCTCTGGACTTCAGTACGCTCGCTTTGTGCTCGTGCCGGTGGTCGGCCGCGTGCTCGCGCCGGTCGTTTGGCCTGGAGCGGCGTTCGTCGCGGCGGGGCTGGTGGTCTTCGAGGCCTTCGCGTGGCGCATCGC
The DNA here is from genome assembly GCF_028128655.1 of Bradyrhizobium sp. CCBAU 45394. Lineage (NCBI taxonomy): Bacteria > Pseudomonadati > Pseudomonadota > Alphaproteobacteria > Hyphomicrobiales > Nitrobacteraceae > Bradyrhizobium > Bradyrhizobium sp. CCBAU 45394. Next base: position 79,536 of record NZ_LBIX01000176.1, on the reverse strand, counting down.
GTGACGCTTCTTATGTCCGGGAGCGTAGCTGGAAGCGCCCGGCTCGCCTGTCTTGGACCCCATTTGCTGCATCTCCTGACCTGGCGCCTTGCTCGACACACCCTGAGCAAACACGGCTGGCGCCGTCGCCACGAGAGCGGCAGCAGAGAGCGCAATGATCTTTGCTTTCATGTCGTCCTCCTCTCAACATGCCCTCCCAATGCAACGAAATGAACCAGCGCCCGTTCCCCTGAACGGTTGTTCATCGTGACAACAGCCCTGCTCAACCCATCGCTTTCGCCGCCGCAACGGGACGATGGGTCTTTCGAAGCGGATCATGCCGCGAGACAAAACCGGATCACGAGGATTCGATCAGCATCGGTGAACCGAGCTCTTCGAAATGAAAGAGCTGAAAGACCCGCTGGCCGTTGAAGTCGAGCACTCTCAAATCATCGGTCTCGTGCAGATTGCTTTCGACCGCGTGAAAGTGCCCGCCGTAGCGCTCCCTGGCGAGCGACAAGGGAACCTCGAACGCGACGAACTTGCCAATACCTTTTTGCCTGAGCACCCCAAGGAGCTTTTGGTCGTTCAGGGATTGGTGCGAGGTGAGAATGAGCAGCGGACCGCTCGCGGTGAGCAGCAGAAGCGATTTCATCGGATCCTCCTTTGCGCCCCGCCCTACCTGATCTTCGCCAGGCACTCCTTCAGGCGCTCCAGCTCCGTCCGAACTTGTGCCTCCATGGCGTCTTGCAATGCGAGTATGCCCCTGCTGGACAGTTCTGCAGAGGCCTTTTTGTCCAGATTCTGCTTCCAATCCCGGATGCCCTGCCTGGTCGCCCTTTGCGCCTCCGACGTCGTCTTGACGTACTCCTTCATGCAGGCGTCGGCCATCGCGCATGTCTGGCACTCCTGGGCGGCGGCCGGACTTGAAAGAAGCAGGGCGAGTATCGCGGTGGGGACCCTCATGGCGCTTCCTCCCCCGACAGCATAGCACGTCGCAGGGAATCCCGGGGGAGCACGGCTGTTTCAGCAACCGTGGCCCGCCATAATTTCTCCTTCGCACGCGCGTTGTGTTGGACAAATGTGAGGCCTATCCTTCCGACGATCGGACTGCCGCACTCCCATGAACGCCCGACCGGATGGAGCGCGCATCGATGCCTGAAGCGAACGACCCCAAACCTGATGTCCAGAAGCCCGATGCCCACAAGCCGGGCGAGGTGCGCGCCGATGGCGGACTGGCGCGGGCCTACGACCAGATCAAGAGTGCCAATGAAGACCTTGCGCGGCTGGACCGGCTGGTTTCCGGAATGGAACACGGCGGCGAGGCCCTGCGGACCTCGCAAGCCAGCGCCGGTACGACAGCAGCCGAGCCCCCTAAGGACAAGGCGCCGGATCGCAACGTTCGCGATCAAGGCCTGAAAGGAGATCGGACCATGCTGCGCGCTTTGGTTGGCCTCGTGCTGGCGATCGGCATTCTCGGTGCCGCCTTCGCTTCGCAATATCGTGATGAGGCCAGGTCGATCAGCAAGTCGATCATGGCGCGATGGGCTCCGCCGGCCAGTCAGCCCCGGCAAACGGCCGCGGTTGAAACTCCGGCGCGGCCGACGGCACTGCACCTGGCGGCGGCGGATGAACCCAGTCCGGTGCCCGCACCGCCGCCCGGCAAGGAAACGCAAAGCGCTGCTCCAACGCCTGGCGCTCCAACACCTGGCGTTCCGAGTCCTGGCGCCACACCGCCTGACCAGTCATCGTCCGATCTTGCGCAATCGCTCAAGACCATCACGAGCGAGCTTGCGAGCATCAACGGAAAGCTCGAGCAACTGAAAAGCCGCAACGAGCAGACGCTGCGCGAGCAGGCCGACACCATTCAACGGCTCAAGGCGGCTCAGGAGAAGGATGCGGCGGACAATGCGCGCCTCGCCGCGCAGGTCCAGGCGCTACAAACGCAACTGATGGCTTCGTCCACGCCTGCAGCCGCGAAACCCGTCGTGCGGAGCGTGGTGAACAACGATACGGCCGCGCCTGCACGGCCGCACGTGCAGGCGGCCGCACCTCGGCGGCCCAGGCCGCCGCCGCGCGGCCCCTGGATGCCGCCGCCCTATATGGCCGACCCTTACGGCGATCCGGATTGGTAGGCCGTTAGCGAGCTCGCAGGACGGGCGAGCGCAGGCGCTCGACCCATCCTGCGAACGACGCTCTACGCCCGCCTCACCGGACCTCGCACACCGACACCTTGGACGCGATCCCGGTCAGCTCGCGCTCTGGCATTGCGAGCTCCTCATCCGGATCGGGGGCCTCGCCGACCGAGACGTCCTTCATCCTGCGCTTGACCTCTTCGCAGGTCCTGCGGACGTCTTCCGTGAACAGCGCGCATTCCTCGATGCGCCTGAAGATCTTCCGCCCCTCTTCACGATACCCCGCCGCCGTCTCGCGCATGAAGGCAATGGCATCGTGGACCTGGGCTGTCAGCGCCTCGCATTTTTGCGCGGCGTCGATCAGCTCGGCGCCCATGGCCTCGATCTCCTTTGCAGCGGACTCGTAGTCGCGAACCACCGCCTCTGCACTGAGCGCGCCGACCCGCGTGACCCCCTCGGTGTGCTCGACGTAATCAGGAAGAGCAATTGAAGCGATCGAGCTTCCCGCGCGGACCGATGCAATGTCCGCCTCGAGTTGGACCAGGTTCACCCCGTCCCGTCTGCGCAATTGTTCAACACTTGCCATGATCAGTCCCTCCCAATACATGACCCCGAACCCCAAACGGCGATCAGTGTATTCCGTGGGTAAGCGGCCTCCTAACCCGATCTGCCGTTGACAGCCTCAGCTCTGCCATTTTTTCCCAATTGCGGGCGCGGCACGCAGCGATAATCGATGTCATCGGCGCTCAACCTGTCCTAGTTGCGGTTCGCGCGGCGGGCTCGTGGACGCGTGGTGGTTCGCGGCGGGCTGCGAGCCCTCAGCCGCCGCACCTGCCCACCGTGCCATCATACCCCTGTCTTGCCCGACGGGTCAAATTCACTTCGGCATTTCAGAACCATTGAAATCGCTGGCAATTTCTACTGTGCATGGGGTTGTTTTCAACATTTTTGCCGGGAGCGCGCTCAATCGCCTCTCAGGCTCAGAATGTAGCTCGACAGCGCCTCGGCCTGCTCCGGCGAGATCACCAGATTGGGCATGTTCTGGTGGCTGGTCCGCCAGAACACCTTGAGCGACAGCGCGGTCGTTCCTTTCCGGTCGGCGATGGCCTGGAAGCTCGGAGCCAGGTCGAAGAATCCGGCCATGTGCGGCTCCACGGCGTGGCACGTCTGGCACCACGCCTGCGCCAGGCGATGTCCTTCCTCTGCCGTGCGTGAGGAAGGCCTCGATGCCCCCGCGGCCGTGTGGACGACGCTGAACAGAAACAGCAACGACAACAGGATCAGGAGGCCGAGACCGATATAGATTCGAACGCTGCGCGACATGGTTTCACCTCGCCATTGCTGCGTAACTCGAAGCGTAGGTCGGTGCGAGCAGACCAGGTTGACCTGCATCAAGAGAGCGGATCCCGGCAGGGCAACTCCCTCAGCACGCCACAAGGTCGGTGTGGCCAAATCCCTTGGAATAGTCGAGCAGCGAGATCACCGTCGGCGTCAGCGCGATCAGGCGAACCTCGGACGGTTTCGGCACGGCGAGGCCGGTGGCCTTCTGTTCCGGATAGCGTGCCATCAGCAGGCCGATCGCCTTCTCGGCTTCGGCCGGATCGGTCAGGATTCGGGCCCGCGCCGCCATGGACACGCCGGTGATCTCCATCACCTGCGCCGGGTCGTCATCGATCGCAAGCGAGACCCGATCGTCCCGCGACAGGTTTTGCGCCTTCTGGCTGTCGATGCCGCACAGGAAATAGATGGTGAAGCCTTCGTTCGCGTAGCCGACGGTGGTCACCTGCGGCCAGCCGTCCGGCCGCAGCGTCGCGATCCGCATGGTGCGGTGCTGGTCCAGCAAGGTCTGGATTTTTCGTCTGATCAGATCGTCCATCGCGCCCTCCGCAGATCTTCCTCGAGAAGGATAGTGAGCGGCTCGCGCAATGGGGTTGATGCACCTCAAGTCACGGCGGCCGGCATTGACGGAATCATGGTCTCACAGGATGGGTGACGCGATGCCCATCGCGAAGATGACGGACATCGCATACGCTTGCGCCCATTCCACGATCGGGGAGATATCACCATGAACGGCAACCGCTATTACGGCGTCCGCGTCGAGGGCGCGAAATACGGCGTCGGCTTCGGCTCGGCGCTCGCCATCGCGATCTCTTACACCAACAACCATTCGATCTTGTGGGCAATCATCCACGGCATCCTGGGCTGGCTCTACGTCATCTTCGTCGCGCTGTTTCGGTGACATCGCACCGGTAGGCAGCCGCCTGCCCGCGCACGCCCCAGCTTTCCCTTGCATTCTCCGGTTCCGCCCCTACGGTGCGCCGCGCAACGCCACCCGCGACGAGACCTGCCATGCCCGACGCCATGAAATGCCCGAACTGCCAGTCGGAGCACGCCTATCAGGACCGCGATCTCTGGGTCTGCCCGGAATGCGCCCATGAATGGAGCGCTACGGCCGGCGCTGCGGCGGATGCGCCGCAGGAGGCGGGCGTGCGCGATGCCCATGGCAACGTGCTGACCGATGGCGACAGCGTCATCGTGATGAAGGACCTCAAGGTCAAGGGCTCCTCCTCCGTCGTCAAGGGCGGCACCAAGGTCCGCAACATCCGCCTCCAGGATGCCACCGACGGCCACAACATCGCCTGCAAGATCGACGGCATCGGCGCGATGAATTTGAAGTCGGAGTTCGTGAAGAAGGCCTAGCGCTACGCGCCCAGCAGCGCGTCATATCCCTTCGCGCTGAACGCCAGCAGACAAAACCCGTGCCCGAACGGATCGGCCAGCATCGCGATCCGTCCATACGGCGCATCGCGCGCGGGCGCTTCGAGCACGGCACCGGCGCGCACCGCGCGCGCGACGGCGGCATCGACATCGTCAACGACGACGTCGACATGCAGCGGCGTCCAGTGCCGCTCGTAGCGGCGGCGGTCCTCGCCGGCGCCCAACGTGCCGGCCTGCTTGGTCAGCAGGTACACCGGCGCCGGCCAGCCCAACAGCTCGACGAAGTCGGCGCCGAAGCGGCGGCCGACCGTCAGCCCGAACGCTTCGGTATAGAAATTCGTGGCGGCGGCGACGTCGGGGACGTCGATGTTGAGCAGCAAGGTCATGGCGGGCTCGTCAAGTTACGGCTTGCCCGGGAGCGTAGCCGGGATGGAGCGTCGCGCAATCAGGGATAGTGCCGCACGTCCAGCCCCGGATTTCGCTTGCGCTCCATTCGGCTTACGCAGATGCGTTCACCGCTGCCGTTGCGCCAGATAAAACCCGCACAGCACCGTCACGAGGCCCGCAGTCTGCAACATCGTCGGCGGCTCGCCGAGCAGGAGCCAGCCGGTGAGCAGCGTCAGCGCCGGCACGCAGGCCGGGAACACCGCCGCGCGGGCGACGCCGAGCCGCTGGACCGAGACGGCGAAAAGATAGAGCGCAGCCGGCCCCGCGAGCACGCCCTGCGCCAGCGCCTGGATCGCATTCTCCGTCACGCCGATCGCAGCGACGCGGGCGGGCCCGCCGGTCAGGGGATAGGCCGGCAGCAGGAGCAGCGACAGCACGTTGATGACGAGTGCCGCCGAGACGGCGGAGACGCGCCAGTGGCGCAGCAGCGCGCCAAAGCCCGCGAACATCAATCCGGTCAGCACGAAGATCAGATCGCCCTGCACGCCGTCGGCGCCGATATGGCCGATCGATTCGGCGCCGATCACGCCGAGGCCGCCGACGATGACGATGGCACCGGCAAGGCGCGAGGCGGAGATCTTCTCTTTGAGGAACATGGCGGCGAGCAGCAGGCCGCCGAGCGTCGCGGAGGACGGCTGGATCACGCTGCCATGGCCGAGCGGCACGAACAGGAAGCCGGTGTAGGAGATCAGCGACATCACGGGGCCGCCAAGCACCATCAGCGCAAGGCCCCTGCCCCAGCCGATACCGCAGAGATCGGAGATCCCGGCGCGGGCTACCAGCGGCAGGAACACGATGCCCGACCAGACGTAGCGATGCACCAGCAGATCGACCGGCGTGAAGCCGACCTTCAGCCCGTGCCGCGTGCCGGCAAAGCCGAGCGCCCAGAACAGCGCCGCCGACAGGCCGCAGACGACGCCGAGAAGCGCCGGCGCCGCGTCGTTCTTCTGAATGAGAGCGTCAGCGCCGCTCGTCCGCTGATCCATCGGCAAGCCTTATGTCAGCGCGCTCATCCGCTCAACCCACGCGGTTGCAGGTCTGGCACGCGGCGGAGACGCGAAGATTCCCGCAGCAGCTCATCATGCCGCCTCACCGAACACCATCCGCCATCCCTTGCGCGTGTCCATGTATTCGCGCACCTCGCGGATGCGGCCACGGTGGCGATACGCTCGGCGTCACGCGATGAACACGTCTTCCAGGCACCGGGGTGTCGCCAAATCGCGACTATCAGAAAAACCCGGGGCTGAGATCGAGGCCGTAGGTCAGGCTCAGCACGAACACGAACAGCGCGGCGGCCGCGAACAGCGCGAGATGCCTGATGATAAACTCACGCGGCGAGGTGCTGGCAACAACGGCTTTTTGCGCAACCGGCATGAAACGGCCTCCAGTATGATTCCAGAATTGGCCGCTCAATATGCGGCGCGCGCATCAGGCGCCGCGATCTCCGAAACAAGTATTAAGGAGATCACACTCGTCTTGAACCGCCGTACACAATGAACCATCGCGCGATTCTTTTGCGGCGCCGGCTTCTCGATCCGCGCACGCAAAGAAAAACCGCGCTCATGCAGGAGCGCGGTTCCAACGTGACGCGGAAAATTCTGAAACCCGACGGTTGCGAATTCATGCACGCGACAGCGGCACGATGCGCACGCACCGTGCCTGTCGCATGAAGCTTAGCGGGCGCTGCCCACGGTCGCGGTCTTCACCTTGCGCGGCGACAGAACGCTGGCCTGAAGCGCCGTCACGCTGGTGGCGGGCGCCGAGGCCTGCTGCTCGACATGCGCGGCACCGAGCACGCGAACCTGCAACGGGGAGACCGGGAAACCGTTGGCCTCATAGGCCGGCAGCTCGGCGGCGAAGGTGGCAGTCGAGCCCGCAAGAGTCAGGGCAGCGATTGCGATCGACAGAGTCTTCTTGTTCATTGATGATGCTCCAGGAGGAAGTTTCGGAGCACATCTAAACCTGATTTGCTGCATTGCGACATACACCGCCGCATTGCAACAACGCGCTTGGCGCATGGCGATATGTTTAATGCGCACAAGGCCTTGGCCGAATCCCCGCCGGCCGCGACATGGCGCCTTTATAGGCGCTGCTCAGCCACCGAGCACATTGCCCCAGCCGTCGAAGACATAGGCCTTCCAGGCCACGGTTCCATCGTCGCGCGGCCGGCTGGCCCGCCGATAATCATCCGCCTGTTCGGCGGTCCAGGTGATGATCCTGTCGGAGAGAAGATCGTGCAGGATGGCGGGCTCGGTGGGGTCGAAGGCGTCCATGGGACGAAGCGAGGAATGCGTCATGGCCGCACCAACGCGCAAGCTGCCGCAAGGTTGCAGCGAAAACACCGCGTCCAGACGATGCGCACAGACGAGCCTACCCGGCCCTGTCAGAGGGGGCGCATCATGATCGTCACGAAGCGCGGGCCGGACGCCGCACGCCTCGCGCGTCAGCATGACGGATAACTTATTTCAACGCGGTCGCCAGCGCTTGCAGCTTCGCAACGAGATTGGTGCCGAGCGCGTAGATGATCTCGATGATCGCAAGCGCGATCCCCGCTGCGATCAGGCCGTATTCGATCGCGGTGGCGCCGGATTCATCGGCGGCAAAGTCGGCCAACAGGCATTTCAATTTCAAAGCTCGTGTCCTTCCCAGCGAATACCGGACGTTACCGGTGCGAGAGGAATGCCAGACCGCAATCCAAGATTGAGTGAATTCAGCCGGCTCAATTTGACGACAATGAAAGCAGCATTTGCAGGCCTTTTTCCTGCTCCAAAGCCCCGGAACCGCAAGGGAACCCGCGTTGCATCTTCGCAACACCTGCTCGAAAAGCCCGTTCCAAGCCATTTGCGCCATTGCGCCGCCACACCGTCCTCCGAACAATCGACGCGCTGCGTGCCTTTCTGTGCAAGACTGTTCGACGAGACGCGTTCGAACAGAACCGTTTGGAGGCAGGGATCATGGACGATCGGCGGTCTCTTCTGGTGGCAGTCGCATGCCCCTCGGCCGTCATGGCCGGCTGGCTGGCGCTCTCTCTGTCCGCCTATGCCCCTGCCCTCATCGAGAACAGCGGCGCCAATGCAGCCACCGTCTCACGCGCAAAGGATCTCGGCCGCCTCGACCTCGCCGACGTCCCGCGCGCTGCGACCATCGAAGATGGCATCGCGCTGACCGCCGACATCGCCGCAGCGGTGGCTCAAGCCCCCGAGCCGGCAAGCGCTGAAGCAGCAGTGCTCGAAGTGCCCGCCCCCGCCATCAAGCTCGCTTCGGCCGATCCCGCGCTGATCTTGCCGAGCACGCCGCCCGCGCCGCAGATCTTGCCCGAGCCGGCGCCCGTCGTCAGCGAGGCCGTACCGGTGCAGGAGCCCGTCAAGCTCGCATCCGCCGATCCCACCGAGATCGTGGCGACCGACGCGCTGTCGCCCGCGGCGATCGCGACCGGGCCGGCCGCAACCGAGAGCAAGGCCTCGCCGTCCGCCGACACCGTCGCCGTGCTCGACGAATGCTTCGTGATGGATGCCTGCATCGACCGCTATCTCTGGGCGCTCTACCAGCGCACTCCCAAGGAGGATTCGATCAAGGTCGAGGAGCGCCGCGCCGTCACCGTCAAGCGCAGGGGCAAGATGGTCACGGTGATGCGCAGCTTCACGAAGCTGGTCGACGAGGACTTCGGCTGGAAGGATCCGAAGGCGGCCGAGCACGCCGGCATGACGATGATGGATTACGTCATCGGCGGCATGGACAAGAGTTTTAAGCGCAAGCTGTTCCGCACGCTGCTCGCGGCGGAAGCCGCCGGCCTCTCGCCGGGGATCACCAGCGCGTTTCGCGACGACTATCGCCAGTCGATCGCGAGCGGCCTGAAGGCCGCCTCAGACCGCTCCTATCATGGCGGCAGCACGCGCGGCGGCTACGGCCACGGCATGGCCGCCGACATCGTCTCGACCGCCGGCAACAACCGCGCGCAGCGCTGGGTCTCGACCGAGGTGCTGTGGAAATGGGTCGATGCCAACGGCAAGGCGCTCGGCATCGGCAGGCCCTATCTCGGCCGCGATCCGCCACATGTCGGCCCGGTCGACGGCGCGGAATATGTATCGAAGCGCGGCTCGGCGGACCGCAGGGAAGCCGCCAACGCCAGGCCGAAGAAGATGCGGGCTATGGCCAGCGCCAAGCCGCCAAAGGCACAGGCCGCGCGTGAGAAGGCGAAGCCGCAGAAGTCGGCGCAATCGGCCGGCAAGCGGGCGACCTGAACCGTTACGGCTTCCGCGTCGGCAGCGGCACGAGACGCATCTCGGCTGATCCCGCTTCCTGCGTACGCACCAGCACGGCAAAGATGGTCTCGACCGCGAGCCGCACCGCCGCCTCCATCGCCTTTCCCTTGGCGAGATGCGCCGCGATCAGGCCGGAGAGGAGATCGCCGGTGCCATAGGGGCGGATCGACAGGCGCGGCGTCGCAAAGCGCGACAATTGCCCGTCGGCGCAGAGGATCGTCTCCACCTGCCCGTCCGGCGTATCCGCGAGTGTGCAACCGGTGGCGACGACGTCGATGCGGCCGGTCCCCGCCAGCGCCACGCACGCCGCGCGCAAGTCCAGCGCGTCCGCGATCGTGATGCCCGAGAGCAGCTCGAGCTCGAACTGGTTCGGCGTGGTCAGGTTCGCCGCCGGCAGCAGGCGGTGCCGCACCACGTCCAGAATGCCGTCGGCGACATAGACGCGGCCGTCATCCCCGATCACGGGATCGCAGAGATAGACGAGCTTGGAATTGCGGTTCAAGGCGCGCTCGACGAAATCGGCGACAACGGCGGCATTGCCGGGCGAACCGAGATAGCCGGTGACGAGCACCGCGGCCTCGTCGACGAGATCGCGCTCCTCCACGCCTTTCAGGAGATCGGCGACGAGCTCGGTCTCCAGCACCCGCCCGCGCAGGCTCGGATAGCGTGGATGGTTCGACAGCAACGTCGTCGGCACCGCCGCGACGTTCACGCCCTCCGCCTGCATGGCATAGGCGGCCGCGCTGTTGCCGACATGGCCGTGGACCACCTGGCTTTGAATGGAGATGACGAGCATGGGGCGGTCCGTAAGGTTAAATGCCGAGCGAGGCAAGGGTAGCAAGCGCAGCCCGGATGGAGCGCAGCGTAACCCGGGACTGGCGCCGCGCGGTTAGCCCCCCGGATTTCGCTGCACTCCATCCGGGCGACAAGTCTAGGGCCTCTCATACCCAAGCTCCGGCCGCAGCTCCTGCATCTTCCGCGCCAGCCGCCGGTGCCCGGTCTCCTCCGACCTCGCCAGGTGGTCGGAGACCGCGACATGGTCCGCATCGCTCTTGTGCTGGTTAAGCTTGGCCTGCCCCTCGATTTGGTCCACCACGAGATCGATGACGCGGATCGCAGCCAACATGCTCTCGCGCTTGTCCGGCTCCATCTGCGCGAGGTCCCAGGGCTGCTTCGGCAACCGCGCCTCGGCGACCGCGAGCAGCGCATCGCCGTGCCCGCGGTTCTCGTCGAGCCCGCGCAGACGCGCCACGCCTGACAGGTGCACCGCCTCGTAGAGCCAGGTCGAGACGTTGTCGCGCGAGGAATACCAGTCGTTGGAGATGTAGGCATCGTCGCCGGCAACGATCAGCAGGAAACGCCTGGTACCGTCCGCGAGCGGCACGAGCGGATTCTTTGCGGTGAGATGCATCTGCACGATGACTTGCCCGTCGCGCTGATCCAGCACGAACGGCACGTGCGAGGCGCGCGGGCCGCGCTCATCCGCCGCAACGATCACGCCGAAGCCGCGCTGCCCAGCGAATTCCAGCGCGCGCTGCTCCTCGATGCGGAATTGGGGACGGAGGACATGCATGGCGCGGCGCTCGATGGCTGGACGAAAGATGTTGCGAGGCTACCTCGTCATCCGGCGAAATCCGAAACGATATTGGGGTGCAAACGCGGATGTCAGGAATGATCTCGGCGCCGTGCCAGCTCGCCGAGATAGGCGCAGAACATGTCGGCGAGCCCCTCGGCATGGCGCGCGATCTCCGCCGCGCTGCGCGGCGTCTCCGAGAAGCGCTTGCCGACCTCGCTCAGCGTCGTCGTGATCAGTTCGCCGGCGAGAGCGCGCGTCGCATCCGATGTCTTGGGCAGCGCCTCCCGCATGAAGGCCGCGACGATGCCCTTGCCGGCGGCCCGCGCATCGTGTGCCTCGGGCGCATCGCGATAGAGCGGCGCGGCGTCGCTGAGCGCCGTGCGGATCGCAGCCTCCTCGCACTCGGAGCGAATGAAAGCGTGGACCAGCGCGCGCAGCCGCGCCGATGGCGGCTTCGTCCGGTCGGCGAGGATGCCGCGCAAGAGCTCGCTCGTGCGTTGCCACTCGTCGCTCTGGAGGCGGAACAGGATCGCCGCCTTGTTCGGAAAATATTGATAGAGCGATCCGACGCTCACCCCGGCCCGCTCGGCCACCCGCGCCGTCGTGAAACGCTGCGCGCCCTCCTTCGCCAGGACCTGAACAGCCGCATCCAGAATGGCCGCCACAAGCCCCGTGGAGCGGGCCTGTTGCGGCTGCTTTCGCGAGGAAATTGAACGGCTTCGACGATCGGCCATGGCGCGCCTGGGGAATGCGAATAGGAAATGCGACGAATTAGTCGTATTTCAGTCTTCGCGCAAGCACGCGCTTCTTCGCGAACCCTGGAGGCAACGAATGACCACCCCAACCATCACATCGCTTGTGCCGCTGCTGGACCGCCTGTTCCTCGAGGCCGAGGCAACACGGGGCGCAACGCTCGCAGCCGTCGCCGATTTGTCCGACGCCGACCGGGCGCGGATGATGCGAAGCAAGACCGATTACGCCGACCTCTACGGACGCCTGAAGGACGTCCCGCTCGCGGTATCCCGCGAGACCGGCGCCCTGCTCTACATGCTGGCGCGCAGCTCCCGCGCCAGAACGATCGTCGAGTTCGGCACCTCCTTCGGCATCTCGACCCTGCACCTCGCCGCGGGCCTGCGCGACAATGGCGGCGGCCGTCTCATCACCAGCGAGTTCGAGCCGTCCAAGGCAGCGCGGGCACGCGACAACCTCTCGGCCGGCGGGCTGCTCGATCTCGTCGAAATCCGCGAAGGGGATGCGCTGAAGACGCTCAAGGCCGATCTCCCTGACACGATCGATCTCGTGCTGCTCGACGGCGCCAAGGCGCTCTACCCTGAGATCCTGGATCTGGTCGAGGGCCATCTCAAGCCGGGCGCGATCATCGTCGCCGACAATGCCGACGACAGCCCCGACTATCTCGCGCGCGTGCGCATGCCCGGCAGCGGCTACATCTCCACGGCCTTTGCCGAGGATGTCGAACTCTCCGTGCGGATCAACTGACGCCACGTCGAGCCGCCGCGATGCCATTGAGCCGCTGCGCGATTCATCGCGCGGCGGCTTCGCGTCATCGGCGACAGACCGCGGAACATCACGTCCGCGTCCGTGTCGCACCCTCGTCACTCACATGTGATAGCAGCTACCGGCAAGAGCGATGTTCCACGTGCTAAACATACCTACCGCGCGGTATCTTTCCTGCGCTACGCCCGAGCCCGCCATGACCTCCGCCTTCAATGCCTACACCGCGCTTGCCCTCGCCATCATCTCCGAGGTCATCGCGTCCGCCTTCCTGCAGCAATCCGCACAGTTCACGCGGCCGTGGCCGACGCTCGCCATGGTCCTGTTCTACGTCGCCTCGTTCTACGCGCTGTCGGTCGCGATCCGGGTGATCCCCCTGAGCATCGCCTATGCGATCTGGGGCGGGGTCGGCATCATCCTGACCGCCACCGTCTCCTTCGTGCTGTTCCGCCAGATGCTCGACGCCGCGGCGTTCGTCGGCATCGGGTTGATCGTATCCGGCGTCGTCATCATCAACCTGTTCTCGGAGACGACGGTGCACTGATGCCGGCCAGCGCCTATAGCCGCGCCAAGCAGCCCGAGCAGGTGCGGCGCGCCCTGCTCGACCACGCTGCGGCCATTGCCACGGACCATGGCGTCTCCGGCATCACGGTGCAGGCCGTGGCGGCGGCGGCCGGCGTCACCAAGGGCGGCCTGTTTCATCACTTCGGCAGCAAGCAGGCGCTAATCGAGGGCCTGTTCGCCGATCTGCTCGCCCGCGTCGATGCCGAGATCGACGCCGCAATCGAAACCGATCCCAAGCCGCGCGGCAGCTTTACGCGCGCCTATGTCAATGCGGTGTTCATCGGCAAGGCGTTCGGCTTCACCACGCCCTGGGCGGCGCTGAGCATGGTGGTCGTCACCGATCCGTCACTGCGCCGGCTCTGGAACGACTGGATGAAGGCACGCCTGAAGCGGCATCGCGCGACCGACGGCACGCCGGAGCTCCATGTCGTGCGCCTCGCCGCCGACGGCGCCTGGCTGTCCTATGTCACGACCGGACAGACGCGCATGAACGCCGAGCTGCGCGCCGTGCACGGCCGGCTGATCGCGCAGACCTATCGGCGCGGATAGCGACCTTTTTGTCGGCGCTGGCTACTGGCTTGTCACTGGCTTGGGCGGACGCGGCGCGGATCGGGAGGATTTTGCGCCGGGCTTGGCCGCGGCTCGCGGTGGCGGCGCATCGACGGACTCCAGATACGCGGCGAGCGCCTTGGCGGAGTCAGAGCTGGTTGCGTAGTGGTCCTTCAGGAACCATGACAGCGTCAGGCTGAAGCGCCCCTTGGCAAGACCGCGCGGGCTCCGGTGGCAGGTCGCGCAACCATCGGCAAACAGCTTTTCGGCCGACTTGCCGGCATCGAGATTTTGAGCGGAAGCGACCGTCGCCGTCAGTGCGGCGGCGGCTGCGAGAATCATCAGGGGCGCGATCAGGTCGCGCCCTGGCCGAAAGTGCGAAGTCAAATGTCGTCCCCTAGCCCAGTCTTGCGGTCACGCCGCCAGCAATTGATCGAATTCGGGCGGCGCGTAGGCCTTGCCGTCCTGATCGGTAATGACGACCCGCCACCCCTCGCTCGCCCACACCCTTGCCTTCGCCACGATGAGCAGGCGGCTCTCGCGGGCGAAACTGTACTTCTCGTTGTCGCGTTCTGCGATCATTTTGTAGGCCAATGCGTGTCCCCTTGCGTTGCCCCTGCACCCGCTCCCTCGTGGCAGCGGGCTTTGGCGGCAATTCGCCGGGAGCATGGCAATTTGGTGCCGTCCGCAGGCAGCATTGCACCGGCGCACCCGCAGCCGGGTGACCGGATCGAACGCGTGCCGCGTTCGGCAACTGGGGGCCGGCCCGTCACATCGGCAACGGAACCGATCGCGCCACCTCCGAACTCCGCTAATGGACGCGGATGATGTGCGGACGGCCGAGATCGATCAGTCCCTGCACCGCCGACAGGCGATCGTCCAGGGCCGCGATCGTAAGCAGCAGATTGTTGCGCCGTTCGTCGAGAAGACCCATCTCGGCGCCGGAGAGTTTGGCGTTCGCCCGCTGCTTGTGGATGCTTTCGAGCGACTCGCGCAGTGTTGCGATCAAGCCGGTCAACTGCTTGACCTCTTTCGTCATGGACCGCTTCGCGACATTTTGGCGGCGCGTCTCCGCCTGGCTCTGTCTCATCGTCATCCTCCCGTGCCCCGCTGCCCCGAGTGGATGCTTACAGCTTTGGGTAGACATATTACGATCGATGAAATCTGCCCGCGAAGAACTTTCTTAAATTGTACGCGCAGGGAACCCGACTAACAGAAAGCCCGGCGCGAGGGCCGGGCTTTCGCAATGACGTTAGTGCTTCTCGTGACCGCCACCGGGACCACCGGCCGGCGCGCCACCACGCGGGGCGGCATTGATGTGCTGAGCACCGCCGCCCGGATGCGGCATCGCAGGTGCTGCCGCGCGCGGCGCCGGCATCTGCGCATGGGCATTCATCGGCGCGCCATGGCTGACGTTCGGCTGCGCTACATGCGGCATCGCGGGCCGGGCCGCAGGCGCGGCGGACACGCGCGGAGCTTCATGAGCACGCGCCATCGGCTGCGCATGCGTTATCGGCTGCGCGCGCGTTGCGGCACGGCTCGCCGCATGCTCGTGCATCATGCGCGCCTGCGCATCGCGCGGGTTGCGGTTCTGCTGCACCGTCGTCCGCGCATTCACCAGGCGATCGCTTCGCCCGACGCGAGTCCGGTCGGCCGCAACCGCAGCGTCGCGCTTGGCGATAGCTGCGTCATGCCGTGCCGTCACGGCATCGCGTCCGGAGATCGCGGCGGCGCCCTTCGCATTCGCGCCATTGCGCCCCAGTGCGATCGCCGCATCGCGCGTCGCCGCACGGCCGATACGGGCCGCACTCGGATCAATCGTCATCCGCGTCGCGAAGCGCTCGTGCGAGCTCCAGTAATTATTCCAGTAGGCATGGCGGCGATACCAGGGTCGCCCCTGATAATAGCTCGACCAGTACGAGCTCAGCACGAAGGGCACGACGGGCACGTCGATCTCGTCGACATAGTCGGGGAGATAGACATAGTGATTGCGGTAGAGATATTCGAGATATTGCGACGACACCCAGCCGCGATCGTCGGAGAAGCTCACGTCGCACCAGGCATTGCCGCGCAGGCAGCCGTGGATGTTGACGCGGGCGCCCTCGGGGATGCGATCGACCACGGGGAATCCCGAGCCCGGCCCGGCGCGCAAGCCGGTCGAGACGGTGACGATGCCCGGCGCGGCCAGCGCGGCCGTCGGGGCGAGCAGCAACGCTGCAACCAAGATGCTTCTGAGTCTCATGGCGTATTCCTCCTCTGCGAGTCGGAACGCGCAGGAGGAACGAGCGTTCCTCCTAGAGCTGCCGCATCAGCCGAAAGATTGAATGCGCGCGGAGTTCAATATTCATCCGCCGTTCATCGGCACGAGGAGCGCAACGCGGCGAACGTCAGTTCACCGGCAGCATGAGCCCGTCAAAGTACGACGCGAGCCCGGCAAGATCGTCGAGCGGCAGCACGTTCGCGACGTATTGATCCGGCCGCACCACGACCATGCAGCCGGCGCTCCGATCGATGCCGCGCATCGCAAACACGTCGTGACCGCTCTTGAGATCCGGACAGAACATCTTTTCGTAGTCGAGCAAACCGTAGCGGCCTTTGCGCGGCAGCAGCAGCGGTGGCATCGCCTCGATCGCAAGCTCGCGATGATCTTGCTGAAACACCGCGCGCAGATCGATCACGGCGTCGATGTCGGCGCCTCCCGGGGTATATCGTCTCACCGGCGATTCCCCTGCCTCGGTGAGAAAATTGCACAATGCACGAATGGCGGAGCCGGCCGCCGCCGGATTCTCCGCGCCGGAAAATGCATAGATGCGGAAGCGTCCGTCGGCCTGCGCCGCGTGGCCGAGATGAACGGGCTTTGCGTCCGCCAGCCGGATCACCGGCGCGGAATGGAAGCGCTTGCCGATCACGAGGCCTTCCGCAAGATGCTGATGGGACAAAGCCCCCGTGAGGACCGAGGGCGTGTAATGCGTCGCGGTGCCGGCCGTATAGCGGCCGTGCCGGACAAAATAGTCCTGCGTCATGGCGGCATCGGCGCCACCGGCCTTGGCCGCAGAGGCCAGAATCCCCGACCATTCGCGGTCGAAGTCGATCAGCTCTTTCGCGACGGCCTGGCGCTCCGCCGAATAGGAATGCAGCAGGCTTGGCGCACTCTGTTTGCGGAGCACGGCGGCGAGCTTCCAGCCGAGATTGAAGGCATCCTGCATCGAGACGTTCATACCCTGCCCCGCCTTCGGGCTGTGGGTATGGCAGGCATCGCCGGCGATGAAGATGCGCGGCAGGCGGGTCGCGGTCTCGGCTTCCGGCACGTCGTCGAACTTGTCGGTCAGGCGCTGGCCGATCTCGTAGACCGACCACCAGGCGATCTCCCTCACGTCAAGCGTATGCGGTTTCAGGATCCGCTGCGCCTTGGCGATCACGTCATCGGCGGTGATGTTGCGGCTGGCGACGCGCTCGCCGACGTCGAGCTTGGCGAGCTCGACATAGATGCGCACCATGTAGCCGCCTTCGCGCGGAATGATCAGCAGGCTGCCGTCCTTCGCCGACTGGATCAGGGCCTTGAAGCGGATGTCCGGAAAATCGGTCACCGCCAGCACGTCCATCACGCCCCAGGCGTGGTTGGCGGAATCGCCGTGCAGTTCGCGGCCGATCGACTTGCGCACGGTGCTGCGCGCGCCGTCGCAGCCGACGACATAGCGCGCCCTGATCGTCTCGACCTTGCCCTCGTTTTCGGCGTCGACGCGTTCGAGGCGCACGGTCACGGCATGGTCGGCAGGCCCCGCGGCCGGATCGACCTGGAGGTCGAGCAAGCGGCGGCTGTAATAGGGCTCGAGCTTGGCCGGCGATTTGCGCATGACGTCGAGAAAGCCGTCATGGATGCGCGCCTGGTTGAGGATAACGTGCGGGAATTCCGACAGCCCGTCCTCCACGTCCTGCACCCGGCCGCTGCGGACGATGGTCTCGGGCCGCCGTTCGTCCGGCTTCCAGAACGTCGTCTCGTTGACCCAATAGGCTTCCTTCAGCACGCGCTCGCTAAAGCCAAAAGCGTGGAACATCTCCATGGTGCGGCAGGCGATGCCGTCGGCCTGGCCGACCGACAGCCGGCCCGGCTTCTGCTCGACGATGCAGGTCTTGATGTCAGGAAATTGGGCAAGCTGGGCCGCGAGCGTCAGGCCTGCGGGCCCACAGCCGACGATGAGGACGTCGACCTCGTCGGGCACGCCGCCCGCTGCACCGGGGGCCTGAACGCGTTCAGCGGGATCGGCGATTTCAGGGTCGCCCGGCTGAAATCCATTGAGATGGAATTGCATGAGCACCTCTCCCGTCAACGTCTTCTTCGATATTGCTCAGTATGCTGACTATCAGTATACTTGTCAACGGATCCCGCCCTCCCTGTGACCTCAGGAGAATTCGGTGAAAGACAACAACGACATGCCCGGTCATCTGGCGCGCCGCTTCCAGCAGATCGCGGTCGCGGTCTTCCTGGCCGAGGTCGGGGATGCCGGCTTCGACCTCACGCCGGTGCAATACGCCGCGCTCGCGACCATCAAGGCCAATCCGGGGCTCGACCAGGTGACGCTCGCAGGGTTGATCGCCTATGACCGCACCACCATCACCGGCGTGATCGATCGCCTCGTGCAGAAGGGGCTGGCGGAGCGCCGCGCCTCGAGCCGCGACCGCCGCGCCCGCGAGCTCGAGGTCACCGACGAAGGCCGGCGCACGCTGCGCAAGATCACGCCGGCGGTCGAGTCCGCACAGCGCATCATGCTGCGCGGCCTCAGCGCCAGGGAAGGCGAGGAGCTGATGCGTCTGATGCGCAAGGCGATCGCTGCCGGCAACGAGCTCAGCCGCGCCCCGCTCCGCGATGTGCAGGCCTAAGCCGCATTCATGCCCGTAATTGTCGCAGCGCCGCGAAACCAGGAACTAACCTTCGGCTGCTACCGTCAGCCCCATTCGGCGCTTAACGCGCGATTAACTTTGCCGTTCGGGAGTTTCGGATGTTCAGGTTCCTCATTGCGGCCGCGGCCATTGCGCTCTCGACCGGCCATGCGCTCGCAAACGGCCATGGCGGCGGCGATACCCCTCCTCCGCCCAAGCCCGAGGCGACGACCGCGCCGGCGAAGGTGGTCATCACCAAGCAGGGTCCCAAGCTCGTCGATCCCAAGGGCATGACGCTCTACTATTACGAGCGCGACACCACCGGCAGGACGTCGAACTGCAACGGCAAGTGCGCCGAAAGCTGGGTTCCGCTTGCCGCAACGGCCGACGCCAAGGCCGTCGGCGACTTCACCGTGATCAGCCGCAACGACGGCAGCAGGATGTGGGCATACCGCTATCGCCCCCTCTACACGTCACCCGCCGACAAGGCGCCGGGCGATGCCAACGGCAACGCCACGACGCTGCAATGGCGCATCGCACGGCCCGGGGAGTAGGGCCCGAGCGGCAGCTCCGATCAGCGCCGCGACGCGCTGGTCACCCGCGCCAGCGCGTGCCCGTCTCGACCTGCGCGTTCTGCCCGGGCGGCAGCACCACGACCATCGAATTGAGCTTCACCCGGTCGTAGAGATCGATCACGTCCTCGTTGCGCATCCGGATACAGCCTGACGAGATCGCCTGCCCGATATATTCGGGCTGGTTGGTGCCGTGGATGCGGTAGAGCGTGTCCTTGTTGCCGACAAAGAGATAGATGCCGCGTGCGCCCAGCGGATTGGCGGGACCGCCGGCGACGCGCGCCGGATACGGCCCAAGCCGTGCCTGAATGTCCGCTGTCGGAACCCAATCGGGCCATTCCGCCAGGCGGCCGACGCGCGCGACGCCCGAGAAGGCCATGGCCTCCTCGCCGACCGCGACGCCGTAGCGGATCGCCTTGCCCTCGGGCAGCACGAAATAGAGGTAGCGCGCATCGGTATCGACCAGGATCGTGCCCGGCTGCTCCTTGCGCTGGTAATCGACGATATGACGGAGATATTGCTCGGGCACGTTCGCCTGAGCGTATGGCGTATGCGCGAGCAACTGCCGGTCGCGCGGCGTCATGCTCGCATCCGTGGATGGCGAAAGCGTCGTCTGCATGCAGCCGCCGAGCGGCAGCATGGCAACAACGAAAAGAGCGAGAACAGATCTTGGCACCGCCGGCCCCCCCGATAGCGGATAGCAGCACCCCCAGCAGCGTCAGATATTGCCCAAATCGTGCTGAAAACAAGGCAATGCGGAACACGTCCGCGTGTTTTTCCGGCGGAGTTCCATCACCACAAACGGCAGAAGACCGTCGCATCATCTCCATCCCCTCGCCTTGCTTTGGTCAAACCCGGCTGGACTCGTGCGTCATCAGACTTGGGATGGGGCTCACCTCAACAGATCGGCTCGCGCCAATGCGGACGACGAAGGCTTCAAAGGAGCTGCGATGCTCGCGATGCTGAACAGCAAGCAAATCGTCGATGAGATCGTGAAGGACACGGTCAAGGACAACGATCCGCACGACGCGGTTCAGATCTCGCCGGATATCGTGCTGGCCTCGCGCCCCGTCGGCGCTGCCCCCGCGCTGGCGCCTGACATCACGCCGCGTCCGGAGCCGAAATTCGCGCCCGGGCCCAGAATCAATCCGGAGCCGAAGTTCAGCCCTGTTGTGGAGCCGCAGCCGGCGGCGCCCTCGGTCGACACCGCGGTGCGCGTAACCGCCGGCGATGGTCACGGCCGGCAGAAGCGATCCTCCGCCGGCAAATGGCTGCGCGGCGCCTTCCTCACGTTTCTGTTCGCGGGCGGCAGCGCGGCTGCCACCATCGCCTGGGAGAGGCACGGCGACGTGGCGAGGCAAATGCTCGCCGACTGGAAACCCGTATTGGCGTCGCTGATGCCTTCGACGTCACAGACGGCGCCGGTCGCCGCTGCGCAGTCCGCCCCGCCCGCGGCGGAAGCTGCAACCGATCAAACAGCCGACCAATCCCCGACGCCGGCAGCGACTCAGTCGGCGTCTGCGGCCGTGCCCGCAGCAGCGCCGTCCGAAACAGCTCAGTCGGTGCAATCGATGACGCGGGATCTTGCCGCGATGGCCCAGCAGATCGAGCAACTCAAGGCCAACATCGCCGAGTTGAAGGCCGGACAGGAGCAGATGGCGCGCGAGATGGCGAAGCCGTCCGCACCGAAGCCGATGGCTGCGACGATGCCGGTCGATCCACGCGCGCGCGTTTCCGCGCTACCGCCGCGGCCTCCGGCTCCACCGGTTCGCAAGCCGAAGCCGGCCGTGACGCAGACCTACATGCCGGCGTATTCGCCCGCACCGGTCGCGTCTCCGCCGCCGCCGTCACAGGCTGCCGCGGTCCCACCGCCGGTCGCGCCGGCCGCCACGACACAAGCCGTTGCCGATGACGATGGACCCGTCGTGCGTCCGCCAATGCCGCTGCGCTAGAGCGTTTGCGAGCGAAGTGGATACCCGTTCGCGTAAAGAAAACGCGTCAAAACAAGAATCTAGAGCCTTTCCCGTTCCGATTCCATCGGAACGGGAAAGGCTCTAGACCAACGCCGGGCGATCGCACAGCATCGGTCACGCAACGTCGCTGCAAGCTGTCCGACTCGATGCGATGCGTTGAGTCCGGGCGACTACGGAGATCGATGCTTCGATCGTCTTACGACAAACGAATAGGCCAAGAGAGAAAAGGCCGTCGGGATCTATGCCGACGGCCTTCTCTTGCAACTGCCGGTTCCCGGAGCCCGGTTCTGTTGCAATTCCATGCCTCATGATCACGCTGACATATTTAATAAAATCTTAACGCGCCTGCATGCTGCACATCATTTCTGCGCCATAAGCACAGAGATTGCGCGCTTCATTCATTCGATAAAGATCGACTCAGTGGTACCATCCGGGATGTGTTGAGACTTCCGTTGAAGACTTGTTTTCCAGACTTGTCGTCGAGACTTGGGTCGTAACACCGGGGAATTCGGATGCCTTACTACTACTTCGATCTTGTGGTTGGTGAAGAGTTCAAGAACCAGGGCGGAATCATCCTCGAGGATATCGAGGTCGCCTCCGATCGCGCCCACCAACTGGCCAATGAGCTGTCGCAGGTGAAGCCGGAGCTTCAGCAAAAGGGTTGCGCGGTGCGCGTCACCGACCGCGATCACAACGAGCTCTATCGCACGCCGCTCGATCCCGTGCCGGCCTGGCAGCGCTAAGCTACTCCAGCACCGGCGCCTCGAACCAGTTCGTCAGCGACAATCCGCCGTCGACGACGAAGGCCGCGCCGGTGACGTAAGCGGAGAGCTTGTTCGACAGCACCGCGAGCGCCATCGGTGCGAGGTCTTTCGCCTCGCCCAGACGCCCGAGCGGGATGTGCCGCGCCAGCGAGGCATCCGCGACGAAACCGCCGGCAGCGATCGCACCGGGCGCCAGCGCGTTGACGCGAATGTTGTGGCGTCCGAACGTCTTCGCCAGCTCCTTCACCAGCATCGCCATCCCCGCCTTCGCCGTCGAGTAATGCGGCAGGTTGCGCGGCGTGCCTGCATGCAGCGAGGTGAGGAACAGGAACGAGCCGGGCCGCTTCGCCGCGATCAGCCGCTTGGCGATCTCGCGCGCCAGGTGAAAACCCGCATCGAGGTTGACGGCGTGCATCTGCTGCCAGGTCCTGCGATCCACCGCGAGCGCATGATCGGCCTCGCGTCGCGGCGGCGAAGCGCTATGCACGAAATGCGTCACCTCGCCCAGCGCGGCGTGTGAGGCGGCAAGCAGCGCATCGCAGGCGTCGAGCTTCGCAAGATCGCCGACCCAGGGCACCGCGTGTCCAGGCCTCTCGCTCGCGCCGATCGCGGCACTGACCCGCTCCGCACTCACGTCGGCGAACACGGTCCGGACGCCCTCGCCGACCAGCGCCTGCGCGATCGCGCGGCCGATGCCGTTGCCCGCGCCGGTGACGAGCGCCGTGTCGGTTGCGGGATCGAACGGCGCGCTGAACAGGCTCATGTCGCTCTCCGGGACCGGGAGCAGCCAATTTAGCGCACCGCACGGAGGCGCGACAATTGCGTCCCGGCGCCATTGCGGAGCGGCGCGCCGGACGCTAGCCTCCCAAAAAAATCGAGGAGGTACCAAGGATGCGCTATGGTTTTCTGATGACGGGCCTTTTGCTGCTTGCCGCGCCGGCACAGGCGGGCGACGCGCCGCCACGCTCGACCTATGTGACGATGGTCTTGCAGGCCTTCGCCGCCAAGGTCGAGTGCCCCAACACGGATCTCGTCTATCAGGACCTCGTGCAGAAGGCGCAGCAGATGCAGCTGCCCGACGGCACCACCGAGAAGGTGCGCAAGGCGATCGCCTGGATGCATACCGGCGGCAAGATGGGCGAGAAGCAGGACGACGAGCTGATGGCCGAGGTCGCGGTGGCGACGCAGGCGACCGATATGGACCAGCGCCGCCTCGGCATGCCCGGCTGGTGCGAAGCCCAGAAGACCAACCTCGCCGGCCTGATCCGTAGCAAGGGCGGCTAGAGCGTTAAGCACACCGCGGCGGAACCGCCGCCGCGGCCAATAATCGTCACAATCCTCGCCAGCATGCGGGCTTCTTCGAACAGGAGATCCCTATGCGGATGGCTCATTTCGTCTTCGCCGGCGCCCTCGCGATCAGTGCCGTGCTGACCGCCCCGGCCTTTGCGAAGAATACCGACGCCCAGAAGGGCGAGGACAAATCGACCTCCTCGTCGTCCTGTAGCGCCTATCAGCAGGCGCCCGACGGTTCGTGGGAGCAGCTTTCCTGCAAGGAAACGAACGAGCGCGGCCAGCCGCAGACGCAACATCGCGCCCCGGCACAGGGAGCCGATCACGAGGAGCGCTGACTGTTCCCGTTCCCCATGGTCAGCTCTGGTGCGGCCCACGTATGACCTTCATGGCATCCTCGATGTGACGCCATTCCTTGGCCTCATCGGCCTCGCCGCGGCCCTCGCAGGCCTGGGCCTGCTCGGCGGCCTTCGCAATCGCAGCAAAGCCGTGCCGTTCGAGCATCTGGCGTGCCACGGTGTGGACCTGGAGCTCCGACATCATGGGTGCTCGCCCGTGTGATGAAACCGCGATGCACGCTTGGTGGAGCCGCGGATTTCCTACAACGATCAAGTCGCGGGTCTCGTTCCGATCACCCCAGCAACGATAAAAGGCGGCCCGCCATGCCCGGCGGACCGCCTTCTCACCCACCCCAAAACCTGATGTCGTCGGCCGCGTCCCCTACGCGACCGCCACGCGCTTGCGCTCGAGATCGTTTGGCACCTCGATATCGACCTCCAGGGTCGACACCTCGTCGCCGCGCTCGAGCCGCACGATGACCTTGGTCGGATCCAGCGTGACGTGCTTGGACACGACGGCGAGAATTTCCTCACGCAGCACGCCGAGCAGGTCGGGCTGGCCGCGCATTCCGCGTTCATGCGCGAGCAGAATCTGCAACCGTTCGCGTGCGACGGGTGCAGAAGCCTTGTTGCCGCGGAGAAGTCGGAGCAGACCCATGCTCATGCAGCCCTCCGTCGCAGCAGACGATCCATGAAGCCCTTGCGCTCCGACGGCACCTGCATGGCGACGGTCTCGCCGCACAGCCGCCGCGCCGCATCGATATAGGCCCGTGCGGGTGCGCCGTCCGCGTTCGACAGCGTCACCGGCGTGCCGACGTTGGAGGCCTTCAACACGTCCTGGCTCTCGGGAATGATGCCGAGCAAGGGCGTTGCCAGGATTTCGAGGATGTCGTCGATGGTCAACATCTCGCCGCGCGCCGCGCGGGAGGCATCATAGCGGGTGATGAGAATGTGCTTCTCGACCCGCTCGCCCTTCTCGGCCCGCACCGTCTTGGAATCGAGCATGCCGATGATGCGATCGGAATCGCGCACCGAGGACACTTCCGGATTGGTGACGATGACGGCTTCGTCCGCGAACCGCATCGCCATGGAGGCGCCGCGCTCGATGCCGGCCGGGCTGTCGCAGATCACCCAGTCGAAGCGGCCGCGCAAATCGTCGATGACCTTGCCGACGCCCTCTTCCGTCAACGCGTCCTTGTCGCGGGTCTGCGAGGCCGGCAGCAGCCAGAGATTCTCCAGCCGCTTGTCGCGGATCAGCGCCTGCGGCAGCTTTGCCACCCCCTGCACCACGTTGATGAGGTCGAACACCACGCGGCGTTCGGCGCCCATGACGAGATCGAGATTGCGCAGGCCGACGTCGAAATCGACGACGACGACCTTGTCGCCGCGCTGCGCCAGGGCAGCCCCCAGCGCGGCGGTCGTCGTGGTCTTGCCGACCCCGCCCTTGCCTGATGTCACGACCAGTACCTTACTCATCTGAAATGTCTCCTTTGCTGGTCAGTTCAGTGCTGTAATTCGCATGGTATTCCCCTGCAGCCAGGCCTGCGCCGGCTTGCCGCGCAAGGCGGCATCGATGTCGTCCGCAGTCTGGTAAAACCCATCAATTGCAAGCAGTTCGGCCTCGATCTTCTGGCAATAGATGCGGGCGCTCGTGTGCCCGTTAACCCCCGCCATGGCCCGGCCGCGCAGCGCGCCGTAGACGTGGATGGAGCCGCCGGCGACGACCTCGGCGCCGGAGCCGACGGAGCCGAGAATGGTGACGTCGCCTTCGGGGAAGATCACGGTCTGGCCCGAGCGCACGGGGTTTTCGAGCAGGAGCGAGGTTGGCTTGGCCTCCGCCTTCTCGACCTTCTTCGGCGCGCTCGGCTCGACCACGCAGCTGCGCCCGCCCGAAAGCAGCGGCGGCATCATGGGGGTCAGCCGGCCCTCCTCCACGCCCTCGATCCCGAGCACGCGGATGTTGCGGTCCTGAAGGCTGGTGAGCAGATGATTGATGCCGGACTGGCTGAGATCGACCGAGGACAGGTCGATCACCACGGGCCGGCCGGCGAAGAAGCCCGGCGAACGGGCGATGGTGGCGTCGATCTCCTGGAGCCAGTCCAGGATCGGAACCGTCGGCACGAACACGAAGGCCACGTAGGAGCGCCCGCGCAGGCGCACCATTTGGCGTTGGACTTTTGCTGCAGCCTCCATCGGCCGACTCGTTCCCTGTTATTGAATGGTTAACGATGCGGCGGATGTGGTTAACGGCTGGTTAATTTCTCCGCGGGGTTACGTGAGTTGGGTGTGGGTCTTGGGCGGCTCGTCCGCACGGGACAGCCGCCGTGACCTCCGGTGTCGTCCTGGCGAAGGCCAGGACCCATACCGCGGAATCCATCGATTACGGACGGTGGGAGTACCGAACGACGAGTCTTCGCCAAACAACGTCTTGGGGTAATCGCGACGAGCGCGAGCGCTCGCGCGGAGGTCCTGGCTTTCGCCAGGACGACGATACGGAAGCCCCCCTACCCCCTACTTCTTCACCTTGCTCGCATCCATCTTGATGGCGGGATCCAGCATCTTGGTCGTGAACGCCGTCGTCACGTCGAACGGCTTCTCCATGCCGAGATAGGTCTGGACCAGTTCGTAGTCCTTCTTCATGCGCTCGCCGTCGATCCAGCCGAGGCTCTTCGTCGTCGTGAACTCGTCCGTCATCAGGAACTTGATGCGCTCCCACTGGCGCTCCTGGTTCTCCTTGTCGAGGCCGGAGACCTGGTTGAGCAGCGCCTTCAGGCACGGGGTGACGTCGGCGACGCAGGCCGCAAAAGCCTTCTGCGTGACGCGAACGAAATCCTCGACCACCTTCGGGTTCTTCTGCAAGTAAGCACCGTTGACGATCAGCGAGTTGCCGTAAGGGTTGAGCCCGATGTCCTTCCAGTTGACATAGCCGAGGTCCTGGCCGAACTCGATCGCCTTCACATCGTGCTCGTTGTAGAAGTCGCTGATGATGTCGACGGTGTGGCTCTTCAGCGCCGCGACCTTCGCGGTGGGCCCGATATTGACGAAGCCGACCGCATCAGGCGCAAGGCCTGCAGCCTTGGCGAAGGCCGGCCACATCACGCGCGAGGCGTCCCCGGGCGGATTGCCGATCTTGTGGCCGGCGAAATCCTTCACCCCGTTCACGCCGTAGCTCTTCAGCCAGTAGAAGGTCTGGCCGGTGTTGGCATAGACGCTCATCACCGCGACCGTGTCGGCGCCCTTGCTCTTCGCCACCAGCATGGTGGCGAGGTCGGCGACGCCGAACGGCGAGCCGCCCGAGCCGACCTTGGCGGCGGAGACGCCGGAGCCCTTGCCGGTCTCGATGGTGAGGTCGATGCCGGCCTTCTCGTACCAGCCCTGCGCCTTCGCGTAATAATAGGGCGAATGGTCGGCCGTGGGCGTCCAGTTCAGGATCAGGTTCACCGCCTCGCCCGCGTTCGCGGGCATGCCCGCCAAGCCGAGCATCAGGGTCACAACCGCCGCCTGCAAACGCTTCATCGCTTGTCTCCTCATTGCCGCGACCCGGCTTGTCGCTCTCCCCATGTGAGGCTACCAATGCAACAAGCCCGCCCTCCACTTGTCAACTGTTTGGTTGGAAATGCCCGCAAAACGATCTGGCGACACCGTGCCGCAGCGGCGCGACCCGGTCGCCACCCGCAAGAAGCTGCTGACCGCGGCGCGCCTGGAGTTCGCCCGGCACGGCCTTGCGGGCGCCCGCGTCGACGAGATCGCCGAGCGCGCCGGCGTCAACAAGCAGCTCGTCTACCACTACTTCGGCGACAAGGACGCGCTCTACCTCGCCGTGCTCGAATGGGTCTATGAGGACATCCGCGAGCAGGAGCGCAGGCTCAATCTGGAAGGCCTGCCGCCCGACAAGGCGATCCGCCGGCTGATCGAAGCCTCGTTCGACCACCTGGCGGCAAACCCTGATTTCATCGTGCTTCTGAACGACGAGAACCGCGGCGGCGCCCGCCATGTCCGCGGTTCCACGCGACTGGAGGCGATGCATTCCCCGCTGGTGAAAAGCGTCTCCCACATCCTCCATGAGGGCGTGCGTTGCGGACTTTTCCGGAAAGGGATCGACCCCGTCCAGCTTTACATCTCCATCGCGGGCCTCAGCTACTTCTTCTTCTCCAACACGCCGACGCTGTCGGCGATCTTCGGCAAGGACCTGTCGAGCCGCGCCCAGCGCCGTGCCCGGCGCAGGCATGTCGTCGACCTGGTGCTCCAGTCGCTCCGGCCATAATCAACCAGATGGTTGAAACTTGCCCCGGGGACGGTTAGGCTTGCCGTCGTGACGGAGAGGCCGCGAACAACGGGGGGCGAAAGGTGGCAGGTGACGGAGCAGGCCCGGCCCGCAGCTTTGCGATCATCCTGATCGTGCACCTCGCCGTGCTCGTGCTGTGGCAGGTCGCGGTCGATGCCTTCCACGTGCCGAAATTCATCCTGCCCTCCCCGCTCGCGACCGTGCAGACGCTGGGAACCGCGAGCTACGCCTGGGGCGCCAACACGCTGGTGACGGCGATCGAGATCCTCGGCGGCTTCGCACTCGGCGTATTCGTCGGCGTCACCCTCGCGGTGATCTTCAGCTGGGCGCCGCTGGTCAGCATGGTGCTGCTGCCGCTGTTCGTGACGCTGAACATGATCCCGAAGGTTGCGCTCGGCCCGCTTCTGATCGTCTGGTTCTCCTACGGCATCGTGCCGAACATCCTGATTGCCTTCAGCATCTGCTTCTTCCCGATCCTGCTCACCACCGCCCGCGGCCTGCGCGAGGTCGAACCGGATCTGCTCGATCTCGTCAAATCGCTGCGCGGCTCGCGCTGGACGCTGTTCCGCAAGATCCAGCTGCCGGGATCGCTGCCTTACGTGTTCTCCGGCATGAAGGTCGGCGCCATCCTGGCGGTCGCCGGCGCCATCGTCGGCGAGTTCATCGCCTCCGAGCGCGGGCTCGGCTACCTCATGATCCAGGTGCAGTCCTCGCTCGACACGCCCGCGATGGTGATGGCCGTGGTGCTGCTGACGCTGCTCGGCGTCGCCCTCTACGGCCTCGTGCTCGCCCTCGAGCGCATGTTCGTGGTCGGCGATGCAAGACAGACTTGATAACGGCAGACCTGAAAACGGAAAACCTGACTGACCAAGGACCGACCGATGCTCCTCACCCGCCAGACGCTGCCGAAGACCATTCCTGACATCGCCGCGCTCGACGATCTCCTGTGCCGGCCGACCCAGGCGCTGATCGACGACCTCAACAAGGTCGAGGGCGACATCATGATCCTCGGCGTCGCCGGCAAGATGGGCCCGACGCTGGCGGGGCTCGCCAAAGCCGCCGCGCCGGATCGCCGCGTCATCGGCGTCGCGCGCTTCAGCGAGGCGGGCGTCAAGGACTGGCTGCATCGGCGCGGCGTCGAGACGATCAATTGCGACCTGCTCGACGAGGCCGCGATCAACGCGCTGCCGAAGGCGCCCAACATCGTCTTCATGGCCGGCCGCAAGTTCGGCGCCGAGGGCGATCTGTCGCTGACATGGGCGATGAACGCGCATGTCCCGGCCCTTGTCGCGCAGGCCTTTCCGTCGTCGCGGATCGTGGCGTTCTCGACCGGCTGCGTCTATCCCTTCGTGCCGGTCGACGGCAAAGGCGCGACCGAGGACATGGCGCCAAATCCGCCCGGCGAATACGCCCAGTCCTGCGTCGGCCGCGAGCGCATGTTCGAGTATTTTTCGCGCAAGTTTTCGACGCCGGGCCGGCTGTTCCGGCTCAATTACGCGATCGACATGCGCTATGGCGTGCTGCACGACATCGCCACCAAGGTCCTCACCGGCACGCCGATCGACGTCAGCCTGGGCCATGTCAATTTCATCTGGCAGGGCGATGCGTCCGCGCAGGCGCTGCGCTGCCTCGCCCATTGCACGGCGCCGACCTCGCCGATCAATGTCAGCGGCCACGAGATCCTGGCGGTGCGCGATCTCGCGGCGAAATTCGGCGCAAGGTTCGGCCGCGCCCCGATGCTGACCGGCGAGGAGGAGCCCACGGCGTGGCTGACCGACACCTCGCAGGCGGTCGAGCTATTCGGCCTGCCGGTCGTCGACACCGAGCAGTTGATTGCCTGGACCGCCGACTGGGTGTCCCGCGCCATGCCGAGCCTCGGCAAGCCCACCAAATACGAGGTGCGCGATGGCCGCTACTGACACCCCGCCCATCATCAAGCTCGGCGTGAACGATGCCATCGCCGGGCTCGTGCTGTCGGTCGAGGCGCACTGGAACCAGACCGAAGAGGACTGGCGCATTTTCCTGCGCGACGGCGTCGTGTTCGGCATTCGCGATGGCATGCGGCTGGTCGCGACAGCGGCACTGCTGCCCTATTCCGGCAGCAACGCCTGGATCGGCATGGTGCTCGTATCAGGCACGCATCGCCGCCGTGGCCTTGCGACGCGCCTCGTCGACGCCTGCCTGGAGACGGCGCGCAGGAACGGCCTGACCAGCTGGCTCGACGCGACCCCCGACGGTGCTGCCGTGTACGGGCCGCTCGGCTTCACGCCGACCCTGCAATTACGGCGGCTGAAATTGGTCAATTCAGCGCAAGCGTCGGCGCGACCGCCTTCGGCCGCGACGCTTGACGCGCTTTGTGCGCGGGACCGGCGGGTCACCGGTTTCGACCGGACCGCCCTCCTGACCGCCTTCGCACAGCGCTTCGGCTCGCGTATCGTCGCTTCGAATGGATGCATCGCGCTGGTCCGCGACGGCAGAACCGCGCGCCACATCGGTCCCTTGTTCGCAGATCATGCCGTCGAAGCGCTGGCCCTGGTCCAGGCGATCGCGCGATCCGAGACCCGCCCCCTCCTGCTCGACGCCGTCGCCTCGCAAGGCGCGTTCCTGGAGGGATTGACCGCTTCGGGCTGGACCGTCGAACGCCCGTTCCAGCGCATGCGCTTCGGCCCCGCCACCGCCGCGGGCGAGGAAATGCCATTCGCCGTCGCCGGCCCTGAATTTGGATAGGACATCATGCACCACAGCCAGATCAATGCCGACGTTCGCAGGCTGATCGCCGACGGCACCGTGCTGCCGGCGCACCCTCTTGCGCTCACCGCCGAGCGAAAGCTCGACAAGACGCATCAGCGCGCGCTGACGCGCTACTACATCGACGCCGGCGCCGGCGGCCTTGCGGTCGGCGTGCATACGACGCAGTTCGCGATCCGCGACGTCGGCCTCTATCGTCCCGTGCTGGAGCTCGCCGCCGAGACCGCGGCGAGCTGGACCAGGCGTCCGCTGGCGATGGTCGCGGGACTTGCCGGTCCGACCAGGCAGGCAACCACTGAAGCGCGCACCGCGCGCGACATCGGCTATCACGCCGGCCTGCTCAGCCTCGCCGCGATGAAGAGCGCCTCCGAGGACGAGATTATCGCGCACTGCACCGCGGTCGCCGCCGAAATTCCGTTGGTCGGCTTCTATCTCCAGCCGGCCGTCGGCGGCGTCATCCTGTCGAGCCAATTCTGGCAACGCTTTGCCTCGATCGACAATGTGATCGCGATCAAGATCGCGCCGTTCAACCGCTACCGCACGCTCGACGTGCTGCGCGGCGTCGCAGCCGCGGGTGCGCTCGACCGCGTCGCGCTCTACACCGGCAATGATGACCATATCCTGCTCGATCTCATGCTGCCGTTCGACCTGCGCGACAACGGCGTCACCACGCGCACCTATTTCAAGGGCGGACTGCTCGGCCATTGGTCGGTCTGGACGGCGAGCGCGATCGGGCAATTCGAGCGCTGCAAGGCGGCGCGGCACAAGGACAGCGTGCCGGCCGACCTGCTCGCGCTCGATGCCCGCGTCACCGATTGCAACAGCGCCTTCTTCGACGTCGCCAACAATTTCCACGGCTGCATCGCCGGCTGCCACGAGATCCTGCGGCGTCAGGACCTGATGCAGGGGCTGTGGTGCCTCGATCCTGCCGAGGGCCTCAGCCCCGGCCAAAAGGAGGAGATCGACCGCGTCTGCCGCGAGCACGCCGACCTCAGCGACGATGACTTCGTGGCCGCCAACCTCAGCAAATGGCTGGCATGACGGACGAGCCCTTCATCAGCCTGCGCGGCGTCCGGAAAGTCTACCGCAGCGGCGGCGCGGAGTTTCTCGCCGTCTCCGACGTCACCATGGACGTGAAGGAAGGCGAGCTGGTCTCGCTGGTCGGCCCGTCCGGCTGCGGCAAGACCACGGTGATGAAGATTCTGGCCGGCCTGCACGGCGCCGACGGCGGCACCGTGAAGATTGGCAGCGCCAGAAGCCCGTTCGATCCGACCCGCGACATCGGCATGGTATTCCAGCAGGCGCTGCTGCTGAAATGGCGCACGATCCTGGACAACGTGCTGCTGCCGGCCGAGATCGTGGGGCTACCGATGAAAGCCGCGCGCGAGCGGGCGCGCGATCTGCTCAATCTGGTCGGGCTTGCCGGCTACGAGCAGAAATATCCGCAGCAGCTGTCAGGCGGCATGCAGCAGCGCACCGCCATCGCGCGGGCCTTCATCCACGATCCCAAGCTGATCCTGATGGACGAGCCGTTCGGCGCGCTGGACGCCTTGACGCGCGAGCAGATGAACCTGGAGATGCTGCGGATCTGGCGCGAGAGCGGCAAGACCATCATCTTCGTCACGCATTCGATCCAGGAAGCGGTGTTCCTGTCCTCGCATTGCGCCGTGCTGACCGCGGGCCCGGCGAAGATGGCCGACTACTTCCCGATCGACCTGCCCTTCCCGCGCGACCTTCCGCTCAAGACAACGGATGCGTTCGGTGCCTATGCGCGGCGCATCTACGCAAAGCTCGGGCTGGGCGCGGCGTAGACCGCTCCCTCCGCCGTCATTCCGGGGCGCGACGAAGTCGCGAGCCCGGAATCCATCGGGCGGCAAGACACGCGGTGAAATGGATTCTCAGATGCGCAATTGCGCATCTTAGCTCCCGCCAAGAGGCGCGCCCCGGAATGACAGTGTCCTTCGGATCACGCCTGAAAACACCGCGCCCTCTTGCTGCAATCAGGTCTTGTTGCGCATCTTGCTGAGCAAATAGTTGTCGTAGAAGTTTTCCGCGATCTGCGTGTAGAACAGCAGCTCCTTCATATACGCGTCGTGGCTCTCCTTGGTCCGCTTGAACAGGTCGCTCTTGGCCGCGAGCTCGTTCAGGTGCTCCTGGGTGGCGTTGTAGCAAGCCTCCAGCACCGGCTGCGGGAACGCCTTCAGCTCGGCGCCGTTGGCGATCAGCCGCTTCAGCGCCGCCGGGTTCACGCTGTCGTACTTCTCGAGCATCCAGGCGCCGGCCGCAGAGGCGGCCTGGTTGACGATGGCCTGGTAGTGCTTGGGCAGCGAAGCCCACTTCTCGTCATTGACGATCATGTGCAGCATGGCGCCGCCTTCCCACCAGCCGGGGAAGTAGTAGTATTTGGCCACCTTCTGGAAGCCGAGCTTCTCGTCGTCATAGGGACCGACGAATTCGGCGGCGTCGATCGAGCCCTTCTCCAGGGCCGAATAGACGTCGCCGCCGGCGAGCTGCTGCGGCACGATGCCGAGGCGCGCCAGCACATGGCCGCCCATGCCGGCGATGCGGAATTTGAGGCCCTTGAGATCGTCGACGGTCTTGATCTCCTTGCGGAACCAGCCGCCCATCTGGGTGCCGGAGTTGCCGCAGAGGATCGCATGCGCCTTGAACGGCTTCAGCGCCTCGTTGGCGAGATCGGCGCCGCCGCCGAAATACCACCAGGACTCCTGATGGCGATGGTTCATGCCGAACGGCGCGCCGGTGGCATAGGCCAGCGCCGGCTCCTTGCCGATGTAGAAGTAGAGCGGCGTCTGCGCCATCTCGACGGAGGCCGCGCTGACGGCGTCGAGCGCCTGCAAACCGGGGACGAGCTCACCGGCCGCAAAGGTCTGGATCTGGAATTTGTTGTCGGTGGCGTCAGCGACGTATTTCGCGAAGGTCTGCGCCGTGCCGTAGATCGTGTCGAGCGATTTCGGGAAGCTCGAGGTCAGGCGCCATTTGATCTCGGGCGCGCCTTGCGCGATCGCAGGTGCAGCAACCAGCGTCGTCGCGCCGGCGACCGCGCCACCCTTGAGGAATGTACGGCGTTTCATGATGGGGTCTCTCCCTAAAGCAAGGCTTCAAATGGATGGCCTGGGACACGGTCTTCGCAGACCGTTTGCCCGTTCCCGCCGCCGAGTTCAAGGTGTTCCGGATCAAGTGTCCTGGAGGAAGATCGACAGCGCTCGCTGCAATTCCTTGTACGCGCGCGGCCCGATCTTGGCGGCGAGGGTCTTCTCGCTTTCGGCGATCGACGGCCGCAAGCGGCCGAGGAGCGCGGCGCCGGTCTGGGTCACATACAGCACGTAGTAGCGGCGGTTGACGGCGGAGGCCGAACGCTGCACCAGGCCGCGCCGCTCCAGATGATCCACCAGCCGCCCGAGCCCCGCCCGCTCGATCGACAAGGATTGCGCGATGGCAAGCTGATTGACGCCGGGATTGGCTTCGATCACCGACAACACGGAGAACTGCGCCGGACTGATGTCGAAGGCGGCCAGCCGCCGGCTGACATCCCTGAACACCCAGAGCTGGGCCCGCCGGATGCGATAGCCGAGTGAACGGGACAGATCGTCCGAGGCAAGCAGCTTTGGCCGGGCGGGCTTTCCGGCCGGCGCGGCACGCGAGGCGGATCGCGCCGGCTTTGCAACCTGCGCCCTGCGCGACGCTCCCTTCGGGGATCGCTTCCTGACGCCAGCCTTCTCCGGCTCCATCGACGACCATCTTTCACAAGCCGGCGCGGCGGCATCCGCCCGGTGGTCCGGGATTCGAACGCCAAGTCTATCGCAGCGGACCGGGATCGAGAAGCCGCGCGGCGTCGCGCCTTGCCGATGCAGCTTCTACGACAGGTTGCACCGCGGACTCGCGTGTTGCGTCATGTTGACACGGCAACATCGCTTGCCTAAGGATCAAGAAAACCTGCCGTCGCACGAGCAGGCTTCAGGGGAGCTAACGTCGGTGCCTGCATCAGGGAACGGCGACGATCCGCATGCCATCGCGCATCGCGGCGACACGATTGCGGCCGTCGGCGCATTGCGTTCCGCGCGCTGCGATCCGCATCGCGAAGCTCCCCGGCCTCCCGACGACCAGGACGTCCCGACCGACAGCGACATCGCTTGCAGCCTTGACGACGCCTGCCGCAACGGCCGGCGCCGCACGATGTCGCGTGGACGACCGCTGCTTTCGACAATCATCAAGCTGGAGGGCATGACATGAAACGGTTACTTCTCGCCTCGACCATTGTTGCCGGCTGGACGGCTTTCGGCCCGCAGGCAATGGCCCACGGCCTGCCGCCGAGTGGTGTTGCCCCGCGCGCATCCTGCACGGCCCTCACCGGCCTCACGCTGCCGAACACGCAGATCCTGAGCGCGACCCAGAAGGCGGGCTACTGCAACGTGATCGGCATCATCAACAAGCGCGTCTCGACGCAGGACCCCGATCATTTCACTTACGGGATCGGCTTCGCGCTCAACCTGCCCGATACCTGGCATGGCCGTTTCGAGATGATGGGCGGCGGCGGCACCGACGGCAGCCTCCAGGCCGATCCGCAGGGCGCCGCCGGCGTCGAGCTCGGTCAGGGCTGGGCCGTGGCCGCCGACGACGGCGGGCATGAAGACAACGCCAGCAATCCGGTCGGCGGACATCAGGACGACGATGCCAATGCCGGAGGCTCCGCGCATTTCGCGATCGACGCCCAGGCGCGCCGGGACTACGGCTACAACGGCATCGAAAAGACCGCGACGATCTCGAAGCAGATCATCTCCTATTACTACGGCCTCGACACCGTCTATTCCTACATCATGGGCTGCTCGAACGGCGGACGTGACGCCATGATGGCGTCGCAGCGCTTCCCCTGGCTGTTCGACGGCGTGATCTCGCAAAATCCCGGCTTCAATCTGCCACAGGCGGCCCTTGCGGAAGCCTGGAACGAGCAGGTGCTCGGCACGCTCGCCACCAGCAAGGACGTCAACGGACAGCCCTTCATTCCCGA
Source organism: Bradyrhizobium sp. CCBAU 45394 (assembly GCF_028128655.1). NCBI lineage: Bacteria > Pseudomonadati > Pseudomonadota > Alphaproteobacteria > Hyphomicrobiales > Nitrobacteraceae > Bradyrhizobium > Bradyrhizobium sp. CCBAU 45394. The sequence goes on along the minus strand of NZ_LBIX01000176.1, from coordinate 43,920 downwards.
CACGTTTCCGGTGCAGGATCTCCAGGTGGCCTCGGCCGCGATCCTGAGCGCCTGCGACGCGCTCGACGGGCTGGTCGACGGCATCGTCGACAATTATCACGCCTGCACGGCGAAGAAGGTGTATCCGGCGCTCGCCAGCTACACCTGCGGCACCGGTTCGCACGGCAGCACGCCGCATGGCGGCACGTGCCTGACCGGCGCACAGGTGGACGCGCTGAAGAAAATCTATGCCGGGCCGGTCAATTCCCGCGGCCAACGGCTCTATTCGAACTGGTTCTGGGATGCCGGCATCTGGACGCCGCCCACCGCGCCCGGCGCGGGCTGGCAACTATGGAACGTCGTCACCGCGCCGGTGCCGAACGTCAACACCGCGATCAACCTGACGCTCGGCGCGGGCGCGATCCCGATGATCTTCCAGACCCCGCCCGTCGTCACGCCCGTCAACGGGCCGAACGGCCAGGAAGCCTTCGTGTTCCGCTTCAACTTCGACACCGACGCGCCGAAGATCTTCGCGAAGACGCAAGCCTATCCTGAAAGCAGCATGGACTTCATGGCCGCGGTCTCGACCGACCTGCGGCCGTTCAGGGCGCGCGGCGGCAAGCTGATCGTCTCCTCCTCCGTCAATGACGGCATTTTCTCCGGCGCTGCCATCGCCCGCTGGTATCGCAACATGGACAGGCGCATGAACGGGCGCGCGACCGACTTCGCGCGGCTGTTCATGGTGCCGAACATGGCCCATTGCGGCGGCGGTGCGGCCACCGCGAGCTTCGCGCAGAACGAGGTCAAGGCCATCACCGACTGGGTCGAGAAAGGCATCGCGCCTGAACGCATTGTCGCGACCAATACCAACGCCACCTCGCCCTACCCGACCGGCGGACTTTTTGATCCGCGCATTGCCATGAACTTCCCGGCCAGCGGCACGAGGCCGCTATGCGTCTATCCGAAGATTGCAGCCTACAAGGGCAGCGGCATGACCAACGATGCCGGCAATTTCGCCTGCATCGACCCCGGCTTCAGGCCGGGCGGCGACCACGACTTCCATGATGACGACGATGGGCATGGCGACGGCAGGCCCTGATCGTCCTGCTTCCTCTCGTGCCCCGGACGCAGCGCAGCGTCTCCCTCGCGATGCGAAGCATCGTCGAGCGCGATGCGCTGCTGAGCCGGGGCCCATCCATCCGCCATGCCGAGTGGCCATCTGGGTCCCGGCTCTGCGCCGCAGCGCTGTAAGCGTTGCGGCTTGTCCGGGACACGAGCAGATTCTCACGAGGCCTCAGCCTGCTCATACATTCCGGCGACGAAATCGCCGAATGTCGGTGCGAGCGGCAGCACGTAGCCCCATTCGTTCGACATCGCCTCGGCAAGCGTCCAGGGCTTCTCGTATTCGGCGATCTCGTGATCGATGAACCAGATCTTGCCGAAATGCGCCTTGTCGATCGTCATGCAGATCGGGTTGCCGCCGTGGTCGCTCATGATCCAGAGGAGTTCATCGACGGTCGGCCATTGCGGAGTCTGACGCGTCTGGACCAGCGAGCATTCATCGCGCCGCAATCCCAGCACCTCCTGGACCGCGCCGGCCCAGTGCCCTTGCGGCCAGTTGAACTCGGCAGAGCCCTGGAAATAGCCGCCGGCGCAGACCATCAGGAACTGGCGATACTCGTCCGGCAAGCGGCAGCCGATGGATTTTTCGAATGCCTCGAGCGCTGCGAGCGTCGGTTGCTCCGCGCGGGCGCGATCAACGCCGGCAATGAAGTCTGCGATATTCATGCGATCCCGTTCCTCGGCGCAGAAGCGCGCCACGCCTTCGTCGCAGGCATTCGGGAGCGGGTTCGACGATTGGAGGGGAGTAACGGCTGTCTCAGAGCAGCTTCGCGCTGACGAACAGCGCGCGCACGGCGTTGGTCGCCTGCACCGCGAGCATGGCGTTGCCGGCGGCGCCTTCCAGGGCCGAGATGGCTTCCTCGTGCAGCGTGCGGAATTCCATCCACTCGACCGACTTGAAGTTGGTGAGGAATTGATAGGCCTGGCCGACGGTCGCGATCGCCAGCGTGTCACCGTTCAGCTTGATCTTGAACGTCGTACGCAGCGGGGTCTCGGAATTCTGGGGATCACTCATGGGCTGCTTCTGGACAAGGACGGCTTAACGAAGGGGAAACGGCAGCCCCGCCGCGGCAGGCAAATATCAGGAGTCGGTGCTGCCGCGCTGTGACGCGGTCGCCGATCCTCTCAGGCTCGGCACCACGACCAGGCGGTTGAACTCGCCGTTGTCGTAGGCCTTGAGGAAGCGCTCATAGTCCTTGATCGAGACGCAGCCGTTGGAATCGCCGCGCGGCCCGAGCATGTAGCTGTGGGTGAGAAGGCCGACGCGGCCGAGCGCGCTGGTGCCCTCGGCGGGCGTCAAGCGCAGCGCGCGGATGCCGTGGAACAGCTTTTCGCGCGGCTTCAGATCGTAGGTCGCCGGCGGGGTCGCGCCCACCATGCGCTGGTCCACATGCTGGGGGTCGTCCATCAGCGCGCCCATGCCCGAATGCGCTTCCAGCGCGAGGCCGCTCGGCAGGTAAAGCGCCTTGGCCGAGATGTCGTAGACCGCCGTGCGCGAATCATAGCCGAGGGCGGCGAGATCCGGCGCCTTGCTGAACAGGCCATCGCCGGGGGTCAGCGAGGCCAGCTTGATCTTGTCGGTGAATTTTTCGAAGAAGTTGCGGTTGTCGACCCTGGGGGTGGTGTCGGCATAGGCCTGGCTGGACGCGATCTGGGCCGAGAAGTCCGCCTGCACCGGCCGCGAACGCGGCATCGGGACCGCGTCGGCACGCTCCGAGGGCCGCCTCTCGTCAACCGCCGTCCGGTCATCTTCGGTCAGGGTCGAGCGCCAGTCGTCGCCCTGGAGTTTCTGGGCCAGCATCGCCTTGGCATCGCGCAGCTTGAGCTGGACCGCATTCAGGGCAGAGCGCTCCAGCGTCCGCAGGCCGAGCTCGCGGGCGGGCGCGCTGCCAGATGCCGAAGCAAAACGGTCCTCGAAGGAAGGGGCATTGGCCGGCGGTAGCGCGGCGGAAACCAGCGGGGTCGAATCGCCCATATCGGCGACCCAGGCGGCGGCACCGAGCGACAGCGCAACAGCGGCCAGAGACAGCAGAATCGTCTCGGCCCGCCCGATACGGCGGCGCGACAACAGCCTCTCGGCTCTTGCGGTGTCGGAAACCATCAGATCCCCAAATCGACCCCCGGGGAGACCCACCCCCACCCGGAGACTCTCTATACCAGCTACCACATTGGGAGCCAAAAGTTAGGCATAATCACGGCCGTCAAGGCACCCCCAAGGTATCCAATGACCGCTCCTTTCGATCTAGACCGGTTCGTCCAGGCCCAAAACCCGGTCTATCCCACCGTGACCGGGGAGCTGTCCCGGGGCCGGAAGCAGAGCCACTGGATGTGGTTCATTTTCCCGCAGGTCGCCGGCCTCGGCTTCAGCGCCATGGCGCAGCGCTACGCCATCGGCTCGCGCGCGGAGGCCGAGGCCTATCTCGCCCACCCTGTCCTTGGCCCGCGCCTGATCGCGTGCACCAGGCTCGTGCTCGCCGTTCAGGGGCGGACCATCAACGCGATCCTCGGCGCGCCTGACGACGCCAAATTCCGCTCCTCGATGACGCTGTTCGGCGCGGTGTCCGATGATCCCATTTTCAATGAAGCGCTTGCCCGGTACTTCGCCGGCGAGCGCGACGGCGCGACGCTGGAGATCCTCGCAAAGCTCGATCAGCCGTCCAGCTGAGCTCGCGCGGCGGCAAGCAGCGTAAACCCGGGATTAACACGGGCGACCTATCGTCCGTGGAAAATAATTCTCCCCGCGCCAATTGCCGGACAGAACATGAAAATCGGAACGCTCCTGACCACCGCCATCGTCTCGCTCTCGACCGTCGGCGGCGGCCTCGCCGTCTACGTCGCCGTGACGAAATATCAGACGATGGAGCGGATCACCGAAGCACAGGGGCGGCTCGCGATCGTCCGCGCCGTCGGCGACATCCCGCGCTATCTCAACCCCGAGCGCGGCTTTTCGACCAACATCCTCTATGGACCGGCGACGGTGGACCCGGCGCTGCTCGCCGAGCAGGACAAGCTGCGCAAGCAGACCGACGGCGCCCGCGACCGGATGAACGCGTTGCGCAAGGACCTTCCCGGCCCGTTCGACGACGGCGCCACCACTGGCAACAACATCGACGGCATCAATTCGAAATTCACCGCGCTGCGCGAGGCCATCGACAAGGCGCTCGCGGGACCGGCGGACGCGCGCAAGGACGCCGCCAAGAAGATCGTCGCCGACAACGCCGTGCTCAACGGCGCCGTGACCGCGCTGCTCAACGAGCAGGTCCGCCGCATGGCGATCCTCAACGGCGACGCCTACCGGCAGGCGAGCTATGCCAACATCGCGATGACGCTGCGCGACGTCGGCGGCTTCAACTCCAGCCTGCACAAGAACCTCGTCGGGGGCAAGAAACCGGCGACGGACACCGAGAAGGCCGAGATCAGCCGCTCGCAGGGCCGCAACGACCAGATCGTGATGGCGTTGCTGGAATTGCGCGGCAATCCGGCAACGCCGGCGAACGTCGCCGCTGCGCTGGAGAAGTTCAACGCGGTCTATATCGAGGAGTTCGGCCGCGAGCTCAAGCTGGTGAAGGACGGTGCGATCAGCGGCAAGTACGAACACGACATGGACACCTATTACGCCGCGACGCAGCGCGGCCTCGGCACCATCATCGAGGTCCGCGACGCGCTTTACGACAATGCGGAGCAGATCCTGGCGGGCGCCTCCTCGGCTGCGCGCACCAGCTTCACTGTCGCGCTCCTCGGCCTTGTCGCCGTGCTGATCGCCAGCATCGGCCTCGTCGTGACAGTGCGCCGCCGCGTCTGCGCGCCCATCGTCGGCCTGACCACGCGGATGTCGCGGCTTGCCGAAGGCAACGTTGCCGAGGAGATCCCCGGCGCCGAGCGCTCCGACGAGATCGGGGCGATGGCCGCGGCCGTGCAGGTGTTCAAGGACAACATGATCCGGGCCGACCGGCTCGCCGCCGAGAAGCAGGCCGAGAACGACGGCAAGATGCGCCGCGCGCAGGCGCTCGACGAGCTCACCCGCGCGTTCGAAGCCAAGGTCACCGAGCTCGTCGGCGGGCTTTCGAAAGCCTCCTCCACCATGGAAAGCACGGCGCAGTCGATGACCTCGACCGCGGCCCAGACCAACAGCCAGGCCGCGGTCGTCGCCGCGGCCTCCGAGCAGACCTCCAGCAACGTGCAGACGGTCGCGAGCGCGACCGAGGAGTTGACCTCCTCGATCTCCGAGATCGGCCGTCAGGTCGCACAAAGCACCGAGATCGCGGCCCGCGCCGTCGACAACGCCCGCCGCACCGGCGACACGGCACGTACGCTCGCCGAGGGCGCGCAGAAGATCGGCGACGTCGTCACCCTGATCCAGAGCATCGCCGAGCAGACCAATCTGCTGGCGCTGAACGCGACCATCGAGGCCGCCCGCGCCGGCGACGCCGGCCGCGGCTTTGCCGTGGTCGCCTCCGAAGTGAAGTCGCTGGCCGGGCAGACCGCCAAGGCCACGACCGAAATCTCCGAGCAGATCACGGCGATCCAGTCTGCGAGCGACGAGACCGTGGCCGCGATCCGCAACGTCGCCGACGTCATCGCCGAGATCGACCAGATCGGCACCGCGATTGCCGCGGCGATCGAGGAACAGGGTTCGGCGACCAAGGAGATCGCCCGCAGCGTGCAGGAAGCCGCCCGCGGCACCCAGGAAGTGAACACCAACATCTCAGGCGTGCAGCGCGCCGCCGACGACACGGGAGCTGCCGCACGGGAAGTGCTGGGCGCGGCCGAGCAGCTCTCGACGCAGTCGCGCGATCTCGCCGGACAGTTCGACCGCTTCCTCGGCGAGGTCAGGGCCGCCTGACGCTGCCGCTCGCGCAAACTCAATAAGGCGGCGCCTTGCGCGCCCGCTGCGCCTTGGCCGCCTCGATCCACCAGGCGAGGTCGTCGGCAAAGCGCGGGAACGAACGCTCCAGCGCCTTGCCGCCCTCGCCGATCGGCTCGGAATCCGCCGACAGCGTCTGCGCGATCGGGCCGACGCCGATGGTGCTCGACACCACCACCATGCCCATTTCCGACAGCGTGCCGTGCCAGGCGGTCGAGGCGCGCGCGCCGGACAGGCGGCCGGCGGAGTAGCTGACGATCGCGGCCGGACGCCAGAACCATTCTTCGAGGAAATGGTCGGTCAGGTTCTTCAATCCGGGCTGAATGCCCCAATTGTATTCTCCGGTGACGAAGACAAAACCGTCCGCGCCGCGGATCTGCCCGGCCAGCTTCTCCAGCGCCTCGGGCGCGGCGCCCTTGGGATATTCCTTGTACATGCGGTCGAGCATCGGCAGGCCGATCGCCTTGGCGTCGATGAACTCGACATCCTCGCCGCGCTCGCGCAGGCGATTGATGACAAAATTCGCAAGGCGGATGCCCATGCGGTCGGAACGGTAGGAACCGTAGAGGACGAGGATGCGATTGCTCATGGCTGAAGGCTAGCACAAAACCGGAGTCCGGCCCCAACGCATTTGTCGTGCTAGCGCCTGCGTCCGCGCTCCAGCGTTTCCGACGGCGCCTCGCCGAACCGGTCGCGATAGCTTCTGGAGAAATCGCTGAGATGCCAGAAGCCGAAGGCCAGCGCGACGGCCTTGACGCTATCGGCGCCCGCCAATAGCCGCTGGCGGACCAACCACAGCCGCCGCAGGCGCAGGTAACGGTGCAGGCTCATGCCGCGATAGCGGCGGACGACATCATGCAAGGTGCGGACGGAAAGGCCGAGCTCGCGCGCGATCTCCTCACTGTAGATGGGCTGGGCGAGATCGCCGGACAACAGCGCGCGGATGTCCTGAAAGATCTTGAACTGCCGCTCGTCGTTCGGCCTCACCGTCCATCGCGCCGAAACCAAGTTGGCGAAGACGGCGTCGACCGCGCCGAACAGGGACTCCTTCATCGCCGCCGCCTTCAGCGGCGCCTCAGTGGGATCGATGGGCTCGGACGCGGCGGCCACCACCTCCCTGACCACGTTCCGCAACCCATTCAACGTCAATGTGCTGGTCTCAAAGATCTTGAAATTGGAACGCGTCTCGGGCCAGCCGCGGTTCTTGACCTCTGGTCGGAAGACGACCGAGGCGATTTGCCGCTGCACTTCCTCGATGGTGTTGTAGGCCGCGCCGCCGCTGCCGATGACGACGACCGCGCGGTCGCGTTGCGCACCGTTGAAGCGAATGGGAACGTCGAGGTCGTCCATCGCAAAACCAACCGCCGTGCAATCCGCGATGAGTTCAGCGTCCACAACCCGCGGAAAAGCGCGCGTCACGTTCACGTCGCAGCCTGGCAATTGCAGGATGATCTGCTCAGCCGCGATCCTTCGCACAAACGGTGTGAACTCGAAGTTCAGACCGCGGATCGCGTTGCGAAACTCATCGACGTCGGAAAAGCGAAATATCTTTGGCGCCAGTGTTGGCGCATCATCATCGCTGGTCATGGCAAAATGAAAACCGCGTCAGGAAAAATACGCGTGTCCGGGGTGAAAGCGCGGACCTGAATTCCCCCCTTTCGGTTGCCCCGTTAGACCGAAAAAATCATCCTAGTCTGTCTCGATCAGTTGGCGAGGGTCCAATTCAAAGGACAAGTTGACGGTTGGCGTCCTGCCAAATTTCGATAGCGTTTCCGGTAAAGCGGGCGGTGCGCTGATACCTGAAGGGTCAAAGTCTAAGATCCAAATTAACAACTTTAAGGCGCAATAGAACTCGTTCATTCGTTTTTTTTTGAGATTCAGGCCCTGCCGTGATGGCAAATTCGCCTGCAGATATTCTTTTGGAGTTGGAAGAGGCGATCGCGGCCTGCTCGCCCGAGCGCTGCGGGCGTATCCTGTCAGGCATTGTCCATCTGCTCACGACCAGCCGCGACCGGCCTCAGGAGCTGCTCGTCAACGTCGTCGACGGTGTCCTCCTCCGACTGGCAAACCGGGTCGCTCCGGATTCGCTGATTCAGCTCAGCCGAGCGCTCGCCGAGCTGCCTGTTGCGCCGCAAGAGACATTGAGGCACCTCGCCTCGCACGAGGACTCCGCCGTCGCATGTCCGATCCTGCTCAAATCGCAGGCGCTGTCCGCCGCTGACCTCGAGACGGTCGCAACGTCCTGCGGCGAAAGCCATCGACTTGCAATCGCGTCTCGCGCGCGCGTCGAAGCGGCTGTAGCCGAGGTGCTGGTCATACGCGGCGGCCGCACGGTCTGCCTTGCGCTGCTAAGGAACCCGGGAGCCCGGTTCTCCGACGCGGCCTATACTGCACTCGTCGAGAATGGCTCGGCGGATGACGCGATCACGAAGGCGCTGGCGCTGCGGCCCGGTACACCAGATCTGGTCGTGCGCAGGCTGCTCTCCATCTCGCCAGGCAAGGCCTTGGCCAAGCCCAGCGCCGTTGCCGCACCGGGACAGGGCGCCGCACCGGGCGTCGCCGCCGCCCTCATTGCTCCAAAGCGGCCTTGCTCGGCCGACTATGCGAGCGCAAGGCCGGAAATCGTCGCCCTCAACCGGGTCGGCAAGCTCAACGATTCGACAGTGAACCGCTTTGCGATCCGCGGCGAGACCGCAAACCTGTTCACGGCGCTCTCCGTGCTCTCGGGAGCCCCGATCGAGATCGTTGAGCATGTCATGATCGATGACGACTGCGAGGCCCTTGTCATGGCCTGCCGCGCTTCGCGCCTGAACTGGGCGACCACGCTCGCGATCCTGAGCAACCGAGGCGGTGCACGTCTCTCCTTTGCCGAGCGCGAACGCGCGCAGCAGATCTTCGAAACGCTCCTCTTGTCGACCAGCCAATGGACGGTGCGGTGGGGGGAAATCGCGGCAGGTGCCAACACCAGCGATGGGAGAAATCGCTGTACAAAAATGGGGGTTAGCCGATGAGGTTCGACGGTCGCAAGGCGCTTCGCGTACGGATGGATCACAAGCAGCCTGTCAACCTGATGGGTTCGGACGGCACCTGGCGACGCAGTTGCGTCCTGCTCGACGTCTCGCAAACGGGCGCCAAGCTCGAGGTCGAGGGCACGCTGGACGTTCTTCAGGCCAAGGAATTCTTCATGCTGCTGTCGTCGACGGGACTAGCCTACCGTCGCTGCGAGCTGGTCTGGATCGACGGCACCATGGCCGGCGTGCACTTCATCACCTCAGACGGCAAGAAGAAACCGGCCAGCGCACCGGCGGCCGCCGCGCAGACTTCCGTTCAAAGCAAATAGGCCCAGGGATCATCGATTTCTTTGAACTCCCGGTAGAAACAGGTGCAACGTGCAGAACGCGCGAACCATATCCCGCCCCGTCAAAGGCGACGGCGGCATTCGAGAGCCGGATGCGATACGCCCGTTCGTGCATGTTCTGGCCGATTCCTCCGACAAATTGTGGGGCGTCTGCTCGATGCTCGAGCGGCAATTTGCTGTCGCCGGCGAACGGCTCGACGCCGCGCCCAAGCTGTCGCAAGTTCCCTTCGCAATCGTCGTCCGCGCCGAGTTGCGCGACATCGAAAGCATCGCGGCTATCAAGAAGCGGGCTGCCAAGCTGGCGAAGGCCACGAAGCGGATCTTCCTAGTCGAGCACTCCTCTCACACAACTGTATCGCAAGCCTACGCGCTCGGCGCCACGCTCGTTCTCCCCGGGGCGATCAACAGGATCAAGCTGCTGGCAGCGCTGGCTGATCCGGCCGAGCCTGTGTCTGCTTCCTCAAGCGGCACAACGCAGCTGGACAATGCGGCAGCAGCCGCGGCAACCGCCATCGCGTCGATGTTCACGGCCGTCACGCTCGGCGAGCCGCTTGATGTCGCCGGCACCAGGAAAGCCGGTCGCCAGATTGCCGATCGTATCACCCAGCACGGCCTGTCGGAATGGCTCACGACGGTGCGGCGCCACCACGAGGGCACCTATCAGCACTGCCTGCTCGTGACCGGCGTCGCCATCGACTTCGGCCTCAGCCTCGGCGTCGGCAGGGCCGATCTGGAACGCCTCTACTCGGCCGCCATGTTCCACGACATCGGCAAGGCTCAGATCCCGCTCGCCATCCTCGACAAGCCGGGCCGCCTCGACGCCGAGGAGCGCGCTCTGATCGAAACGCATCCGACCGCGGGCTATGAGTTTCTGAAAGGGCACGAGGGGATTTCGCCTGAAATCCTCGATGCCGTGCGTCATCATCACGAATATCTCGACGGCAGCGGGTATCCGGATGCGCTCTGCGCCGAGAGCATCGGCGATATCGTGCGGATCCTCACGATCTCGGACATCTTCGCAGCGCTGATCGAGCATCGCCACTACAAGCCGACGATGCCGCGCGTGGAAGCCTACAATATTCTCTGTGGGATGACTGGAAAGCTGGAGAAGGCGCTGGTCGCCTCGTTCAAGCAGGTCGCGCTGACGCGATAGCCCGGAAAACCGGCGAGCGCCTCCATGCGATAACTGCAACCGACAATTGCTGCCGAACGCTAGTGCGTCGCCCGGTATTTGGCGCGGCGGGGGATGGAGCGGCAGGCGAGGCCCTCGGCCAGCAGCTTCATGTCTTCTCGTTTGCCGCTGCGGATCAATCGGCCGAACTCGTCGGCTGAGAAAGGAAGACTTGGATCATCATCGATCGGGCGCCGCACTCGCGGGCCGAAGAACCTTAGAATCAGGCTAGCCAGCCGCCGCATGCCTATTCCCTCGCGCCAGCAACAAACCTCTCACGAGGCACATTGTTCCTGCTGGCGCGAAGAGAATGCAAGTGCGATCTGAACGGTCGTCACCGAAATTTGCGAAGCGGCAGGCTCTGTGCCCTACCCAATCCGCTTGAGCGTCTCGATGTCGCTCATGGCGCTGGTCAACGCCCCGTTGCGGTCGCGCACGAAGCTCTCGAGGTCCGATAGCACGGTGTTGATCATCTGAAGATTCTTGAACATCTCCTCGATCTGCGTCACGATGCTGTTGTAGCCTTCCTGGGTCTGGATCAGCTGGCCCCGGGTGTCGTTGATATTGGCTCCGAGCGACTCGAGCGATGTTTCCATGCCTCCGATCGAGGCGTGGGTACGCGTGAGGCTGGTTTTAGTGTCCTGCGCGAGCTTCTTCACCTCGGTCGCCACCACCGAGAAGCCCCGTCCCGCTTCGCCCGCGCGCGCCGATTCGATGGTCGCGTTGAGCGCCAGCAGGTTGGTCTGGCCCGCGATCGTGTCGATGATCTTCAGGATGTCCCGCAGCCCGTTCATGGCCTGAGTGAGGCCGGCGAACTCCTGCGACAATGCCGTCGTGTCGGTCGCCCGCGCCGCCGATTGTGCGCTCGCCACGATGACCGAGCGGATTTCCTCCACGATCGCGTTGATCGAAGCCGTCTGGCGCAGCGCGCCCTCGACCTTCCCGCTCAGCGTGGCGCTGGCGCTGAGATATTCCGTCAGACGATGCACGATGTCGTCCTTGATCCGGTTCAGCATGACCATGCGGTTGAGATGGGTGCGCGTGAAATATTCGACGAAATGCGCGTAGTGGATCGGGAACGTCTCGATGAACGGATCGTTCAGCGGCTTTTCCCTGACGTCGAAGAACACGATCGCGGTCAGCGTCTGGTTGATGTTGATCCCGAACAGCTCCCGAAGGTGGAAAAACCCGCGACCGGCATCGGCCACATGCCGCTCATGTTGCGGAGCTGGCTCTCGTTGTTCAGGCGGCGCAGGATGCAGTCGTTGAGGATCGCGCCGATCGCCGGCGGCTTGTCGCGCAGGAAGGCCTCGAGGTCACGCCGCGTCTGGTCCACGAAATCGGTGGCTTCCAGCAGCTCGAGTCTGTCGCCCGAATTGACGTCGCAGAAGAACGACACGACGCCGCTGTCCGCATCGATGCCCGCGACCGAGCGCACGAACAGGTCTCCGCCGACCTCGATGCCGAAGGAGTGCTTCGTCATCATCGACATGAGGTTCGCCGGAATCGTGTTCAGCGCCTTCGCCACCACGGAGGCGAACGGCTTGATCTCGCTCCCTTCCATGACGCCCGAGGCGGTGCGACGATCCGGATCGGCGTCCATCACGACGAAGGATTTTCCGGTCTTCTTGAAGTTCTGCGTCTTGAAGATACCGTAGGCGCGGCCCGGCGCCAGCTTCATGAAGACGATCAGCGCATGGTTCTCGAGCACCTGCCTGCTGTCGTAGAGATGAGTATGCTGGAAGTCGAGCTTGCCGCCGGCGGATCCTCCGACGAAACCGCACGGAAACTTGCCGCTCCTGTACACGGCCTCCATGAAGTAGCTCTCCGACGCCGACACGCCGTCCACGAGCGCGAAAGCGATCGTATCGCGCACGTCGATCGCGAAGGGCGTCCTGATCGCGGCGACCTCGCGCGTGATCGCTTCGATGCGCGCGTCATGGGCCCTGGACGGCTCTCCCTTGCGGATGTCGTCGTTGTGGAGGCGGACGCTGTGGATGCTGACGGACTGAAACAGATCGGCCGGAAAAACCTGCACGACGACGGACGACCAGTTCGACCCCGTCGGCTTGTAGAGCGACTGGCCCGCCGAGCACAGCTCGCCCGCGGTCGACATCGCGATCACCGGCGTCGACCCCGCCAGCCTCTGCAACGACGATGCAACGCGCGCGAAGTCGCAGTGGGGTGAGATGAACGCGAGAACCAGCGGCGACCGCGCGCCCTCTACGACGAAGTCGCCCTCGGAAATATTTTGCAGCCGGTCGTCGCTCTCCAGCACCCGAATCGCGCAGGCCTCACGAACCGCCGGAGCCTCTTCCCGTACCTCCGCAACGATCGACGGCGCGGGCTCCTTGTGACTTGCCTGGGAAAACAACGAGAGCATGGCAATATCCTTGTTCGACGCGCGACGCGTCTCAAAGGAGTGAACTACGGATTCGAAATTGCCATTCGGTTAGGAAGCGCGCGGCGCAGGCGCGTTTGTGCTGTGAATGCGCACCGTAGGATTACGGCGTCGCATCGTTTCGCGGGCTCATGATACCGATCGCATCGGTGCATTTGATCCAGATCAAATCCGCGCGGCGCCCTCGCGCCGGCGGCATTGCAACGGACATCGGCACGATTCCATGGCGCCGACACATCCGCGCCCGCGTGCACTACTCGGCGAATCCGACGAAGCGGACGAAGTCGCTGTTCGCCTCGCGATCCGAGCGCACCGCGTTGGCGGCAAAGCCGTCGTCGGGATATCCCATCGCGACGCAGGTCATGATCACCTCGTCCTCCGGAATCTTCGCAACCTCGCGCACGATGTCGGAGCGCATGATGCCCTGCCCGTTGATCACCGAACCGAGCCCGCGGTCCCAGGCTGCGAGCACGATGCCGTAGCAGAGCGCGCCGAGATCGAAATGGCAGACCGCGCCGGGATCGAGCACGCGGTCATAGGTCAAGACCAGCGAGACCGGCGCGTCGAACTGGCGGAAGCCGCGCAGCACCCAGTCCTGTCGCATCGGCTTGTCGTCGCGTGCGATCCCCATCGCGCCGAACAACTTCTTTGCGATGTCGACCTGCCGGGTGCGATGCACGCCCTGGTACTCGCCATGGCTGATGATGTCGCGCTTGACCTTGGCGCCGCCGACCATCTCTTCCATGTTGCGGCGGCGCAGCTCTTCCAGCGGGCGGCCTGTCAGCACATGAACGTGCCAGGGCTGGGTGTTCATCGACGACGGCGCGCGCTTGGCGCTCTCGATGATCGCTTCGATCACGCTGCGTGCCACCGGCTTGTTCTTGAAGCCGCGCACGCTGCGGCGCGACTGGACCAACGTTTCGAATTCCAACCTCAACCTCCCTGGCGCAGACCCGTCCGGCAGTTGCCGATGCGGCGCGAAAAATCTATGCTAATCCGCAAGCAAGACCAAGAACCGTGGAAGGACCCGCAATGGCCGCACCGCTCGATCCCGTCATCGCCCAGATCATTCCGCTGCTGCCGCTGCGCGATCCGACCACGATGACGCCACAGAGCGCCCGTGATTCCTTGCGCGCACTGGCTGCCGCGCGCGCGGCCGTGCCGCCGCCACCGGTCGATACGGTGCAGGATATCAAGGTGAAAGGCGGCGCTGGCCCGCTCGATGCGCGCCTCTACCGTATCGGCTCCGATCCCGCGCCGACCGTGGTGTTTTTTCACGGCGGCGGCTGGGTCGCGGGCGATCTCGAGACCCATGACCGGCAGGCGCGCAATCTTGCGATCGAGACCGGCGCGGTCGTCGTCTCCGTCGACTATCGTCGCCCGCCGGAGACGCGCTTTCCCGGCGCCTTCGAGGATGCTGTTGCCGCGGCGCGCGACATCTTCAACCGCGTCGCGGAATTTGGCGGCGACTCAAGGCGCCTCGGCGTCGCCGGCGACAGCGCCGGCGGCAATCTCGCAGCCGCCACCGCGATTGCCTGCCGCGATGCCGGCATCAAGCTCGCCGCGCAGCTGCTGGTCTATCCCGTGACCGACGTCGCAGGCCACTATGCCGATGCGCGCGAGAACGCGCGCTTTCCCTCGCGCGCCGAGAATGCCGACGGCTACTTCCTCTCCCGCGCCGTGATGGAATGGTTCTGCGGCCATTATCTCGCCGATCCCGGCCAAGGCGCCGACTGGCGCGTCTCACCGCTGCGCGCGGCTTCGCTTGCCGGCCTCGCACCCGCGATCGTTGCCACCGCCTCGTTCGATCCCCTGCGCGACGAGGGCGCCGCTTATGCCCGGGCGCTGGAGGCCGCCGGCGTGCGCGTCAAGCACCATGAGGGCCCAGGCTTGATCCACGGTTATTTTGGTCTCGGCGACGCCTCGGACGTCGCGCGGGCCGAGGCGCAGCGTGCACGCGCCGACTTCAAGGCGCTGCTCGCGCGCGGCATATGAGGACCGACTAGATGCGCGGCGCCCGCTGCGCCGCCGTGTGCCCCCACGTTTCGTCCCAATCCTGACCGGCGGCATCGACGACGCGGCCGTCGGCTTCAAAGAACTTGTTCGGCACCTGGAAGATCGCAAGGATCAAGGCCCCGTCCGGACACCAGGCGGCGTGGCGGCTGCCCGCCTCGCGCCAGATGAATTCGCCGGCCTTGCAGGCGATGCCCTTGGCTGGGCCTTCCTTGTCGACGAGAGCGCCTTCAATGACGTAGCTCTGCTCGATGCCGACATGCTCGTGATCGGGCAGCACCGATCCCGGCGCAAAGCGCATCAACGCCGTCATCAGGCCCGTGCCGCGATCGAACAGCAAGGTCTTGGCCTCGCAGCCGGGAAAGCGCGTCTTCTGCCATTCCATTGTCGCGGGTTGAACCAGATGAGAATGCTGGTCGGCGGTCTGCGGGCTCGTCACGGCATCCATGGCAACGCTCCGTTCCTGCTGGAATGGGATCAGCCTAACAGGTCTCGGCCGGGCGGTCAGCGCGCAGTGCAGCAAGCGGCGGGCGCGAATCCGGAGGCCGGCCCGGAGCCGCGCGCGTCAAGGCGGAATGCATTCATCGCGCGCTGCGAAAATATCAGCGCCCGCGCCCGGCACGCGCCGATCCTGCTTGATTGCGCCACGATTCCCGGCTCCAATCTCCGCGCCATTTCTGGTTTAGGGAGACACCCATGATGAAACGTATTTTCCTGGCTGCGATCGTCGCCACCTTTGCAGCAGGCTCGGCCTTCGCGGAGGACACCTGCGAGAGCAAGGCCGTCGGCAAGGACGGCAAGCCCTTGGCGGGAGCGGCCAAGACCTCGTTCCTGAAGAAGTGCAAGGCCGACGCCTGCACGCCCAAGGCCGTCAGCGCCGACGGCAAGCCGCTGGCCGGTGCCGCCAAGAACAGCTTCATGAAGAAGTGCGAAGTCAGCGCGTAACGCGGGCTGCGACACTCTCGTGCCCCGGACGCAGCGCAGCGCTTCTTCAGCGATGCGCTGCAGAGCCGGGGCCCACGCTTTCACGTGCATTCCGAGAGATGGGTCCCGGCTCAGCGGAGCGTCACTGCGCGCCGCACCGCGTCCGGGACACGAGACCTGCCTACGCGCTTACGGGTTTCGCCGTCATCACTCCCGCTTGAACCGATAGTCGAACGCCCCGTCCAGCGGCTTGATCAGCCCGACCGTCGGCGCCGGAAAATGGATCGGCAGGATCAGCGTGTCGGTGTTGGCGACGGAGGCGAAGAACTTTCGCCGCGAGACCGCCGACTGTTTCGCATCCCAATCCGGCATCGCCGACCAGTCCGGCTCACGGCACTGGATCTGGTGATGCATGAGATCGCCCGCGACCACCGCGCGCTGGCCCTTCGAGAAGATGTTGACGCAGCAATGGCAGGGCGAATGCCCCGGCGTCGGCGTCAGCGTCACGGTGTCATCGAGCGCGTAATCATCGTCCACCAGCAGCGCCTGCCCGGCCTCGACGACCGGCAGGCAATTGTCGCGGAAGACGGTGCCCGGCGGATTGTTGCCCTTGGCGTTCTCGGCCTCCCAGGCTGCATACTCACCCTTGTGGAAGACGTATTTCGCATTCGGAAACGTCGGCACCCAGCGGCCGTCACGCAAGGTCGTATTCCAGCCGGTGTGATCGATGTGAAGGTGCGTGCAGAAGACGTAGTCGATCTGTTCGAAAGAGATGCCGAGCGCGAACAGTTCGTTGCGCCAGCGCTCCTTGCCGGGAAAGTCGAACGGCGGCGTATGCCCCTTGTCCTCGCCGGTACAGGTATCCACCAGGATTGTGTAGCGCGGCGTGCGCACGACGAACGTCTGATAGGTGATGACCATCATGCCGCGCGCGGCGTCGAACACCTCCGGCTCCATCGTCGGCAGATGGCGGGCAAACACGCCCTTGTCATAGGCCGGGAAGAAATCCTGCGGCCGCCGCCATGGCCCTTCCCGCTCGATCACCGCGTCGATGGTGATGTCGCCGATCCGCAGTTGCTTCATGGTTGCTTTGCTCCCTTTTTTGCAGAGAGCGTAGCGGGCAGCACAGGACCGTTCAAGCCGCGCAACGCGTCCGGCACCTATGCGTGACGATCGCCGCAAATCAACCCCAAACGCCACCGACGATCATCTCGGAATTGGGGAAGAAACAGTGCGCAGGAAACTCGGATTTGCGACGGCAGTCCTGATCGCCGCCGCCGCCGGCGTCTACATCAACAACACCAGTCTTCTGGCGCCGCACCGCGACGGCAAGCCGGTGTTACTAGCCCATCGCGGCATGGCGCAGCGCTTCGACGAGCGCGACGTGAAGAACGACACCTGCACCGCTGCGCGGATGTTGCCGCCGACGCACGACTATCTCGAAAATACCCTCCGCTCGATGCGAGCCAGCTTCGAGGCCGGCGCCGACGTGGTCGAGCTCGACGTGCACCCGACCACCGACGGCGAGTTCGCCGTATTCCACGACTGGACGCTCGACTGCCGCACCGACGGCCAGGGCGTCACGCGCGAGCAGAGCATGACAAAGCTGAAAACGCTCGACATCGGCTATGGCTATACCGCCGACGGCGGCAGGACATTCCCGTTTCGCGGCAAGGGCATCGGGATGATGCCGACGCTCTCGGACGTGTTTGCCGCCTTCCCAGACCGGCGGCTCCTCGTCAACGTGAAGAGCCGCGACGCCAACGAGGGCGAGAAGCTCGCGGCCGTGCTGAACGCGCTGCCGGCCGAGCGACGGCGGATGATCATGGTCTACGGCGGTGACGAGCCGATCGAGGTAATCCGTCGCCTCACTCCGGAGGTCCGCACGATATCACGCGGGGCGATCCGGCGCTGCCTGCTCGGCTATATCGGCTATGGCTGGACCGGCCTGATGCCGGCCGCCTGCCGCGACGCGATGGTGCTGGTCCCGATCAATGTCGCGCCCTGGCTATGGGGTTGGCCGGATCGCTTCCTCGCTCGGATGAACGGCGCCAACAGCGCGGTCTTCGTGCTCGGCCCTTACACCGGCGGCGAGTTCTCCTCCGGCATCGATACGCCGGAGTTGTTCGCCCGGCTCCCGCAAGGCTATTCCGGCGGGATCTGGACCAACGAGATCGAGGCGATCGCCGGCAAGAGCAAAGACTAGCTCCGCAACCCCGGCGCTTCCTGCCCGGTCCGCGCGACATATTCGGTGTAGCCGCCGCCAAACTGGTGGATGCCCTCGGGCGTCAGCTCGAGCACGCGGTTCGACAGCGTCGCCAGGAAATGCCGGTCGTGCGAGACGAACAGCATGGTGCCTTCGAAATCCGCCAGCGCCGTGATCAGCATCTCCTTGGTGGCGAGGTCGAGATGGTTGGTCGGCTCGTCCAGCACCAGGAAGTTCGGCGGATCGAACAGCATCTTCGCCATCACGAGGCGCGCCTTCTCGCCGCCCGAGAGCACGCGGCAGCGCTTCTCGACGTCGTCGCCGGAGAAGCCGAAGCAGCCGGCGAGCGCGCGCAACGAGCCCTGCCCCGCGGTCGGAAACGCGTCCTCCAGCGACTGGAACACGGTGCGCTCGCCGTCGAGCAGGTCCATCGCGTGCTGGGCGAAATAGCCCATCTTGACGCTGCCGCCGACCGCCACCGTGCCCTGGTCCGGCTCGCTCGCGCCCGCGACGAGCTTGAGCAGCGTCGACTTGCCGGCACCGTTGACGCCCATCACGCACCAGCGCTCCCTGCGGCGGATCATGAAATCGAGGCCGTCATAGATGCGCTTGCTGCCATAGCCCTTGTGGACGCTCTTGAGCGCCACGACGTCCTCGCCCGAGCGCGGTGCCGGCGGAAAATCGAACGCGATGCTCTGGCGGCGGCGCGGCGGCTCGACCCGCTCGATCTTGTCGAGCTTCTTCACTCGGCTCTGCACCTGGGCGGCATGCGAGGCACGCGCCTTGAAGCGCTCGATGAACTTGATCTCCTTGGCGAGCATCGCCTGCTGGCGCTCGAACTGCGCCTGCTGCTGCTTCTCGTTCAGCGCGCGCTGCTGCTCGTAGAACTCGTAGTCGCCGGTATAGGTCGTGAGCGAGCCGGAATCGATCTCGATCACCTTGGAGATCACACGGTTGATGAACTCGCGGTCATGCGAGGTCATCAGCAGCGTGCCTTCATAATCGTGCAGGAATTTCTCCAGCCAGATCAGGCTTTCCAGATCGAGATGGTTGCTCGGCTCGTCCAGCAGCATGACGTCGGGGCGCATCAAGAGGATGCGGGCGAGCGCCACGCGCATCTTCCAGCCGCCCGAGAGCTTGCCGACATCGCCGTCCATCATCTCCTGGCTGAAGCCGAGGCCGGACAGCGCCTCGCGCGCCCGGCCGTCGAGCGCGTAGCCGTCGAGTTCCTCGAAGGCGTGCTGCACCTCGCCATAGCGCGCGATGATCTCGTCCATCTGGTCGGCCTTGTCGGGGTCGGCCATGTCAGCCTCGAGCTGGCGCAACTCGGCTGCGACCTCGCTGACGGGACCGGCGCCGTTCATCACCTCGGCCACGGCGCTGCGGCCGGACATCTCGCCGACGTCCTGGTTGAAATAGCCGATCGTGATGCCGCGATCGGTCGAGACCTGCCCTTCGTCGGGCAGTTCCTCACCGGCGATCATCCGGAACAGGGTGGTCTTGCCGGCGCCGTTCGGCCCGACGAGACCGATCTTCTCGCCCTTGTTGAGGGCGGCGGAGGCTTCGATGAACAGGATCTGGTGGCCGGCTTGCTTGCTGACGTTGTCGAGGCGGATCATGGGGTCTTTTTGGGGGAATTTTGCGTTGCAGCGTCATAGGCCATGCCGGCTCCCAGGGGAAGCCCGGCAGGGCCCGGAGGCACCGGTTGCCAGAGGCTAAATATAGCCTGCCAGGGCCGGGACCGCAGCAGGATCCGGTCGGGGCGACCGTCTGCGCCTCCTGGCAGGCTAAATCGCCATCCCTCCCGAAACCTCGATCCGCTGCGCATTGACCCAGCGATTATCGTCAGACAGCAACGATGCGATCATCGGGCCGATGTCATCGGGAACGCCAGCCCGGCCAAGGGCCGTCATCCCGGCAACCTGCTTGTTAAGTTCCGGATTGTCCCGGACCATCCCTCCGCTGAAATCTGTCTGTACCGCACCTGGAGCCACCGCGTTGACGGCAATCCCGCGAGGGGCGAATTCCTTTGCCTGGTAGCGGGTCAACACATCGATTGCGGCCTTCAGCGCGCCGTAGGGACCGCTTCCGGGAATGATGATCCTTGCGAGCCCGCTCGAGAGGTTCACGATCCGGCCACCGTCATTCATCAATGGAAGCAATTTTTGGGTGAGAAAGAAGACGCCTTTGAAGTTCAGCCGGTATATGTCGTCGAGCTCTGCTTCGGTCGTCTTCTCAAGTGAATTAAGGTGGGAAATACCGGCATTGTTGACGAGATAGTCGAAACGGATCGCGCCAATTTCGCCCAGTGCCTCTCGAACTTGCGAGACGAAGGTTTCGAATGTACTCGTTCGTCCGACGTCGAGTTGCAAGGCCCTCGCTCTGCGCCCCATTTGCTCGACCTCTCGCGTGACCATTTCGGCCTCGGCGACGGCCGAATGGTAGGTGAACATGACATCGACGCCTCGCCGTGCGAGATTGAGCACCGTGTTTCGCCCGAGGCCTCGGCTTCCGCCGGTGATCAACGCAATTCTTCCCCGCTGCTTCATCACGCTCTCCTGATAACCCCAATCCGGCAGATTGACGCTACCGCCGCTCCGAAGCGCGGCGCGCGTTAGAAGCTGTTAGAAAATGAAAAATTCTGACGTCTGCCGGGTCACCTGGAGACTGGCCAGATCGACATCTTGCACCCGAAGCGCTCAATGCAAGGGACGGGCAGTCGACCTCGATACTTCTGGACGTGCCTCGAAGACCCGTTGAAGCAGCGCGTGCGCATCAGCTCCTCGGCCTCGATTTTTCATCGACCGCGCCAGCGGAACAGCGGCCTTCAGCTCCCACCCTGATGCTCGTTGGCTTCTTGCACTATCCATCGATCGACGAAGCGCCAGCTCTGCTGCCTTGCGGTCGGGATTTGGGCTCGTCAGGATGATTTGCGCCTGCGTGCGTAGCAATTCCGGCATCCAGAACGTCTGGCGCATCCGCTCCGCAAATAGAATTGCCGATTGAATGGTCTCGCGCGCCTCGTCATACCTTCCGCTTCGAGCAAGTCCATCGGCGAGCGCGCGGGATGCCGCCGGGATGACCATGTGAAGTTGCTCACGGTGGAGCCCTCTCAGCGCCTGACGCAGCGCCTCGACGCCGTCCGCGGGCCTCCCGCTCATGAAAAGCCACTCTCCCCTCAGAGCCTGAGCGGCTGCTGCATGACCTCGGAGAGAATGCTTCTCAGCCAGTGAGATTGCACGATCGACATGGTCGGCAACGTCACCGGTGTTCCCGCTCCACAGCAGCACCGGGACGGAGTGGACCACCGCCATGCAATAGTTCGCCGCCGGGGCCAACCGAGCTGCCTCGTTCATCGCCTCAAGCGCCTGCTTGCGAGCTTGCTTGCGGGAGCCCAGCAACCATAGAGAACGTGCCAGTGCGATCTCGGCGCGCAGACGGTGATCATATCCAAACAGATTGATGTCGAGCCGACCAATTGACGTCTCCAGCTCGAAACCGCACTTGCAATGCGCCACCGCGGCGACTTGATCGCCAGCGAGGTGGCAAGCCGCCGCCAGCATCCATTCGGCGATAATTCTGTCGCTCAATGAACCGCTTAGCTCGGCTACAGTTCTGCATCTCGTCGCTGCAGCCAATGCTCCTTCAAAGTCGCCGAGCCTTGTGAGGAAAAGGTTGAGTCCGGCCAACAGTCGCAGCTGTGGCAATGCTTCTTCGCTCGCCTCGTGAAGTGCCAGCCCGCGCCGTATGGCGGCCTGAACTTCGGTCGTATTACCCAAGGTATGCAGTGACGAGACTGCATATGCCTCCTGCAAGCGTGCCTCTCGATGCGAGAGTCGGCCGAAATTCGCAATCGCTTTCAGTGCCAACCCCGACCAACGCCGGCACTCGACCAGCAACCACAGACCGAGAAACAAAGGGGCGGAATCTGCAGCAAGCTCGATGCCGATCGAGCGATCCTCTTTTGAGAAGCTCCACTCGAGTGCCTTCCGCACGTTTCCGATGTGAGGCGAATAACGTCCGATGTCAGCGTAAGCCCCCTGCTCGAGCGCGATTGCCTTGAAGAAAGCACCGAAATAGAGCGCGTGGCGCAGGGAAACCGATTCAGCCTGCCCGATTTCCACGAGCTTGGCCGCAGCATACGTGCGCGTCACATCGGGTAAACGATAGAACACGGTATCACCGACCAGATGAACCCAGACGAGCGATTTGTCCACCAACCTCGCAATCGCGATCTCGACTTCGGCGCTTTTTCGCTCCCCACTTCCGGCAACGGAGCAGGCAGCCTCAATCGTGAACAGACCGACAAATATGGAAAGATTGGAAAGAACACGCTGTTCGCTTTCGGCAAGCAACCTGAAGCTCCAATCGAGCATCGCCTGGAGCGTGCGGTGTCGTGGGACAGCGTTTCGCTGGCCTGTCAGTGACAGCTCCATATGGCTGGCCAGCAGACCCGCAACACCCCGAAGGCCATAGGTCCCCACTCGGCTGGCGACCAGTTCGATCGCCAGCGCGATGCTATCGGTACGGCGACATATTTCGGAAACGACCGGCGCGTCAGCGTCATTCAGCGCCCCCTCAAAACCAGCGGATGAGGCTCTATCCATAAATAGCCTCACTGCCGGGGTCGCCATCGCATCCGCGGCGCTCGGAACGTCGTCGGTTGGGCAAGCAAGAGGGCTGAGAAGGTGCACAATCTCGCCCTCGACGTTCAATGCTTCCCTCGACGTGACAAGCAGACAAACGCCGCAAGTACACTGAAACAGTTGGCTGGCCAAATGCGAGGACGCATCGAGAAGATGTTCGCAACTATCCAGCACGATTAGAATTCGCTTACCGGCAACGAACCCCAGAAGTTCCGCAAGGGGCTCGGCTCCTCCGAGCGGGCAGCCGACCGCGGAGAGAACCGCCCCAGCGACTAGGCCAGGTTCATCAACCGCGCCCAAATCGACAAAAACGGCGCCTTCATCGCCAAATTCGGCTTGTAGCCGGCGAATGATAGCCCCGGCCACGGTAGTCTTGCCGATACCGCCAGCTCCAACGACGCTGACAAAACGCTGCTTCACGATGAGCGCACAGAGGTCGTCGACGACTTCGTCCCGTCCAACGAACAATCTGGGAATCGACGGGAAGTGGCGTCCATGCCTGGGGGGCGGAACGTATCCGGAAGATGCAAGCCCATCGCCACGTTTGCGCTCGATCGGAGCCACAAAACTATAGCCCCGACCGGAAACAGTGACGATGTAACGCGCGCCATCCTGACCTTCGCCCAAGGCCCGGCGAAGGGAGGCCACGTGCACTCTCAAGACGGCCTCGTCGACGACAACGTCACGCCACACGGAGAATAGGAGGTCGCGTTTGCTGACGAGTTCGCCGGCGCGCTCGGTCAGCGCAATCAGTATGTCGAAACCGCGCGAGCCGATCCGAACTTCAACTCCATCCTTCAGGAGTTGCCGACGACGCTTGTCCAGTTGGAAGCGACCGAAGAATACTTCCGCATCGGAACTTTCAGCAGAGTCGATGCTCATGACCATAACAGGCCTTTCCTTGAGCTTTCGTGCACAGGAATAGCCGCTCGCCTCGCAATCCTGCGCGTCAATCGGCAGTGGGCAGCAGTTGACGCACTGCTTTCAAATCACCGCAGTGCCGCGAGCGCTTCTTCCATGTGACAGTCAGTCACATCTTGGCGTCTTTGCAAATTCGCACGTTTTATTGCGAGCTTCGCGAGGCACATGCGGCCCCTCAGGCCCTTCGCATCAGCTTGAGCGAGGCCGCCAGTCGCAAGCTGCGCTTGCCGGCGAGCGCGATGCCTTCGAGCTCGCCGCTATCCGCCGTGCAGGTCCCGGAGAAGCCGATCCCGACCTCATAGCCGCCGAAGACCGGATTTTCGCCTTTCGCCGGCGTGTGCTCCTGGTCGCCAAATTCCCGCAATATGCCCCAAGGTTTAGGGCTCATAGATCAGGGCTTGTGGAGCCCGACCCTCTGCACCAGGCCCATCTCCTCATGGTTCGTCATGTCGCCGTGGCGCTTGACGACACTGGTGAAATCGGGGACGCGGCCGCAAGACCTGCCGCGGCGACTTGCGCATCCTGGGTTGACTGCATGCCCGATACGCCGATCGCTCCGATCACCCTGCCGTCGCGCAGGATCGGAAGGCCGCCCTCCAGAGGCGTCAGGTTGGTCATGCCCAGCAGCCGCCAGTGAAGGCCGCCGTCCGCCAGCGCGGATTCGAACGCGCCGGTCGGCCGCCTGAAATCGACGGCGGTCTTCGCCTTCTGCTGCGCGACGAGCACGCTGCCGTGCTGCGCCTGGTCGAGACGGTACAACAGCACGAGATGACCGCCGCTGTCGGTAATGGCGATGACCATGGGCCAGCCATGACGTTGCGCCTCGGCACGCGCCGCATCGGCCACCAGCGCCGCCTCATCAAGGGTGATCGGGGCACCATAGAGCGGCGTCAGGGCCGCGAGGGGGACGTTTGCCACGCAGGCATCAGGTTTCGTCATGGGAAGCTCCAGGTGATCGGGAGCCCATTCCCAACACATGACACTTGTGATGATAATAGCCGCAGATGCGGACATATTATCTCACTCTTCGGGAGAATAGCGCTGGCCTCGCTTGCGGATTATGCGACGTTCCTCGCCGTCATTGACGAAGGCAGCCTGACGTTCGCGGCAACGCGTCTCGGCAGATCGCTGCAGTCGGTGAGCCGTTCGCTTGCGCGGCTCGAGGACGATCTTGGCGTGGAGCTCGTATCGCGAACGACGCGGCGCCTGCACCCCACACCCGCGGGCCTCGAATTCGCCGGCCGCATCCGCCTCGCACTGACGACCATCGACGCCGCGCGCGAGGACCTGCTCGCCAGCGACCGGCGGCTTGCCGGGACCATCCGCATCGGCACCTCGAGCCTTTTCGGCCCCGAATATGTCACGCCCGTCCTGAGCCAGTTCCTGGCGCGGAGTCCGGAGATCGACCTCGAGCTCGTCCTCTCCGACGAGCGTGTCGATCTCGTCGCCGAGAAGCTCGATTTTGCCGTTCGCATCGGCAACCTGCCGGACTCGAATTTGCGGACTCGCCGGATCGGTGGACTGAGCTGGGCGGTGTTCGCCTCGCCGGCCTATCTCGCCGCCCACGGGCGTCCCGAGCATCCGCAAGAATTATCCCGTCATGAATGCGTGTTGCGAGCGAGCGATGACGACAGGTGGGCATTCGGAGGCAACAAGAAGCGTATCGAAGTCCATGGTCGCTTTCGGTCGGAAAGCGCCGCGGCACGCAATGCGGCCGTCGCGTCCGGCTTTGGCATCGGGCTCGCTCCGCTCTGGCAGGTCCGCAGGCTCATCGATCAGGGGATCGTCGAGCAAATCCTCGTCGGCCACGAGCCGCCGCCCATCCCGCTCCAGATTGTCTGGCCCACGCGAGGAGCCGGCGCGATGCCTCGGCGGGTCCGCGCAGCCATCGACTTCCTCGTGGCCCGGCTTTCCGCCCTGCGGATATGAGCTGCGGCTTTCGCGCTGGCAGCGACCGCTTGCGCGACCTCGTCGCGTTCCGCGATTGGTATGAATTACTCACTTCCATCAGCCAAAGACGTCATCAGAACGTTTCAGCCTGCACATTCGCGTAGCAAAGCGGTGATTTTCGCATCGAGATTTTGGGCGACGGCAAGGGCTTCCGAACTGCCATAATGCCGCAGATAACTCTCCATTTTATCATAAGAGACGTGCACGCCGTCGGCACGCTCATCAATGAGCACTGTGACCGGAGCGTAAGATCCGGCGTCGGGCACGTGCTTGACCATTTCTTTCATGATGAGTGGATTTCCGACCACAAGCCGTATGATCCTCGGCGTCCTGGATCCATTTTCCCGACGCAAGATGTCGCCCAAGTCGAACTCGGCGAAGAGCATAAGGTCGGTGCGACCCAGGCCGCTCTGTACAATGCGCTTTAAATCCGGGAAGGATTCTGTGGCCCTCGTCGCCCTGAAAAATTCAACAATGTCAGGCTGACCGATCGCCGACTTGAGCGCAGCCACGACGGCGTCGAACGGCTTTGAACTCGTGAGGCTGAAGCGCTCAACTTCGACTTTTTGGATTTTCATCTTATCTTCCGTACCAACTGTCATGGATGAAGTGGCTCGATCGCATCGGAACGCGCCGGGTAGCGCGGCGATCGAAACCTTTCCTTCAGGATATCGCTGGCGCTCCTGCGGCTTGGCCGACTCGCGCCGTCGCCCTTGCAGGCGCTCTGCGAGCGTGGGCGCTCCCGGCGCGACTGCGCCGGGAGTCGTACCGTCACTTCACGAGCGCGGCCTTTTCGATCACCTCAGCGACCACCTTCGCGTGCACGACAAGCGAGGCATGGCTACCGGCGACTTCCGTCGTTTGAGCCTTCATCCTTGTCGCGAAGAATTTCTGGGCCTCGGGCGCGATGACTTTGTCCTTCGTGGTGATGACATCGAACGTCGGCTTGTCGTGCCAGGCCGCAATGCTGACGGGGGCTTCGAACGCAACGTGATTCAACGGAAGCTGCGAGTTGGCCAGGTGCTCAGCGATCTCCGGAGGAAGGTCAGCCGCGACGGCCGACGGAAAAATCTTGGGATCGATGTACAGATTGCCCTTCGCGTCGGGATGGATCGCGTTGCCGCCTTCGGTCGGCGGGCCGGCCTTTGCCAGCGACGCCAGGGATTCGCCGACCTCCGGCGCGAAGGCGGACACATAGACCAGCGCCGAAACCTTGGGATCGTTGCCGGCTTGCGTGATCACCACGCCGCCCCAGGAGTGGCCGACCAGAACGGTCCTGCCATCCTGTCTCGCCAGCGCCTGCTTGGTGGCATCGACGTCAGCGACGAGCGAGGTGAGCGGATTTTCCACGAGCGTGACGTTGTAGCCTTTCTTCGTGAGAATATCGGCAACCGGCTGCCAGCTCGTCTGGTCCACGAAAGCGCCGTGCACGAGCACGATGTTGTGCGCTGCTCCCTTGGGCAGTTCGGCGGATTGGGCGGAGCCGACCAACGTCGATCCGGCCAGGAGTACGGTGGCGGCTGAGAGAAGGATATTTCGCATTGAATGTTCCTGTTGGCATGTCGGACGAAATCAGTCCGGGGGGATGGACAGGCGTTTCCTGCAAGGTCGCGGTTCTTCCATCCGCCGTCGGCGAAATGGTTGCCGCACCTACCGTCGGCCCGCTGCGGCATGATCTATTCCGCGGGCATTTCGGACGATAGGGACCAATCGTCCGCATGTTGTGTCCGATCGTCCACCGGTCTAATCTGGACCGCATGGACATCCTCACCCAGGTGCTCGATCGGGTTCGTCTCGGCGGGACGTTGCTCTTCCACTTCGAGCTCGGCCATCCCTGGCATCTTGAGTTGCCGGCGCGCCCCTACGCCCTGTTTCACTATCTCAGCCAGGGTTCGGCGACCCTCGCGCTCGAACAGGGAGAAGAAATCCAGATGACCGAGGGCGATTTTGTCGTGATCACGCGCGGCGAGCCCCATGTGTTTTATTCGGATCGCCGGGCCGAGCCTTTGCGCATCGCGGATATCGAACGGTCGTCGCCACGCCTCGGATTCCTTCGTCACGGCAGCCCTGCAAAGCCGCTCTCGACCATGCTCTGCGGCAATTTCACGGTGTCGCGGCCGATGTTTGGCAGCGTGCTGGAGTTGCTTCCACCCGTGCTCTTGCTGAAGCCGACGGCGGACCGTGGTTGGCTTGAAGCAATCCTGCGCCGCATGATGAGCGAGTCCGTGCTCGAGCGTCCTGGCCAAGGCGTCGCGCTTTCACGACTGACGGAAGTGCTCTTTGTCGAGGTGCTGCGAAGCTGGATCGCGTCTCTCAGTCCCGGACAAGGCGGCTGGATCGGGGCCATTTCTGATCCCCATATCGGACCGGCGCTGAAGCTAATTCACGAAAGTCCGGAGCAGCTCTGGACGCTGAGCGACCTTGGCCGTCGCGTCGGGCTCGGCCGCTCGGCATTTTCGGCGCGCTTTACCAGGCTCGTCGGCCAGTCCATGCACCGTTATGTGATCGAACGCCGAATGGCGGAGGCGGCGTTTCTGCTCGAAACAAGCGATGAGCCCATCGCGCGGATTGCCAGCCGGGTTGGTTACGAGACAGCGGCGGCGTTTTCGAAGCTGTTTCACCGGCATCACGGACATTCGCCAGGCCGCTACCGAGCCTCTCGACGCGCCGACGGAGGCTACGCGCAATCGGGCAATTCGGAAGTACACGTATCCGATTGACCTCGAGCACGCGCGCCGTCGCCATGTCTGCAAGTGGCCCATCGCCGACAACGTCGCCTTCCAACAGCAAAGCAGACGCGACGAATTTATGAGTACCCGCCCTACGCCCTTCGCATCAGCTTGAACGAGGCCGCCAGCCGCAGGCTGCGCTTGCCGGCGCGCTGGTCGATGCCTGGGTGAAGACCGGGGCGGCGTGTCAGGCTCCGTGACGAGGCGCTAGGGCGAGTACTCATGACCGTCGGCTTCCGAAGATAAAGCGGACGTCGCCCCGCTTGGTCATCATCGCCGGCTCATGACCCATAGCCGACGTACTACGGCCGTTGGCCCGATGTCGGCTTTTTTACCCTCAAGGACATTGAGGCTGAGTTAGGATATTGCAGCCCGGCAATGTCGCCCCTTCGAAGGATGCATGTTGCGATAGCTGACACTTGACGACATGGATCAAGCCGTTGTCGTCCAACGGCATGCACGTGATCATGCGAAATCCATGGCATAGCGAGACTTGTAACTTTCGTGAAGCCCAAGCCAAACAGAACCGCGCCCGGAGGCCGGTCATTCATCTTCGATCACGAGAACAGAAAGGTCCCAATCAGCAGGCCCGCAGCGAAAGCGAAAAGCCCCAATGTGCAGCATGAAACGATACGGACGAGGATGCGAACTTGCTCCTCGTACTCCTCTTCTGCGGTCTTGTGGGACTGAGCCGTCACTGCAACTGCCCTGCCATCGCCCAGATTTGGCAAATATACGCTCGAAATCATGGTCAGCGCGAGGCATTTTAGTCCCGCCGCGATGCCCTGTTCGTGATCTGGCAGGCATCCCTTACGGGAAGGATCATTGAAGCCTCTCTTGAGGCTACTCTCGGCTCAGCGAGTTGGCGGGCAAATTGAGCACAATTGAATGTCCGCCGGTTGATGTCCGGCTTCGCCCCAATGCGGAGCGGGCTGCTTTCATTCCCCTGCGACGCAGATGTCGAGTGCAAGCGCCGACGAGGTGATCAAATAGCAGACCTCCGCAGCTAGCGCCGAAATTGTTCGCTTATCGGGGTAGAGAGAAAGCAACTGGCCGACCTTCCAAACGGCGCTTTTGACCCCAACCGGCCCTCCGGCATGAAAACTCCGCACCGACGCAGGATCTCGGGAAATTCACTGCGAACTCTACGGGTTTGATCGGATGATCATCCGGAACGCTGAAGCTACAGTCGACCTTGGTCCCGGTGCCTTTCCAACCCAGTGGAGCACAGGTGAGCACTCACCCAACGAGTACAGGAGGACTCCGATGTGCCGTATTCTGTTTGCTGCGGTCTCCACCATTTTGATCTTGGTCACAGTCGGATCACTCTCGCCCGCGGTCGCAGATCGCTACTGCCTACAAGGCCGCCGCTGGGGCCATCCCGGCAACTGCCAGTTCTCGACTCTCCAGCAGTGCAGGACGGCTGCCTCCGGCACACATGCGTCCTGCGGGGTCAATCCGCGCCATGCATTCGGACGCTCGCGGCAGGGCAGACAGTAGTTGAGCGCCGCGGGCGCACCGGGCCGATAATTGTTGGTGGGTGCGGCTTGATTATTGAGAAAATCGTCGACCTGGATGAGTCCCGTTCTGCCTGAATTTCAAGGAATCAAATGGAGGGATGAGAATGTCGGTCCCCTGCAAGTTCGAACGCAGCCTCCTCAGCCACGAAGAATATGAGACGATCCGCCTCACGCACCATCCTGCCATCTATGACGTCGAAATCGCTGAGCTTGAGGCCATGCGACCCCGCTTGCGCAAGATGCGCAATAAGGAGCGAACGCTCGGCCGACAAAGGCAGCGACAGGGGCGCGGAAAAGCCGAGGCTCGCGGAGCCAGCTTTCCAGGAACCGCCGAGCATGCATCAGAACGCAAGCAAGTCTTCGCCGCGGCGCTGAAGCGGTTGAACAACGAGCTTCGGCGTCTTCACAACCTGGCAGCTCGGACCGCGCATGTCGAAGCGGCTCGAAAGGCTCTCGCGCTGCATCGAGCGGCGAACTTCACGATTTATCCCCCAGCCGGAGCCACCGCGAACGAAGGCATGGTGCCGAAGGCAAGCACACGCCGAAGAAAGACCATTGCAGGCGCAAAGATCGGACGAGTGTCGCAGGCGACGAAAGTCGCGCAGGCGGTACGCGACGCGCGAGGCGGATGAGCCTGAGTTGACCCATAACGAACTTGATGCGCGACGCATGCCCTTGTGATCGACGAAGGGCGTGATGTCGCCTGTTGGCCCACGGCCGACGTCCAGACGTATCGGATTCAACGTCGCCTTCCAACAGCAAAGCGGACGCGACGAATTTATGAGGACACGCCCTAGCACTACTTTGGCAGATTGTTGATTTTGCCGCGATTTATAGGATTCCCGAATCAATTTTTCAATGATTCATGGGTGGTCGGCTCTTGGAGGGCTGACCATGGCGGGATGGGAAGACGAACTCAAACGCTGGCTGATGCCGTTCTTGGACCGGCTGGGTCATAAGACCCGGCAGCGGATGTGCCCTCTCTATGTTGCGGGATTGATCGGTCCTGGCGATCGCAAGAGCGTTCAGCCGATGGCGGAACGCCTTGCCACGAGCAACTACGACCAGTTGCACCATTTCATTGCGGACGGTGTCTGGGACGCGACGCCGCTGGAGACAGAGCTGCTCAACCAGGCGGACCGACTTGTCGGCGGCAGGGATGCGGTGCTGGTTATTGATGACACCTCACTGCCGAAGAAAGGTGATCGCTCGGTCGGTGTTGCGGCTCAATACGCGTCGGCTCTCGGTAAAACTGCAAACTGCCAAACGCTGGTGTCTTTAACGCTTGCGCGCGGCGAGGTGCCAGTGATGGTCGCGTTACGTCTCTTTCTGCCTGACAGTTGGACAAGCGACATGCCTCGTTTGAAGCACGCTCGCGTGCCAGTCGAACACCGAACGCCACGGTCCAAGCCGGAGATCGCTTTGGCCGAGATTGACCGCGCGATGGCAGCCAACGTGCGCTTTGGATGTGTGCTGGCGGATGCAGGATACGGCCTCAGCGCACCGTTTCGGCAAGGGCTAACAGAGCGCGGGCTGGCCTGGGCTGTCGGCATCCCTCGGCACCTGAAAGTGTATCCGGTCGATGTGAAGCTCATTTGGCCGATCACCAAAGTCCGCGGGAAACCACGAAAGCACCACGTGCCCGATATCTTATCGATTGCGGCAGAACAAATGCTGGCCAGCGCCAAATGGAAAACCGTGAGTTGGCGTAGCGGGACGAAAGGTCGGCTCAAAGCCCGATTTGCTGCTCTCCGTGTCCGGACCGCCGACGGCCCTCCGCAGCGGATATGGGATAAAGGTCAGCAGCATCTCCCAGGCGACGAAGCCTGGCTCATTGGCGAGCAACGCGCCTCGGGAGAGAAGAAATACTATCTCGCCAATCTTCCGGCGATGACGGATCTGCGCACGCTGGCAGCCACCATCAAGGCACGGTGGATTTGTGAGCAAGCGCATCAGCAGTTGAAGGAGGAGCTCGGACTTGATCACTTCGAAGGGCGATCATGGCAAGGTCTTCATCGCCACGCCCTTATGACAATGATTGCCTACGCCTTCCTGCAACACCGTCGCCTCGCACACGCGGGGCGGAAAAAAAAGAATCAACGGGCCTCCGCCTCAACCAACCATGCCCGCCATACGTCACGCCATCGTCGATCTCATCCTTCGGCCGCCGTCTCAGCAGTGCCCATATTGCCGAAAGAAAATCCCTGAAAAACAGCGGCGAAAACACATTCTGCCAAAGTAGTGCTAGGCCCGCCGCATCAGCTTGAGCGAGGCCGCAAGGCGCAGGCTGCGCTTGCCGGCGAGCGCGATGCCTTCGAGCTCGCCGCTATCCGCCGTGCAAGTCCCGGAGAAGCCAATCCCGACCTCATAGCCGCCGAACACCGGATTTTCGCCTTTCGCCGGCGTGTGCTCCTGGTTGAGCATCTCACCCTTCCAGCGGCCGTCGGCCGATGAATAGGAGCCGAGATAGTAGAAGAACGCATCGCCGCCGAGGATGCGGCCGTCGATCAGCAGCATCACGCCGGAGAGTCCGGCATCGACACCGTCAAGCGCGCGCAGGCTCATCCCATAGAGCCCGTTGACGATGCCGCCAGGGCCGACCGCGCCGCTCGGAGGCACCGCCTCGTCGTCGAGCCGGGTGAGATTGGCCCAGAATTTTGCGCCCGGCATGGTGTCCGCGCCGCCCTCCAGACGGATCTGGTTGCCGTGCAGCCTCCCGCGCGCCCCGATCGAGGCGACGTCGGCGCCCATCAGCGGCTTGTAGTTCGGATCCAGATTATGCCGCTCGGTGATGACCTCGGCGATGATCTCGCCGTCGCGCTCGACATAGGTGCCAAGATGCGCGAAGCCCGAATTGCCGCCCAGCATCTTGCCGTCGTGCAGGCACATGATGCTGCGGCCGAACGCATCGTTGACGCCGTATTCAACCTTGTAGAGTCCGTCCAGCAACGCAATGAACCCGCAAAATCGGAAAGGAATCGAGGCTACCTAGCACCGCCGCCGCGCCAAGGCCATCCGGCTTTTGCGCGCAGGGCCGCTCGCCGGACCCCTCGCTGCATGATGCCATCATGCCCCTGTTTTGCCCGACGGGTCAACCGAGATTCGCCAAATCCGCAATCCGTGATTTCGTTGCGATTTCAGTGCCCCGGCTACTGTGCATGGGGTTGTTTTTCGACTTTTTTGTTCTGCGTGGTCCCGGCCGCCTCGCCCCGCGCTAGTGACGCTTGAAATATTGCACCTCGCGCTCGTGCTTCTCGGCCGCCGCGCGGCTCTTGAAGGTGCCGAGGTTGCGACGCTTGCCGGTCTTCGGATTCACCTTGCGTGAGTAAAGGCGATACTCGCCGGATGCCAGTTTGCGGATCATGATCACGCCTCCTGTCGGGTTTTCGGATTCAACCCGCTGCGCGCGAAATCCGTTCCGTCACGGCTTGGATGGCGGCGCAAACTGCTGATTGGCGAATGGCGCCTGGTCGGAAGGAACCTTCATGACGACGAAGTTGCGCTTCATCGACCGGTGGCAGGTGTTGCAGCCCTCGGTCAAATCGCCAAAGGCCTTTGCGAATTTGCGGCCGTCCTTCGCCGTGAGCGCGTCGGACATCGATTGCAGCGATGGCTCCAAGGTCGTGACATTACCGACGGGAATGCCTGAATAGAATACGGCGGCCTCGACCAGGCTGGCCTTGAGCTGGCGCAGCTCATAGGCCGCGAGCTCCCAGTTCTGGGCCTTGCCGGCCAGCCAGAGTTTCTGGTGACGCGCCTGCGCGGCGCCCATGATGTCGCCGAGGCGCGGCACATACTGGTCCGAGGATGGCGATTTGAGGTCCTGCGCCGTTGCCACGGCGGTTAGCGCGCCCAAGCCGGCCAGCGCCAGCATCCACCCCCGAAGCCTCATCGCAGGTCTCCATTTCCCGTGAGAAGCAAGTGTACGCTGGCGCGGTGCCCGGGAGCCTTGCGCTCGATCAAGGGCGGCGTCGAACCCGTCGGCGCACGCGCACGACAAAGGGGCATGAACCGGACCGAACCATCCGCCGAAGAGCAGATCGAGGCCTTCATCGCCAGCGCGGCGAAGCAACCGCTGCTCGATGCCGCGTTCGAACTCTGGCGCTGGCGCTACCGACTGGATTCGATCGAGGGGCGCCCGACCGCCGAACAGGTCCGCATCAATCGCACCCTCACGCCGCAGCAGATGGCCGAGAAATATCGTTACGACCGCGACCATGCCCATGAGGGGACGATGTTCGGCTATGTGAAGCGAGCCCATCCGCGCGCCGATGACGCCGCGATCAGGCGGGCCATCATCACCGCCGTCAAATTCGAGGGCGCGACTGAAGCGCATTTCAAATGGGACGGTGATTTCTGGAACTGCGTCGTACGCGCCGTGGCGCAGGCCGCCGCGGAATATCCCGATTTTCTCGAGACGACCTATCGCGACGCCCGCAACAATCTCGCCTACTACTACAAGTGAGCTGAAGCGGCACAGCGAGAGCCTCCAACTCTCCCCGACGGGGAGAAGTGGACGAGCTTCTCGGCCACCACCGAGTTCAATCAAACTTGCTGTTTGATCAGAAGCACAGCGTGGTGACGAGCTTGCCCTGCTTGTCCTTGATCGCGTAGGGGCAGCGCAGCCGCTCCAGCGCAGCCTTGGCGTCCTCGTCGCCGAGCGCGGCAGCACGCTCGTAATAGGCTTTTGCGGCATCCTTGTCCTTCGGCCCGCCGCGGCCTTCCTGCGCGAAGGCGCCCATCCGCTCCAGCGCACCGGGATGGTTTTGCGCGGCCGCCTTCTCGAACAGCGCGCGCGCCGCGACGTCGTCCTTCGCACCGCCCGTGCCCTCGGAGAGCATCAGGCCGAGCTGATACTGCGCCTCCGCGTTGGTCTCGGCAGCCTTGCCCAGCAGCGCGCGGGCCTGCGCGGGATCGGCCGGCGCGGCACCACCGGCGCCGCCGAGCGCGGCAAGATTGCTGACGCCGCGGGGATTGCCGGCCTGCGCCGCCTTCTCGAACAGCTTTCGCGCCTGCGCCTCATCTTTCGCGACTCCTGATCCCGTGCCGTAGAGCACACCGAGCTCGACCATGGCCGCGCTCGATCCCTTGTCGGCCGCCTTGCGCCAGGCGGCGATCGCCTCCGCCATCTGACGGCCGGCGGCATAGGCGCGGCCGAGCTCGAACATCGCGCGCCGCGAGGATGGCGCGGCCTGCCTGCAGAATTTGATGGCGGTCGCGACGTCGGAGGCAGCGACCTCCGCCACGCCCTTCACGTCGGCCGGCTTGTCGGGATCGCTGGGATCGGCCGCAACCCGGTCGCACAGGACGAGGTCGGCGGATTGCGCATGCGCCGCGAGGGGCGCGGCAAGCGCAAGGAGAATGGCAAGAAGATAGGTCCGCATGGGCACCACGTTGCGTTCCCGGCCCGGCAAATTCAAGGCTCGAGTCCTGATTGACGGAGAACGGACACGACCTCCGGTGAAGCCAGGTAGCGCAGCAACCGGTCCGCGGCGTCGGCCTGTTTCGCGTTCGCCATGCGGCCGGCGGAGAACACGGCCGGTGTCTGCAAATCGTGCGGGACCGGGCCGACGACCTCGATGCCGTCGACCTGTTTCAGCTCGCTGATCTGCTGCACGGCGAGGTCCGCCTCGCCGTTGACGAGCCGCTCGGCGGTAAAGCCCTGTTCGACGATGGTGGCTTTGGCGTTGATCTCGGCCGCGATCCCCATCCGGACGATCAGCTGGGCGAAGTAGACGCCGCTGGCGCCCAGCCGCGAATAGGCGACGGACCGCGCCGCAAGCAGCGTCTTGCGCAGCCCAGCTTCGGTGGCAATGTCGGGATGCGCCTGCCCTGCCCGCACGGCAATGCCGACGAAGGAGCGCGCGAGATCGGCCGCGCTCTCCGCGACGACGCGGCCCTCGCCGATCATCTCGTCGAGCCCCTCGCGCGTGAGGATGACGAGATCGGCGGCCTCGCCGTCGCGCAGCCGCTTGAGCAGCGCCAGGGTCGGCGCGAAGTCGGAATCGACGTGGATGCCGCTAGCGGTCTCGAAGGCGGTGGACAGGCTGCGCATCGCGCCCATCAGGCCGAGCGTCGAAAGCGTGCGGATGGTCTTTTCCATGTGTCTTCCCGGATGAGATCAGGCGCGGTGCATCAGCTTGAGCGCTGCGGTCAGGCGCAGGCTGCGCTTGCCGGCAAGCGCGGTTGCCTCCAGCACCGCCTGCTCCGCGTCGTAGCTGCCGGAGAAGCCGATGCCGACCTCGTGGCCGCCGAAGATCGGATCGTCCTTGGCCGGCGTGTGCTCCTGATTGAGGATCTGGCCCTTCCAGCGGCCGTTCGCGGCGGTGTAGCTGCCGAGATAGTAGAACGAGGCATCGCCGCCGAGAATGCGGCCGTGGTTGAGCAGCATCACGCCGGTGAGGCCGCCGTCGACGCCGTCGAGCATGCGCAGGTGGATCGAATAGAGGCCATCGGCGATGCCGCCCTCGCCGACGCCGCCGGCGATCGGCATCTCGTCCTCCGTGATCGGCGTCATCACCGACTGGAACGGCACGCCCGGCAGCTCCTTCAGCTCGCCCTTGAAGCGATAGAGATCGCCGTCGGCCCGACCTTTCGCCAGCAGGGTCGCGTCATCGGTGCCGGCCATGGCGCGGTAGTTCGGATCGGGGTTGTGGCGGACGGTCTTGATGACGATGTCGACGCCGTCATCGGTCTTCTCGTAGGTGCCGATATGGGCGAAGGCCGAATTGCCGCCGAGCATCTTGCCATTACCGGCATGCATCACGCTCCGGCCAACGGCGTCGCCGAGCTGAAACCGCACCTTGTAGAAACCCTCAAACACCAGCCGTCCCCGGCCCTGCGCACATCCAGGCACAGTCTATCCCGCTTTCGATGGCGATGGACAAAATTCGCGCCATCACCGCCGGCAGACCACAGGAACGGCCGTCAACAAAACGCAAAAAATCCGCCGGAGCCTTTCAGCTCCGGCGGATTGAATGCCAACCCGGGCCAGCCCCCTCGCCCGGGCCGGGAGGATCTTAGGCGACAGCCTTCTTCTCGGTCGGCACGGACGAGATCGTCTTCAGGATCTGCGAAGCGATCTGGTATGGGTCGCCCTGCGAATTCGGGCGACGGTCTTCCAGATAGCCCTTGTAGCCGTTGTTGACGAAGGAGTGCGGCACGCGGATCGAAGCGCCGCGGTCGGCAATGCCGTAGCTGAACTTGTTCCACGGCGCGGTCTCGTGCTTGCCGGTCAGACGCTTGTCGTTGTCCGGGCCGTAGACGGCGATGTGGTCCATCAGGTTCTTGTCGAAGGCAGCCATCAGCGCCTCGAAGTACTCCTTGCCGCCGACCGTGCGCATGTACTCGGTCGAGAAGTTGGCGTGCATGCCGGAGCCGTTCCAGTCGGTGTCGCCGAGCGGCTTGCAGTGGAACTCGATGTCGATGCCGTACTTCTCGGTCAGGCGCAGCATCAGGTAGCGGGCCATCCACATTTCGTCAGCGGCCTTCTTGGAGCCCTTGCCGAAGATCTGGAATTCCCACTGGCCCTTCGCGACTTCCGCGTTGATGCCTTCATGGTTGATGCCGGCCGCGAGGCAGAGGTCGAGATGCTCTTCGACGATCTTGCGGGCGACGTCGCCGACGTTCGAGAAGCCGACGCCGGTGTAGTACGGGCCCTGCGGCGCCGGATAACCGGAGGTCGGGAAGCCGAGCGGACGGCCGTCCTTGTAGAAGAAGTATTCCTGCTCGAAGCCGAACCAGGCGCCGGCGTCGTCGAGAATGGTGGCGCGCTTGTTGGAGGCGTGCGGGGTCTTGCCATCGGGCATCATGACTTCGCACATCACGAGCACGCCGTTGGTGCGCGCGGCGTCCGGGAAGACGGCGACCGGCTTCAGCACGCAATCAGAGCTGTGGCCTTCGGCCTGCTGGGTGGAGGAGCCATCGAAGCCCCAGAGCGGAAGCTGCTCGAGCGTCGGGAACGACGCGAATTCCTTGATCTGAGTTTTGCCGCGCAAGTTCGGAGTCGGCGTATATCCGTCGAGCCAGATGTACTCGAGCTTATACTTGGTCATTGAGCCTCTCTGTAGATGATGCGAAAGGTTGGGGGCCCGGGGGCCCCCCACGTTTGTACCCGGCCACCATCGGCCGACCGTTTACAAGCATTTTGCGTGCCAAAAGGCCGCATTGCGGGAGGTTTTCCACCGCGGCCGCCCCCTCCCCGCGAGCGGCCGGCCGTCCCCGGCGGCGTGCGTCATAGCGGCGCACCTTTGCGTGAAGCTGCACTGCAAAAATCCCGCGGAAAACGCCTGATTCTGGAGCAGGCCGGCCGGTGCCGGAGGTTGCCGATGAAACGCGCATCAACGTCCGGCAATTTTCGCAAAGTCTTCGCCCCATCGCCGGCAACCTTCGCAATGGCCCAAGCGTTAGTCACCAAGCTGGTGCCTTGGAGGATGCAGAATGCACGCTGCCTAGAAAATAAGCTGAAACTGATTTCCTTTTCAGCACTTTGCATTTCGGGGCGCGCGGCCGATATGGGGATTCCAGTAACCACAATCGAACGAGTCGGGCGCACCATGGAGGCCAAGCGCTTCGACCCGAGGAGATACCGCAATGATGAACAATGGTCTGAGTGAGGGATCTGCAAAGATCTATCAATTCCCCGCCGGGGGCCGCGCGGCTCTCGGAGGTCGCCGCTACGGTGAGGCCCGCCTTCCTGCCGACCGTCTCTCGCTTCCTGTGAACGAGACGATCTGCAGCGGAAGCTGGTACCACCAGGAGGCCGTCGACGAAGCCAAGCCGAAATGGGATCGCTAATGCCTGCGTTTGGTTCAATCCCGCGACGCTCCCTGGAGCGACCGGCAGCAGTTTGAAGAGGGTCGAAACAATGAGGTTTCGACCCTTTTTGATTCTTGATGGCAGCGCGGCTAGAGCCCGGGCTTTTCGACCATTGCGCAGGCCGTGACCGGCCGCTTCAGATGCTTGACGGTGGTCGCTCCCGTCTCGCCTATCCTCAGCGTGACCCCCGCCCCCGAATAGCGTGCGCCCGAGACCGTCAGCCGCTTGGCGAGCGTGACGGGTTCGCCGTCGATCTGGAGGAAGGCGCGCTTGTCCGCGTCATAAAACCCGACGATGAACTGCGTACCATCGGCGCAGCGGTAGGTCTGGAACGTCTGTGCACCGGCCAGCCGCATGCCGAAGATTCCGCTCGCCAGCATGGTGATCGCCAAGACAATGGCCTTGTGCCGGTTCATGATCGCCCCCTGTAATGATCCGCCGGCAACATAACAAAAGCATATCCGATGTCAGAGCCCCCTGCCCGCCACCTCGCCTTGCAAGGCGCCAGCAATTTCCGCGATCTTGGTGGCTATCCGACCATCGATGGCCGCACCACGCGCTGGCGGCACATCTTCCGCTCCAACCATCTCGGTCAGCTCACCGCCGATGACATCGAAATCGTCCGCGCGCTCGGCGTCAGGAGCGCGTTCGACTTTCGCGGGCTGGAGGAGCGCGCGGCCGGTGTCTGCGTCGTGAACGAGATCACCGTGCACTCGCTGCCGATCGAGCCGACGGTTGTTGCCGCGCTGCGCGCCGAGCTCGCCCGGGGCACATTGACCGCGCCGGTCGCGCTGGAGCTGATGCGCGAGTCCTATCGCAACTATGTCCGCTACAACACGCACAGCTTTCGCGCGCTGTTCGGCCATCTGCTGGAAGACCGCGCCCCGCTCGTGATCCACTGCACCGCCGGCAAGGACCGCACCGGCTTTGCCAGCGCGCTGATCCTGCATGCGCTCGGCGTTGCCGACGGCGTCATTGCCGAGGACTACCTCCTGACCAACCGGCACTACCGGCGCGATGCGTCAAACGCCTCCGATCTTCCCGCCGACGTGCTCGACGCGATCGGCTCCGTCGAGGCCTCGTACCTTGCGGCAGCCTTCGAAGCCGTCGGCAGCGACTATGGCGACCTCGAAACCTACTTGCGCGACGGGCTCAAGCTCGGCACAGCAGAGCGGACCGCACTGAAGGCGCGCTATCTGCAATCGTAGGCGGCCGCGCCGGGAGAACGACAATGCAAGGCAAGGTTCTGATCGTCACCGGCGCGCTCGGCGCTCTCGGTAAAGTAGTTGCGGAGATCGCGCAGTCTCGCGGCGCACGGATCGCCGGCATCGATTACGCGCCCTCGCAAGTACCAGCGACGCCCGAGCGCATCGAGATCGGCGGCGTCGATCTGTCCGACGCGGCGCAGGCGAAGACCGCGGTTGATGCGGCCGCGAAGCACTTTGGCCGGCTCGATGCGCTGATCAACATCGCCGGCGGCTTTGCCTTCGAGACCGTCGGCGACGGCGACACCAAGACGTGGCAGCGCATGTATGCACTCAACGTGCTGACCGCGCTCAACGCCTCGCGCGCGGCGCTGCCGCATCTCGCCGCATCCAGCGCCGGACGCATCATCAACATCGGCGCCATGGGCGCGCTCCAGGCCGGCAATGGCATGGGTCCCTATGCGGCGTCGAAAGCCGGCGTGCATCGCCTCACCGAGGCGCTGGCCAGCGAGTGGAAGGGCAAGGTGACGGTGAACGCGGTGCTGCCGTCGATCATCGACACCACGGCCAACCGCGCCGACATGCCGAAGGCGGACTTCACCAAATGGGTGACGCCGCAGGAGCTTGCCGAGGTCATCCTGTTCCTCGCCAGCGACGCCGCGAGCGGCGTCACCGGCGCGCTGATCCCGGTGGGCGGGCGGGTGTAGTCGAAGTCCGATCCGGTCGTCTGATGAATGCCGGCTCTGATTCAATCGGAGCCCTGAACGCTCTAGACTGTCCACAATTGATTCTCCGATCGGAACACCTGTGGAAACCGCGCTCTACCTGCCCGTCAAACGCTTCCTCGAAGAGCTCGGCTTCACGGTCAAGGGCGAGATCGGCGGCTGCGATCTGGTCGGCCTCAGCGCCGGCGACCCGCCGGTGGTGGTGATCGGCGAGCTCAAGCTTGCCTTCAATCTCGAGCTGATCCTCCAGGCGGTCGACCGCGCGCCGGCCAGCGACGAGGTCTGGATTGCGGCAAAGATGTCGGTGCGCGGCAAGGGCCGCGAGAGCGACTCGCGCTATCGCAATCTCTGCCGCCGCCTCGGCTTCGGTATGCTGGGGGTCACCGACCGCGGCCAGGTCGAGGTGCTGGTGAAGCCGCCGACCGCGGCGCCGCGACGCGAGCCGAAGAAGCGCTCGCGCCTCGTTGCCGAGCATCAGCGCCGCCAGGGCGATCCGGCGCTCGGCGGCAGCACCCGCGCGCCGATCATGACCGCCTATCGGCAGCAGGCACTGGCCTGCGCCGCGGCGCTCGCCGACGGCCCACGGCGCGTGGGCGAGCTGCGCGAGCGCTGTCCGGATGCCGGCAAGATCTTGCTTAACAATGTGTATGGCTGGTTCGAACGCACCGAGCGGGGAATCTACGGGCTGACCGCCGCCGGACACTCCGCGCTGAAGCGCTGGCCGCAGCAACGGATCGAGATCGACGCCGGTGCTCCGTCACCGTCCTGACACGGGATCGATGCAAGCCGTGAATAGCTGAGCTGCCACACCAAATTCATATTGCAATGCAACATAGGCGGCACTAGGTATCCCGGATCGAAACGAGGCCCCCATGAGCGCAGACTGGAATACCAAGTACGGCACGCGGCGCGTGCGTCACGATCCGCCCACCCTGGACGAGGCGATCTTCGCCGCCGTCGGCATCACCGACGACCAGGAGCAGCAGGCCGAGATCGCCGCAGCTCTGATGGGGATGCCGCTCGATGTCGTCCAGGCCGAGGTGAAGAAGCAGGCCCGCACCAACAGCCGCATCACCGCCACGCGCGTGATCGCCGGCGAACAGGGCGCACAGCGCTCGGTGGTGGTCGAGCGCCGCGTCGTCCGCCGCTTCGGCACCGGTACACGCACCGGCACCTGAGCGCCTCATCCACGCTCCCCAATACAAGAGCGGACCGGTTTTGCCGGTCCGCTTTTTGATTCAGGCGGCGCGATTGCCGTACATGCTGGAGATGATCTTCCAGCAGGTCGAGTTGAAGCTGAGAAGCGCGCGCCCGGCCGTGAACGGCGCGGCCGCGAGGTCGGCCAGCTCGGCTTCCGGCGTCTTGGCGAGATCGATCGTGCCGGTCGATTCGCCATGGTGGAAGGCGAGATGGGCGCCGAACTTCCTGGCGAGCGCCCGCATCGCGTGATTCTCCGCGCCGGTGGTGATGCGCAGGCGCTTGTAGCCTCTCCAGCGCGCTTCCGCGATCAGGCGGCGGAACAGCACGGTGCCGACGCCCTGGCGGCGTGCGGAGGCCTCCACGCTGAAGGCGACTTCGGGCAGCGAATCGTGCTCCGGCGGATGCAGCTCGGCCGCACCGCGGACCACGCCGTCGACGATATAGGCGACGATCACGGTGCCGTCTTCGGCACAGCGGGCGGCGTAACGCTCGATGAAGCTGTCGTCGAGAAAACCGTTGAAACGATCATGCCGGCTTTCGGCATCGAGCCTCAGCAGATGGTCGCGCAGCAGCGGCAATTCTTCCTGCTGGATCAGGGTCCGCACATAGCCTGGGGCGGTGCGGAGCGTCTCTTCAAGTACCACGTCAAAACTCCTCTTGGTGTCCCTCGAGGAGGCGTTCGAATCCCTAGGCTCCCTATGTTGTGCATCGCACCATAATTTTCAAGACTGGAACCTGCCCAAGTTAAGGGCATCGGGAGCGACTATTTCGTTAACAGAATCAAAGGCCCGTAGTTATACGAGGACCAGCTGCGTCTGGGTCACCACCGCGACCAGCTTGCCGTCCTCGGTTTCCAAACGGGTGGTCCAAACCTGGGTCCGCCGGCCCCGGTGGACGGGGGTGGCGGTGGCGATGAGCGTGGTTCCCTCCTTCGCGCCCCCTATGAAATTGGTCTTGCTCTCCAGCGTGGTCGTCCCCTTGGCGTCCTCGGGCAGGTTGATGACGGTCGCCGCCGCGCCGACGGAATCGGCCAGCGCCATCACCGCACCGCCGTGGATGGTGTGGTGGAGGGTGCAGAGATCGGGGCGGACGGTCATCCGCGCCACCACGCGATCCTTCTCGGCCTCGACGAATTCGACGCCCTTGAGCTCGGCGAACGGCATCTTCATCGCTTTAAGTTTCTCGAGCGGCGTCATCGGACTTCCTCCCAATTCGTTGTTGTCCCAGCGTGAATTGCTTCGCGCGGCAAAGCAATGACGTCCGAGGTCATGGCCATGCTGACATCGGCGCCCGCATTTGTGCATATGCTGCTCCCATGCGTCACTTCCCTCCCCGCCGCATCGTCTGCCTGACCGAAGAGACGGTCGAAACGCTCTATCTGCTCGGCGAGCAGGACCGCATCGTCGGCGTCTCCGGCTACGCCGTGCGCCCGCCGCAAGTGCGGCGCGAGAAGCCGCGGGTATCGGCCTTCGTGTCGGCGGACATCCCGAAGGTTCTGGCGCTGGAACCGGATCTCGTGCTCGCCTTCTCCGATCTCCAGGCC
Source organism: Bradyrhizobium sp. CCBAU 45394 (assembly GCF_028128655.1). NCBI lineage: Bacteria > Pseudomonadati > Pseudomonadota > Alphaproteobacteria > Hyphomicrobiales > Nitrobacteraceae > Bradyrhizobium > Bradyrhizobium sp. CCBAU 45394. Next base: position 626 of record NZ_LBIX01000176.1, on the reverse strand, counting down.
GGCATCGTCGCCGATCTGGTGCGCGCCGGGCTCGACGTCCACGTCTTCAACCAGCGCGACGTTGCGGGAATACTGGCGATGATCCGGACGCTGGGCGCGCTGGTCGGCGCCGCCAAGCGCGCCCAGGAACTCGCCCAGGGATTCGAGCTGCGTCTCGCCGCGATCGCCGCAACGCCCCGTCCCTCGCCGCAGCCAAAGGTCTATTTCGAGGAGTGGGACGACCCGTTGATATCAGGCATCGGCTGGGTGTCCGAGCTGAGGCGGATGTATTTCCGGAGCTACGGCATCGGCAGGCGGCCAAGGATCGTATCGTCGCGGCGGACGACGTGCGTCAGGCCGCCCCCGACGTGATCCTCGCATCATGGTGCGGCAAGAAGGTTGTGCCTACCCGCATCCGCGCGCGCGAGGGGTGGGATGAAATTCCGGCCGTGCGGGACAACCGCATCGTCGAGATCAAGTCACCGATCATTCTCCAGCCGGGGCCGGCCGCGCTCACCGACGGGCTCGATGCGATCGTGCAGGCGCTGTGGGGCGAGCGCTCCTGATCTCTCCTTCGTCATTGCGAGCGAAGTGTTTAGCCCGGAGACATGACTGACGGGTGTTCGGGGACATGGTTGACACGTCAA